>JAUSEX010000032.1 GCA_030649895.1 Candidatus Omnitrophota bacterium
CGGCGTAAGTTTTATGCGTTCTTTCTTTATATTCATAAGTTCCAATGTGACCTCCTTTGAGCATTATACTCTTTTTAGGTATAATACACTTAAAGTTAATTAAACCTTCTGTTTGAGGTCACTGTCGCTGAAAAAACGGGAACTCCGTGGTTATCAATTTTAGCTATTGCGAGAGGTGTTTTAATATTTGAATCCCGGATAATGCCTTTTGCGTCTATCTTACAGGCATTTAAAAGCTCAACAGCAAAATCGCCTAACAGATCCTTGCCTACTCTGTTTAAAAGAGCTGTCTTCAGGCCTAATTTGGCGCTTATAATAGATGAATTAGTGATAGAACCGCCAACAGAAGCCATGAATACAGGAGCGCTTCCCTTGTATCGGTTTTCTTGAATAAGGTCTATAGATGTACCGCCTAAAAATAGCGCATCTGTCGGCATATAGTTAATGGATGAATCTTATAACAAAAAATAAGTATATAAAAAATCCTAAAATATACAGCATTATAAGAGTTGATATAAGATTGCAGAGTTTATGGTTTTTATATATTGCGTAGAATACCAGGAGAATTAATACGGGTATTGATAGTAATAAAAAATTAAAAAAGCCGGAGGCACTATAAGATATAAATAGCACTATTTTTTATCGGAATGCTTTGTTACCGTTAACCAAAAGGCAGTTGCCCACACGAGAAGTATTATAGTTAACATGTTTGTTGTTATACGTTGCTTGCCGGGATAGGCGCCTCCTATGTGCAAGAGATTTATAATAATGAGGATGCCCACCATGATAAAGATAGCAATTTTTAGCAGCTTGAAAAAGCCCGACTTTTTTCGTGGTATCATAGTATTCAGTATTAATGAGCCTAAAAGAGTTTCTTTTTTAAAAGATTTACGCCTGTTTCGTATCTGATCGCCTCAGAATCTTCTTCCCCGGAAAATTCTTCAAGCCAAACCACCCTTCCTCTTAATAACATAGACTTATTGCTGTTCGGGTCTTCTATCTGTATATCCAGGAGCGAGCCTTTCGGGAGCCTTGAATTTACCTGGAATCTTAGGCCGTTTTTGGATATGTTTTTTGTGAGACTTTCTTCGGAATATTTTGTTTCAGGGCAGGAGTAATTTAACTTCAGCATTATGTCATATCTTTTAGAATCGCGGCGGTCATTGATAAAATCAGGGGCTTTTTTAAACTCAAACAGATTTTTGAATAACTTCATGTTATCGCGCCAATAGGCTGTTTTTTTCTAAAGAGTCTATTAATTTTCCAATGCAGAGAAGATCTGGATTTATAAATTTTATACCTGCCTCGAAAATATGGTTTTCTTTTGCGTCAGAAGGGGCATCCCATGCCCACATTACTTTGCCCATGCACCTGAAAGCGATATCTGTATTATGCTTGAAGACCTCCATGTTCAGCATTGAACCTGGTTTCAGTTTTTTTAATAGAGGCATTCTTATGCCGCCGCCGCTTATATTTCTGGTAGTGCTGCAGAATTCTCCGTCAGTGCCTTGCGGACTGTACCTTACTGCAAGTTCTCCGCTTACTCTTTCAAACAGCCTGTTATTGGTTTCGGCAAGCATAGAATACACCTCCCCTTCTTTAAACAGCTGTTAATCTGCGCAAGGTTATTTTTAGCAGCCTTGCGCAGATTGGTTAAGGAAATTTTAAGTTACTCCATTTTTGTCCCATCATATGGACAGAATTTTACAGTTCCAGGAAATATTCTTCTGCATTTCCGGCACATGACTTTTAGCGGACGATCAGAGGAATTATTTGCTACAACCTGCGTAGCGATATTGGCGCCTGAATTTTGGATACCCTGCTGAGCCTTGGCGTTTACCTTAGATATTATAGCGGGTATTTCTTTTTCCATCATTTTAATTCTATTGGATGTATATGGATGACTGCGAAGAAAAATAGGACCCATATCGCTTTTATCCTTTTCATTTAATTTTTTTAGAAACGAGACCATTGCGTAAGGGTTGTAACCGGCTTTATAGGCGTATTTTACGCCAAGCCTGTCAGACAGAAGTTCGTCTTCTCTTGAATACCCCAGCTCTACAAGATTGAACGTGACGCCTATTGCCTGCTGCATTTGCCTGACGCTTGCGTTCCGAAGAGCTATGTTCATTAAAATATCATAGCCTAGTTGAGTTTGAAGTTTTTTGGCAATATGCCTCGCAGCAACATGGCCTATTTCGTGACCTATCACGCATGCCAGCTCATCGTCGGTTGTCATATCGATAAGCCCTGAATTAATATAAATATATGCGCCTGGCATTGTAAAGGCGTTAATTTCCTTATCTTCAACTACGGCAAAGTGATACTTAAGGTCAGTCCTGTCTGATACCTTTGCCAGTTTCTCCCCTATCTCTGTAATTTTATTTACCTGCTGGGGGTCTTTTATAAAAGTATACTGTTTTGCTACCTGCATTGCCGTGTTTTGTCCGAGCGCTACCTCCATAGGCGTTGTGATAAACACAAGCTCTTTTCTTTCGGTCGCGGGATTGTATGACGTGGCGCAGCCAGGGGTTAAAAAGGAAACCGCAATTAATAGTATAGTAAAAAGCTTAGCAACTTTCATTCTTCTTTTTTTATCGCTCCTGTTTTTGCATACATAAGGTTACATAAAAATTTTAAAAAAGTGTTCTTATTGTCTTCTTCTATTTTCTCAAAATCAATGCCCGAACTATGGCAATGTCTTTTGGCAATGCCTGATTCCCCTGACCAGACCACAACACCTCTTATGTGAACAGGGTTAGGCGCTTCCGGCACAAATATCTTCAGATCAACTTTATCGCCTGTCTCCATCTTCTCTTCAGTCAATAATTGCATGCCCTGGGCGCTTATATCTTTAGTTGTCCCGGTTTTTTCTGCCTTAAGTTCTTTTCGAATAATGTAAGAAACCTTTAAGGCTATATCAAATCTTATGAATCTTCTTTTTTCTCTCATTAAAACTCCTTAATCCAGCTTTGTTATGCTAAGCTTTGAGTTTTCTATCTTTTTATATTCTATGCCGGCTTCTTTAAACAACGCCTCAAAGCTTTTATCCGCGTACTGGCCGCATGTAACGAATTTCTTTATCCGCGCGTTCACTATCATCTTTGCGCAAAGGATGCATGGGGAATGAGTGCAATATATTATACTGTCAGCAATGGTTATTCCGTGTAGCCCTGCCTGTATTATAGCGTTCTGTTCCGCGTGTATTGCCCTGCATATCTCATGCCTTTCGCCTGAAGGAATCCCCTTTTCGTCTCTTAAACAGCCTAATTCCAGGCAATCTTTTACGTTTCTGGCCGCTCCATTATATCCGGTGGTAAGTATCCTCTTGTCTCTCACGATGACTGCCCCCACATGATGCCTTAAGCAGGTAGATCTCTCAGCCACAAGATATGACATCTTTAAAAAATATTCATCCCATTCAGGTCTTTTTAATCTTTGCGATTGCTTCATCTATTTTTTTGTGAAAATCCTCCAGGCTGGAATTATTCGCGATTAAGATATCAGCTGATTTTAAGCAATTTTCCAGCTGCTGGTTCGTGGAGCTCCGTATGTTTTCCTTTTTTTCTTTTTCTATAAAATCTTTTATGGTCTTAGGATCTCCAGGCCTTTTTCTTTCGATAGCCCGCCTGAATCTTATTTCTACGGGGGCTTCTATGCCTATAAGGGTAAAGCCTTTTAATTTCCTGAGAGCTTTTATTTCAAAAGGATTCCTTATGGAATCAATCGCGCAGTTTTTTTTACCTTCAATCCTTTTTACAGCAAGACTTGCAAGTACCGAAGGGCCTTTTTTTCTTCTTAATTCATTACCCAGCTTTATCAGGTTTTCGCGCGATGGCTCTATTTTTTTGAGCCTGGCTTCTTCCCTTAATATATCAGAGAGCGAATAATATTCGAAACCTTTTGACTTTAAATAACTGGCCGCTTCGCCTTTTCCGGAAGCATTTGCGCCTGTTAAGCCGATAATCATTTAACAATGCTTCCTGGAGCAACAGGCCTGTCAGGCGACAGAACAGCTAATGTTTCTCCGTCTTGGGTTGCCAGGATCATGCCCTTACTTTCCACGCCTCTTATTATAGCGGGCTCAAGGTTTCCAACCACAACCACTAGTTTATCCACGAGTTCTTCTTTGCTGTAGCTTTTTTTTATTCCGGCTACTACCTCTCTCTCCTCTTCTCCTATTGCCAGCCGCACAACATAAAGCCTGTCAGCATTTGGATGATCAGCTACGCTTTTTATCCTGGCTATTCTTATATCTAGCTTCTTAAACTCTTCTATGTTTATCATCAGATCCTCCTAAGGCCTTCTTAATGTGTTCAGGTGCGTTGTTAATACAGCTTCCGCCTCAGGGTTTATTTTTTCAAACTGCAGGCCTGTATAAAACATTCTTCTGCCCTGCTTATCAGGAGAAGGCAGTTCTTTTACCCACATAACGCACCCTGTCAGTTTTATTGGTTTTGGAAAACCAGGCACTTCTATTTCTATCGCCAGGCTGTCTTTTTCTTTGAGCTTCTCGTAGGTAGAAATGCAAAGGCCTCTTCTGGATATGTTGAGCATCCTGGCGTCGTCTCCGCCTGGATTAGAGCCGATGTGGCTGTATCTTATTTTCATGTCCTCTTGAAACCTTACAAATTTCCTTTTTTCTTTCAATACCCAGTATTTATTTGCAATGCCGTGCGTTAGCCCCTTCCTGGTTTTCACTTCCTCCGTCAGCGTTATAAGCAGTATAAAAATCAATAACAGGAGAATAACAGCGTATATCAGGTACATTTTTTAAATCTCCAACAGTTCGTACTGGCCAGTGCCCAGTTTGATCTTTTCAGCATGTTTTATCTGGATAAGAAGGTCTATATCTGGAAATTGCTCCTTAAATTTGTCTATGCCTATAAGATCCATAGAGGCCTTGTCTACTGCCACAGGATCTGTGCCGCATATTATGCCTATATCGGGCGCAATAGGCGTTTCATTTTTTGACATACAGTCGCAATTTTTGGTCACGGTTTCTAAAAAGTTTAAATACGCTATTTTAGAGCTTAAGGCCTTTTTTACGCCTAGAGCATATTCTACCATTTTTTCCTGAAATTTTACAACATTTTCGTCGTATTTTATATCAATAGCGCCTGTCCTGCAGGCTACTGTGCATTCTCCGCAACCTATGCACCTTTCATTTACCAGTATAGCCTTTTTCTTTTTTATGCCTATGGCGTTTGCAGGGCACACGCTCATGCATGCGCCGCAGCCAGCGCATTTATCAATTATTATCTCAGGGAGAGTGCCTGAATGCTGCAAAAGTTTTCCCTGTCGGGAGGCGCAGCCCATGCCTAGGTTTTTAAGAGCTCCGGCAAAACCTGATTGCATATGGCCTGTCACATGCGATATGCAAATCATATTATCGCTTTCGCATATGCCCCTTGCGATTTTAACGTTTTCAAAATGGTCTCCGCGTATTGATATGGTTTGCCCATCCCTGCCGCGCAACCCATCAGCTATAATTACAGGGATACCTATTTTATCCAGGCTGTAACCATGGCTATTTGCCACGTGAAGATGGCCAACGGCATTTGACCTCTTTTCCCTGTAAAGCGTATTAGTTTCTACTATAAAAATGTTTTCCGTCTTTTGTTTTAAGGAATTTAAAATGCCTGCGAGCCATACCGGCTTAATGTATCCAGACGTATCTTCTTCCCCGAATGTTAATTTTATTGCAGTAAAGCTATTTTTGTCTATAAAATCAAGCGTCGGCTCCAGGCATTGCCATGCAGATAGAACAGTTTCGTTTATTTGCTGGTCGTCGGACCAGTCCCGAAGCCTTTTGACGTAAACCTTACTCGGGGTTGTTTTTGGCGCTGCCTTTGAGTGATTCTGCAAGAGCTATCCTCCTGGATATTGGCGGATGGTCATAAAGCATTATTTCGTAAAATCTGCCGGGATTTACATCTGCCAGGTTTTGTTCTCCAAGCCTTTTCATGGTAGCCATGAACGCGCTGACATCGCCCGTAGCCTTTAAGGCGAATTTATCAGCGTCTTTTTCCATGCGCCTGGAGAGAGCGTTTGCCGCGGGTATTAACGGTATGCTTAGGATTGTCGTAGCGAAATAAATAAGCACTATTGATTCGTAATCATGAATTAATCTGTAACCAAAAAAAGTATGCAATTTTAAGAATATGGTATTTGCGAAGAAGAATGTTACGAAAGTAAAAAATCCTCCTGATAGTATAAGTTTCCACATGTGGTTCAGCTTATGGTGTCCAAGCTCATGAGCCATTACAGCTTCTATTTCGCTGTGGCTGAAATTAGAAAGGAGCGTATCGCAAAGCACTATCCTTTTCTGTCTTCCTAGTCCTAATAGCGCAGCGTTGGCTTTTTTTGTGTCTTTGCTTATGTTTAGTTCATATACGCCGCTTGCCTTGAACCCGAATCTTGCCACAAGCCGGCCAAGCCTTTGCGATAAATCAGCGTCTTTTACAGGAGAATATTTATAAAAAAGAGGCACTATTATTGCGGGTGCAAATTTTGCAAGTATAATTGAAATAAAAAACCATAAAAAAGCCGTCCATAGCCACCAGTTTAAAGGCGATATTTTTAAAAAGGCGTACAGCGATACAACCAAAGGCGCGCTTATTATGAAGGCAATGATACTTTTCTTGGCCTCCATTATTATCCAATCTTTCAACGACTGATTGGAGAGAGAAAACCTGTGCTCCAGCATGAATCCCGAGTAAAATTCCAAAGGCAGGCTTATTGCATAATAGAGCGTCCCGGTGAGCGCATAAAATATAATAAGGCTGACGTATTCTTTGCCGGAAATAAGAAACGCCGCATTTTTAAAATAAGTTGGAATCCCGATAATTAACAATACCCATAGCGATATAGGGGTAAGAAAAATACCTATTATTGCGATCCTGTGTTTTATTGTAGAGTATTGTTTAGCTTTATCCCGCACGATTTTTCATGAAGTTATGCCTTATCTCGTTTAAAATGCGTATATATTTTTTGCTTCTATAGTCAGGGTATGTCCATTCGAATGGTTCAAAGCTATGTTTGCGCCACTTAAGCGTGATTTCCGCGTATATGCCGCGGGTAAGATATATCCTGTGAAAATAATCCTTTGTTGTGGCAAGGACGAGTTTTGAATCAGATATGTATCCGGGGTCTATATTTACTTGCCGATTATTGTTTACGCTGAATTTTTTTTCAATGGAATTGGTGAGGAGTTTTATTTCCGCAATTTTTTCTTGAGAAATGAGCGTTTCAAAGGATATAAATTTTCTCTTGAGGCAACTGCCCATCTCTTTTTTATAGTAGGTTGTATATTTAAAAGTAATTGCGGGGCTTTGGTAATCTATAGCTCCGAATTCTTTAATAAAAAACTCTTCGGCTTTTTCGAAGAGTTTTTTATTTTTGGCGAGCATTCCTATGATAAGTTTTACTGCATTTGGCTTTTTAGCGCTGCCCATTTATACCTGTGCGTCATTGGCTTATCTGTATTTCAGCCGGGTCCATATTGCCGGAAGCCACATACTCCTCTGCTATTTTCTGGTCTCTTTTGGATATATCTGTGAAAAATATAGCTATATTGTAATGAGCCTTATCAGAGTCTCTTACTATTGCAGGTTCTGTCCTGACTACAACCCCTTTGCATTTTATTTTTTTTGTAGGGCTTTCAAGATTTTTACCCGGGATCAAGAGCGCAACCTCTATCTTTGACATAGGGGGAAGATTTCTGGTGACCCTGCAATAAGCGCCGGACGAACTAATATCAGCTGTTTCTGTTATAATATCAAAAACAGAGTCTGCAAGTTTGACGGGTATATTTTTTCTTGCCCTTATATTTCTGCGGCGCTCAATCATATGACTATGCTTTTTTCTCTTTTTTAGCAGCTTGGGCTTTTACAGCCTGTTGCCAGCAGCCTTTAGAACAATAATAACCGTTATTTTTATAATACCACGTTTTCCTGCTTAATCTTTTATTGCATTTCATGCAATTTGTAGGTTTTTCTGCTGCTTCCGGCGTTTTCTTTGTTTCTTCTGGCATCTTATTTCCTCCGTATTTTTCTTATGGGGCACATGTTGCACAAAGGTTTCTTAGACTTACAGACTGACTTTCCTAACTCGACTATTAATGCGTGAAACTCGTTGAATAATCTCTCGTCCTTCTTAAGGTTATTCATAAACAAGGATTGCGCCTCTTTATAAGTAGCCTCTTCGTTTATGAAGCCATGCCTTGACAATATCCTTTTTGTATAGGCGTCTACTACAAAAACAGGCTTATTTCCGGCATATAAGAGAATGCTGTCAGCCGTTTCCTGGCCGATGCCTTTGACCGACAGAAGCTTTTCTCTTAATTTATAAAGATCCGACCTGAACATTTTGTTAATAGAACCATTGTAACACATGTTCAGGAATCTTAAAAAGTTTTTTATCCGGTTCGTTTTTATATTATAATAACCGGAAGGCCTTATAAGTCTCGCCAGTTTTTTCTCGCTAATATCGGATAGTTTGTTTACGCTCAGGGCCTTTTCTCTTTTTATGTTTCTAATGGCTTTTTCTACATTGGTCCAGGCTGTATTTTGCGTGAGTATCGCGCCTATTATTATTTCAATTTTAGTATCGCCCGGCCACCAATGCCTTGGACCGAACTTGGCGTATAGCAAATTATATATTGTTAACAAAGATCTGGTTAATTTTTTATTCTTCAACGCTCTGTGCGTTCTTTTATTCTTGAAGCCAGCTCCACCAAAAGGTTGTAATATTTTGAATCCCTTATAATTGGAAATTTAACCTGTTTACCTTTTTGGGTATGCTCTTTAAAAGAACCTACGATTAATTCGGTGCCTCTGTTTTTGTCTTTTATTTCAAGGGATGTGACTATTTTATGTTCAATTGATGCGTTGGAGTCAGCCCATAGCTCTTTCATGAGGGTAAGTTCTATGGGCCTCGTGGCTAAGATATTACCTATTACCCTGTTAGAAAAAATAACAGAATACCCGTTTTCTCTCAACACTATCAGCGCATAAGAGAATACAGTGCTTGAATCCGCGTCTATTTCAGCTTTTACAATGCTTGATTCCCTGGAAACCGCGATTTTTTCAAGGCTCAGGGCATCTCTCGCAGTAGATTCGTATCCGGAAGCGGCGTATCCTGAAGTTACGGTTTCTACGGGCGCTAGCGACCTGGCCTGGCTAGCGGATCCTAAAAGGGTCTTCCATTTGGATCTTTTCGGTTCTTGATATACAGCGCTTTCTTCCTCTGTCTGAACGTCTTTTATTTTTTTGACAATAAGGATATTGTCTCCTTCTCTGATTTCTTCCTCGGCGTTTAATATTTCTGCGGCAGCCACGTCATCCCTGACTTCCACGATCTGGGCCTCCGCTATTTTTTCGGCATTCCTATGCACAATAAGGCCATCGCCTATTTCTACCCCGTCATTTTCACCCGCCTTGATTATTATGTACTCCTTGTCAGGATTTACGCTCATTATCTGCGAATCAATCTCTATTTCATCCTGAGAAAAAGCGATTCCGGAGAGAAGCGCGCAGAAAGCGTATAAAACAAAAATGTTTTTTATCATCACAAGCGCATTCTAATACAAAAAAATAAAAAATACAAGAAAAATTTAATCTAAATTGTGCTGTTTGAATAGTCAGGTAAGGCGTTAAGTAATCGCCAGCCTTGGCAGCCCTGAAGATTTCTGCCGAAAGGCCCCAACCGGCTTTAGCGTGTGCCATGCCCGCTCAAATCAACGGGGCTTTTATCAGAACCTGCCAGGATTAGTAAGAGCTTCTCATAGTTTTACATAACGTTGTTAATTTACAAGGTGTTTGGATTTGTCAAGTTAATAGAGGATTAATGAAGGGAGTATTTGCAGCCTTTGTCAAAAGTTTCTCTGAAGTCGTACCTGTCGTGGAAATCTTCCCTGCGATCTTGCTCTGTCTTGCCTAGTAAGCCCGAATCTATGAGATTAAAAACTATCTCTCCAAAGTCATTAGTTGATTTAACGCCCCATTTCTCAAGCACAAGCCTTGCCATTGGCCCGAATTGTTCGAGGCAATAGTCTTTTACGCCGTCAGAGAGCTCCTGTCCGCTCACATGGCCTTTTCTATTCAGCCTTTTCATGGTATAATCCAGGCTCGCCATGATAAAAGAATACACTTCCGGATCATATCTTTTATCCTTGTCCAGTATCTTTAATAAGGCAAAGACCTTATTCAGACTTTGTTTGTTTTTAGTTTCAGCCATAAGTGGTAAAAGTATACCCTGCGATATTGGTTTTGTCAAGATGGCGGGGATAAATCCGGTTCTTAAAAAACTGAGGTATCTATGTAATGCCTGTTAGCGGGCTCAGAAATCTCGCGCCTACTTCAAATTTTTCGGAATAAGGCTGATTTGAGATCCACACGACTTTTGCAGTTGCCTGGATTGGCTCTGCGCGCCATGGAGGGCGCAATTCAAATATGAGCTTTGAATTTTTCGGGATGAATTCGTTGGAAATAAACCTTATGCCGCTAGTGCTTATATCTTTGCCTGTTGTATCGCTGTAGCGCTGAAGCCCTTCCTGGCGATAGCGGACAGGCGAATCAAATGATATTCTTGGGACAACCCTTCTTTCCTCTTCCATACCATAACTTTATCATGTAAGTCCATACTTGTCAATAGGTTATTGAGTTTCTACAACCTTTTCCACTATAGAATTTATCCTTACAGCGTCTTTTCTTTTCAAAGTCGTAAACTCCAGGCCTGTATCAAAAGATTCTTTTTTTCTATCTTCTTTACTAGCTATAACCCACGCTACTGTGCCGTCGCATTCTATGGTAGGCTGGCCGTCCAATAAGTCCAGGCGTATCTCTACGGGAGCAAAAATTCCCAGATCTTTTGGCAGCATAACGCATATGCCGCCCAAACCTATGTTTTCAGTCTGCGTTGATATGTTATCTGCCTGGTCTTTTCTCTTTACTGATAAAACGCACGGGTAACTGGCTCTCGGAAACTTCCTTCTATTTATCCCGCCCCACATAAAAACCTCCTTGTTATTTTTAAACATTATACGCTAAACAATAACATATTTCAAGAAAATTATAACATGTAAAATTTTACTTTTATTAAAGCGCTATTGGTGCTATAATTTCGGTAATATGTACATCGATTTCTATAACTTAAAAGAAAAGCCTTTCAGCGTTACCGCTGACCCTAATTTCCTCTATCTTAGCAAAAAACATAAAGAAGCCATCTGTCACATGCAGTACGGGATTCAGGAGCGCATGGGGTTTTTGGAGATTACGGGCGAGATAGGCGCAGGAAAAACTACTGTATGTAAGGCTCTTCTGAACCAGCTGGATAGTCACACAAAAACAGCTTTTATATTGAACGGGAACCTTTCGGAAAATCAGTTGCTGCAGGCTATCATAGAGGATTTTGGCATACAGGTAAAGACAAAGAATAAGATAACGATGATCAATGAGCTCAACAGGTTTTTGCTTGAGCAGCTGGGGCACAGGAATAATGCGGTGCTTATTATAGATGAAGCTCAGAATTTGAAACCATCGCTCTTAGAGCAAGTAAGGCTTCTGTCAAACCTTGAAACAGAAAAAGAAAAATTATTGCAGATTATCTTGGTTGGTCAGCCTGAATTAAGGGAAAAACTTGCTTCCGGAGAGCTGAAACAATTGCGCCAGAGGATAGCCATAAGATATCATATCTCCTCTCTATCAAGACATGAAGTAGCCTGTTATGTCTCGCATAGAATGAAGGTTGCGGGCGCAAATAACAGAGAGATTTTCAACAAGGACGCTCTTGAGGAAATATTTAAATTTTCAGGGGGTATACCAAGGTTGATAAATATAGCTTGCGACAAATCGCTTCTCGCGGGTTATACCGCAGATAAAAAAATAATAGATTCCGATATAGTAAAAAAATGCGCTAAAGAAATAGAGGGGGTGTTTGATGAGCATTGTTAACGACGCTTTAAAAAAGGCGGGCAAGGAATTTGACTACAAGAATCGGGATGCAGATACGAGCGCTACCGCGTTGGTTATGGAAACCTATCAAAGCTCTAATAGAAAATGGACAGCCATCATAACCGTATCTCTTATTATCATAGCATCTCTTTTCGGGTCTCTCGTTTTATATAAAAACATGTCTAAGATAGACACTGATTATGTTTCAGACGGGACTGATAAATCCATTTCCGTTATTCAGTCTGCGCTTAACAGCATGGAGCAAAAAACTGTTCTAAAGGCTATGAGGTCGCATGATTTCGCGAAACTGAACGGCATTGTTTACGGCGACGAAGGCAAATGGGCTATTGTTAACGATAAAATCGTCAAGGAAGGCGACAAGCTTATCGGCGGAGAGATTATAAGCATAACCAGGGATATTGTGAAGATTCAAAAGAATGACGGGAGCGAGGTAATCCTTAGCTTAAAGTAGTTCTTTTTCTGATCCCAGCGCAGAAAGCGCTTCTTTGGCAGACGCTTGTTCTGCGCTTTTTTTGTTTGAGCCAGACCCTATGCCATATCTTTTGCCGGTCACTACCGCTTCTACTATAAAATGTTTTTTATGGTCAGGCCCTATTTCCGAAAGTATCCTGTAGGAAGGCGTTGTTTTGAATTTTCTGAGAGCTATTTGCTGGAATATTGATTTATAATCTTTGGATCCTTTTCCTTCTTTTACAAGCTGTATTTCGGGTTTAAAGACCTTTGTTATAAAATTATGCGAAACCTTTATCCCTCCGTCCAGGAATATGGCCCCTATTATAGCTTCAAGGGCGCACATTAGGTTGGATACGTGCTTTCTTCCACCGGACGCCTCTTCGCCTTTGCCAAGCAAGATATAGTCCCCTATGCCAAGTTCTTTGGCTATCTTGCCAAGCGTTTCTCCGCTGACCAATTGAGATTTATAACGCGTAAGAACCCCCTCGTCTTCTCCGGGGTATTCGCTATAAAGCATATGGCTGATTATCAGGCCAAGCACGGAATCCCCCAAAAACTCCAGCCTTTCGTTGTCGCTGGACTGCCCCATATTTTTTTCGTTGGCGTAAGACTTATGAATAAGCGCCTGGTTTAGCAGGGATTTATTCCTAAAGCCGTAACGTATAAATTTTTCAAAAATTCTTAGCTTTTTAAGCCTGTTTTTGTCTTTTTTCAGGTCCATAAAGATTTTGTATGGCTTTTTTTACCAGGTGTTCCGGAACCCCTTCTCTGACCACAACCCTGCCTATCCCGGTGGGCAGGACAAAACGGTTTTTGCCGTGGATAAATTTTTTATCGCGGCTCTGAGCGGATAAGATATTTTTTAAACTTACATTTTTCAATTTTACCGGGAGGCCTGTGTTTTTAATTAGATTTTTTATTCTCTGGCTGGTAGCGCCCGCCAGCAGCCCTGTATTTTCAGCTATATAAGCGCTTGACAATATGCCGAGCCCTACCGACTGGCCATGATTATAAGATTTGCGGTAATTGGCCGCCGCTTCTATGGCGTGGCCTACGGTGTGCCCGAGATTAAGGATCACGCGCACATTTTTATTGTCCATTTCGTCTTTTTCAACAACGAAGGCTTTTATAAAGCTGCATTCGCAAACAACGCGATACAAGGATTTTTTATCGCGTTCCAGGATTTTTGCATAGTTTTTTTCTAAAAAACTGAAGAGGCCCGGAGATTTTATTATCCCGTACTTAATAACTTCTGCAAGGCCTGACACGAGCTCTTTTTCCGGCAGGCATTTCAGAAATGATATGTCGCTAAAAACAAGTTTCGGCTGATAAAATGCGCCTGCTAAATTTTTCCCAACTTTTAAATCTATCGCGGTCTTGCCTCCTATTGCTGAATCTACCTGGCTAAGAAGCGTAGTGGGAACCTGCACGTATGGAACGCCTCTTTTGTAAATGCTAGCCGTGAATCCTGCCAAATCTCCTACCACCCCTCCTCCGAGCGCTACAATAAACACCTTGCGCTGAATGTCAAATTTAGAAATATTGTTCAAAAGCCTGAGGCACTCTTTTTCTGATTTGGCTTTTTCTCCATCCGGGACTGTCTCAAATCTTACATTGAAACCGCTCGGAACAAGCGCCTTTTTTATTTTTTCCCCGAAAAGCTTTTTTATGCCGGGATTCGTGACTATGATGGCGTCCTTGCCTATATTCAGCCGCTTTAGGCGCGGCCCAAGCTTCTCAAGTTCATCAGAGCAGATCAATATATCGTAGCTGTTTTTTCCGAGATTAACCTTAATTTTTTTCATAATTGGAATCTCTATATAGCGGCGCTATACGCTTACATGCTGAAATTTATACCAAGCAGGCTTGCCAGAAAAATAACAGCCGGCCAGATTAAGGTATTTATAGCGCCCATCCACAAGAGCGCAAATATTATTATAAAACCATAAGGCTCTATTTTAGCGTATTCTGCGCCTAAATGATAAGGCAATAGCCCCATTAATACTCTTGATCCGTCCAGCGGAGGTATTGGCAGTAAGTTAAATACCGCTAATACCAGGTTTGCCATGACAGCTGTTGTTATCACAGATACGGCAAGGTAACTGGCTATTAATAAAGGTATTTTTAATAATAAGGATAAAAGGATCGCAAAAATTATATTTGCCGCAGGGCCTGCCAGGCTTACCCATATCATATCTCTCTTTGGATTATTTAAGTTAGAGAAATCTACAGGCACAGGTTTCGCCCATCCAAAAAGCACAGGAGAATGCGTCATAATGAGAATAAGAGGAAGAAAGACGGTCCCTACGGGATCTATATGGGCAAGAGGATTCAGCGTTAACCTTCCCATGAATCTCGCAGTAGAGTCGCCTAATTTCCACGCAACCCATCCATGAGAATACTCATGGATAATTACCGCAAAGAAAAATATGCAAAGGCTTAATAATACGCTCATCTATTATTTTTTGTAGAAGTGGTTATGGATAGATTTCCCTTAGCCGGGGGATAATTCGCGCCAAGCCTTACGGTAGAAGAGTTCGCTGTCTCTTTTTTCTGGGCTGCGACAGGAACGGTAGGCGCAACCTTAGTTTCTTTTGTTGCGCTTTTTTGTTTGGTATTATCTGGCTCTTTTTCTTCCGCCAGTGCTATTTGACTGGAGAGTATCCATCCCGCTGTTCCATAAGGCGCCTCTATCTTATACCACCCTGCTTCTTCTGACAATATTGAAATCTTTTCGGGTTTAGATACCTGGCCTATTATTGAATATCTGGTGCCAGCGCCTGCCCTGAGATTTACATTGTTAGCGTTTATTATGCCCACGCCCTTTTCGTCAGAGGTAAGAATGACGTAGTCTTTGTTTATATATAAAGGCGCTTTTCTGGGCAATAAAATCTTGAACCAGCTGTATCGTCTTTCTATGACTTTCACGGCGTCGGATTTTGATAAGATACAAAGATCCTCAAAATTAGCGTTGTCCCCTGCTTTTACTGTTGCCTTGTCACTTTTTACATAACCGGCCTTTGGAAATTTTTCTTTAGTTTCTTCCTGCGCATAGGCTGTTAAAATGAATAATGAAAAAATAACTAGAAAGCTTTTAACGTATTTCATAGGACCTCCTTTTAATCGCGTAATTACGCTGAAGCTAACCGCCGGCTTTTATATAGAGCCGCAATTATTTCTTCTTTTCTTCTTTACCCGCTGTTTTACCTGCCGCCTTAGGAGCGGCTTTTGTTGCTGCGGTTGCGGATGCAGGAGCAGCTGTTGCGGCGGCTACCTCTCCACCTTCCGGTTTTTCTTCTTTAACTTCCTTCTTTATCTTAATCCTTACTATTTTTAGCTTAGGCATTCCAAAAACAGAATCATCGTCTTTCAGGATGCCCTTTTCTTTTAAGACAGCCAATCTTTCGTATCTCTTTAAAACAGTCCTGTGCTTCTTACCTGCTTTTGATGTTTTTAGGCTTGGATGTAGCGACATTTGACGCTCCTTTTTTTAGTTCTGGTTTAGGTTGAGATTGCGCATCGCGCGCTATCTGCTGTTGTAGCGAAACAGCTTCCCGCTTTTTCTTCTCGTCATGCCTTCCTTTTTCCACTCCGAGAGAAAAAGTCGCTATGCACACCATTAAAAAACCGATCATCGTAAAAAGCATGGTTTCGTAGGAAACAGCGATACTGTTTCTTACGTCTGGGAGGAGAAGCCTGGTTTTTCTCCTCATTTTTTTATCTACCGACTGACCCTGTTCAAAAAGGTCATTCTGAGTTTTTTCCTGTGTTTTTATATTCATACAACCTTTAATTATAACACAAACCTTACATATTTTTTAGATATTTCTCTATCTTTTTTATGATTTCTTTATTGTTTGTATAAGCGTATGCGTTGGTGGAAGCTGTCCTGTGACATACGATTATTCCTTCTTTTACCAGTTGATTCAGGACCTTTTGCGTATTGTTTATGTCTCCGCCTATCCACAGCGAAATGCCTTTTGCGGTATCTATGCAATTAGGATTTTCGTTAAAAAAAAGCAGTATCTTTCCGGAAAGACCTTTCTTAAATAAATGTTTTATGTTTTTCATGCCGAAACCCCAAGCATATTTTTAAATTTCGGTTTTTTGGTAACCTCTATAAAAGCGTCAACTGCTTCCGGGTCAAACTGAGAACCTTTATTCTTTTTTATTTCTTTTATTGCCTGGGATACGCTTATTTTTTTGCCTTTATAAGGCCTGGCGGATACCATTGCTTCAAAGGCGTTTGCCACGGCCATTATTCTGGCGCCTACCGGGATTTCCGCGCCTTTAAGCCCGTCAGGATAGCCTGCGCCGTCATATCTCTCATGATGGTGCTTTATTATAGGCATGGCATGTTTCAAGAACCCCATGTGCTCTATTATCTTAAGGCTTTCAATATGCTGTTTTTTTATGATAGCGTACTCCTTGCTGGAAAGGCACCCTGGTTTTTTAAAAATTTCTTCCGGGATGCTGAATTTTCCGGTGTCCGGCAAAAGCGCTGAATAATGAAGATTAACTATATCCTCCCTGGGTAATTTCATTTCTTCGGATATAGCCAGGACTATTTTTACAAACTGGTCGGAATGGGTAAATGTATTCGGAGACTTTGAGTCAAGGAGCGCCGCCAGGGTCTTTATGCTCCCGTAAGCCATCTTTTCCTGTTCTTCGTACATCTGCGCATTTTTTATAGCGATAACAGCCTGCTCCGCCAGTGTTATTAAAATCTCTAGTTCGAATTTGTCAAAAGGCGCGCCGTTTGTCTTGTCTCTGGCGCTAATGACGCCTATTACGTCTTCTTCTACGAGGGGCACGCAGATAGAATTATGCGAAAAAACAGTCTTGTATGTCTTCGCAACTCCTCCCTCCAGCTTAGCCCCGAGCTTTATTTTTTTATACTGCAGGCCTGTTTTTGGTATTTCTTTATCCAGATCAATTACAGCCTTCGGGACAAGATATCTTTTTGATTCGTCTAAAAGCATTATTGAACAATGCCTTGATCTCATAACCTGCAGGGTCAGCCTCGCGATGCGTTCTATCAGCTCATCCATGTTAAGCGTAGAGCTTAAAAGCCTGTGGATAGTGTGTATCGTGGAAAGCGCTATTGCCCTGGGCCTGATTGTTTCGTACAGCTTGGTTAATTCCTGTTCTTTTTGAAATTCTCTTAGCGCAAGGTCCATGCATATCCTGACGGAATCTACGATAGCTTTCCCGGGTTCTTTGTCTAAGTGTGTAAATAGCACATAGCCGTAAACGCTTGAACCCTGCATTATAGGAAGAGAAAGGCAGATCTTGTCGCAGCTGCACTTAAAGATCATGTATTCTCTTAAAGGGCCGGCCTTTATCTTTGCCAGGTATTTGCCGAGCTTAAGATGGTTGCATTTCTCCCTTCTGCATTTAAATTTAACAGGCGCGTATTCTGCGTCAAGAAACGCGCAGCGGTTTTTTTTGAGTATCTTTGAGCAAAAGGCCCTGAAAGCGGAAACCGAACTGCTTTTCGGAAATTTTATTAAAAACGCCTGTTTTTCTTTTTTTTCAGACTCTTTCATATGGGTCGAATAGTTTTTTATATTCATCAAGGGCGTATCTGTCTGTCATCCCGGCTATATAATCGCAGATAGCCCTATGGCTTCCAGCTTTATGTATTTTTTTCTGGTCAGACGGAGGAAGTTGCTCAGGTTTTTCAAGATATACTTTAAACAGGCCTGTAATAAACCTCCTGGCTTTATCTGACATGCGCATTACCCTGAAATTTTTATATAGATTATCCATTAAAAATATCCGGAGCTCTTTTCTGTTTTTCTGCATGTCTTCGGAAAACGTGACAAGCCTTTTTTTATGTTTCTTTACATCGGCTAAATTTTTTATATTGCCGGCCTTGATATTTTTATCAGATGCAAGCAGGAGATCTTCTATCTGCGTGTCTATCAGGCGCCTTATTATCTGGTATTTTCTTATTTTGTCGGGCAGGTCTTTTTTTTCTTTTTCCACAAACCTGGCAGCGTTTTTCCATAGTCTTAGCTGCTGAAGGTCTTTTTCTTCTATGAGGCCTGACATTAATCCGTCGTCTATATCGTGGTTGTCGTAAGCGATTTCGTCCGCCACGTCCACAACCTGCGTCTCCATCGTAGGCGAAGATCCGGGCTCAAACTCTTTTAACCGCTGAGCCCTGTCAAACATAGTAGTGTGTTTGTTTATGCCTTCCCTGGATTCCCATGTAAGGTTTAATCCGGAAAAATCAGGATACCGCTGCTCCAGTTCTTCCACTACCCTTAATCCCTGAAGATTATGATCAAAACCGCCGTTATCTTTCATAAGCGTCCTTAAGCTCTCTTCGCCAGCATGGCCAAAAGGAGGGTGCCCTATATCGTGGGAAAGCGCTATTGCCTCTACCAGGTCTTCGTTTAAAGACATTGTCCTGGCAATAGACCTTGCGATCTGGCTTACCTCCATGGTATGGGTGAGCCTTGTCCTGTAATAATCGCCTTCATGATTTACAAAAACCTGCGTTTTGTATTCCAGCCTTCTGAAAGCGGTAGAATGTATGATCCTATCTCTGTCCCTTTGGTATACCGACCTGTATTTAGGCTCTGGCTCGGGGTATTTCCTGCCCTTGGTATCTTTGGAGTGCATTGCGTAAGGGGCAAGCAAATCGCCTTCTCTTTTTTCTAGATCTTTACGCGTTAACATTAGATCCTTCTCTTTTGCCTGGCAAGCATGAAGAAAAGCCTCGCCGATTCGAGTGGCGCGGCGTCCTGTCAGCCAAGGTAAAGCTATTTATTCAGCTTGCTTTAGAAAGAAGTTTATATAGCTCTCTCAGCGACTGTGGCACTACTTTTGTCTCAGCCACTACAGGCATAAAATTAGAGTCGCCTTTCCATCTTGGAACTATGTGCACATGCAGATGATCTTTATATCCCGCCCCGCCTGCCTTGCCTGTATTTATGCCTATATTGAAGCCATGCGGTTTTAGTTTTTTTTCAAGCAAAACCTGCATATCTTTCGTAAGCTTTATTATATCCAGAAGTTCCGCATCATTCAACCCTTTTAAATCTTTCACATGCCTGAAAGGCGCTATCATTACATGGCCATTATTATAAGGGTAGATATTAAGCATGGCGAATGAGTGCCTGGAGCGTTTGACAATAAAAATATCCTTATCGTTTTTGCCTTTAACGCAGAATATACAGCCTTTTATTCTCCTGATTTTTATAAACGCGTTCCTCCACGGAGCCCATAGTCTATCCATAATTTATAATTTAAATATCCTGGCTTTTATCCCCCCGGCCTTGTTTATTTCTATCAAGCCGTAGGACCGGTATGGCGCGTATGTGGTATCAGTAGCGCTTCCGGGATTAAAAAAAAGCACGCCGTCTATATACTCGTTTTTTGGATTATGAGAATGTCCGAATATTATAACATCAGGTTTTTCCGGAAAAAGTTCATTCTTTAAAACGCTTACCAGATTATCCGGATGGCCACGCCCGTGCATCACGCATATCTTTTTCCCTTCTATATTAAAAATCTTTTTATCTTCCAGTTTAGGATTCATATTGCAGCTGTCCATATTTCCGCAAACAGCCTCTGTCTTTACTATCTTATTGAGCGCCTCTAATACGCAGATATCCGTAAGGTCTCCGGCATGAATTATAAGATCGCATTTTTTAAAGGCTGCTATTAATTTTCCGGGTAACTCACAGTTGTCCTTGGATAGATGCGTGTCCGATATGACTCCGATTTTCATAGCCTGGTCACTCCGATATGTGCGGCTTGCCGTACAGATCCATTAACACATTCAAGTCTTCTGTGTTCCACGTCCAGAATTTCGCTTCTTTTGCTATAAGGTACGCGTTTTCATTTACTCCGGAAAAGGCTAGCACTATATTTCTGTTAATCTTCGTGTTCTTTTTCCGTTTCTGCGCGGTTTTTATTATATTCAGCATATCGTTTTCAGTTATATTTTCTTTTTTAATCAGGCATAGCCATTTTTGCCTGCCATTGGTAGCCAGTATAGCGTTTTGAGCGCTTTCTTCTCCCTCAAGTTTTTCCACATTTGTAAAGGAGATGAATTTATGTTTTTTCCCGTTTAACTGGATTATATCGTTCTTGAATAACTTGAATAACTCTATGATCCTGGAAGAAAGTTCTTTTTCAAATTCCTGGCTAAATACATTAAACTTAAACAATACGTCTTTTTTAAAAGACTCCTCTTCCGCGTGTTCGTCCATGCTAAAAGAAGAGATTCTTTTTATATACACCGACTTAAGCCAGAACCTGAATAATCTGTCAGTGAATCTGTAAAACGTGCCGTTGCGCGCAATAATGTCCAGCTCGATCATGCTATTTAATATTTTGGAGGCTTCGCCTGACTGCATCCTGGCGGCTTTTGCGATGTCGCCCTGTTTTTTATTCTCGGAAGAAAGCGCGATAAGCACTGATATGGATTTGGACAACAGCCTTCCTCCGGAAAGCTTTAAAAGGAGGTTATAAAAATGTTGGTTCAAGACGCTATTTTTTTTGAACAGCGTATTTGCGAATGAATGCTCTATCAAGCCCGGGTGATTTTCCTGCGCCATTCTTTTGGAAAATACGGACCTCTCTATTTCGTCGCATATTGACTGCATATAAAAAGGCTTATTGTCTGTAAGCGAGGCAATAAAATCCAGGTAAACCTGGGGCAGCGCAATGTTTTTTAGATTATTTTGCAGAAATGCCCTGCTCGCTGGCGCATCAAAGGGCTTTAAGAAAAATTTCTCAAAATTGCCGAATAAAAGCGCTAATTTTTCATTTACCAGGCGCAGGGATAACGTAGTCCGGGAGCTTATAAGCACGTACATTGTATCTTTTTGTATCATTATCTTTTTTCCAACCGTGCCGAACGGATTTTTAAGCGTGAAATTATCCAGATTATGAAATTCATCTAGAATAAGCACGCAGCGTTTTTTTGTTTCTTCCGATAAGGCGCTCGGGATATCTAACATA
Source organism: Candidatus Omnitrophota bacterium (assembly GCA_030649895.1). Lineage (GTDB taxonomy): Bacteria > Omnitrophota > Gorgyraeia > Gorgyraeales > Gorgyraeaceae > UBA10183. The sequence continues at coordinate 21,411 of JAUSEX010000032.1, forward strand.
AACGAAAACGCCTCGTCTATTTTAGCCCTTTCTATATCCTGAAGAACCCTTGTGCAGATCTGGGCTGTTTTTGGGTAGTCTCGCGCCAGGTCTTCCATCAAAAGAACCGCATCCTGGTGCACAGTAAGGAGCGGGTCTGATTTTACAACCTGCGATAACAGTGCTTTTATGAATCTTTTTGCGCAAAATTCAAAAGGCTCTATTTTTATCTCAAGGTATATGGGTATGATTGCTTCTTTTCTCAGTGACTCCGAAGAAAAAAGATTTTTTATGATAGAGGTTTTTCCTATGCAAGGCTCTCCGAATATGGCTATGTTCTGCCTGTATCCTTCGCTAAAGGAATTTACCCTGCGTATGAGCGTGCTTAATATTTCTTCTCGGTTATTCGACATAATACCTTTATCTTTGATCCTTCGAATACCCCCCTGCTAGGTTGTATTTATTCTCAAGATCGATTTTGCCTTCGGCAAGGTCTTTCGATTGCTCCTTATTCAGTCGCAATCTCAAGATCGATTTTGCCTTCGGCAAAATCGGAGCGGGTGATGGGAATCGAACCCACGCTGCGAGCTTGGGAAGCTCGTGTTCTACCATTGAACTACACCCGCGAAATTTACTTTGTAAATTTCGTCCCGGGCCGCCCTTTATTTACGCTATGCGACGAGGGACTTTTTAAACTCCCCGTATCTTTTATCGATATCTTTTTTAGTTACCTTTAAAAATTTATTTACGCTAAAGTCTTCCACTGCAAAAGAGGCCATTACGCTTCCCCATAAAAGTGCATTTTTTATATTTTTTTCGTTTATCTTGTTCGTCTTCGCGAGGTATCCCATGAACCCGCCTGCAAACGTATCTCCGGCGCCTGTCGGATCCTTGACGTCTTCCAGCAGGCATGCAGGCGTCATTAATGTAAAATCTTTGGAAAATAGTATGGCCCCGTATTCCCCTCTTTTGACTACTGCAAATTTGGGCCCAAGAGAAAGAAGATATTTCCCGGCTTTCAATATATTAGATTCGCCCGACAGCATCCTGGCTTCCATATCGTTCAGGAATATTATGGAAGTCTTTTTTATCATTTTTTTGAGGGAACTGTTTTTGTTTTTAATCCAGTGGTTCATTGAATCGCAGCCTATAAATCTTTTTCCGGAAAATCTTTTAAGCGTAAAAATCTGCAGGTCAGGGTCTATGTTTGCCAAGAAAATATATTTGCTTTTTTCGTATCCTTTTGGCAGGCAGGGTTTGAATTCCGCGAATACGTTTAATTGCGTTTCAATCGTTTCCGCGCAATTCATATCTTTTACATAAGATCCTTCCCATCTGAAGGTCTTGCCTTCTTTTACCTCCAGCCCTTTTAAATCTACGCCAAAGGACGCTATGATCTTACGGTTCTCTTCAGGGAAATCCGCGCCTACCGTCGCGACCAGGTTTACGCGAGAAAAGAAACTGGCGCTTATTGAAAAATAAGTCGCAGACCCGCCCAGTATCTCTTTTGAATACCCGGCCGGCGATTTGATCGTATCAAGCGCTACCGACCCTATAACAAGTATCTCGCTCATGATTTCTCCGCGTCTAGGCATCTTTCCATGATTTTCATGGAGCAATAATCGCTGCACATGGTGCAGAAGTCTTTATCTACGGATATGGAAGATTTTCTGTATTTTGCCGCTTTAACGGGATCTATGGATTTTTTGATCTGGCCCTTCCAGTCTCTCTTTAGCCTTAGCTCAGACATGGACCTGTCCCAGTCTATGGCGCCTGGCAGGCGCTTCGCTATATCAGCTGCGTGGCCGGCTATCCTCGAAGCGATAACCCCGTTTTTGACATCCTCTTCGTTCGGTATTCTTAGGTGTTCAGACGGGGTTACGTAGCACAAAAAATCCGCGCCGTAAAAAGCAGCTATGGCGCCTCCTATAGCCCCTGTTATGTGATCATATCCCGGAGCTATGTCCGTTACGAGCGGGCCAAGGACATAAAAAGGCGCATTATTGCAAAGCCTTTTCTGTAAGATTATATTCGCCTCTATCTGGTCAAGGGGTACGTGCCCCGGGCCTTCTATTATGACCTGAACATTATTTTTTCTCGCTCTATCGCTAAGCTCGCCCAGCATAATGAGCTCTTGTATCTGAGGCCTGTCGGTCGCGTCTACTAGAGAACCCGGCCTTAGGCCGTCCCCCAGGCTCAAGGTCACGTCGTATTTTCTTGCAATCTTTAATATGTCGTCGAAGTATTCATAAAAAGGATTTTCTTTTTTATTTACGATCATCCACTCCGCCAGAAAAGAGCCTCCTCTTGAAACTATGCTTATAAGCCGCTTTTGTTTTTTAAGCCTTTCTATGACGCCCTGGGTTATTCCCGAGTGTATAGTAAAAAAGTCTACGCCGTCTGCCGCCTGCGCCTCCAGGGTCTCCAGGATATCCTGCGGTTTTATCTTGGAGATATGGCCTCTTTTTTTTGCAGCCATAATAGCTACCTCATATATCGGAACGGTGCCAACCGGCACCGTTGAGTTCTTTAAAACTAATTTGCGGATTTTTTTTAGATCCCCTCCCGTACTAAGATCCATTACCGCATCTGCGCCGGATTTTATGGCTATAGCCATTTTTCTCAGCTCTTTATTGATATCCGGGCTATTTTTGGATGTGCCGATATTTGCATTGACTTTTACCCGCAGGCCTTCTCCTACTGCGCAAGGATCAACCTTTCTTTTTATGTTTTTTATTAAGACTATTTTGCCTTCTTTTATACGGGTCTTTAATAAGTCTGCGGGAATATGCTCATTTTTTGAAACATATTGCATTTGAGGCGAGATTTTATTCAATTTTGCAAGATCTACCTGAGTCATTTCAGATTCTTTTCAATAAAATTCCGCTTTTGAGGGCGCTGCTATCTATTGCAAGATATAAGCCCGGCTTTCTTAACAACGCTTTTTTCGATATCATAGGCATCAAACCTGAGCTTTCTGTATCCCCGGCTTATTTTTTCATCCACCGGCTTAAAACATTCCTCGAGGACCCTCAGGGATTCCTTGACGCGCTCTATATTGGCCATAAAAATATCAGAGATGCCTGTTTCCTCTCCAGGCCGGAAATCTATAAACTTTGTCTTGTCGCTGGAAATATCTCTTCCGGATAAAAGCCCGGCCAGGGATATTTTTTTTGATTTTAAAATCAAGTCTGTTGCGCTATGCCTTGTTGCCTTTAAAGATTTAGTAACGCTTTTATTTTCCAGGCTAAACCTTGCTATGTCCTCGCAGACCCTTAATCCTTCCCGGGCCCTGTTTAGATTTGCGTCTATAATCCGCAATAGTTTATTTTCTAGCATATCTCGTTGTTCTGGATCTTGGCTATAAGGCCGCGGGTAGAAAAACCTTTTATATAGGTAACGCTTTTTACTTTACCGCCGCGCGATTCTATAAAATCAGAGCCTACTATGTTTTCTTTTTTCCAATCCCCGCCTTTAACAAGCACGTCTGGTTTCAGCGCCTTTATGAGTTTTAACGGAGTCGGGCCGTTAAATATGACTACAAAATCCACGGCCTCTAGCGCAGCGAGCAAAATCGCCCTGTTTCTTTGGGTGACAATAGGCCTGGATTTTCCTTTTAGCTTTTTTACTGAGCCGTCGCTATTAAGGCCTATGACCAGCACATCACCCAAAGACTTTGCCTTTAATAGATAGCTTATATGACCGGCGTGTAAAATATCAAAGCAGCCGTTCGTGAACACAATTTTTTTGTTTTTTTGTTTTAGTTTCTTTATAGCGCTTATTGCGCGAGAAAGGGTTTTTATTTTATCAGAAAGCATCTTCTATCAGCTCGCATACAATATGACCTATTGCAATATGAGCTTCCTGTATCCTGGGAGTATTGATGGAAGGGACCCTCACGATTATATCTGCCGCCTTGAAAAGCCCCCCCTTTTTTTCTCCTGTCAGCGCAGCTGTTTTAAGACCCATCTTGGAAGCTTTTAATATCCCAGCCACTACATTCCTTGAGTCGCCGCTCGTAGATATGCCTATTGCCATATCGCCTTTATTGCCGAACGCCTCTACCTGCCTTTCAAAAATATATTCAAAATTGTAATCATTGCCAAGCGCGGTGAGGGTAGAGATATTAGCTGTGAGGGCTATTGCGGGAAGGGCTTTTCTTTCTTTTTTGAACCTGCCCACAAGTTCCGCTGCAATATGCATGCTGTCAGCTGCGCTGCCGCCGTTTCCGAATAACAAGATCTTGCTGCCCGATTTTAGCGTCTTAAGCATGGCGCTTGCGAGCTTTTCAATTTCTCCAATTTGCGATTCAAGCAGTTTATTTTTTACTTCTATGCTTTCTTTTAAAAGCTTTACTATCTTTTTTTTCATCTTCTCTTGATTCTGTTCGGCGATCGGAAAAACAGATCTCCGGCCGGAAAACGGTTATCCGAATAGGATCTTTACAATATTGTAAAGATCCATATCAACGGTTTTTAATTCGCTGACGGCTGCTTCCAGCGGGACAGCTATTATTTTATTGCCTGCGAGACTTGCCATTTTGCCGTAATCTTTTTTCAGCACTAATTCCATCGCTTTTATGCCGAATCTGGTGCCAAGCACTCGATCAAATGCAGTCGGAGTTCCGCCTCTTTGTAGATGCCCTAACACCGTCACTCTTGTTTCATTGCCGGTCCTTTTTTCTATCTCATCCCCGATTCTCTGGCCTATGCCGCCTAACCTTACATGGCCAAATGCATCAAGCTTTTCTTCCTGGGTAACCATGGTGCCTTCTTTGAACTGAGCGCCTTCAGCTACAACTACTATGCTGAAATTTTTTCCTCCGGAATGTCTTTTTCTTATAGCGCTGCATACTTCATCAAGGTCTACCGGAACCTCCGGTATCAGGATAACGTCTGCTCCACCCGCTATTCCTGACTCGAGGGCTATCCATCCCGCGTGCCTGCCCATTACCTCTACTACCATTACCCTGTGATGAGACTCTGCGGTCGTGTGAAGCCTGTCAATCGCATCCGTTACAATGTTTATTGCGGTGTCAAACCCAAACGTGACATCTGTGCAGCTCAGATCATTATCTATTGTTTTAGGCGCGCCTACCACATTGAAACCTTCTTTAGACAGTTTATTAGCGACGCCAAGCGTGTCTTCTCCTCCAATTGCTATAAGGGCTTCAAGCCCCATAGCTTTAAAATTTTCCCTGACTTTTTTTATATCATTTTCTTTCTTGTAAGGATTGGTCCTTGATGTGCCGAGTATGGTCCCGCCTTTAGGCAATATCCCTGATATCGCCTTAAGACCTAATTCCATGGTGTCATTTTCAACAAGGCCTTTCCAGCCGTTTTTTATGCCTACTGCCTGATAGCCTTCCTTAACCGCGTATTTTACAGCAGCCCTTATCACGGGATTTAATCCAGGGCAATCTCCTCCGCCGGTCAATATTCCTACTTTCTTCATGATTCTAAAGTCCTCCTTCTTTTTCATTCGCTTGTCCCTAAAAGTTTTTCAAATTTGCAAAGCAAATTTGATACTGAGGTAGCGTTAAAAAATGTGAGCAAAGCGAACATTTTAGCTACCGAAGTATCTTCTTTTATTCGCTCGTACCTAAAAGTTTTTCTACATAATCTGTGGCGAAATCCCCTCTTAAAAATAATGTATCGCTCATTACGTGCTTATGAAAAGGCACGGTGGTTTTTATAGGAGATATCATAAATTCATCCAGCGCCCTTTGCATTGTTTTTATAGCCTCTTGCCTGGAATTTCCATAACAGATAAGCTTAGCTATCATAGAGTCGTAATACGGAGATATCGTGTAGCCTGAATAAACATGCGAATCCACTCTTACTCCCGGGCCGCCTGGCGCCAGGAACATCTCCACTTTTCCCGGGCATGGCATAAAATTTTTCTCCGGGTTTTCCGCGTTTATCCTGCATTCTATGGCGGCGCCTTTTATTTTTATATCGTCTTGTTTGAATCCAAGCTTCATTCCGCTGGCTATCTTTATCTGCTCTTTTATCAAGTCGATGCCTGTTACTATCTCTGTTATAGGGTGTTCAACCTGTATCCTGGTGTTCACTTCAAGAAAATAGAAATTCTCGTGCCTGTCAAAAAGAAATTCTACTGTACCGGCATTTAGATAATTGCAGGCTTTTGCCGCCTTAATAGCCATATCGCTTATTTTTTTTCTTAATTTTGAATCTATTACAGGGGATGGAGCTTCTTCTATTAATTTCTGGTGCCTCCTCTGGATAGTGCAATCTCTTTCCCCAAGCGATACAATATGGCCATATTTATCAGCCAGTATCTGCACCTCTATATGCCTTGGCCTTTCAACATATTTTTCAAGGTACACGTCCGCATTTCCAAAAGCAGCATCCGCTTCCTGCTGAGCTGTTATTAACGAGCTGATCAATCTTACGTCGTTATGGCATACCCTCATGCCTTTTCCGCCGCCGCCCGCGGACGCCTTGATTATTACGGGATATTTTAATCTTTTAGCCGTCTTTACCGCGTCTTCTTTTGTCTTTATAATGCTTTGGCTGCCTGGGATAACAGGTATGCCTACCTTTTGCATCGTAAGCCTGGCTGTCATCTTATCGCCCATCATTCTCATGTTTTCAGGCGTAGGCCCTATAAAGGTTATGTCGCAGGATTCGCAAATTTCCGCAAAATGGGCGTTTTCCGCAAGAAATCCATATCCGGGATGTATTGCATCAACGTCTGTAATTTCAGAGGCGCTTATAATAGCGGGAATATTAAGATAACTTTCGGAACTCTGGGCGGGGCCTATGCATACGGCTTCATCGGCAAGCTTTACGTGCAGCGAATCCGCATCCGCTTCCGAATAAACAGCCACGGTCTTTATGCTCATTTCCTTGCAGGCCCTTATGATTCTTACCGCAACTTCTCCGCGATTAGCAATTAGAATTTTCGAGAACATAGTGAATATTTTCCTTATATCGGCTCTAACATGAACAATACCTGGCCGTATTCAATGGATCTGGCGTTCTCTACGAGTATTTCTACTACTCTGCCTTTAACCTCTGATTTTATTTCATTCATAAGCTTCATCGCTTCAATGATACATACCACCTGGCCTACATCTACATTCTGGCCTATCTCAATATAAGGTTTCGTCTCCGGGCTGGCTGACCTGTAAAACGTGCCTACCATCGGCGCCTTTATCGCTATAACATTTCGTTCTGGCTTAACAGGCTCGCTAATTTTTTCGGCCGGCCTGACAACCTGATGAGCTGTGCCGAGCGCAATGCGCTCTTCTGTGATGCTTTCTATTTTTCCAGAAGCGGATTTTCTGAGCCTGATCTTCATCCCGTCCCGCTCAATCTCAAGCTCCATGAGTTCATTTTCGTTCATAAGCGTTATTAATTCTTTGATCTCTTTCAAGTTCATGATTAGCTCCCCCGTCTTAATGGTTCCGCGACTTATTATACCCTGCCTATATACTCTTTTGTTCTTGTGTCTATGCGCACCACATCCCCTTCGATTACAAACAAAGGCACTGACACGATAAAGCCTGTTTCCGTCTTTGCTGGTTTATTGCCGGATTTGGACGTATCTCCCCTTACCCCAGGTTCAGTAGATACTATTTTTAAATCTATAAATATAGGAGGTTCAAGGGTGAGCACCTGGCCTTTGTAAACAAGGGCTGTTACTTCCATGTTTTCTTTAAGGTAATTTTCCACCTGCCCTACCTGATCGCGGTGGAGAGCCATTTGATCATACGTATCGTGGTCCATAAATTCATACGTGTCGCCGGACTTATATAAATACAAAAACGTTTTTTTGTCTATATCTACCGCTTCTATTTTTTCATTCCTGAAAGTTCGCTCCAGTATCGCGCCTGTTTTTATATTCTTTAATCTTGCGCGAACAAATGCGCTGCCTTTCCCGGGCTTTACATTTTCATAGCTTACCACATAATAAACCTCGCCTTCCAACTCTATGCTTAAGCCGTTTTTTATAGCGTTAATTCCTACCTGCATATTTTACCGCTCCTTTTGTCAAAATTTCGCAACCATTTTTAGTGATAAGCACAGTGTCTTCTATTCTTACCCCGCCCCAACCTGGGATATAAACCCCAGGCTCAACAGTTATAACCATGCCCTTTGCGAGCCTTATCTTGCTGTTCTGGGAAATAGCCGGGATTTCGTGGGTTTCGCGGCCTATGCCGTGACCCAGGCTGTGAAGAAAAAAGCTTCCCATGCCTCTATCTGATATATACTGGCGGGAAACAGCGTCTATATCTTTTGCGTAAACTCCGGGCTTCAGATTCTCGATAGCTATGCTCTGGGCAGCCAGGACTATTGTGTATATATGCAAATACTTATGATTAATTGTACCCAAGAAGACCGTCCTTGTCAAGTCGGAATTATACCCGCAATACATGGCTCCAAGGTCTATTGTAACCATTTCGCGCCGGTTTATAATCTTATCAGATGCGGATGCGTGCGGCATGGACGAGTTTTTGCCGGAAGCCACTATTATATTAAAATCTGCCAGCTTTAAATTGTTTTTCAGGGCGTATCCTTCTATGCTGCGCTTTACGCTGTTTTCGCTGACGTCCGGTTTTATAATCTTAACTGCATAGTTCATTAGCTTTGCCCCGTCATCGCAGGCCTGTCTTATGTTTTGTATCTCGCCCTCGTCCTTTATTGCCCTGATATTTTCTATGACATTTGTTAACGGGATTAATTTCCTGCTGCCCAGTAACTTTTTTGCGCTCGCATAACCCTGATAGCTAAAATGATCCGCCTCGAAACCTATGGCCCTGGAATTAGTTTCAGCGCATAAGTCTGCCATGACCTGTCCCGGTTTCTTATTTTTGGTTATCCTGATGGAGCATTTTACTGCGGATTTTTTATATTCTTCTTCATATCTTGAGTCAGTTATCAGGGTATTCTTTTCCGGGGACATAAAAAGAATAGAGTCGTCGCCTCTAGCGCCGCTAAGGTATGCTATGTTTTCTTTTTTTCTGATCAGAAAAGCGTCCAACCGCTCGTTGATTAAAAATTTAATCAACTTTTTCTGCCTGTCCTTGTATTTCATAAGCACTATCCTGTTTACGTTTCTCAAATAACTAAATAAACCGGCATTGCCGGTTTATTTAGTTATTTTCTTTGCAAGGTTGATCGCGGCATCAAGGCCGTACAGGTAACTATCCGCCCCAAACCCTGATACCTGGCCTTTTGCAACAGGGGATATCAGCGAAATATGCCTGAAGTCTTCTCTCGCGTAAATATTAGAGAGGTGAACCTCTACGGCAGGTATATCAATAGCCGATATGGCGTCTCTTATGGCAACGCTTGTATGCGTATACGCAGCCGGGTTTATAAGAAGGGCGTCGTATTTATTTCCTGCCTTTCCTATTTTATCCACTATTTCGCCTTCGTGGTTTGATTGGAAAATGTCCACCCCAGCTTTTTTCTTAATGGCCATCTCTTTCAGTTTTTTATTAATACCTTCGATAGTGACCTTTCCGTATATTCCGGGCTCTCTCTTGCCGAGTAAATTCAGATTTGGTCCATGGATAACTAATATTTTAATCATTGCAGCTCCTTTTTTATCCCTCTGCCTCCTCTATAAGCATTACGGGTATTCCGTCCCTGATAGGGTATTTTTTTCCACACTTTACGCAACAAATCTTGTTATCCTTTAATTCCACGTTCTGTTTGCACGCAGGGCACGCTAATATAGACAACAATTCTTTGTCAATCATTTATATTTTCTCCTTTGGTTTTCACCGGATATATCAACTGATATATCCCTCCGATCAAACTGTATATCATTATCAATCCAAGCCATAAAAGAGATATGGCGAATGCCTTTTCCGGCCCTATATAGCCCTTAAGAAAATATATAAACGACCCTTCCCTGACTCCAAGCCCGTTTATAGAAGGAAGCATGCTCACAGCCCACACAAGCGGAATTATAAGAAACAGCCTGAATAAAGGCATATTGCCGCCTACGCATAATATAAATAGATAGATGCTAATTATAGATAGCACCTGAAGCAGAAGAGACAGCGCTATGCCTTTTACCAATATTACCGGGCTATTTCTGTAGAGATTTACAGCCCTATATAGTTTTAATAATTTTTCTTTTATTTTATTGAATAGCCCTTTCCCAGCAGGAGAAACTTCCGACAGCCTGTTATTTTTTCTAAGCAGAAAAAAGATCGCTAGCGCTACCAGGATAAATGCAAACGGCACCACCCATAATATAAACTTATTATCTATACTTTTTCCTATAAAAAGAAGGCCTGTCAGGGCCACCAGTAAAGTGGCTATAAGGCCCAGAAGCCTGTCAGCCACCACAGCGGCGTAAGAAGCAACCTTGTTATTGGTTTTTTTGGAAGCGTAATAAGCCTTTGCTATATCCCCTCCTATCGCTGTAGGCAAAAAATTGTTAAAGAAGTACCCTATAAACGTAAGGTAGATAGCGTCTTTCATGGACAATAAAATTTTCTGACCGGACATGAGGAGTTTTAGCCTGTAAGCAACAGACACGGAAAGAGGTATATTAACAAGGACCGCAAATAAAAGCAGCGTTTTATCAGAGTTTTTAAAAATGCCTATCACCTCTTTCGCGTCTTTTCTCATTATCCACGCCAAAAGAAAAAGCAGGCCGAAGCTTACAATAAATCTCAATATAACAGACAGCTTGTTTTTTACCATATAATCATCCCTGCGTACCCTACCACGGAACTATAGTCTCCTGATGTGTCCCCGCTTGTCTGGTATTTTACCAGGCCTGACTTGGTAGCGCCTAATTTCTTGCATAAGCTTATAAGCGCGCATGTGGGCGCAACGCCGCACATGGATATATTTTCCTGCTTTACTGCATTAAACAGCTTTTCCTCGTCCATAGCCAATATAGCGTCTATGGCAAGCCTGTCTTTTTGTTTTGCAACCTCTTCTGATTCGTAATGAGTCATATCGGTGCTGGCCATAAATAAACCTGACCTGCCGACCTTCTGAAAGCCGCTGGCTATTTCCTCTCCCAGTTTTCGGTATTCCGCCAGGCTTCCCTGCGAAATAACTATCGGCACTATTTTTATATCATTTTTCAGGTATTGTATAAAAGGCAGTTCCACTTCTATTGAATGTTCATACATATGCGCGATAGTATCTTTTTTTAACAGGGCGCTTTCTTTCAGGATAGACTCTGCGATCTCTACGTCTATCTTCACTTCTCCCATGGGAGTAGCCCAAATGCCTTCCGTCATGATGCTGAATCTTTCTCCCGCGGCAGCATGATTAGTGCCAAGGATAATAACTGTTTTTTTAAGCGCCACCTTTGATATCGTGAGGCCTGCCACATGACCGGAATACACATAACCGGCATGCGGCATTATTATGCCTATTGCGTCCTGTTTTTCCGAAGCAGTGTCCAGCAATCCAGAGAGCATTTTTCTGAGGCTAATCTCGGTCTGAGGATAAAATTGCCCGGCTACAACCGGTCTCCGTATCATAAGCTGTGTTTTACCTGCCTTGTAAAATCAGTATTGCGTGCTTATCAAGCGTTAAGATTTTTTTTGCCGCCCGTTTAACATCTTCAACGCTAACGCTGTCTATGTTTTTATCAAAATTTTTATAGTCGCTATACCCGAGCCCGTACAGTTCATCCATTGTTACGCTGGAAATAAAGCTGGAGTTTGACTGCATCCCGACCTTGCGCATAGCCTTTATATAATTTTTAGCTTTATCTATATCTTCTTTTTTTACGCCGTTTTTTTGGAGCAACGCCAGCTCTTTAAACATTCTTTCTTTCACCTTGGCGATGTTTTGCTTCGAGGTTAAAGCGTATATGGCCAGGTATCCCTGGTCTATGCCCGATACGTTAAAGGCCCCGACTGCGTAGGTAAGGCCTTTTTCCTCGCGAATGCTTTTAAATAATACGCCCGAAGGGCTTGACAGGATATTTACCAGTATTTCCGCGGCGTATTTGTCTTTATCGTAAATGTCTATACCATGAAATCCTGCAAGCACAAGCGACTGGCTTTTATCTGTCTCTACCGAGCTTTCCCTTATTTTTTCAATAGCGGGTTCTTTTTCCGGGTCTGAAAAATTTGATTTATCCGGCCTTATTTTTGAGAAATATTTCTCAAACAATCCTTCTATTTCCTCGTTTTTAAAATCCCCGGAGACGCCTATGGCGATATTTTCCAGAGAGGCCATATTTTTATAAAAATCCTTTATATCGTTTCTTGTGATCTTATTTACGCTGTCCAAAGCGCCTATTGCCTGAAATCCATAAGGGTGCCTTTTAAAAAGCAGCTCTTTTAATAACCTGTGGCCCTGATTGATTATTTCATTATCCTGCATCTTAATCGCTTCTATGGCCTCATTTTTTTCTCTCTTGAACTCTTCTTCCGGAAAAATCGGGTTGGCGCAGATGTCGGAAGCGAGCTTTAGCGAGTCCTCTAGATGCTCCTTAAGGCACTCTATATTTATACCCGCGCTGTTATTGCCGGAATAAGCGTCGAGCGATATAGCCTTTGATTCGTAAAACCTGGCCATTTCGCTTCTCGACATAGAACTTGTTCCGTCCAGGAGCATCCGGCTTAATAGCATTGATATACCGTTATTGTTTTTGTTCTCAATCCTTACCCCGCCTTTAAACAAAATAGAGATCGCTACTACGGGCAAGCTATGGTTTTCAGAAATAACCAGCGGGATCCCGTTGGACAGCAGAACCTTCCTGGTGCCATCTTTGTCTTTTTCAAGACCGGCGTCATCCTCTTTCTTTAAAGATTTTCCAGACTTACTGAGGATCGCGACAGTCATGTTCTGCGTCTTAAGATATTTTGAAGCCGCCCGCTTTACATCATCCCTGCTTACAGCTTTTATATTTTCTGCGTATTGCTTAAAAAAATCAGGGCTGCCTGTCAATATCTGGCTTTGCGCCATATCATTCGCCTGGGCCTCTATTGTTTCTTTCTGGAATATATAATCTGCTATAAGGTTATTTTTTGCTTTTAAAAGATCGTCTTCGCTGACCCCGGCCTCTTTCAGGTTTTCTATCTGATTCAGTATTGCGCTGATCGCCCTGCCGACGTTTTCTTCTTTTAATACGCCGGAGATAATAAAAAGCCCCGGGTCTTTCGGCGTATAGTTATAGGCGGCAATGGAAAGCGCTATCTGATCTTTTATCCGCAGGCTTTCGTTCAATATGGAACTCTCTCCCTGCCCCATAATAAAAGCCAGCAGGTCCATTGCGTATAAATCGTTATCAAGGATGCCGGTGGAATGAAAGCTTAGATTTATATACGCGCCGTCTATGTCGACTTTTTCCTCTAAAAGCCTCTCTGTTATCTGGGGCCGTTCTTCAGGCCTGATAATAGTTTCGCTGCTGCCTCGCTGGATCCGCCCAAAAGACGTTTTTATTTTATCAAGCGTTTCTCCGGCGCTTATATCCCCGACAACGGATATGGTCATTTTCTCAGGGGCATACCGGGACCTGAAAAATTTCACAAGATCCGCTCTCCCTAATTTTTTGAAGTTCTCTTTATAGCCTATGGGCGGGATGCGGTAAGGATGCTCCATAAAAGCTGTCTCAAACGTAATCCTGGAAAGTCTTCTACCGGGGTTGTCCTTATTCATATCCATTTCCCGCTCTATGACTGCCATTTCTTTTTTAAGTTCTCCGGGGTCAAAAACAGGCACAGTGAGCATTTCTTTTAATACGTCAATCGCTACATCTAAATGCTCCTTAAGTATGGTTATGCTATAGCCCGTGTAATCATAAGACGTAAATCCGTCTATATTGCCCCCATATCTATTTAATATATCTTCTATAGAGCCGGTTGGATATTTTCTGGTCCCCTTAAAAAGCATGTGCTCGACCAGATGGCTTACGCCGGTACCTGAATATTCGCCTTCGGAAGCAGACCCGGAATCAATAAAAACAGAGAAGACCACAAGGGGGCTTCTGTGGTCTTCTCTTATAACGGCCTTTAGTCCGTTATCCAGCGTTATTGCGTCCTGGGCATTTAAAGGCGCGTTTATAAAAGCGCCTAAAACAAAAAATGCCAAGACAGAAAATATAGTAATTTTTTTTATCATCTTGGGCACGTAAAATTATCGGACTTTATTGTGCTAATACCTGCTGCCGACTGATTTGGGAGAGCGCTGCTTCCTTCTTCTTTTCTCGCTTGGCTTTTCGTAATGTTTTCTGGCTTTTAATAACTTCAATAAACCATCGCGCTCTATTTTCTTCTTAAAACGCCTTAAAGCTTTTTCCAGGGACTCCCCTGGAGCTATTTCTATCCTTGACATTCGTTTTTCACCCCCTAAATATAGTTCAATTTTATATAAAACACCTGTTAGTGTCAAGCACTATTAGTCTTTTTTCGGAGTGGCGTCATCATCCTTCACGCCTTTTTTGAACTCGCCTATTGCCTTTCCAAGGCTTCTTCCTATTTCAGGCAGTTTGGAAGCCCCGAACACTAAAAGACATATTACTAATATTAAAATCAATTCCGGCATGCCTATACCAAACATATCAAGCCTCCTTATTTTATCTTTTCCAGTATCCTGTCTACGTCCACGTAATCCATGACAAGATTTTCAGCTATCCTGGCTTTCCCTTTGTCCAAAGGCCCTATCTTTATCGCAATATCATGTATCTCTGAAGCAACTTTATACGTGTGTTTTTTGCTTAACAGGACCGGTATTTTCGCGTTTTCTATTAACTTTATTATATTATTATTCGGGACGATGCCTCCTGTCAGTATAATGCCGGATATTGATATTTTTCTTTTTGATTTTTTTAAGAGGTGCTCCTTCAATACCGTCATTATAATATCTTCCCTGTCCCCGGGCGTTATTAAAAGAGAGTCTGTTTCAATAAAACCAATCGCGGCGTGAGGCTCCATTGCGCCTACAAAAATATTGCGCACCACATTTGTTAGCCCTACTTTTTTAGATATAAGCTGCAGGTCGGTTTCTTCTATGATGTTCTGGATTGTAGGATTTGAAAGTTTTGAGAAATACGGGATTACCCCCAGCACGTCAATGCCTTTTCTCTTAAGCCCTAATTTCAGCATGTCTTTTACTTTTTTATACTTGGACATGATAACCTTGTTTATTATAACGCCTATTACATCCACGCGTTCTTTTTCAAATAACGCCATATTCAATTCTATCTCATCCATGGGCTTACCTATGCCGCCGGAAGCTACGAGTATCACCTTGGCATCCAGAAGATTTGCCACCTTTGCGTTGGAAAGATCAAATATGGAGCCTACGCCAGCGTGGCCTGTTCCTTCTATCACCACAAGGTCTTTTCTTTTTGATATGCGATTGAAAGAGGAAATTATGCTATTGACTAATTTTCTATGATCACCTCTTTTTATGTAATTTTCCGTAAAGCCTTTGTCTATAGCCACAGGGCTCATATCTTTTATAGAGCTTCTCATGCCGCAGACCTTTTCGATAAGAACAGAGTCTTCGTCTACCTTATGTCCGCGTTCAAACACGTATCTCTGGCCAACCGGCTTTATAAAACCTACCCTCTTGAACCTTTTCTTGAAGGCCTTAATGAGGCCTAAGGATATCGTCGTCTTCCCGTCGTTTTGCATTGTGGCTGCTATAAATATCCTTCTCTGCATTATCTTTTCTCCCACTTCAACAATTCCGTAACTTTAGCAAGAGTGGAGCCTTCGTCGATTTCTTTCCTAAGGCGGTTCTCCGTTTCCATTACGCTCATTGCCCTGTTCGCGAATTCCGCAGCCTTGTCTTTTGGCACGACAACTACCCCGTCGTCATCCCCCAGTATCCAGTCTCCGCTGAAGATCCTTACGCCCCCCGCATTCACGCTCACGCCTATTTCTCCGAATCCTTTAGGCTCGCCGGCTGAAGGAGAGATTATTTTCGCGAATGCAGGAAACTTAAGGGCCCTTATTTCCTTAACATCGCGTATGGCGCCGTCTATCACAACGCCAGCTATTTTTTTCTGGATAGCTCCGTGGGTCGCCAGTTCTCCCCATATTGCAGGCCCTACGCCTCCTGCGTCAATAACTATAACCTGGCCTTCCTGCGCCATTTCAATCGCCTCCACGGGCTTTGCCCAGTCTCCGGGATAAGTCCTTACCGTCAAGGCCTGGCCGCACATCTTTAATCCCGGATTAACGCTTATTATGTCCTTCAGCGAGCCCTGCCTGTGCATTGCGTCTGAAAGATTAGAAGCGGAAACTCTCATTAAAATTTTTGCAATATCTTTCTCGGAACCCCTTTTAAAAAGCGCTGTTTTTATTTTTTTCAATTGAGCTATCGAGCGCTTTATTTCTTCCGTAGCTTTTTCTGCGTCCTTTGATTTATTGATTGCCCCGCCTACTATGATTATGTCTGCGCCTGCTTTTACGGCTTCGGAAGCTGTTTCAGAGTTTATTCCCCCTGCTACAGCTACCGGGATCGTTACGCATTTTGCTATCTCTTTTAGTTCGTTAAAAGGATTTTTGCCATGCATCTGGTCGTCAATAGGGCAATGCACTCCGATATAATCAGCCCCGAGCTTTTCCACCTCCATGGCCCTCTTTTTCGCGTCTTTTATCGCGATAAGGTCTACCTGTATCTTTGCCCCGTAATTATGAGCCGCATCTACGCATTCTTTTATAGTAGCGTCGCTTGCTGCGCCTAGTACGCATACGATATTTGCGCCTGATTTTGCCGCAATCTCGACCTCTATACGGCCGGCGTCCATTATTTTCATGTCAGCTACGATTGTTTTGCCGGGAAATTTTTCACGTAATTTTCTTACTGCGGCCAGGCCTTCGCTTTTTATTAAAGGTGTGCCTGCTTCCAGCCAGTCAATCCCTCCTCTGACTGATTCCTCCGCGCATTTTATCGCGCGGCTCAAATCCACAAAATCTAAAGCTACTTGTAATATCGGCTTCATATATCTCTTACCCCTACCCGATTGTCAATCATTCCCCTATTATTTGTACTATTATTTCCCTCTCCCTTGGCCTATTGTCAAAATCTATAAAGACTATCTGCTGCCACTTGCCTAACAGCATTTGATTGTTTACGAAAGGCACTGTTATGCCGGGCCCTAAAAAAGAC
Organism: Candidatus Omnitrophota bacterium; assembly: GCA_030649895.1. Taxonomy (GTDB): domain Bacteria; phylum Omnitrophota; class Gorgyraeia; order Gorgyraeales; family Gorgyraeaceae; genus UBA10183. Next base: position 38,471 of record JAUSEX010000032.1, read on the forward strand.
GCCCTTACGTGAGAATATCCGTTTCCATCCTGCCATCTGATATTATGCTGGTATTCGCCTTTTTTTGGAGCTATCTTTTCAAAATACGTCTGGAGGTCTTCTACAAGGCCTGGTTCGTATTCAAGGGTCGTGATGCCGCCCGTAGAACCTGACACAAAAACAGTCACAGACCCGTTTTCCAGGCCGGAATTTAAAACAGCCGACGCTGTTTCCGCTGTAATATTTATTATATCCGTATCGCCCTTGGTGGAGAGTTTTATTTTTTTTGTTATAATAGCCATTATTTTTTTCTGTAAGCCTCCAGGTATGAATCGCAATACAATTGCTTTTCCATTAAAAGTTCTGCTGTGATCAAGCTGTCCATTAATTCTTTGTCAGTCACGTCCAATATTGCTGCGTCCAGGCCGTTTGCTATAGCCATTGCTAAAAAAGTCCTGTTGATTAAATTTTTATATTGCGCAGGGGAACCCTGCGATACATTTGACAGCCCCAGCACTGTTTTAGGGGCAGGATCAGCCAGCATCTTTGAATCCCTGATAGTCCTGAGGACTTCTTTTGCGTGCGGCTGCGCAACGTTTACCGGCAATATGACTGCGTCTAAATAAAGACTTGATGCGTCGATCCCGTATTCTACGCAAGATGCGACTAATTTCATCGCCAATTCCATCCTGCCTTCGCTGTCTTTTGGTATGCCCGCCTTATCCATTGTGAGCCCGATAATAGAGGCGTTATGCTTTTTGGCAAGGCCGAAAAGATTTTTCATCTTTTCTTCATTTGCGTTTACTGAATTTATTATGGGCCTTGACTTGCAAATGCCTAGGCCTGTTTCCATTACATCCTGTTTTGTGGTGTCTATCGACAAGGATATATCGGTGACTTCCTGGATAGTTTTGACGAGCCATTCCATGGCCTCTTTTGGATTGCCGGAAGCCGGGCCGACATTCACGTCAAGAGCATTTGCTTTGCAGGAAACCTGTTTCAGCGCAAGAGCCTGTATAACAGCCTTGTTTTTTTCCTTGATAGCTTTTGCCACATCCTTAAACATCCCGTTTATTCGTTCGCCTATAAGAAACATATGTACTCCTGTTTGGCTCGAGGCTGCAGGTTCCAGGTTGAAGGGAAATCTCGCAACTCCTTAAGCTTTTAGCCTGTGCACTGTTTTTTTAATTTCCTCTACTGCCTTTGGATGGTTCATCACAATTATATCAGCGCCTGAATTCAGATATGCTGTAGCAGTGGCCGTTTCCCATAATACGCCCGTGTCCTTTTGGCCTGTTTTCGCTTCTTTTGTGCGCCAGGCTTCCTGGCCCACGAAATTTATCATTGGCATAGACAGCATCTTGTCTCCGGAAAGTCCGGCAAGCCGGGTTCTTTCCATTATAGAATAAGTATATTCAAGGCCATACCCAAGCGCTCCTGTTGCGTGATGTATTACTATTCTATCAGCCTGGAATTGCATATCGCAGATAAGTATATTCAATTGTTTTGCTATGTTTATATCTATAGGCGCTTCTGAAATTATGGAGTGGCCAGAACTTAAACATGCGGCGGCAAGCGTCTTGTAATTGTTTTGCGTAGCGATTCCAAACAGGCAATTCTCGCCTTTTGCGACATTTGCGCAATACGCCATCACGTCGTTATCTTTTTCAGGGGCAGAGCTTCCTATTACTATCAAAGGTACTGAAATCACTTTCAGGATGTTCTCCACGACTTTGCCGGCTTCTTCCCGGGAAGTATTTTTTGTATCAGGATGAGTGCTCGCGAGCCTCAAACATATAAGATCAGCTGAAAACTTATCCGCGCAAAGTTTAGCCCACTCAACAGGGTCATTGAGGGCTTTTCCGAAGCTTGATCTCAGCGCCTCTGGCCAGGCTTCCGGATCCATGTCCCATACCTCCATTGCTACGCGAGGAGGGTTCGGACACTTGTCTTCGCCGTCTATAAAATAAATGCCTGTTTCCCCGCCTATCTTTATAGGTTTTTTTGCGCCAATTGTAACTTCGCTGATCTTATCCTGCCACTTCTCGATTAATCTTTCCATTATCTCTCCTCTGAGGTTTTAACTAATTCAAGAATTGCCTCTAAGCCATTCTCTGTTTCGCTTGAATAATTTTTTACAGGGTTTCCCGATTCGCTATTTTTCTGTATCTCCTCCTGAAAACCTATATATCCGCCTATTTTTAAACCGGCTTTTTCTATTAATTTTAATTTCTCCTCTTCCAGGGCGTTTTTTGATTTGTTTATAACCAGCTTTATATTTTTTATTTTTATGCCTGCGCTTTTGGCTGTGTTAAATGCGTTTATCGCAGAATTAATACCTACCATAGTAGCGTCGCTGACAAGCAAAAGCAGGTCTATCTCAGCCGCTGTTCGCCTGGAAAGATGCTCCATCCCGGCCTCGTTGTCAATAACGACAAATTTATATTTTCTGGATATCCCGGCCAGGTATTCTCTTAATATATTATTTACAGCGCAATAACAGCCTGGGCCTTCAGGCCTGCCCATGACTAAAAGATCAAACCCGCTTCCTTCGCTAATAGCCTCTTCCAGCTTTAACCCGAAAAATTCGCTCTTAGAAAAATTATCCGGGGTTTGTTTTTTTACTTTTTCCCTTACATCAGCTATGGTTTCTTCATACTCGACGCCAAGCGCTGCATTTAAATTAGAATTCGGGTCCGCGTCAACAGCTAAAACAGGCTTGTCTATTTTCAAAAGATAATGCACGAGCATTGCGGAGATTGTCGTTTTCCCAACCCCGCCCTTGCCTGCCACTGCAATAATACGCGTCATAAATAATTCCTGGGCCTGCAACTATACGGTATTTAAAATTTTCTTTACGCTTGGAAACATCTCTATATCAGTATGCGGCAAAAACAACGCAGCGCTGTAATTATTCATAAAAGACGCGCTGGTGCTCAAATCAAGATAGGTCATTTTATTCGCAATGGTCTCCGCCGCCTCCATCGCCTCGCTTGATAAAAGGCACGTCTTTGCGCCTGCTACCGATGTGTTGCCCAGAAAAACAAAGTTTTCTTCGGGCAGATCCGGCAGCAGCCCTATATTAATTGCTGAGCGAATATTCAAAGCTGTCCCCAATCCCCCTGCGATAAAAATATGCTTTATGTCCGACTTTTTTAAACCAGCTTCTTTTAATAGAACCTCTATGCCGGTATAAATAGCGCCTTTTGAGTGTATTAAATTTTTTATATCGTTTTCGTCTATGGTAATATCTTTATTAATAGCCGAATCTTTTGCCTCAACCAGCACGATTTCTTTTGCGCCTTCGGAGTCCCTGATATTGTAAATTTTATTGTTTTTTATTTTTCCGGACCGGTCTATTATTTTATTTTTCAATAATTCGCTTATAATATCCACTATGCCTGAACCGCATATGCCTTTTGGAGGCAGATCTCCTATGGTCTGGCATTTAATCAGGTTATTTTTTATAGAAATATTCTGGATGGCGCCTTTCATAGCCCGTATACCGGACTTAAGGCCGCCTCCTTCAAAACAAGGGCCTGCTGACGTAGAGCAGGACATCAGCCATTCTTTATTGCCAAGGACAACCTCGCCATTTGTTCCTAAATCTATAAAAAGCGAAAGATCTTTTATTTTGTCCATGCCTGACGCAAGCACGCCTGCCACTATATCGCCTCCTACATAGCTTCCTATGCACGGAAGGCACGCCAAAAGGCCTCTTGGGTTTATTTTTACGCCAGCCTCAGCGGCTCTTATCACAGGCATAAAATTTACAGCCGGTATATAAGGCTCTTTTCTTATGTAAGCTGGGTCTATTTTTAAAAGCAGGTGCGTCATCGTGGTATTACCCGCGCATATAACAGCTGTTACGTCATCCAGGGTCAGCTTGACTTCTTTTATAAGGCTGTCTATCAGGGTATTTACGGTATCTATGACTGCGTGGTGCAGTTTCTCCAGGCCTTTTTCATGCTGGGCGAAAATAATCCTGGAGATAACATCTTCCCCGAAGTCTACCTGAGGATTATAGCTTGCTTTTGAGCCAAGCACTTTTTGAGAGTCCAGGTCTACCAGGTAAGCCACGATAGTAGTGGTGCCTATATCCACGGCCACTCCGAAATTTTTCTTGGATCGGTCTCCGGATTCAATCAGCACGACCTCCGTAGTTTTATTTCTGTTGCCGATAGTCGCAGTGACTTCCCACCCGCTTTCTCTTAAAAGCCTGGGCAGCTTTTTTATATTGCTCAAACCCATCTGTATTATATTTATTTCCTTGTGGCGCTTTTTTATCTCTCCGAGCAGCCTGTCCGCGTCTCCTGAATTATCGTCAATAGTCGGGTTTGGGAGCTTTAAAAATATCTTTGTGGATAAAGGCCCATGTTTAAAAATCTTAGCGGTAGCTTTGTGGCGCTCTTCTTCTATTTCTTCAACAGGCGTATAGAGCCCTGCCAGGCGCTTTGCCTTTATCTCCTCCGTGAGTATCTCGAGGTCTCCCAGCATGGATTCTTCCGGCACCAATATTTCCATATCTGATTCAGGAGTAGTTCTGCAGGCGAGCACATATCCTTTTTCTCTCTCTATTTCTGTAATCCTTCCGCTGCCTTCGGTTATATAATCGCCTTTCTTGACTATGACCTTGCATCTGCCGCACACGCCCTCTCCTCCACAGCTATTATATATATGTATGCTAGTCTTTAAAGCAGCTGTCAAAAGGTCTGTGCCCCTATCTATATGAACAGACTTATTTTCCGGCAAAAACGTTATCTTGAATTCTTCCATAGTAAGTTAAATTTTAACATGTCCGGTATGCGTGGTCAATAAATAAAAAAACCGCCCTTTCTTAACATGTAATAAGCTCATGGCAAGAAAGGGCGGGATAAAACCGCTGTAGCCAGTTACTTCTGTATGACCTTTAACTCTGTTCCATCTGCCGGGCAATATTGGACATCTGATCCAAACTGCTGGCCGCATACAGGGCAGAACTTCGCATCCGTTGCGTCGCCAATCAACGCTCCGCCGCCAGCGCCAGCTGCTCCGCCTATCAGAGCGCCTTCAGCCGCATGCCCTGACTGATGACCTATGATAGCGCCTGCGCCTGCGCCGATAAGCGTACCTATGCCAGCGCCTTTCTGCGTGCCTGTGCAGCCTGCTGTGACAACCAATAACAGCAATAGCGCTACTACTGTATATTTTTTCATTCTACGCCTCCCAGATTTTGTGAAACAAAATTTAATCCAGAGTCTCGCCGCCAAAGGTAGCGGACAAAGGACTATTTTTTATAATTATAGCATTTTTTGAAGCGCAGTCAAGCATAATTGTTGCTTTTATACTATTTGAATAGTCAGGTAACGGCATTATGCGATAAAAGCATTACAAATGCATAGCTATTTAATCATCTTTATTCTATTTGGCGGCCAGTATATCAAAAACGCCTTGCCTAACAGATACTTTTTAGGCATAAAACCCCAGTATCTTGAATCCCGGCTTGAAATACTATTGTCTCCCAGCACGTAATAGGCGTCGTTAGGCACTTTAATATCCTGATCTTCTGCGCCAAAATCTCCCCTGTTGTAATAATGCTGCTTTTTTAAGACAGAGCCCTCATCCGCAGGATTATTGTTAATCAAGATACCGCCGTTTGAAATCCTGATATTTTCATTCGGCAACCCTATAAGCCTTTTTATAAAATCCTTTTTCTTGTCTTCGGGAGATATGAATACAATTACATCGCCTCTTTTAGGCTCTGTAAATCTGTATATAAACTTACTTACGAGGATCCTGTCTCCTTCCATCAGAGTAGGCCTCATCGATCCGGTAGGTATCTTGAACGCCTGCACCACAAATGTCCTTATTATCAGCGCCAGCACGACAGCTATAATTATCGGCTCAACCCATTCCTTCATCAAATAACGCATCTTATCGTTCATGTAAGCTCCCTATTATTGTTCGAGCGAGCGAAAGCGGGTCGAGAACTTCTCGACCCGGCTGTTTCACAGCTTCGCTTGAAGATTATTATGTTAAATTTTTAATACAGCCAGAAAAGCCTCTTGAGGTATCTGCACTTTTCCAAACTGCTTCATGCGTTTTTTTCCCTCTTTTTGTTTCTCCCAGAGCTTGCGTTTTCTGGATATGTCGCCGCCGTAACATTTTGCGGTCACATTTTTACCTATCGGCCTGACGGTTTCTCTTGCTACTACATTATTTCCTATTGCCGCCTGTATCGCTACTTCAAACATCTGCCTCGGTATAAGTTGCTTGAGCTTATCTGCCAGTATCCTGCCCCTGTATTGAGATTTTTCCTTATGGACGATTGAAGAAAGCGCGTCGCATGGATCGCCGTTTATCAATATATCAAGTTTCACAAGCTGCCCTGGCCTGTATTCGCTTATTTCATAGTCCAGAGAGCCGTATCCTCTTGTCATCGATTTTATTTTATCGTAAAAATCAACTATAAGTTCTGACAGAGGCATTTGAAAGGTAAGTTTTATCTTTTCCTGAGAAATATATTCCGTTGATTTGTATTCTCCGCGCCTTGATTTCGCGAACTCTATTACTATGCTTAACGCATCCTGGGGAACCATTATGTAAGTAATTGCAAATGGCTCTGAGATTTCTTCTATATTCTGAGGTTCCGGCAGTTTACTGGGATTATCGACTTCCGTGACCTTGCCTTTTTTGTCCTTAACCCTGTAAACAACGCTCGGCGTGGTGATAACCAGGTTCAGGTCGTATTCTCTCTCCAGTCTTTCCTGCGCTATCTCCATGTGTAAAAGCCCGAGAAAACCCGCCCTGTATCCGAAGCCCAATGACGGAGAATTTTCAGGCTCATACACAAAAGATGAATCGCTTAATTCTAATTTTTCAATGGCGCTTTTCAGAAAGTCAAAATCCTTTGAATTGACGGGGTATATGCCGCAGAACACCATGGGCTTTAGCTGTTTATAACCTATCAAAGGCTTGTCCGCAGGCTTTTTAGCGTCGGTAATAGTATCGCCGTTTTTTACTTCCTTTGCTTTTTTTATCTGACAGATGACGTAACCAACCTCTCCGCACGAGAGGCTCTCGATAGGCTCCATCTGGGGCTTGAACATGCCCACTTCCTGAACCTCGTATTTTTTAGAGCTGGCCATCATAAGGATATTCATGCCTTTTTTAATAACGCCGTTTACGACCCTTACGTAAACTATTACGCCCCTGTAAGTATCATACGCTGAATCAAATAATAATGCCTGAAGCGCTTCGTCTTTATTTCCGCTCGGCGGCGGCACGTCTTTTATTATCCTTTCAAGAAGCTCAACGGTTCCGGTGCCTTCCTTGGCGCTAGCGAGTATTATTTTATCTTCTTCAACGTTCAAAATGCCTTTTATCTCGCCTTTGACTCTTTCAGGATCTGCGTTTTGCAGGTCAATTTTATTTATGACAGGGATTATAGTGAGCTTTTTATCAAGCGCGTGCTGCAGGTTTGCCACTGTCTGGGCTTCTACGCCCTGAGCCGCGTCCACTAAAAGCACTGCGCCTTCGCACGCCGACAAAGATTTTGAAACCTCGTAACTGAAATCCACATGGCCAGGCGTATCAATAAGGTTCAATTCATAAATCTCGCCGTCCCTTGCCTTGTAAGACATCCTTACGGCGCTCGCTTTAATAGTGATGCCGCGCTCCCGCTCCAGATCCATATCGTCCAGCAGCTGCTCCCTGAACTGCCTTTTATTTACCGTATCTGTAAGCTGAAGCAGCCTGTCCGCGAGCGTGGACTTCCCATGGTCTATATGAGCGATAATACAAAAATTTCTTATATTTTCTTTGTTCATAAATAAATTGAGCGGGACTGTTTTAAACCGTTCCGCGCCTTTACATGCTGAGGGCTAGTTTTTTGCCGAAATCCAGGTATGACAGGGCTGTTTTTTCGCTGGAGGCTTCCGCGTATATTCTCAAGATTGGTTCCGTGCCTGACAATCTTAAAATTAACCAGCTATTGTCTCCCATTATAAACTTATGACCGTCAAAAGATTTTATTTCTTTTACGTCTTTTCCGCAGACTTGTTTCGGCGGATTGGTTTTTAACATTTCCATCAATTTTTTCTTTTTCTCGTCAGAATAATCCATATCGATTCTTTGATATTTGAAAGCGCCGTATTCTTTTTCAACGTCTTTCAATATTTCCAGTATGCCTTTTTTTCTATACGCCATCATCTCTATCAGAAGCGCGCCGAGAAGCATGCCGTCCCTTTCGGGCATATATCCTTTCACCCCTATGCCGCCAGACTCTTCTCCTCCGATAAGAATGTCTTTGTCCAGCATAAGCCTGCATATGTACTTAAACCCAACAGGCGTTTCGTACAATTTTAAATCGTATTTCTTGGCAATAAGGTCTATGAGGGTGGTATTGGATACGGTTTTCACTACCCCGCCTTTCCATTTTCTGTCTTCTATAAAATGCAGCAACAGCAAGGCCATTATCTGGCCCGCTCCCATGAATTTCCCGCCGGGTATAACCGCGCCTATTCTGTCGGCATCCCCGTCATTTACGATACAGATGCCGTATTTTTCTTTTTTATCTTTCATTGCGCTGAAAGACGCCTCGAGATTTTTGGGAATAGGCTCGGGATTTACCCCTCCGAACAATGCGTCCCTCCCTGTTCTCATCTGAGTGATTTTTATCTTCGTGCCTTTAAGCATCTCAGGAATATAACCGTCTCCTACGCCATGCATGCAGTCAATCAGCACGTTGACCTTCGCGTTTTTTAAACATTTTAGGTCAATATAGGATTTTGCGAATTTCATATAGTCTTTTTTAAAATCGCTAAGCGCTATCATCCCTGACTCAATACCCTTTTTAAATTCCATAGACTGCACGGGATTTTTTCCAAGCAGCGCCTCCACTGACCTCGTAATCCCTTCATCAGCGGTGCCAGCGTAAGGCGCTTTTATTTTCAGGCCGTTATAATAAGGAGGATTATGGCTTGCCGATAACATCAGGCCGCCTGATAGTTTTTTATTTTTTATAGAAAAACTTACGAGCGGCGTCGGGATGGCTTTATCCGAAAGCAGGACCTTGATCCCGTTTCCGGCTAAAACCTCCGCCACAAGCTCGGCATATTTTTCGGATAAAAATCTCCAATCGTAGCCGATCGCAAAAACCGCATCCTTTGCTTTAAAATGGTCCGCCACTGCCTGAGAAGCTATTCTTACGTTTTCAAATGTAAAATCCTGAGATATTATCGCTCTCCATCCGTCTGTTCCAAATTTAATGCCCATTCTGTTGTCCTTTCTAGTTCAATATTGTTCGAGCGAGCCCCGACTTATGTCGGGACGAGTCGAGAACCATTATACGCTTCTCGACTTTACTTACATACATGCATCGCTATTTCCGCTCGAAGAGTATTAAATTATGCGCAATTTTCTTACGGCTTCTTTCTTATCCTCTGCTCCAAAGAAGTATGACCCCGCCACAAGAATATTTGCGCCTGCATCAATAACTAATCGGGCGTTCTTGTCATTTATACCGCCGTCTACTTCCACGTCTCCTGAATAAATTTTCCTCAACGCCTTTATCTTCGGCAAAACGCCTTCAATAAAGCCCTGGCCTCCAAAGCCAGGATGCACCGACATAAGTAGAATCATGTCCGTATCTTTTAATATCCCGTCCACGCATAAAGGCGAATCAGGATTTAAAGATATCCCGGTTTTTTTTCCGAAATGTTTTATCTGTTTCAGCGTTTCTTTTATTTTTTCCTCGTCCAGTTTATCTATTTTTTTTGACACGCCTTTCGTGAGATTGTTTTGCCTTGAGCCTTGACTGTCCCGGGGGAAGCCGGGGGAAGCCGGGGGAAGCCTTGAGCCATCGTACGCTTCAGCGTGTATTGTAATAATATCGCTTCCCGCTTCCACAAAAGCTTTAATAAATTTATGCGGATCCTCTATCATCAAGTGCACATCCAGAACCATTTTAGTGCATCTTCTGGCCGCCTCTACTATCAGCGGGCCTATCGTTATATTAGGGACAAAATGTCCGTCCATCACATCGAGGTGTATCATATCAGCGCCGGAATCCTCAATTTTTCTTATCTCGTCTTTAAGCGTTAAAAAGTCCGCTGACAGTAAACTGGGAGCAACTAATATTTTTTTATTCATAATCACCCCTTATAATGCCAATTCTTTTTCTATCTCTTTGCACTCTTTGTCTTTGAACTCCCCTATTATAGCGATATTCAGGCCGGAAGTTTTAAATATGCCTTGAGCCACCCGCTTTATATCATCCGCAGTTACGGCGTCAATCTTTTTTATAATCCCTTCCCTGTCCGGAAGCTTATTCAAAGAAGTAGCGTAATCTCCGAGCCACAACATGCGGCCCATTGTATCCTCCAAGGCCATCAGAAGCTGGACCTTGAAAAATTCCTTCGCCCTTTTTAATTCGCCTGCAGTAACATGACTTTCTTTTATCTCTTTCAGCTCTTTCAGTATGCACATTATCGCCTCTCTGGCCTTTTTATGCTCAGTGCCAGCGTGCACCACAAAGGCGCCTGTTTCCTTATATTTTTTAACATCCGCGCCTATTTCATAAGCAAGCCCTTTCTTCTCTCTTATGTTTTCAAACAGCCTGGATGACATATTTGCGCCTAAAATAATATGTAGAAGGCCGAGGCCGTATCTGTCCTTATGAGACCTTCCGAAAGAATGCAGCCCTATCGCTATATGAGATTGCTTTGTATCTTTATCCACGATCTTTATGCGCGGTCTCGACTGACTGTTGCTGAAGGACTCCACGGGCCCGGTTTTCCCTTTTGCAGCCCTGGAAAATATCTTTTTAACCCTTGATTCTAGCGCTTCGTGATCCAGATTGCCGCATAAAACAATAACCATGTTTCCGGATATGTAATTTTCATCCCTGTATTTAACTATGTCCTTTCTTAAAATAGCGCTTGCCGACTCTATGCTGCCCGCTATAGAAAAACCTAAAGGATTGCCCCGCCACATAATTTCAGCCAGCATATCGTGAACATAGTGATTAGGAAGATCCTGGTACATCTTTATCTCTTCTATTATTACCCCTCGTTCGCGGTCAAGCTCATCCTGCTTAACGCTTGCGTTCAAAACCATGTCGGATAAAACCTCCAAGGCCACGTCCATATGTTTACAGCTTACCTTTGCCAGAAAACAGGAAACCTCTTCCGAGGTAAAGCCGTTTAACGAACCGCCTCTGCCCTCAATCTCTTCCTTAAGTTTCCTGCAATCCCTGGACGGCGTGCCTTTAAAAAGCATATGCTCCAGAAAATGCGAGATGCCGGAATTTTTTTCATTTTCATTCCTGGAACCCGTCCTTATCCATATGCCCGCAGCCAGGGATTCCATATTAGGCATATGGTTTGTTACAAGCGTTAAGCCATTGGCAAGTTCTGTTTTTTTATACATATTAATCGCACCTATTCCTTTCGGCGATCGGAACCTTTAAAAGGATTTCTCATGACTGTGCAAATCCAGATAACTCTGCAATATCAGCTGCGCCGCTATTTTGTCTAAGTTCTTTTTTCTGTTTTTTCTGGACATATCCGCTTCCAAAAAAATCCGCTCGCCCTGACGGGTAGTAAGGCGCTCATCCAGCATTTCCACTTCAACCGTTATTTCTTTTTTTAACGCGCTTACGAAATCTATAGCGCGATTTGCGCTTTTGCCTTCAGTGCCATCCATATTCAGCGGGAGCCCCACGATTATCTTTTCTGCCCCGTATTCTTTTACAAGTCCCCCTATTTTTTCTAAATCGTTCTTTATGCCCTTGCGCTCTATGGTGCCCACGGATTGCGCTATTATATTCAATGAATCGCTTACTGCGACCCCTATCCGTTTTTCCCCGAAATCAAGCGCAAGTATTCTCGATCTCATTATTCAAAAGCCCTGAAAGTTTTTACCAGATCCTTTACTTCCTGAGCCCTGTTTTTGTTGCAGACTAGCGTGCCTGATTTTGTCTGAACGATGATTATATCCTTAAGCCCGATAGCGCCTATTTTATGGCTTCTATCGCCCACTATAATGCAACCTTTAACGTCTATGACGCTGGAATCGGAAAGTATGATATTCCCGTCCGCGTCTTTATCGTATATTTCTTCGATACTTGACCATGACCCTATATCCGCCCAGTCAAAATTAGCCTTTATGCAGAATAGCCTGTTATGTTCATTCATGGAAACAGGTTCCATAATAGCGTAATCTATGGAAATCGGTTTAAGGTTAGAATATTCATTTTTTAACCTTATATTATATCCTGCCTTCCCTTCAAATTTGCAAGCGTCTTCGAGGCTGTAATATAAATCCGGCATATATTTTTTCATCATGCTCAAAATAACCTCTGTCTTCCAGACAAATATGCCGCTATTCCATAAGTATTTTTTGTTTTTATAAAACGCCTCCGCTTTTGCCTTTTTAGGCTTCTCGATAAATCTTTTTACGACATAATGCCTCTGGATTTTTTTTCCAGCCTCTATGTATCCATAGCCAACGGACGGATACCTTGGCTTTATGCCTATTGTCAGAAGATTTGGGCCTGATTCAGCGATCTTTCCAGCGGACGCCAGGTCCTTAAAAAATACCTTTGTGTTTTTTATTATATGATCCGCCGGCAATATCACCATTGTCGCATCCCCGAATCTTTTTTTCAGTATAAGCGCGGCCAGGCATATCGCAGGAGCAGTATCTTTGCCAAACGGCTCCAGTATGATATTTTCTTTTTTCAAGCCGGCTATGTAAGGTTTCAGGCTGGACAATTGGTTTTTGGTAGTTACTATGAGTATGTTATCTATCGATAAGTTTTCTTTTAGCCTTTTTATGGTCTCCTGTATCATGACATTTCTCGTGCCAAGAGATATTATATGCTTTGCTTTTCCGGCCGTGCTCTTTGGCCATAGCCGCTCGCCTTTTCCGCCCGCCATTATCACCGCATACATAAATTAAGCCCCCTTTAAAATTTTTATAAACCTTCCGACTTTTTTCACCAAGTCCTTTTTGCCTGCGTTATTCTCTACAATTTTTATTATCGCGCTTCCGACTATCGCGCCGTCAGCGTGTTTCTGAACTTCTTTTACCTGGGCAGGCGTTGAAATCCCAAAGCCCACGCAAACCGGCATGCGGGTTATTTTTTTTATATTTCTCAAGTTTTCGCCAAGCTCTTTTGGCAATTTTTTTCTCGCGCCTGTCGTCCCGGTAAGCGAAACGTAATAAATAAAACCTGACGCAGCGCTGGAAACTTTTTTTATCCTGTCGACAGGGCTTGTCGGGGCCAGTAAGGGTATTACTGAAAACCTGTTTTTCTTCGCGATCTTACGCAGCTCTTTTGATTCCTCAGGAGGGAGATCAGGTATAACAACTCCATCGACGCCGCTTTGCGTAGCGTCTTTTACGAACTTTTCCAGCCCGTAATGAAAAACTAAATTATAATAGATTAAAAATACTATCGGGGTTTGCGTTTGAATCCTGATGTTTTTAACCATGTTAAGAACGCCGGCAAGGGTCGCCTTGCTCTTTAATCCGCGCCCAGATGCCTTTTGTATCGCAGGGCCGTCTGCGATAGGGTCGGAAAACGGCACGCCAAGCTCAATAATATCTACGCCCGAATCAACCATTTCAAATACCAGTTGTTTTGTAATAGCCAGAGACGGGTCTCCCGCCATTATAAAAGCGATAAACGCTTTTTTATTTTTCTTCTTCAATTCCTTGAATTTCAAATCTATGCGATTAATCATATGCCCTTCAGCCTCGAGCTTTTTATTATATCTATATCCTTGTCCCCTCGCCCCGAAAGGCATACCGCTATTATTTTATCCTTGCTTACCTTTGGAGCTAATTTCTTAATCGCGTAATATATCGCGTGGCTTGACTCCAAGGCAGGTATTATGCCTTCAAGCTCTGTAAGCATTTTAAATCCCTCTAGCGCTTCTTTATCTGTAATAGCCGCGTATTCAGCCCTGCCAGTTTCCTTATAATACGAATGCTCCGGACCTGTGCCTGGATAATCCAATCCCGCGGATATTGAATGCGCTATTTTTACCTGGCCAAATTTATCCTGCAAGAGATAGCTTTTGGTCCCATGCAGAATCCCCACGGAACCTTTACAAAGGCTTGCCCCGTGCTTTTCCGTATTAAGGCCTAAACCGGCAGCTTCCACGCCGATAAGTTTTACGCCTGTTTTAAAAAACGGGTGAAAAAATCCCATTGCATTGCTTCCTCCGCCAACGCAAGCAACCATATAATCAGGAAGCCTTTTTTCATATTTCATAAACTGTTTCTTTGTCTCTTTACCTATTACTGACTGAAAATCCCTGACTATCATTGGATACGGGTGAGGGCCTATAGCGGAGCCTATAATATAATATGTGGTTCTTACGTTCGTAACCCAGTCTCTTATTGCCTCGCTTGTAGCGTCTTTCAAGGTCTTGCTTCCCGTACTAACAGGAATCACCCTTGCGCCAAGAAGCCTCATCTTAAACACATTAAGCGCCTGTCTTCCGATATCTTCTTCGCCCATATACACATCACAGGAAAGCCCGAATAACGCAGCGCTCGTAGCAGTAGCTAAGCCGTGCTGGCCTGCGCCAGTCTCTGCGATAATCCGCTTTTTCCCCATCCTGACAGCCAGAAGCGCCTGCCCCAAAGTATTATTTATCTTATGCGCGCCGGTATGAAGAAGGTCTTCTCTTTTTAAATAAATTTTCCTTCCGGATTTTTTAGATATATTTTTAGCTAGGTAAAGCGGGGTAGGCCTGCCTGCGTAAACCTCTAAAAGGGAATTTAATTCTTCTTTGAATTTCGCGTCTTTTTGCGCTATCCTGTACTCTTTTTCAAGCTCCTCAAGAGCCATCATAAGGGTTTCAGGCACAAACTTTCCGCCAAATACGCCAAATTTCCCAAATTTATCAGGCAACATTCTTATGTCTCCAATATAGATTATAAATTATATAGAAAAAACAGGCTGGTGTCAAACAAAAACCCCCGCACCTTTTTTAAAAGGTGCGGGGGCGATGTATGCTTGAAACTTTAATCTACGAATCTAACCAGGCCAGGCTCCAGCTTATACAGCTCCTGCTAAGCCTTCTACTGCATCCTTGTTATTAAGAATATCTTCCGCTCTAAAATTACGCAAAATATCCCCGCCTCCTGCATTAAATAACTTCTCAAAGGCCTCTGCAGCAGGAGTCTTAAGCTGTA
>JAUSEX010000033.1 GCA_030649895.1 Candidatus Omnitrophota bacterium
CAGCTTATACAGCTCCTGCTAAGCCTTCTACTGCATCCTTGTTATTAAGAATATCTTCCGCTCTAAAATTACGCAAAATATCCCCGCCTCCTGCATTAAATAACTTCTCAAAGGCCTCTGCAGCAGGAGTCTTAAGCTGTACGCCCATAACTATTATCTTGTCTCCTAATGCTCCTGACAAATTTTTAGTTTCTAAAGCTGCGTTTATAGCTGTTTCCATCTCTTCTCCGCTTGCTATAATAACTGCTATTTGATCATCAGCTAATTTTGCGAATTCCGAAGCAAATGCCTCTGGATCCCGCGTTACAAATTCGCCGTTAAACAACACGGTTCTGACAGTAGTGGGCTCAAAATTACCTGTGTTATTTTCAACAGAAACTGCGTCGGAAAGTAATCCCAGATTTACTAAGTTTGCTAATAATACTTTGGTATCAAGAACTTCGCCATTATTCGCAAGTTCAGCCTGAGCTGCCGCAACTCCTGCGTATGATTCTATTGCCGCGCCTGCTATTGCAAACGGTCTTTCTTCATTAATAAAAACTGCGGCAGGTATCAAATCTCCTGCGGCTATCATAGCATCTACAGGATCTTGAGTATCTTCTCTGGATACCGACGCTACATTTGTTCCAGTTACTTCTGCTATTTTTTGGCTTATATTTTTTAATATATTATTTCCTGCTTCTATATTGCCTTCTCCTAGCCAGTTGGCATCTAGTCTATGGGCATCAATACCTACAGCTCCCCGCTTTCCTTCAACTATACCTCGCCTACCAACTAGACCAATAGCCGCTGTATTGATCTCATCTATCTGCGCTGACGTAGCAGTCACAAGGACTCTGTATTCACCTTGCGTGCCAGTAGGCGCTAAAACGCCTATATTTACCAGGCTCTGCAATTCTAAGCCTATAGTAGAGTATGACCAGTTTTTCCCGCCTGGTTTTTTACTTCTAATATTTTCTGCAAATTCTTCTCTTGTAAAAGTGTCGCCTGCTGCTTTTTTACCTGCAATATCTATCCAGGCATGCATTGGAGAGCCTTTGCCTCTTCTATTATTCTCAGCGTCTAAACGCGCTTGTTCATCCGTTACAACTCCTTCTACTCTTGCAGCACCTGCCGGAGTATCTTGCTCCTGAGCCAAATTCACCATTGCAGCATGCGCATAGTTTAACGTCGCTATCGTAAAAACGCTTAAAATTATCAAACATATAGTTTTACTTAACTTCATAACTTCCTCCTTTGTTTAATCGTTTTTTAAAGCTTGCCTATAAAGATTATCATCTGTTTTGGTTATAACTCTAGGGCTTATCACAATGTACGAATAACCTTTTTCAGACAATAGATTAGTTAGCTGAGGCGTATGGAATCCGCCTGCTATCAGAATAGCTGTCTTTGCGTTGTCGCTGTTTATTCTCTCTTCGGATTTCTTTATAAAAGCTTTGTCTCTTTCCCCTGCTGTTGAGTAAAATTTTTCTATTATCGGAAGATTATCGCTTACAGCGTAATAATTATCAGGTATATTCAAGCTTAAACCTGATTCATCTGCTTTTTTCTTAAGAAAATCAGCCCATACTTCTGCGTTAAAATCGTTTTTATTTTCAATAAAATACGCGTATTCTTCAGGCACTACTTTTACCGAGAGCATTTTATCCATTATCGAAACAGCTTTGGATATATTGTAAAGATCTTTCTGATCCTGGTTTTCCGTGACAGCGTTTTTTATTTTATTTTCCACCAATGGCTCTTCTTTAAAAAGCCTGTTTATATTTAGATTTTTTAATATCTCCTGATAATCTTTATAGAGGGCTTTTTCTTCGTCGGTGGCGGTATTGTTTCCTATCTTTGTCATATTAATCTTTTGCTCAAGGCTGTCTATTTTCACAAGCGCGCTAAAATTAGGAAATTCCCCTACGCTGATATTTTTCTTCTGAATAAACTCATTTAATATTCTGTAGTATGCCAAAAGATCCGTTGTCTCGTTTTCATAGTCTTTTTTCGCGTTATCCATAGCCAGTAATTCTGAATTATATATCTTTTGCTTGAGCGAATCTGCGGATTTTTCTATTTTCCGCACGTATTCCAAGGCAGCGTCTTTAAATTTATCCATAGCCCATAAGGCATTCTTATTGGCGTCATAAAGCGCCTTATCCTCAATACCCTGAAAAGCCATAGGATAATTAGACGTTAAAGTAAGATAATCGATCCCTGTAATCGTAGCGTTTTTAAGGAGTTTTTCCGCGGCCCGCCTTCTCGCCTCGAGAGAAGCTTTTTCCCTTAAATACGCGAAGTTCTTTTCAGTGCTTGCGCCTTCCCGTAAAATCAGGTTAATATTGTAATTTTTTATCAGGTACTCGGCTATCGCAGCTATATTTTTCTGCGCCTCGTAATTAGCGTGCGCATCCTGTATATGCACAATAAGATTTCCGTTTGTGCCTTCGTAAGTTTCTATTATTGAGCCGTATTGCTGAGGAATCGTTATTGTAGCTAAGTCTGATAGGTTTGATGATATTTCTTCAATTGGGCCAGCGGTTTGAACTTGCTCTTGTTCCTGACTTTCTTCTTCTATCAATTCACCTTGCCGTCCCTCTGTACCTTTTAGGGCTTTTTGACGCTTTTCCCATAGCGTCTCAGCGTAACATAAAGAAACGCAAAAAATACAAACCAGCGAGGTCGCAGATAAAACTTTCAATAGTTTTCTCATTTATTTTCCTTCCGGTATAATAAATAGATTTAAAAACTATTACTAGTATACCATCTCAGCTAAGTTTTGTCAAGCTAACTTGGTTAAATAAATAAACTTGGTCAAACAAAAACCCCCGCACCTTTTTTAAAAGGTGCGGGGGCTATGTATGCTTGAAACTTTAATCTACGAATCTAACCAGGCCAGGCTTCAGCTTATACAGCTCCTGCTAAGCCTTCTACTGCATCCTTGTTATTAAGAATATCTTCCGCTCTAAAATTACGCAAAATATCCCCGCCTCCTGCATTAAATAACTTCTCAAAGGCCTCTGCAGCAGGAGTCTTAAGCTGTA
>JAUSEX010000049.1 GCA_030649895.1 Candidatus Omnitrophota bacterium
ATGGCGTAAGTATCGAATGGATTTATAATGCTCTCGACGCCCGAGCGTATCAGGGTATTCGTCACCGGATCGATCTTGACGTCGGTAGTATTAGGTACCTGTTTAATACAGACGATGATATTCATAGATCCTATTTCTTAAGGCTCTCTTTAATGAGGCTTAGCGCGATGACGTTGCGCTGTATCTGGTTGGTGCCTTCATATATCTGCGTGATCTTCGCGTCGCGCATGTATTTCTCAATAGGATAATCTCTCATGTAACCGTATCCGCCGAATAACTGCACGCAGTCTGTCGTAACCCTCATCGCCACATCAGAGGCAAAAAGCTTTGCCATGGCAGAATCTTTCGAAACCTTTGTGTTCCCGCTATCAAGCATCCTGGCGCAGGCATATATCAACGCCCTTGACGCCTCAATCTCAGTAGCCATATCCGCCAGCATAAACTGCAGGCCCTGAAAACTGGATATGCTCTTCCCGAATTGCTTTCTTTCTTTCATATACTGAACCGTCAGGTCAAGCGCCCCCTGCGCGATCCCTACTGCCTGCGCAGCCACGCCTGGCCTTGACTGGTCAAATGTCTTCATCGCCACTATAAATCCCATGCCTTCCCTGCCTAATATATTTTCTTTAGGGACTTTGCAATCTGTAAACACCAGCTCTCTTGTAGCAGACGCCCTTATCCCCATCTTATCTTCTTTTTTCCCGAATTCAAAGCCCTTCGTGCCTTTCTCAACAATAAACGCCGCAGCCCCCCTCGCCCCCTTGGACCTGTCAGTAGAGGCAACAACAGTATAGATCTCAGCTTCTCCGCCGTTAGTGATCCATTGCTTTGTGCCGTTTAAGACATAATAATCGCCTTTTTTATCTGCGGTTGTGGCAATAGCTCCTGCGTCGCTGCCTGCGCCGGCTTCAGTCAGACCAAACGCAGCCAATTTTTTTCCTTTAGCTATATCAGGCAGGAATTTCATTTTCTGCTCTTCTGTGCCGAATAAAATAATCGGAAACGTCCCCAGCGCTGTCGCAGCAAACGCAAGCGAGATGCCGCCGCACGCCTTGGACAATTCCTCGGTCGCCAGCACCAGTTCCATCGCGCCTCCGCCCGTACCGCCGTATTTTTCTTCAATATATATGCCGCATAAATCGCTCGCAGCCATTATCTTTACTATATCCCACGGGAAGATGCCTTCCACGTCATATTTTGCCGCGACAGGCCTGATCTTTTCCTGGGCAATCTGCCTGGCAATATCCCGCACCATTGTCTGCTGTTCAGTCAATAAATAATCCATATAATCCCCCTCTTTGATTTATTGTTCAAGCAAAACGCCAAAGGCGCCAAGCCGAGAACCTCCCGACCCCGCTCGAAGTATATTTACATCACCTTATTTTATAGACCAATGTTTTTATTTTTCCGCCCCTTGTAATATCAATGCTCAGAAGCTTGGCGTCTTTATTTGACGCGACGCTTTCATACGCCCTGTACACCCCTAAAAGGCTGTTAACGGAATGCCCGTTTATGGTTTTAATAATATCGCCTTCTTTTATACCGAAGTTTTCCGTAAGCTTCGCTACGGCTATATTCTGTATCAGAAACCCGTCTTTATTAACAACTGCCGTGCCAAGGTCAGTGCTAAATCTCAAGCTTGCGCCTTCGCCAAACCTGTATTTCGGCTCAACCCTTTTTATCCCGGCTAAAATAGCAGCGCCTGTATTATGGATCGCGGATTCAGCGCTGGACCTGTCAAGGGCCCATACGTTGTCGCCTATTTTCTTTAACTCTATCCTATTAAAAAGTTCCGCTATGAGAACTTTTTTATCTACGCCCTCGTCCCTGGGGCCTGAAAAAATCTGCTTTTCTTTATCTGAAAGCTGTTCTGCCTCGAGGGCCTTATTATAGTTTTTTTCCAGGACTATATTTTGTTTGTTAATGCTTTTTATTATGAAATCCTCTAATTCATCTCTCGTGACTTTCCTGGCGGGCTTATTATAATTATATTCCAATACGCTTGATTCAACTGTTTTTTCAAAAACCATACCCAATCCTTCAACCGGGATATTTTCTCCTGCCTTTATTATAAAGCTATTCTTCGATCTTACATCTTCCAGTACGAGAATATCTTCTTTTATGTCCGATATTCTCAGGGATTTCCCAAGATTTTTATCAGAAGAAAACATATCCCCTGTTACATAAAGCCTCTTGCCCTTGTCCCGGGTCCCTATAATCGCATACCATGAAGATTTATTTTCTTTAACAGTCCCTACGGTGCCTGCAAAAATAGGCCCGGCTAATATTGCCGTAACAGCTATTATAAATAGTATTTTAAAGCCTTTAAACATGTTAGATAGGTTATATTATTATATTCAATCCGTCAACAAAAATCTAGCGCAGTTTTCTACTCATACCGTATAGATATATTGAAATCCGCCTGGTTTGCGCTAAATCCTTTTGGAAAACGTTCGAAAGGCATTGCCTTTTTTACAGTTTTCACGGCGCTTCTCACCAGTCTCATATCCGGATTATTAAGCACAACAGGGCCTTTTATTACAAACCCTTCGCTGTCCAGGGTAAATTGAAGCTGGACGTCTCCGTCTATTCCGCGGACATCTTTATCCTGCCTGGCCAGATTAATGATATCCTGCCTGATGCTAAAATAGTATTCTTCGTAAGGAGTCTTCCTGGTAACCACGGGCTCTGCGCCGGGTTCAGTTCCAGGGCTCTCCGCCTTCTGAACTTTTTCCGGTTTTTTTGCCCCAAAAACAGGCGTCCATTTCTGGGCTGGCTGTACGGATTTTTCAGGCTTGGTTTTTGTTTTTACCCGGACTTCTTTTTTCTGCTTAATAGCTTTTTTTGGAGCTCTCAACCCCTTGCCATCCGGCTCTTCTATCTTTGTTTTCTGCGCCTTATCATCCGCATGCATCACTGCCTGAACCGGCTGTGCGGATTTTTCAGGCGCAGCACTTATTTTTGTCCAGACTTCCTTTTCCCGCCCAATACCTCTTTCTGGAAATTTCAATCCATTATCATCCGGCTCTTTTATTTTTACTTTTTGCGCCTTGTCATCCCAGTCATCCGCATACACCATTGCCTCGTCCGAAGTCCTTGCTCCATCCACAATAGTGGGGGTAAGCAATATCACCAGCTCTGTTTTTTCCTTGGTCTTTCCTTTATTAGAGAAAAGTTTCCCAATCAAAGGCATATCGCCTAAAAAAGGCACCCTTTCTTCGTGATTCACAAAAGTATCTTTCATTAATCCGCCTATTATTATAGTAGTGCCGTCTTTTACAGACACAGATGTCTCTGCCTCAGAAGTGGTTACGTAAGGGACAACTGTCCTGGTGGAACCATCCGGATTTTTCAATTCTACTGTTTTTGTGGGGTCTGCGCTTGAAACTTCCGGTTTTACCTTTAACGTAACGAAGCCCGCTTTGTTAATCTCCGGAGTTACGGCAAGCCTTACGCCTACATCTACAAAATTAACATGGTCTGTCGTATGGTATGTGCCCCCGCTCGTAGTAGTGACGTCGCTCGTAACATAAACCTCTTTTGAGCCCACCAAGATCCTCGCCTCCTGCCTGTCAAGAACCGTGATCCTCGGCCTGGATAGAATATTTGTCTCTCCGTATGTTTTTAATAAGCTGACAATCGCGGAATAGCTTCCTCTGGTAGTGGCTATGTTTAAAGTGCTGGGCGTCACTCCCGTGAGGCCCGTAGAAAGATGAGTCGTGCTTGTCAAGTCTAGATTCCCAAGCTTGACCACATCTGTCCAATTTATGCCATAACTATACTTATCGGAAAGCGTCACCTGTATTATATTGGCGTCTATTGACACCTGCCTTGTTTTTTCATCAAACGCATCTATCACTCTCTTAATATCATATATCTTCTCCTGGGTATCTTTAACCACAAGCTTGTTTGTTTTTTCATCGAACCTTACACTGCCTGCGCCTTTGGAAACCATCTCGGATATCTTGTCCTTGAGCAATTCCGCCTTCGCGTAGTCAAGAGAAAAAACTTCTGTAATAAGCCGCACATCCATTTTCGAGATAACATCCTTCATTTTAACTATGTTCTCAGGCGTATCTATAATCACAATGGTATTAGAAACGTCTTCCGCTATTATCTTTCCTATATCAGACTTCATCTGCCTGAGCGCTTCTGATATCTCTATGGCGTTTCCGTAATTCAGCTTGACCACATCCGTACTGGTTTTATCGTTAAAAATCTTGCCGTGGATATTCTCGTAATCTTTTTCATCCATAATCCTGATAAGAGTGCCTGTCTCTTCATAGGCAAGCTTATTGGTTGAAGCTATTATGCTTATAGCGTCCATAACGCTGACATCCTTTAAATAAAGCGTGACTGTGCCGCTCACTCCGTTGTCAGCTACTATATTCAACCCGCTTTTCTGAGATAGGATCTTCATGACATCTCTTATATCCATACCCTTAAGGTCCAGAGATATAAGGTCCGGATCATCCGCCTGCGCCGCAAAGGCCAGCCCTAAAAATATTAAAATAAATGAAAGGCTTATAATAAATTTTTTCATATGCTCCTCTCCATTTAAAACGCAAGCGGTTTAACGCTCAGATGCTTAATTCTATTTTTTCCCCTTTGTAATCTAAAATTACCAGGCTATCCTTTATATCATATACCTTTAATTCTAATTCGCCAAAAGAATTGCCTTTATAAAGAAAATACGTCTTCTTTGAGGTTTTATCCTCTACGATAGCCTGATTATTGTCGCCTGTAATAATCCCAAGCAAATTAAGGTTCCCGAGAATCTCTTCCTTGGAAATCTTTTTTACCGGGGTTTCTTCTATTTTTTCCGGCACCAGCTCCGATTGGGCCTTATGCGCTTGAAGCGCTGGTTCTGCTTCAGGCGCCGCAACCTCGGTATCTACGGCAACGGGTTCCACAAGAGGCTTTTCTTTAAAAATAAACACATCTGCTATAAAAATAATAGCCACTATCCCTATGATGCCTATCAATATAATATTTATTTTCGTAAATATGCTCAAATCTTTGCCTATCTTTGACTTTGACTGATCGTTACGTATAAGATTTAAAAGTTTGCCTTCGGGAGTAGATTCTGTCATGACATTAAAACCACCTTTCTATCTTTTTCTATTAGCTCGTTTACGAGATCTTCCTCTATAATCCTTCCATCTTTCATTACAAGCTCTTCCAGCAGATTATGGCATAAAGCCGCTATCTTGCGCGGATAGCCCTGAGTATATTGATATATCGCAAGTATCGCCTTTCCCGTAAAGATCTCTTTACCTGACGGAGCGCCTGCCTGTTTTAGCCTGAATTCTATCATATTTTTAGTTTCATTGATATCCAGGGGGTTCAATATATATTTCAAGCTGATCCTGTCTGAAAAATTATTTATGCGCTGGAGTTTCGGCAGAAGCTCCATCTGGCCCATTATAACAAGCTGGAGGAGCTTATATTCATTCGTTTCGTAATTTAAAAGCGTCCGCAAAAGTTCCAGAGAAGACAGGCTCATTTTCTGGCCTTCGTCTATAATAAGGGATATGATATGGCCTTCGTCAACGCATTTTTTGAATAAAAATCTTTCTATTGCCTCTTTGTAATCCAGCGTAGAACGAAATGCGCCCTTTATCCCGAAAAGCTTTGCAAGGGTTGTCACGAATTGGAATTCCGAATCATAGGTGGGATCCAGGATCATATGGGTTATTGCCCCGTTCGTGGAATGCAGCTCCTGTATCAACGCCCGCGCAAGAGTAGTCTTGCCGATACCCACATCTCCTAAAATAACGCTGAGGCCTCTTTTTAATCTAATGGCTATCTCAAGCCTTTGTATTGCCTGCTTGTGAGAAATAGACGGATAGAAAAAATACGGGTCAGGGCTTGTTGAAAAAGGCTCTTTGTTTAGATTAAGGACGGTGTAATAGGACATAATTAATGTTTCTCGACTCGCGCGGAGTTTATCCCGAGCGAAGTAAAAAACTCGCTAAGAGAATAATGATTACTGGTCAAGCGAGACCCCATGCTGAGTCGAAAACTCCAAAATCTCCTTTATTTCCGCTATTGATTTATTCTGCCTGCGCAATTCTCTTATTTTTTTTAATCTTTCCAGCGTGCTATCGTCAAAATATCTAAAACTAGTCTCAGGGCTTCTGCCAACCTCTTTAATAAGGCCTACGTTCAAGTAATATTTAAGCGTATAAACCGTCTGCCCGCTTAATCTAGCTAAGTCTTTAATTAAATACACCTTAGTCCCTATCACGTCTTATCCTATCTCCTCTTTTCAAACATCTGAATAAAACAACATTGTTAGTTTGTCCAGATATTACTATCTATATGGATAGCGATAGCCTACTCTCTACTCAGAGAGTAAGTATACATGACGCCTTCAAGCATGTCAAGCTCTAAACATAAAAAACCCCGGCCTTTTAAATCTCAAAAAGACCGGGATTAGCAAAAAAAATTACTTTATAGACATGCTTTTATCAGACTTTTATATACAAGAAATCTATTTCGAAAGAATGCTTGAACGCTACTGAATAAATATCAAAACCTGTAACTGCGTAAAATCTACCGACGACATCGCATATAAACGTATCTTTATGGAGCTTGTTATCTCGTCTTTTGATAATAAAAACGTGTCTCTTGTTTGCTTTCTGGCCAGCAACCTTTTTCCATTCCGCAAGCTCTCCCAGGGTTTTAAATTTATTACACGCGCCTACTATATAGATAGAATGCCTCTGAGTAGTAGTGGTGACTCCATCCCTGTCAAATGTCTCGGATACATAGAGATCTTTTCTTTTCTTATTCTCTGATGTTATATTTTTGAATAATAGCTCTCTCATTTTTGCCTCTTAATTATACTTAATACTTTATAAATCTATTTACTTTATAAATAAAAAAAATACTACTTCTTTTTCTTACCTAAAGTATATCATACGTTTATTTTATTGTCAAACCTAGCAAAAGAAATGATAAGCAACGCAGTGCCTGCTGTAATAGCTGAGTCTGCAATATTGAAAACAGGCCATATTCTAACATCAATAAAATCAATAACATATCTCAAGCTGATCCTGTCTATTAGATTGCCTAGCGCGCCTGCCATTATAAGAATCAGGCTGAAATTAAATAAGAATTTTTCAGAAAAATTCCTATTTCTGACAGCCTTTATGAGAACAGCTCCTATCATGATTACCGCAATCATTGATACTGCGATAAAAAAATACGTGCTGTTCTTAAAAAGCCCGAACGCTGCGCCTGTATTTTTTACAAACGTTATATGCAGCATATTCTTTATTATAGGTATGGACTGGCCAACGGATAACCTAGAAGAAACAACTGTCTTGGAAACCCGGTCCATTGAAAGGATCAGGAGAAAGGAAAGAACGCTTACGATACTACTTATCCTCTTCTTCTTTTGATTTACATTGTATGCAGTATTTGGCATATGGAACGGCATTAAGGCGTTTCTGAGGTATTTTTTTATCACAGGAAAGGCAATACCCGAATTTACCTTCTTTTATGCGCTTTAGCGCATCGTCAATCTCGTATACGGTTTCCTGCTCTTCGCCGGCAATATTCAGGCTCAATTCCCTGTCGTAGCTGTCGCTCGCCATATCCGCCATATGAAAACTATACCCGGAAAGGTCGCCTGACGATTCTTTTTGAGATTTAAGATTCTCCTTGGCTATATGAGTTATATCGCCTGCGATATCTTCTCTTAATTTTATCAGGAGTTTCTTGTACTTTACCAACTCTTGTTTGATCATCACTTTTTTTCCTCCGTTACAACACCAGCGCATCTCTCACAAAGTGTTGGATTACCTTGATCTTCTCCGACTAACGCGCTCCAGTTCCAGCACCGGCTGCATTTTTTGCCGTCTGCCTTTGCGACCTGAATATTGAATTTATCTCCTTTTAATAGCTCCACCTTGGAAACTATGAATATATAACGCAAATCCGCCAGGTACCTGCTTAAAAACTCGTGCTCTTCTTTGCCGGCGGTAATAACCACCTTCGCTTCAAGCGGGCTGCCTATTAATTTAGCGATCCTTTTTTCCTCAAGGGCCTTTAAAACTTCCTCCCTCAGGTTTATCAATCGCTGCCATCCAGCCTCGAGATCAGGGTCTATCAAACTGCTTTCTACCTTCGGCCAATCCGCCAGATGCACTGAGCTATCTTTATTGAAATAACCCCATATCTCTTCTGCGGTAAACGGGGTTATCGGAGCCATTTGCCTGGTAAGAACGCTCAATGTTTTATAAAGAACCGTCTGGCCGCTCCTCCTTGCCCTTGATCCAGCTCCAAAAGTATACAGCCTATCTTTTAAAATATCAAGATAAAAATTTGACATATCAAGAATGCAGAATTTATAGATAGAACTTGCAGCTTCATGAAACATGAAGCGCTCGAAAGAACCGGTAACATCCTTAAGCACGGAATTCAGCCTGGAAAGAGCCCACCTGTCGATCTCAAGAAGGTCTTTAACTTGCATAGAGTCTCTTTCCGGGTCGAAATCGTATAGATTGCCGAGAAGATACTTTGCGGTATTTCTGAATTTGCGATACGCCTCTACTGTCCTGTCCAAGATCTCATCCGATATCCTGACATCGTCAAAATAAGACGACGAGCTTGCCCATAGCCTCAGGACATCCGCGCCTTTTTTTGAGATCACTTCCTGCGGACTCATCACATTTCCGGCTGACTTTGACATTTTTTTACCTTCGCCGTCCACTACAAAACCATGGGTAAGCACATTTTTAAACGGGGACATTCTTTCAACCCCCATGCCTATTAAAATAGACGCCTGGAACCATCCCCTGTGCTGATCGCTCCCTTCCAGATACAGGTCTGCGGGAAATCCAAGGCCTTTATTCGTCCTCAGCACAGCCTGATGGCTTGCGCCTGATTCAAACCAGACATCCAGGATATCTGTTTCTTTTTTAAATTCGCCGTGGCCGCACTTTTTGCATTTGAAACCTTGCGGCGTAAAGTGTTCAGCGTCTTTCACAAACCACGAATCAGATCCCTCCAGCCCAAAGGTTTCTTCTATTTTTTTCATCACGCCATCATCTATTATTTCTAAGCCGCAGGATGCGCAATACAAAATAGGCACAGGCACGCCCCAGTAACGCTGCCTCGAAAGGCACCAGTCAGGCCTTAACTCTATCATGCTGGAAATACGCTTCTCTCCTATATCAGGCACCCATTTTATGCTTTTTATCTCATTCAGGGTTTTCTGCCTGAGGCCATTTTTGTCTACGCCCAGGAACCATTGCTTTGTAGCGCGGAATAAAAGCGGGGAATGACATCTCCAGCAATATGGATACGAATGCTCTGTTTTTGCGGATATCAAAAGCGCATTTTTATCTGACAGGGCTTTGAGGATAATGTCATTGGCTTCTGATATAGCCTTGCCTACAATCTCATCAGGAACCTCGAAAGAATCTATTTTTTTAAACCTGCCTTTTTCATCTACAGGCATTATTACGGGCAAATTATATTTAAGCCCCACTTCATAATCTTCCTGTCCATGACCCGGCGCGATATGAACGCATCCTGTACCATCTTCGTTTGAAACATGACCCGCCAATACAACTTTTGAAGCGCGATTTAAAAACGGGTGGTTGGCAATCATGCCTTCCAGTTCTTTTCCTTTTACAGTCTTTATAACGCTGCCTGTTGCGCCCAGCTTTTTCAAAACACCCTCAAGTAAATCTTCAGCCAATACCAGGGTGCCAAAGCTGTCGGTCTTTACAAATACATATTTTAAGTCCTGGTGAACCGCTATTGCGACATTTGACACCAGCGTCCACGGCGTAGTCGTCCACACTAAAAAAGCAAAACCTTTATCCCGATCTCCGATCGGGATCGTGGTCCCGATCGGAGATCGGGATGCGGATGTGGTATCAAATTTAACATATATCGATGGAGAAACGTGATCTTCGTATTCTACCTCAGCCTCTGCCAGGGCTGTTTCGCATTTTGCGCACCAGTTTATCGGCTTAAGGCCTCTGTAGATAAAACCATCCTTTGCCAGCTTATTAAAACTCGAGACTACTGCTTTTTCGTATTCCGGTTTAAGGGTCAGGTATGGATTATCCCAGTCTCCAAAAATTCCCAGCCTTTTGAATTCAGTTTTCTGTATCTCTACGTATTTAACCGCAAACTCATGCGCCATTTTTCTGAATTCTACCTGGTCCACGTCATGCTTTGTCTTTTTCATCTCCTTAAAAAGCTGGTGCTCGATCGGCATGCCATGACAATCCCATCCAGGCACATAAGGCGCGTCATACCCCTGCATTGTTTTAAATTTAGTGACAATATCCTTCAAGGTTTTATTCAGCGCGTGACCTATGTGGATATTTCCGTTCGCGTAAGGCGGGCCATCGTGTAGTATATATTTTGGCTTGCCCTTTTGTTTCTCGCGTATCTTTTGATAAAGATCCTCATCCTTCCATTTCTTAAGGATACCGGGTTCTTTATCAGGCAGATTGCCTTTCATCGGAAAATCAGTCTTTGGGAGATTTAAGGTATTTTTGTATTCCATAGATTGACCTGCCCGTCCACCCCGTAGGTGAGCCAATTGGCTCACCTACGGGGTGGACATGGTTTTAAAGATATTTACCTATAATTATGTCCAGTTTTTCTTTTGTGCGTTCCGGTATCACCTTCTTATCGGTAACTATAGCGTATTTAAGCGCTTCCCGGCAAGCGCATTTTCTGTCGCCTTTAAGCTGCGGCACTACTTCCTTTATCAATTTTTTCGCCGTATCCACGTTTTTTAGCAAATTTCCTATAACCATTTCAATATTCACTTCCTCTTCAAGCCAGCAGTCATAGTCTGTCACAAGCGCAATTGTCGCAAAACATATTTCCGCTTCTCTCGCAAGCCTCGCCTCAGGCATATTGGTCATGCCTATAATATCCATTCCCCAGCCTTTGTGCAAAAGAGATTCCGCCCTGGTGGAAAAAGCCGGGCCTTCCATATTCAGGTATGTGCCTTTATCGTGTATGGTAATTCCAAGTTTTTTGCCCGTATCATAAATTATTTTTCTTAAATCCGCGCATACAGGCTCTGAAAAACTTACATGGGCTACTATCCCCTGGCCAAAAAACGTGGTTTTGCGCGCCTGATTAGTCTTGTCCACAAACTGGTCAGGAAGGACAATATCCATAGGTTTCAGCTCTTTTTTAAAACTCCCGACAGCTGAGATAGATATCAGTTGCTCAACTCCCAATTTTTTCATCGCATATATATTTGCCCTGTAGTTAAGCTCCGTAGGCAGAATAGTGTGCCCTCTTTTGTGCCTGGCTAAAAACGCCACCTCTACGCCGTCAAGATTCCCGATAATAAACTTATCCGACGGATCTCCGAACGGCGTCTCCACTTCAACTTCCTTAACATCCTTTAACGCGTCTATTTTGTATAATCCGCTGCCACCAATAATCCCTACTTTCGGCATATCGTCTCCCTCATTGTTGATTTATAAAGCTGTTTGGAGCGGCGGGCTGCGCTCTTGACAGCCTTTTTTATAACTGCTTCTAACTTTTCCTGTTTAAACGCCCTCAGGGCAGCTTCAGTAGTGCCGCCCCTGGAAGCTACCTTTTTTACAAATTCTTCCATGGATAAATTTTTATTGCGGCTTGCGACCTCTGCGGCTCCGACAAATACAGCCCTTGCCAGTTTTAACGCAAGGCCTTTTTCCAGGCCCTGCGCATGGGCTGCCTTCGCCAATAAATGAGTAAAAAGAAAATAATACGCGGGGCCGCTGCCGCTGACAGCAGTTACAGCGTCCATCATTTTCTCTTTAACCTCTACAACCTCTCCCAGATTTCTAAAAATATCTGAAGTTATTTTCAAATCTCCGGCTTTTGCAAACCTGCCTCGGCTAACGGCAGAAATGCCTTTCCCTACCATGGCGGGCATATTAGGCATTACCCTGACCACTCTCGCTTTACTTAAAATTTTTTCTATAAAAAGCACGGGTACGCCTGCAGCGATAGAAATTATCAGTTTATTTTTTACATAAGGCTTTATCTCTTTTAAAACCCCTCCCATGTCCTGCGGCTTTACAGCCAGGATAATAACGTTCGAACGCTTTGCAGCGGTAACGTTGTCGGAGATCCTCTTAAATTTGTCGCTGAAAAACACTTTGGTTTTAATGCCCGAGGCTATTGCCATTCCCATGTTACCTGCGCCTATAATACTGATCATGCAGCTCCTTTGCTTCTCGACTCTGCCTCGCTCGAAGAATATCATTCGACAAGCTCAGGACATGTTGTTCGAACAAGCCCGAAGGGCGAACCGAGAACTAAAAATATTCCGAGATAACGGATTTTATCTTGGTAACAAATCTCCCCGCTAAACCTATTGGTTCCGGCGCGCGCGAACCGGATCTTGCCGCAATTATTTTTTTAGCGCCGTATTTCATCAGGCCAAGCGAACACGCAAATGTCATGTCATTGACCTTGCTTCCGGATTTAAGGCTGCCCATCTTGACGGGCATCTTGAATACCTTTTCCACGGTTTCAATAAAACCGTCCATCCTGGCAACGCCTCCCACCACGCATACATGCGGCAGGCTTTTTTTATTCTTAAGGAACACCTCTAATTTTTTATGCATCTCTTCCAATACAGCCTCTACCTTTGGTAATAAGAGGTTTGTGATTTCGCTCTTTGCGGAAAGCCCGTATTTTACCTTCATCTCCTCTGCCTGGTCAAAAAGTACTTTCAGGTTATCCTGTAAAATCTGAGTAAGGTCGTCTCCGCCGAACGGGAAATTAAAAGAATCCAGGATTTTTCCGTCTAAAAACAGCGCGGCCTCCGTAATCTCTTTGCCAGCGTCTATAAGGACGGCTCCGCTTACAAGCTCCTCTTCTTCAAAGATAGCCTCAGCTGTGCCTGCGCCTGAAACCACCATCTCGTCCACTTCATAACCTGCCAGGTTA
Organism: Candidatus Omnitrophota bacterium; assembly: GCA_030649895.1. Lineage (GTDB taxonomy): Bacteria > Omnitrophota > Gorgyraeia > Gorgyraeales > Gorgyraeaceae > UBA10183. The sequence goes on from JAUSEX010000049.1 coordinate 12,940, forward strand.
ACCGCCTTTGTGACATTCTGCAAGACTGTTACAAGGGATGTTATTATATTAAGGTCCACGTCAAGTTTTGAGCCAAACAGGCCAAGCGGGTCACTTATCTCCATCTTGTCATCTATAAAAAATCTGACCGGCACCAGGTGGACCGCTTCCCTGTCTAAAGACATGGCAATAATCTTGGCTGATTCTATGCATCTTTTTATATCATTTTCCGTGATCTCGCTTGGCCTGTCAGAGATATGCACGGAGCCGCGGCTTTGAAATGTCCTTATGTGCACGCCCGATACATTGGTTATGACTTTACGCACCCTGGCCTTTGCCATCTCTTCGGCTTTCATTACGCTGGCCTCTATTGCGTCCGACAATAACCCGAGGTTTGAAACAACGCTCTTTGAAAATCCTTTAGTTGGCGCCTGGCCAAATCCCAACACATCTCCATCGGCATTCGCTATTAACGCCCGGACGCTAGAAGCGCCTATATCCAAACCGCAAATAATTTCTGAACGCATGATAGCTACCTCATTTTAATTCAGTTCCCGTTCGTCGATCGGGATAGGTGTCCCGATCGACGAACGGGAACTGTGTGGGCGTTTATCTCGGGCCTACGATCGGGTCCTCAAAACGTAAGTCAATATATTTCACCCTATCTATATCCCTGCCCACCTGCTCCAGCACCGTAGAAAGCGTTTCAAGCCTTTTGGTAAATTCTCCTTCGCCTATCTTTATCTCAACCTTTTCCGCATCCGCTGCATTAAAGAAAAAAGATATATTGCGGCTATCCGCCATATCTATCTTTTTTATTTTATATTTAGAAAGTTTGCTGTTCTCTGAAGCTGCTTCTATAAGAAATAGCGCGCTATCAATTTTTTCTTTCTGCGTAAAACCTCCCCTGAAAGGGCTGACCCTGATTCCGGTAATCATAGGGATTATTTCTTCGTTTTCAGCGTCTTTCGTATAAGCCAGAAAAACCCCGTCTTTGTCTATAAAATATGGCTTGTCTCCGTAAACCTGCGCCACGGGAATCCTTTGTCTCGCCTGAACAATCAATCTATTCGGCAAAACCCTCCTTACGACAATATCCCTTAGTTCAGGATGGGACCGGACTATTTTTTCTTTAAGATCCTTCAGATCCACCAGGAATACATTGGTGCCTACAACATCTTTGTCTTCTATGTCGCTAAAAATTACCCTGCGCAATACGTTCTTATGGTCGTAAAACTTGACGTCCAGGCCTTTCACGTTAAATAAATCGGAATCCACGAACATGTATTGAAACATCACAATGCCCACGCCAATGCCCGCCACCACAATAGCCCAAAAAATGAATTTAAACGCCTCTTTTAAACTGCGCTTCGCCTTTGGCCGCAATTCTCTCTTCTTTCTATGCGGATAAACTTTTTGTTTTTTTATTTTTACCATTCAGCTAACCTTCTCGACTCTGCTCGCATAATATACTATCGTGATCGCTCGAAGAATATTGCAAGGCAGCGCTACCAGCCCCCTGCACAATACTGTTCAAGCGAGGCCAAATATCTTCTCGACTCTGCTCGCATAATATACTATCGTGATCGCTCGAAGAATATCCTTTGATAAGCTAAGAATATGCTATTCGAGTCTCTCGACTTCGCTCGGGATAAACTCCGTCGAGAACTATAATAACGCGGAATTCAAAATCTTCAGACACAGGTCCTCAAAACAAATACCTGTGGCTTTTGCTGCCTTTGGCAGAAGGCTTGTCTCTGTGAGGCCCGGTATGGTATTTATCTCCAGCACCACAGGGCCTCTTTCTTTATTCAATATAATGTCAACGCGCGAAAATGACCTGGCTGAAAGGGCCTTGTGAGAGCCCAGCCCTATATCCTGGCATTTTTTATAAACGGATTTTTCTATTTCAGCAGGCACTATATATTCGGCCAGGCCTTTTTCATATTTTGCCGTATAGTCGAAAAATTTTCTTTTTGGCAGAATCTCTACAACAGGCAAAGCCATATCCTCTATAATGCCTACCGTAATCTCCCTCCCGGGGATATATTCCTCTATTATTAATTTATCGTCGTATTTAAACGCGCCATCTATCGCAGCGCTCAATTCTTCTTCATCGCTAACTATATTCAAGCCTATGCTGGATCCGCCGTTTGAAGGCTTAACAACAAGGCTGGGCCCTAAATCTTTAAAATACAGCCCTATGCCGCCGGCTTTAGCCAATCCCTCTCTGGTAAGAATTTCATGCCTCGCAATCGGTATATTATTAAACCTCAAGACCTCTTTTGCCGCGATCTTGTTCATCGCCACCCTGGACGCGGAAGACGAGCTTCCTGTGTAAGGTATATTCATCTGCTCCAGGATCTCCTGCACTGTGCCATCTTCGCCAAATTCGCCGTGAAGCGCGACAAACGCCGCGTCTATTTTCATCCTGGCTATCAAATCAGCGGCTGATTTTTTATAGCCGTTTGTATTAGGTCCCGCCCCCAGCTCCACGGCTACGTAATCTATTTTTTTAGCCTCAAGCGCCCTGCAGACTGCCTTGCCTGATTTTATAGAAATCTCCCTTTCGGAAGAAGGCCCGCCCATTAATACGCCAATGCGCTTATTTTTCATATTATTTTTTACTTCTCGACTCTGCTAGCATGATATACTATCGTGATCGCTCGAAGAATATTGCAAGGCAGCGCTACCAGCCCCCTGCACAATACTGTTCGAGCGAGGCCAAATATCTTCTCGACTCTGCTCGCATGATATACTATCGTGATCGCTCGAAGAATATCCTTCGACAAGCTCAGGACATGTTGTTCGAACAAGGCCAAATATCTTCTCGACAAGCTCGAAGAATATTCTGCCGAGAAGAATATTCGGCCGAATCGAGAACTATTTTTTATATTAATTTCAGTTCCAACTCCAGTTTTATTCCAAATTTCCGTTTAACGCCTGCCCTGGCTAAATCTATCAGGCCCAGCACGTCTTTTGCAGTCGCCCCGCCGAGGTTCACTATAATATTTGCGTGAACCTTGGAAATCTCTGCGTCGCCTATTCTTTTGCCCTTTAAGCCGCAGGATTCTATCAGCATGCCTGCCGGCTTATCAGCGCCGGGATTTTTAAATACGCTGCCCGCGTTCGGAAAACCTATTTCAGCAAGCCACCCGCGCCTTTTATTGAATGCGCTTATCCTTGCCTGTATATCCTCTTTTCTGCCTTTTTTAAGGCCAAGCCTTGCCCCTAAAATAATTTTTCCATCCAGGCCTGAAGCGCGGTATTTAAAATCTATGTCTTTTTTGCTCAGGGCCTTTATTTTACCGCATTTTAAATCCAGGACATCCGCGCCAAGCAGTATATCTTTTATTTCAATAGACTCAGATTGATTCTCCGGATTTCTGACGCCCGCGTTCATAAAAATCGCGCCGCCGAGGCATCCTGGAATACCGGCTAAAAATTCGCAGCCGCAAAGGCTTTTATTAAAAGCGTATTTTACTAATTTTGCCAGGCCCAGGCTTGCGCCTGCTTTTATTTCCCCTTCCCCTTCTTCTTCTATTTTCTCAAAGTCTCCTGCGAGATGTATTATTACGCCGTCAAAACCCTCGTCCCCGGCCAGAAGATTCGTACCTTTTCCGACTACTATAAATTTTTTATTTTTGCTCCGCGCTAAAGAGACCGCTTCCAAAATCCCTTCAGTATTTTCAGGCTCAACCCAGCAATACGCAGGGCCTCCTATGCGAAAGCTTGTGTGGCCGGATAACGGCTCATTATACTTTAGCATTAATTTCTTCCAGGGTCTTGGCGATCTTAAAAGGCAGCTCCCCTATGTCGCCTGCCCCAAGTAAAAACACTGCGTCCCCAGGCCTTACCACATCTATTAAATGTTTTATTATATCACCTTTTATAATAAAATGCGCGTCTTTATGGCCGCATTTTTTCGCGCTGTCGCATATGTCTTTCCCGCTCACGCCTTCAATAGGCTTCTCGTCTGCAGAATATATATCCGTTATTACCAGATGATCCGCCATATCAAAACATTGGCCAAACTGGTCTTTCAGGTCCCTGGTCCTGGAAAACCTGTGCGGCTGGAATACGGCTACTATGCGCCTGCCTGAAGATTCCATTGCCTTCAAGGTAGCTTTGATTTCAGTGGGGTGATGCGCGTAATCGTCTACAATAAGGATATCGGAATTCAGCTGAGTTATCCTGAACCGCCTGTCAGCGCCTTTAAATTCCCTGATAGTCTCTTTTATCTTATTGAAATCAAGGCCCAGTTCCATTGCCACGCCTATTGCAGCCAGGCTATTTACCACATTGTGCACGCCCGGTATCGCAAGTTTTATTTTTCCGAGTTTTGCGCCTTTATATCTCACCTCAAATTCAGATCCGCTCAGGTTCATTAATTTTATATTTTCCGCTTTTATATCCGCGTCTTCGGAGACCCCGTATTTTAGAATCCTTTTTCCTGATTCCCGGGCTATGTTTTTCAGATACTCGTCTTCCGCGCATATAAAAGCGCAGCCCTCGTCTTTTGTATTATTGACGAACTGCTTATATGCGCTCAGGACGTTTTCCATTGTGCCGTAATAGTCCATATGCTCTCTGTCGATATTGGTGCTGACGCTATAAAGCGGGTTAAGCAAGATAAACGAACCATCTGATTCGTCAGCCTCCGTGACCATAATATCGCTCTGGCCGTATCTCGCGTTGCCTTTTAAAAAATGCACGTCAGCCCCGATAAATACCGTCGGATCCAGCCCGGCCTCGATCAATAAAATGGAGACAAGCGACGTCGTGGTGGTCTTGCCGTGCGCCCCTGAAACAGCTATCGCCTTTTTATCCTGCATAAGCATGGCAAGGGCCTCCATGCGTTTTAATATCGGCAGGTTTTTAAGTTTTGCGGCCATGTATTCCGGGTTAGTGTCCTTTATGCAGGAAGAATATATGACGAAATCAGCGCCTTCTATGTTTTCCGCCCGGTGGCCTATTTTTATAGTAACGCCCATTTTCTCAAGCCTATTAGCGGATATTGAATTTCTCAGGTCAGAACCCTGCACCGAATACCCGCAGCAATGAAATACCTCCGCCAGGCCGCTCATGCCTATGCCGCCTATTCCTATAAAATGCACAGCCTTTCCGCTTATCATTTACAAAGCTCCTTTATTAATATTTTACACGCGTCCGGTCTTTCAATATTCTTAGCCCCGGCTGACATGACGCTTAAAATATTTCTATCCATTAATTTCGATATTGCGCCGCGCATCGCTAGCGCGGTTAAATTCCGCTCTTCCAGTATTACGCTCAAGCCGATCTTTTCCAAGGCCATGGCATTAAGTTTTTGGTGGCCGCCGGCGTACGGATAAGGCACCAGTATAGCCGGTATCCCCAGCGCCAATAATTCAGAAACCGTCATTGCGCCCGAGCGGGAAATTACAAAATCGCATTCATTATAAAGCCTCGCCATATGTTCTGTAAAGGAAAATACCTTGTAATTTAACCCGATTTTTTCATACGATTTTTCCACTTCCTCTTTTTCATTTTTTCCGGCAATATGAATGATATTCAGATTATTTTTCTGATTATCCGGCATCAGGCTTACCGCCTCCGGGATTATGGCGTTTAATTTATGCGCGCCCTGGCTGCCGCCGATTACAAGCGCGCTAAATCCTTTCCGAGGATCAGCTCTTTTATCTCTTTTCAGGCCTTCTCTTAAAGGATTTCCGGAAAAAACAATCTTTGATTCAAAACCTTTCAGATAGCCCCCGGCCTCTGGAAAACTTATCGCGATTTTATTTACAAATTTTGCCAGAATCCTGTTAGCCCTGCCGGGATAAACATTCTGCTCGTGTATAATCGTCTTTATGCCCGCAAGGCTCGCCAGCAAAACTATCGGGCCTGAAACATACCCGCCAAATCCTACCACAGCGTCAGGCTTAAACCTTAAAAGCACCGCAATAGAGGCTATTGTCCCTGCGAAAAGCCTCGCCATGAAACCTATCGCGGCGAATATATTTCTGGACCGGAGCGATGTTATTGGTAAAGCTGTAAAATCGATGCCTTTCCCGGCAATAATATCCCTATCCTGTTTTCTGGAGGATATTACAAATAAAACCCCGCCCATATTCCTTGTCTTTATTTCTTTAGCCAGGGCCATTGCAGGCAATATATGCCCGCCAGTCCCGCCCGCAACAATCAATATCTTCATACGCTACCTTCTAACAAGCCGAGAAGCAAGCCATTATGAGTTAGAGATGTTAATCAGTATAGCAACGGCAATAACGCTGAATATCAGCGCTGTGCCGCCATAACTGATAAAAGGTAAAGGCAACCCTTTCGTAGGTATCGCGCCTGTTGAAACAGCTATATTGATTACTGCCTTCATGCCGATACTTACAGTTATCCCAAACGCCAAAAACCTTCCAAATAAATCCTTCGCCTTCGTTGAAATCCGTATGCCAATCCATACAAACATCATAAACAGCGCAACAACCGATAAAGTCCCGACAAGCCCCATCTCTTCGCCTATTATAGAAAATATAAAATCCGTATGCGCCTGCGGCAGGTAAAAAAGCTTCTGCTTTGAGCAGCCTAGGCCAAGCCCCAAAATACCGCCTGAACCAAGCGCCAGAAACGACTGGATTATCTGAAAACCAGCTCCCTGGGTATCGCTCCACGGATCAAGATAACTCACTATACGCCGCAGCCTGTATGCGACTTTGAATATCAGAAAATAAAAAACAGGGATAACAGGCACTAGAAAAGGTAAAAAATACGCCATATTCACGCCTGAAACAAACATCATGATAAGGCCTACCGCCAGAATGCAAACAGAACTCCCCAGGTCAGGCTGTAAAAGTATTAATAAAACTGAACAGCCAAGGACCGTTAAAGGCGGCATAAAACCCTGCATAAAACTTCTTATTACGGGTTGTTTCCTGTCCAGTATGTCAGCTATATATACTATCAGAAAAAACCCGGCAAACTCCGAAGGCTGGAACCCTATAAAACCAAGTTTTACCCATCTCTTAGCCCCGCCTGCCTCGCGGCCTATGCCTGGAAGAAGCGCCAATACAAGCCCCACTATCGAAATTGCCAAAAAAATCTTAGCGTACTTCTTTAAGTTCCTATAATCCCTCTTTAAAAAAACCCCTGCGAGTAAAAGGCCGAAAATAAGATGCACCAGATGCCTTTTTAAATAATAGGCGCTATCATTATACTGTTCATATGCGTAACAGCTGGAAGCGGAATAGATCATCACTATCCCCACACATAAGAGTATTACGGAGATTATTAAAAGGCGCTGGCTGTCCTTATTCAGATTTTCTAATTTCATTTACAAGTTCCTTGAAAATTTTGCCGCGTTCCTTATAGTTTTCGAACATATCAAAACTAGAGCATCCCGGAGAAAGCAAGACCCTCCCGCCTTTTCTGGCTTTCTTGAATCCTTCGGATACAGCGTCGCTGAAAGAGCTTGCCTCGAATATAGGCTTCACCCCAGAAAGCCCGCTTTTAATCTGAGGCCTGGCCTCGCCTATTGAAATTATATAGTCCACTTTTTTCTCGACAAGAGGTTTTAACAGCCCGAAATCCCCGCCTTTATATTTCCCACCCATAATGAGCACGATATTCTCTTCAAGCGATTTCAGGGCCCACTCCACGCTTGAGATAGTCGTCGCCTTCGAATCGTTTACGAAATCTACGCCGTTTATATTCGCCACATGTTCCAGCCTATGCTCTATACCTTTAAAATCTCTCAAGACCTCCAGCATTTTCGCATCATCCACTCCCATGATAGAAGCCGCTGAAAGGCTAGCGAGAAAATCTTCGTTCAATATTTTATGCCTGGGCCCAAAATCTTTATACTCATTGAAGAATTCCATCCTCGGGCCTTTTACGATGCCGGCAACCCCTCTTAAGAGTTCGTCATTCTTATTCAATAAAAGCGTATCGCCCCTCTTCTGATTCAGAAAAATCCTGAATTTGGCGGTAACATACTCATTCATATCCTTATGCCTGTCCAGATGATTATCGGAGATATTTAATATAACGCTCACCCTGGGCCTGAATTTATCGATCAACTCCAATTGAAAAGAACTGACCTCCAGAATAACTACGGAATCTTTTTTTATCCTCTTTATCTCGCCTGAAAATGGGTTGCCGATATTGCCGCATACAATCGCGTCAAAACCGCCCGCCCGGAGCATCCGGCCGATAAGAGTTACGGTGGTAGTTTTACCGCTTGTCCCTGTTACGGCTATAATAGGCGCAGGGCACATCGTATAAGCTAATTCAAGTTCGCTTATTACGGGAATTTTTCCTGCCTCAGCCAATTTAATCGGCCCGGCATCCCGTCTCACACCAGGGCTTACCACCATTAAGTCAGCTTTTTTTATAAATTTACCCGTGTGGCATCCGAGTTCTATATTCCGCGGCTTAACCGCGCCTTCCTTTACCAGCAAGGCCGCGATTTTGCGGGTAGCCATATCGTCTTTAAATTCCGTAATAAAAACAGTGTCTTTCCGGCTTGCCAGGAGCCTCGCAGCCTCTACCCCGCTCTTCGCCAATCCTACTACTATAACCTTTGCCATTTTGTAAATCTCCTTATTACTTCTCGACTCTGCTCGCATGCATAGCTCGCACGATCGCTCGAAGAATATTGTTCGAGCGGACATTGTAGCTATTCATGCAAGCCCAGTCGAGAACTATCTTAATTTTAACGTAGAGAAACTTAGCAAAACTAATATTATTGCGATTATCCAGAATCTTACTGTAACCTTTGACTCAGGCCAGCCGCACATTTCAAAATGGTGATGAAGCGGCGCAATCTTAAATATCCTTTTGCCCGTAGTCCTAAAAGAAATTATCTGCAGCAGAACAGACAAGGCCTCCACCACAAATATCCCGCCCACCAAAAACAGCAGCATCTCCTTTTTTATAAACACGGCTACCGTGCCCAACGCTCCGCCAAGCGCAAGGGCTCCCGTATCCCCCATAAATATAGAAGCGGGGTATGAGTTATACCACAGAAATCCAAGGCCCGCGCCTATTATGGCAGCGCAAAAAACAGTCAGCTCCGCAGCTTCAGGCAGGTAATAAATACCCAGGTATTCCGCAAACTTCACGTGGCCGGTCAAATAGCTCATGCCCGCGTAAGTGACTGCCGTCATTATTATCGCGCCTATCGCGAGGCCATCAAGGCCGTCTGTTATATTGACGGCGTTAGAGCACGCGGTAATCACCAGTATTACAAAAGGTATGTAAAAAATTCCCAGGTCGATTATAATATTTTTAAAAAACGGGAATTCAATCATCTTGGTATTATCAGGATTCCAATATAAAAAAAGCGCTACCCCGAGCCCTATTACGCCCTGGAAAAAAAGTTTTGTCCTTTTATTAAGGCCTCTTTTGCCTGCTTTTGTTTTTTTGTACACCAGCTTTTTATAATCGTCTACAAACCCCAATGCGCCCATATAAAGCGTAACAAAGAGCGCGAGAAGCAAATATGCGTTATCCAATTCAGCCCAAAGAAGAGTAGACGCAAATACTCCTATCAAAATCAGCACGCCGCCCATTGTAGGCGTACCCTGCTTGAGTTTATGTTTTTCATAAAGGTTGGGACATTCCTCGCGCCTTACATTTTCGCCTATCTTCAGCGCCTGGAGCTTCTTTATTATAAGAGGTGCGAAAATAACTGTTATTAAAAACGCGGTGACGCTGGCAAACGCCGCCCTGAAAGTGATGTACTTAAAAACATTGAAAATCGTAAAATATTCTCTGAGTGGATAAAGCAAGTAGTGTAACATTTGTGCCTTTCTTAATTACGCAACTGTTCTCGACCAGGCTTACGGGTATAGCGCTGATGTCCGCTCGAACAATATTATAGAAGCAGCTCTAGCAATATTCTTCGAGAAGTCACAAAAGCATATCATAGGAGCAGAGTCGAGAAGCATTGCATTCATGTTTTAAACTGGGTCTCTAGATCGCCTACAATTTCTTCCATTCTCATCGCGCGGGAGCCCTTAACAAGGATCGTGTC
>JAUSEX010000056.1 GCA_030649895.1 Candidatus Omnitrophota bacterium
TATAACGCTTATGCACTATAGAATCGTATACTTTAAAAACCTTAACAAGCTTTTTTAACCTTAGAAAAGCTTCAAAACTAACCCTTTTAATCTTTCTAATACCCTGAGGGGTGGGGGTACGATCTATCTTCCCATTCCCAAAAATTACACTTCGTATTATTATTGACTTCTATACAGTTCATATGATAACATACTTTGTCTATGGCGAAGAATAGGCCGAGGAGAGTGGCGGTTTTTTTACTCTTCAGGCTGGCGAGTTTTATTGTTTTAGTAATTCCTACCGGAATAGGACTTAAACTCGGCCAGGCCTTTGGCTGCCTTTGCTTTTATATTCTAAAAAAAGAGAGAGAAAAAGCGCTTCGGAATCTTGATGCCGCATTCGGAGACTCCAAGTCCAGGATAGAAAAAAGAGAAATAATCAAAAAGGTTTTTGAAAATCTTGGGAAAAGCGTCATAGAAATATTAGCTATACCCAAATTTACCAGGCAAGGCTTTAAAAGATATGTGTATTCCGGGAATATCGATAAGCTGAAAGGGTTTTTGCGGGACGGCAAGGCCGTGATAATCCTTTCCGCGCATTTTGGAAACTGGGAGCTTCTGGCGCATTATCTCGCGATAAGCGGACTACCCATGAATGTGATCGCAAGGCGCGTCAGGATGGAAGGCCTGGAGGCTTTTTTAATCAGGATAAGAAAACAGAATAGCGTAAATATATTATACAGAGACGCGTCCGCCAAAGAGATAGTAGATCTTTTAAGGGATAAAAAGTTTGTAGGCATTATGCCTGACCAGGATATGGATAGCGTCTCGGGCGTATTCGTGGATTTTTTCGGGAAGAGCGCGTGGACGCCCAGCGGGGCAGCTGTTTTGAATCTTTTGACAGGCGCTTATATTGTGCCGTGTTTTATAGTGCGCAGGGCATTCGGCCACGAGGTCCTGATTGAAAATCCGATAGAAGTCGCGAAAACAGGCGACAAGAGAAAAGATATCCTGGAAAATACCCGGAGATACACCAGGGTCATAGAAGATTACATAAGAAAATACCCGGAACAATGGGTATGGTTTCACGATAGATGGAAGACAAAGAACGCGGAATCTACGCGGAGCTTGTAAAAGCCCGCGGAACTAACGCAGAACTTATATGAGAATAAGTATTTTTTTTATAGCGATATTGTTTTTTATAGCCGGGCCTGGAACAGGGTTTTGTGAAGAAAAAGAAGAATCAGCTCATCAGGAGGTAAAAGACTTTTCTTTCGCGCAGTATAAAGAAGGCGGGGAGCAGAAATGGAAAATGGACGGGCGCTCGGCAGAGGTCATGGACAATAAAGTCAACATAGAATATCTGTCTGCGCTATCTTTCGGCCAGGGCACGATACTCAAATTAAGAGCCAGGGAGGGTGTCTTTGACAAAGGCGAAAATGTTGTTCATATGAGCGATAACGTGGTGATGGCTTCTACTGACGGCACAAAACTTACCACAGATCACCTGGTTTGGGACGCGGAGACAAAAAATGTATCTACGGATACAAGCGTAAATATAAAAAGGCCTGATATGGAGATTACAGGCACCGGCGGTAGTTTTGATATGGAGGGCAAGACCGCTGAATTAAAGCAGGATATAAGCGCAAGACTAGTATCCTCAGGCCCGGAGGTTATGGGTTCCCTGGCGGGCAATAACCAGACTACGATAACCTGCGACGGGCCATTGGAACTTGATTACAAAAGAAACAGGGCGTTTTTTCATGGCAATGTGAGAGTGGAAGATTCAAAGGGCCACATACTGGCGGACAGGATAGACGTGTATTTCAATGCTGAAACAAGACGGGTCAAGCTGGTGGTTGCGGCCGGAAATGTAAGAATTGTAAACGGCGAAAATATAACTTATAGCGAAAAAGCGATTTATATGGTGGACCAGGCCAGGGTAATATTGCCCAATAGGCCTAAACTGGTTATTAAAAATGACAGCGCAAACCAATAACGGGCATTTACTGGAAATAAACAGTCTGGTTAAATCTTACGACGGGAAAAAGGTTATTGACGGCGTTTGCATGAAGGTGAAACGCGGAGAGGTCGTGGGGTTACTGGGGCCTAACGGCGCAGGAAAGACCACGACATTTTATATGGTGGTGGGGATATTAAAGCCTGACGACGGAAATATAATCTTTGACGGAAAGGATATAACGAAACTCGCGATGTACCGCAGGGCGAGGAATGGCATAGGATATCTTTCCCAGGAACCTTCGATATTCAGGAAACTTACAGTTGAGGAAAATATAATGGCTATCCTGGAAACCCTGCATCTTCCAAGGCAGGTGCGCATGAACAGGCTTAAAGATCTTTTGGATGAATTAAAGATAAGCCATCTAGCAAAGAAAAAAGCGTACATGCTTTCAGGCGGAGAAAGAAGAAGGCTGGAGATAACAAGGGCGTTGGTTACGAATCCGCTCTTTATCCTTCTGGACGAACCCTTTAGCGGCATAGACCCCATTGCCGTGGCTGACGCGCAGGAGATAATAGGCGAATTAAAAAACAAAGGCCTTGGGATACTTCTTACGGATCACAATGTTAGAGAAACACTTGAAATAACAAATCATTCGTATATAATGGCTGGAGGAAAGATACTTATTGAAGGCACAAAAGAAGTGCTGATCAATGATCCAAAGGCCAGGGAAATGTATTTAGGCGAGAAATTCAAAATGTAACCTATCCGACTCCGTGAGTCGGATAAGGTAAACGTAACAGGGTTAATTTTATGAAATCATCCGTTAAGAAATTAAAAAATTGCAAACATAGTTTAGAGGTCAGCCTTTCTGTGGAAAAGGTAAAAAAGGCCTTTGACGAGGTCTACGGCGACTTGGGAAAATACGCCAGCGTGCCGGGTTTCAGGCAGGGTAAGGCGCCGAGGGATCTTCTGGAACTCCATTATTCCAAAACAGCCAGGGAAGAAGTTTTGAAAAAACTTATACCCGAGACATATGAAAAGATCTTAGAGGAACATAAGCTTGACCCTATAGGCTATCCTGACGTGACTGATGTGAAGCTCGATCCTAAGGAAGGTTTTTCGTATAAGGCTAGCATTGAAACAAAGCCGGAGATAAATTTAAAAAATTATAAGGGCCTTAAGCTTAAAAAGAAAAGCGCAGAAGTAAAGGAAGAAGATCTTGCGAAAAATCTGGAATACATGAGGGAGATGCATTCCCAGAAAGTGCCCAAAGAAGGCAGCCAGGAAAAAGAAAATGTTCTTCCTAAGCTGGATGATGAGTTTGCAAAAGACCTGGGATTCGAGGACCTGGAGAAAATGAAAGAGGCTATAGGGCAGAACCTGAAGACAAAGCTGGAAGAGGAAAGCGAGGCCGATTTAGAGGTCCAGATCATAAATCAGCTTCTGGACAGCGTGGATTTCGAGGTACCAGAAACCCTGGTAAATTCCGAGAAAGAAAGATTGATGAAAGACGCTGAGATGCGCATAAAATATATGGAGACGCTCCAGAAAAAAGAAAATCCTAAAGATCCTTCAGCGCCTGCGGCACTTCAGGATCAGGAAAATTCTTCGAATTTTCCTGGTAAAAAAGAATTGGAAGAGAATGCAGCCAGGCAGGCGATTCGCCAGGTAAAGGCATTTTTTATGCTGGACAGGATCGCGCACGCCGAAAAGATTTACCTGAAAAAAGAAGAGATCGACGTATATATAGAGGGATTGGCCGCTCAGTACCATAAGACAAAAGACGAGATTAAGGGTTATCTGGAAAAGGGCCATGGAATGGATGAGCTGGCTGTAAACATGAGAAATAAAAAGGTGATGGAGTTTTTATTAAAAGAAGCGAAGATAGAGTAATTAACAGTTCTCGACTCTCCGCCTACGGCGGATCGCTCGAACAATATTTTTCGAGCGGAGTGAACGACCGGAGGAAGTACTGAGCGAAGCTAATGTACGAAGCGAACCAGATCCTTCGCTTCGTTCAGGATCATCCTGATCCTGAGGAGTGAAACGACGAAGGACGAAGTCGAAAAGTAGAAAAGGGAGGTTACTATGTTGATTCCCATGGTAATAGAGCAGTCAGATAGAGGCGAGAGGGCGTATGATATTTATTCGAGGCTTCTGAAAGACAGGATTATTTTTATAGGTTCTGCGATAGACGATGTGGTTGCGAATGTTGTTATTGCCCAGATGCTGTTTCTCCAGATGGAAGACCGCCAGAGGGATATAAGTATTTATATACATAGCCCTGGCGGATCAGTGACGGCAGGGCTCGCGATATATGACACAATGCAATTTGTGAAGCCTGACGTGTGCACATATTGCGTGGGCCAGGCAGCAAGCATGGGCGCAGTGCTGCTGGCAGCAGGAGCGAAGGGCAAACGCCACGCGCTTCCTAACGCAAGGGTGATGATACATCAGCCTTGGGGCGGGGTCCAGGGCCAGGCGTCAGATATAAGCATACAGGCAAAAGAAATTTTAAAGATGAGAGACAGGATCAATGAGATTTTAGCAAAACATACAGGAAAACCCCTTGATAAAATACAGAAGGATACGGACAGGGATTATTTTATGTCTGGCCAGGAGTCGCTGGAATACGGTATTATAGACGAGGTCATAACGGAGAGTAAGAAATAATTTTTTAGCGGATAGCGTAAAGCGCATAGCGGTTAGGAAAACTATACGCTAAACGCTATGCGCTTTACGCTAAAATAGGAGATAATTATGTTAAAAAATTACTTATTGACGCCAGGCCCTACACCGATACCTCCAAGGGTTTTAGAGACCATGGCAAGGCCTATTATCCATCACCGGACACCGGAATTTCAAAAGATTATACAGGAAGTGGAAGAAGATTTAAAGTACGTGTACCAGACCAAAAACGAAGTCCTTATATTTGCGGCGTCAGGAACAGGCGCGATGGAAGGATCTATTGCGAATCTTTTTTCTCCTGGAGATAAAGCCCTCGTAGTTCGCGGCGGAAAATTCGGAGAAAGATTCGGGGATATCTGCAAGGCTTATGGAATCGAATTCACAGCTTTGGATGTAGAGTGGGGGAAAGCAGTGGACCCTAAAATGATAGATGACGTTTTGAAAAAAGATAAAAAGATAAAAGCTGTTTTTACTACGCTATGCGAGACATCTACGGGAGTTTCCACAGACGTAGAAGCGATTGGGAAAATAATGAAGAATTACGAAGCAGTGCTTGTAGTTGACGCCATAAGCGGACTTGCGGCTATTCCCATAAAAACAGATGAATGGGGAATAGATGTAGCGATATCCGGCTCTCAGAAAGGGCTTATGATACCTCCCGGCCTTGCATTTGTAAGCGTGAGCCCAAAGGCCTGGCAGGTTATTGAAAAATCAACATTGCCGAAATATTATTTTGATTTTAAGGCGTACAAAAAGGCGCTCGGTAAAACAGATACGCCCTTCACGCCTGCCGTAAACCTCATGATAGCGCTGAAGGAGGCGTTGAAAATAATAAAAGAAGAAGGCCTGGATGTTATTTTTGAAAAACATAAGAAGATGGCAGCTGCCATCAGGAGCGCGGTCAAGTCGATGGGGTTGGAATTATTCGCGCCTGAGGCTTATTCTGACGGAGTGACTGCCGTAAAGGTGCCTAAAGGCATAGACGGAGAGAAGTTAGTCAAGACAATGAGGGATAAATATGGCGTTGGCATAGCAGGAGGCCAGGACGAGATGAAAGGCAAAATGTTCAGGATAGCCACTATGGGCTACATAACCCCGCCGGATCTTATAGTGTGCATAGCTACTCTTGAAACAGTGCTTTCAGAGATGGGATATAAATTTCAGTTAGGTTCAGGCGTGGTGGCGCTTGAAGAGGCGTTGAGGTAATCATAGCAGCTAGAAAAACTGCATTGTTGAATTTTTAGTTGTTTAGAAGGAGAGAGCATGTTTAAGATACTGGTGAGCGATCCGTTGGCGCAGGAAGGCGTGGATATACTTAAAAAGGTAAAAGAGTTTCAGGTGGATGTCAAACATAAGCTGCCTCCCGAAGAATTAAAGAAGATAATAAAAGACTACGATGCGCTTTTGGTTAGAAGCGAGACTAAGGTTACAAAGGATATTATAGAAGCTGCTAGAAATCTAAAGGTAATAGGCAGGGCAGGGGTTGGGCTTGATAACGTTGATCTTCAGGCTGCCTCCAAGCGGGGTATTATAGTTATGAATACCCCTGGCGGAAATACCATGTCCACGGCAGAACATGCGGTATCTCTCATGCTTTCCCTCTCGAGAAACATACCGCAGGCGGATGTATCTGTTAAAAAGGGCGAATGGGAAAGAAAGAAATTTATGGGCGCAGAGGTATACGGGAAAACCCTCGGTATTATAGGGCTCGGAAGGATAGGCACGGAAGTGGCAAAGCGGGCCATCGCGTTTGGGATGAAGGTTATAGCGTATGATCCGTTTTTATCCCTGGATAAGGCTAAGGAATTGAGCATAGAATCAGGAGAATTAAAGGTTATCTTTGAAAAAGCCGATTACATTACCGTTCATTCGCCTTTGACAGAAGAGACAAAACATATTATTGATAAAAATTCCATAGAAAAGATGAAACATGGAGTCAGGATTATAAATTGCGCAAGAGGCGGCATAATCGACGAAGCAGCCGTACTGGAAGGCATTGCCAGCGGAAAGATAGCAGGAGCCGCTTTTGACGTTTATGAAAAAGAGCCTCCTGCAAAAGATAACCCGTTATTTAAATGCGATAAGGTTGTGTTGACCCCGCATCTCGGGGCCTCTACTGAAGAGGCTCAAATAAATGTGGCTGTTGAAATCGCGGATAGCGCTCGCGACGCGCTTCTCGGCTGCGGGATAAGAAACGCGGTCAATGTGCCCTGCGTTGATTTCGAACTTTACAAAATATTGCAGCCTTATATAGATCTGGGAGAAAGGATAGGGGCGCTGGCATCCCAGCTTTCAAAAGGCAGGACACAGAAAATCCAGATAAAGTATTCCGGGGATGTTGTGAAATATAACCTGTCTCTTATTACAGTCGCAGTTGTTAAAGGCGTCCTTGCGCCAGTGCTGCAGGAAACTGTAAATTATGTAAACTCCTTAATTGTAGCAAAGGAGCGGGGCATAAAGGTGGAAGAGATGAAAGCTACCATGCTCGAGGAATATTCAAGTCTTATAAGCGTGGAGATAAAGACAGATACGGGGATCAGGACAGTTTCAGGCACATTGTTTACTAAGAAAGACGCCAGGATTGTTAAGATAGATGAATTTCATGTAGACGCTATTCCTGAAGGATATATGATAGTTGCGCATAATAATGATGTCCCTGGTATTATAGGCATGATAGGCACGATCCTGGGTAATCGGAATATTAATATCGCGACAATGACATTTGGCAGGGAAAAACCAGGCGGGAAAACATTGTCAGTCTTAAACGTGGATAGCCTTGTGCCCGAGGATGTGTTAAATGAAATAAGAAAGGCGAAAAATATACTGGACGCAACATTAATAAAACTTTAAAAGGATCTTTTATGAAAAATAACAAGATTTATATTATCGACGTAACAAACAGAGACGGGGTGCAGACTGCGAAACTGGGCCTTGCCAAGCTTCAGAAGACAATGATAAATATCTTCCTGAATGATATGGGTGTTTTTGGCAGCGAGTTTGGATTTCCAGTTACGCGCCACGAGACAAATTATCTGAATGCTAATATAGAGCTTGTCAGGATGGGCGCGTTGAAGCCGATTGTCCTGAGCGGCTGGGTAAGGGCGATAAAAGAAGATGTCAAGAAGGCGTGCGAGATGACTGACGTTGAGAACCTGAATCTTTCCATATCCACGTCTGAACAGATGACTAGCGGAAAATTTCTTGGCAATAAAACAAGAGAAGATATATTGCTCTTGATGACGGACGCAGTGGACTTTGCCAGAAAAAAGAAGTTGAAGATTGTGGGCGTGAACGCAGAAGACGCCTCAAGGACTGATATGCCGTATCTCATAAAATTTGCGCAGGCAGCCAAAGATCACGGCGCGGACAGGATCAGGTATTGCGATACGCTTGGCTATGACGATCCTTTTACTATTTATAAAAGGATAAAGATACTGGCAAGCGAAGTAAAATTGCCGATAGAACTTCATTGCCATAATGATTTAGGGATGGTTATCGCCTGTTCTGTAGCTGGGGCAAAGGCAGCTATAGACGCGGGCGTAGACGCTTATATAAACACGACTGTAAACGGCATGGGAGAAAGGGCGGGTAACGCAGACCTTGTTTCAGTAATACTTGCGCTTAAGTATTCAAGTGGGTTTGGCGGCAAATATCATCTGGATGAAAGGATTAAACTGAATCATGCCTGGAAGATAGGGAAATACGCTTCCTACGCATTTAAAGTGCCTATTCCTATAAATCATCCTGGTATCGGGACAAACGCATTCGCCCACGAATCAGGTATTCACGCGGATGGGGCTTTAAAGGACAGACGTAATTATGAGCTTTATGATTTTGAAGAACTGGGGAGAGGAGAGCCTGAACTGATAGAGACAGGCAGGCAGATTATCGCAGGGGAATACTCTGGCATAAAAGGGTTCAGGAATGTATATGATAAACTGGAGATAAAATTTAAGGATGAAAAAGAAGCAGCGAATATACTCGAACTAGTGCGATATGCAAATGTGCATACCCAGCAGCCGCTCACGCACGATGAGCTGCGATTTATAGCAAAATATCCAGAGATAGCAAGGAAGATATTCACAATGACACCATAAACCACTTGCTGAGTATTAGTATTAAGAAGCTAATTCGCTCGGGTTTATGGCAAGCCATTTTAGCGAGTGGTTTATGTCCTATACTGGAGCGAAGAATATAATATAGGTATAATCTCAACGACTGGTATAAGGCGAGTATTAAACATAGGAGTTCTTATGTCTTGTAAGATAGTGGTGGGGGCGCAGTGGGGAGACGAAGGAAAGGGCAAGATAATCGATATCCTGAGCCGGGATGCAGATATTATCGCAAGATATCAGGGTGGTAATAACGCAGGCCATACAGTGGTAATTGGCGACGAAGAATTTATCCTGCACCTTATACCTTCAGGAATTTTAAGAAAAGGCAAGCTCTGCATAATAGGGAATGGCGTGGTAATTGATCCTGAAGCGCTTTTGAGCGAGATTAATACCTTGGAGAAAAAAGGTATAAAGATAGACGCCAGGCTAATGATAAGCGAGTCCGCTCATGTGATATTGCCGTATCATAAAGTGATAGATAAAAGGCGCGGGGCGAAGATAGGCACGACGGGGAGAGGGATAGGACCGTGTTATATAGACAAGATGGCGCGCTGCGGCATAAGGATGATAGACCTTATGAATCCCGAGTCGCTCAGGAAAAAGATTTTCGCGAATCTGGAAGGATCTCAAGAATTCAACGCAGAACAGATTTATAAGGAATATTTGGAATATGGAAAAAAGATTAAAAAATACCTGGCAAATGTTTCGCAGGTTTTGAATAAAGCAATAGCTAAGAAAAAAAATATTTTATTCGAAGGCGCCCAAGGCGCTCTTTTAGATATAGACCACGGCACTTATCCGTATGTAACTTCTTCCAGCGCTACTGCAGGAGGCGCATCTACGGGAACTGGCGTAGGCCCTACCAGGATAGACGAGGTTATAGGCGTTGTTAAAGCGTACACTACCAGAGTAGGAGAAGGCCCTTTCCCTACGGAATTTGAAAAAGGCTTAATGGAGAAGATAAGGACCAAGGGCAAGGAATTCGGGGCTACTACCGGAAGGCCCAGGAGATGCGGGTGGTTCGATGCAGTGATAGTTAAGCACTCTGTGGCAGTGAACGGGCTTGATGAAATAGTGATTACTAAGCTTGATGTTCTCGATGAGATGGATAAAATAAAAATATGCACCGGATACAAATATCAAGGTAAACTCTATAAAGATTTTCCTGCGGATATAGAGGTGCTTGAAAAATGCGAACCTGTTTACGAGTCTTGCAATGGATGGATGAAAGACACTACGCTGGTGACGAAGTATAAAGATTTGCCGGAGAATGCAAAGAAGTATCTCGGGAGGTTATCAAAGATTTTGAATGTTAAGATAGGCATGGTTTCGGTGGGGTCAAAGAGAGAGCAGGCGTTTAAAGCTTAGAAAGGAGAAGTAGAAGATGTTATTCTTAGCACCTGTTGGGTCCATATTAGCGCTAGGTTTTGCGTTTTATTTGGCAGTATCAATACTCAGGATGGATGAAGGAAGCGATAAAATGAAAGAGATAGCCTCTGCGGTCCGCATAGGAGCAAAGGCGTATTTAAAGAGACAGTATCTTGGCGTAGCTTTATTTTTTATAGTAGTATTTTTTATCCTGCTGGCGCTTTCTTTGTTCAAATACCTGCCCATATTTGTTCCTTTCGCATTTTTGACAGGAGGGTTTTTCTCTGGGCTTTCCGGTTTCATAGGCATGACAATAGCTACGCAGTCTTCAGGCAGGACCGCTGCGGCGGCGATGAAGAGTTTGAATTCCGGCTTGAGAGTTGCGTTTTCAAGCGGGGCTGTCATGGGCCTTACGGTCGTAGGGCTTGGGCTTCTGGATCTTAGCATTTGGTATTATTTTCTAGATTGGTATTATTCAGTGCACCCTCTGTCTATAGGCGCAGATAAAATAGGAGCAATTACTTCTACAATGCTCTGTTTTGGAATGGGCGCAAGTTCTCAAGCGCTTTTTGCCCGCGTAGGAGGGGGCATTTTTACAAAAGCAGCGGATGTCGGGGCTGATCTTGTAGGGAAAGTGGAAGCAGGGATACCGGAAGATGACCCTAGAAATCCAGCTGTTATCGCGGATAACGTAGGAGATAATGTAGGCGATGTAGCGGGCATGGGCGCGGATCTTTATGAATCTTACGTGGGTTCTATTGTGGCAACTTCTGCATTAGGCGTTGCAGCAGGGTTGGGCCTGGCCGGGGTTACTGTCCCAATGGTTATGGCAGCTATTGGAGTTATAGCTTCGATAATAGGGACGTTTTTTGTAAGAAGCAAAGAAGACGCAAACCAGCTGGTCCTATTGGCAGCCTTGAGAAAAGGGGTATTCACAAGCTCTCTTATCGTGGCGATAGCGTCTTATTTTCTTATTAAATATACTCTCGGGCTAGAACACATGGGAGTTTACTGGTCAGTTATATCGGGCCTTGTGGCAGGTGTTTTAATAGGGCTTTCAACTGAATACTATACATCAAGCACTTTTAAACCTACTAAAACAATCGCGGATGCGAGCGTTACCGGACCTGCGACAGTTATTATAAGCGGTATTGCGGTAGGCATGATGTCAACCGCTGTTCCGGTTCTTGTAGTCTGCTCCGCTATTATGGCAAGCTATTTTTTTTCAGGCGGGGCTAGTAATCCCAATGCAGGATTATACGGCATAGCAATTTCAGCAGTGGGTATGCTTTCCACTCTTGGGATTACTCTTGCGACAGACGCTTATGGGCCTGTTGCTGATAATGCGGGAGGAAACGCAGAGATGTCTCATCTGCCGCCTGAAGTCAGGAAAAGGACAGATGCGCTGGATGCTTTAGGAAATACAACAGCTGCTACTGGGAAAGGTTTTGCTATTGGTTCAGCCGCGTTAACAGCTCTGGCCTTGATTGCCGCTTACAGGGATCAGGTGTATTTATTCGGCAAGACAATGGATTTAAGCCTTATGAATCCAAGCGTTTTAATAGGCTTGTTCGTAGGAGGCATGCTCCCGTTTTTATTTTGTTCAATGACTATGCGGGCGGTTGGCAGGGCAGCTACGAAGATTGTCATAGAAGTAAGAAGGCAGTTTAAAGAGATAGCAGGCCTTATGGAAGGAAAGGCAAAACCTGATTATGCGGCCTGCGTAAATATAGCTACTGTGGCTGCGCAGAAGGAAATGGTAATGCCGTCGCTTTTAGCTATAGTAGCTCCTATAGTAGTAGGGCTATTTGCCGGCATTAATGCAGTGGGTGGACTTCTTATGGGCGCAACTGTTACAGGGTTTGTGCTTGCAGTTATGATGGCTAATTCAGGCGGGGCGTGGGATAACGCGAAAAAATATATAGAAGAAGGCCATTGCGGAGGCAAAGGTTCTCTCTCTCATAAGGCAACAGTTGTGGGCGATACGGTGGGGGACCCGTTTAAAGATACGTCAGGCCCGTCTTTAAATATTTTGATAAAACTAATGTCAATGGTCTCGATTGTATTCGCGTCTTTTATTGTAAAGAATACGTTATTTAAATGATAAGCCTGAAGGATCTCACGTGAGGTTGCTTCGTTCTCAAGTTTTTCGTTGACTTTAACAGGTTGCTGTATTATGATTAATAAAACGTAGGAGGGGAATATTATGGCCAGAAATAAAGGATTGTTTTTTGTTTTATTTTTAGTGGTTATTTCTCTTGCCATGTCAGGGTGCTCTGTTACCTTTCAGATGAGGCACAAGAGCGACGTGGACAAAATAAGCTCTCTAGGAAGCGAGATAGAGGAATTAAACGCAAGGCTCGATCAATTGCAGGAAGAGAAAGAAACCGAACTGTCTGAACTGGAAAAGGCAAAGCTTCTTCTTGAAGAAAGATTAAAACAGGAAATAGACGATAAGAGCGTGCGGCTCGAGATGGCGCAGAAAGGCCTGGCAATCATATTTCTCACGGAAGTTCTTTTTGATTCAGGCAAAGCAGAAATAAAATCAGAAGCGTTTCCCGCGCTTGATAAGATAGCGGTGGTTCTGGAGCAAAACGTAGAAGACAGGAACGTAGGCATAGAAGGCCATACCGATAACGAACCCATAAAACATTCCGGGTGGAAGTCTAATTGGGAACTTTCTACTTCCAGGGCGACAAGCGTTCTTCATTATCTTGTTGATAAAAAAGGCATAAGCCCTAAAAGGGTAGCTGCTATAGGTTATGGTGAATACAGGCCAGTGACTTCAAACGACACAGTAGCCGGTAAAAAGCAGAACAGGCGCGTAGAAATAGTGATCCTTCCTAAAAATATGGAAAAAATACAGGCGGATATGGACAAGATCACGCAGAGAAAACAGCAGATAGAAAAACAGATTAAGAGGTATAAAAAGTAATAAGGAGGAATAGCAAAGATGGATAAGGCGAAAGTAAATTTTGTTATTATCGGAGCGCTGGTTGTTCTCTGCGTCGTTATCATAGGTTACGCGGCAAGTCTAAATGCGCAGTTAGGCGCCGAGAAGACAAAAACCATGCAGCTTAACGACCGGATAGCGGGGCTTAATTCCAAGGTAAATGATTTAAATGTGCAGTTAACCGGAGTGACTACGCAGGCGAACGAGAAGACAATGCTTTTAAATAATCTGCAGAGTTCTTTAGGAGCAGCTATGGCAGAAATTGATAGTTTAAAAACGCTAAAGGCGGAATTGGAATCGAAATTACAATCGGCTATTTCTAACGTAACTTCTCAGGTTACAGAAAAGGCGCAGCAGGCAGTTACCGGAACAGCGTCTTCAGTGGCGCCGCTAAAGCAATAACCGCAAGTTTCTTATGATATTAAAGAAGGACGCGAATCGTGTTTAATTAAATACGTATTCGCGTTTTTCTTTTCAAATGAATATACCAAGGCATATAGCGATAATAATGGATGGAAACGGCAGATGGGCTGAGGCCAGGGGTTTGCCGAAGATCATGGGACATAAGCAGGGGGTGGAGACTGTTAAAAAAATTGTAAAGGCGTGCATTAAAGCAGGGGTTAAATATTTAACGCTTTACGCATTTTCAACTGAAAATTGGTCCAGGCCTGACTACGAGATAAAGGCGCTGTTTCAACTATTAGAGAATTTTATAGATAAAGAATTTGAACTATTGCATAAAAATAAGGTCAGGTTTTATATAATAGGCGAGAGGCAGATGATACAGAAAGACCTGCTGGCTAAGATGGAAAAAACCGAAAACGCCACCAAGGATTACGATGAGTTTACTCTGAATATAGCGTTGAGTTACGGCGGGAGACAGGAGATATTAAACGCCGCGAGGCTTTTAGCGGAAGATGCAAAGAGCGGAAAGATTAATCCAAAAGATATTGATGAAAAAATATTTTCCAGCAAACTTTACACTAAGGGGCAGCCGGATCCGGATCTTTTGATACGCACAAGCGGAGAGGCGAGGATATCGAATTTTTTATTATGGCAAATTTCTTACGCCGAATTTTATATAACCGAAAAATTCTGGCCTGATTTCGACGATAAGGAGCTAAGCAAGGCTATAGAGGCGTATGATAGAAGGGATAGGAGATTCGGAGGGAGATAATTTATGTTTAAACGCATAGTTACTTCGGTGATTTTAATATCCGTAGGAATTCTGAGCATATTTGTATTGCCGGTATGGACATTCGGGGTGGTGGTGTCTTTTTTTGTAGGCTTGGGGCTTTGCGAATTTTTTAAGTTGAGCGCAAAAAAGGTATTTCCTTTAAGTTTCGCCTATGTGGGCGTTTTATCCGGGATATTATTGCCGTATATAACATATCTTTACAGGCCTACAGGCGGCATATGGGAAGGCATCTTTTTTATAGTTATACTTATCGCGCTTTTTATAATTCAATTCACAAGGAAAGAGAATAAAAATGCGGTGTCTCTGATAGCAGTCACATTGCTCGCAGTTTTTTATATAGGATGGTTTTTTACATTTCTTGTAAAAATAAGATTTTTGGAAGATGGACATAAATTAGTGGCATTTCTGCTTCTTGTCACAAAATCAGGAGATATGGGCGCGTATTTAGTAGGATCTCGTTTTGGAAGACATAAGCTTATACCAAGAATCAGCCCTAATAAGTCGGTTGAAGGCGCCGTAGGCGGTTTTATATTCAGTATTGCGAGCGCTATCTTGAGCAGGTATTATTTTTCATGGATGAGTTTCAGTTTTGTACTTGTGAGCGGTATTCTTATAGGCATATTTGCGCAGCTTGGAGACCTGGCCGAGAGCCTTATTAAAAGAGATTACGAGGTAAAGGATTCAGGGGCTTCTTTGCCCGGCCTTGGAGGGATGCTGGATGTTGTTGACAGTATTCTTTTTACAGCGCCTATTTTTTATATCTATCTTACTATTTTTAGGTAACCTTGTCCACCTGGCAGGTGGACGCTAAGGGGTGAGTATGCATCTGGAAAGAATAGCTGTTTTGGGGTCTACAGGTTCAATAGGCACTAGCGGGCTGGATGTAATAGCTAAATCTCCAGGTAGATTCAAGGTATGCGCGTTATCGACCAACATTAATATCAAATTACTCAAGGCGCAGGTAGAGCGATTCAAGCCGGAAGCTGTTTGTATAGGGGAAATAAAAGGAAACGAGGAAAGATGGGGGAAGACGAGGGTATATAAGGGAGAAACCGGGTTATTGAAGATGCTGGAAGATGTTAAAATAGATACTGTCCTTGTAGGAATATCGGGTTCATCCGCGCTTTCGCCTGTTCTTAAGGCATTGGATAGTGTCAAGAAAATGGCGCTTGCGAATAAAGAAGCCCTGGTTATGGCAGGCAGCGTTATAATGAGTAAAGCGGCAAAAAATAATATAACAATAGTGCCTGTTGATAGCGAGCATAGCGCGATATTCCAATGTATTGGAGCCGGCAACAGGAAAGATTTAAAAAAGATATTCCTTACAGGTTCGGGCGGGCCTTTGCTAAAGGTAAAGAAGTCTAGGTTTAGAGATATTACTGTTAAGCAGGCGCTTAATCATCCTAGATGGAAAATGGGCAAAAAGATTTCAGTAGACTCTGCCACTATGATGAACAAGGGTTTGGAAGTGATTGAGGCGGCCTGGCTTTTTAATATGGAAATTAAAGATATAGAGATTCTAATACATCCTGAAGCGGTGATTCACTCAATGGTAGAGTTTATAGACGGCGCAATGCTGGCTCAGATGGCTGTGTGCGATATGAGGGTCCCTATTCAATACGCGCTTACTTATCCTGAAAGGACCGATTCCGGCATCAGGAGCCTGGAATTTTCTAAAATAAAGAACTTGAGTTTTTATAAGCCGGATTTTAGAAGATTTCCATGCATGGGCCTGGCGTATTATGCGGGAAAAAAAGGAGGGACATTCCCTTCTGTTTTAAACGCTTCGAATGAGGTGGCTGTTAAGGAATTTATAGAAGGCCGCGTAAAATTTATAGATATACCAAGAGTTATTGAAAAGGTTCTTGGTTTTCATAAAGGCGTTGACGATCCAGGGCTGGGAGATATACTTGAAGCGGACAGATGGGCCAGGGTAAAAACCAAGGAGATATTTAAATGTTATCGCTAATTTCTTTTATAGTTGTTTTGAGTATTTTAGTTATTGTGCATGAATTCGGGCATTTTATCGTTGCGAAAAAAATGGGAGTGCGGGTTGAAAAATTTTCTATAGGATTCGGCCAGGAGATAATTGGTATTACCAGGCAAGAGACAAGATATTCGATTTCTCTGATACCGCTGGGCGGTTATGTAAAATTATCCGGAGAGACGGGTTCAGAAGGGGTAAAGGGAGAGAAATGGGAATATCTTTCCAGGACCGTAGGGGAGAAGATGCGCATAATATTCGCAGGGCCATTGTTAAATTACATACTGGCATTTGTGATTTTTTCATTCGTGTTCATGGCAGGCAATCCTACGTTAACTCCCACGATAGGCAAGATCATGCCAGGTTATCCCGCAGAAACATCTGGTTTAAAACCAGGCGATAAGATACTGGATATAAACGGCAATAAGGTTGCTTACTGGGAGGACGTGACAAATATTGTTCATACGAGCAAGAATCAGGAGATGAATCTTGCTGTGGAAAGAGACGGGCAGAAGATTTCCATTGTTGTTATGCCCAGGTCTCAGGAGACGGATACCATTTTCGGCTCTAGAAAAAGTATTTCTATAATAGGCATTGCCCCATCCGGTGAGGTTATATATGTAAAATACGGATTTTTTAAGGCTATTTACATGGGAGCTGAAAAGTTGTGGACGCTTACCTATATAACATGCAGGGCTTTATGGGCAAGCGTTACAGGAGCTATGCCTATAAAGGAATCCATGACAGGCCCCATAGGTATATTTTATATAACAGGACAGGCAGCAAAACTGGGGTTGGTTTATTTATTGCAGTTAATGGGCGTATTGAGCGCGTCTCTGGCTATTTTTAACCTTTTGCCAGTCCCGGTCCTGGACGGAGGACATATTTTATTTCTTGCGATAGAAAAGATCAGAAGAAAACCTGTTTCTATTAAGATGCAGGAAAACGTGACTCAGGTAGGCATGTCGCTCTTGATAGTTTTAATGTTATTTGTATTTTATAATGATTTTATGAGGTTCGGGATTTTTGAAAAAATAGCGCATATTTTTAAAAAATAATTACCTGACCCGATCGTCGAACGGGATAGCTATCCCGTTCGACGATCGGGAAATGGTGCATGAGTATGACAAAACAGATTAAGGTTGGAAATATCAGGATCGGAGGCGGAGCGCCTATTAGCATCCAGTCGATGACAAAGACTGATACCAGGGATGTTCGCGCTACTGTAAGACAGATTAAAGAACTGGAAAAAGCAGGATGCGAAATCGTGAGAGTCGCTATAAAGGATTTTGAGGCAGCAAGCGCCATAAAGGCTATTAAGCGAAAAGCAAATTTACCTTTAGTTGCGGATATACATTTTGATTACAGGCTGGCCCTGCGCGCTATTGAAAACGGGGCAGATAAGATAAGGCTGAATCCAGGTAATATTTATAAGGAGCCTGAGATACGGGAAGTCGTAATAGCTGCTAAAAAGAGAAAAATTCCCATAAGAGTGGGCGCTAATTCAGGGTCAATAAGGCTCAAGGCTCAAGGTTCAAGGCTCAAGGCAGAAGATTTAGTAACACCTGTTTTGGGCTACATAAAGATATTGGAGAGAATGGATTTTTACGATATAATAGTATCATTAAAGGCGTCGGATGTTATCAGCACTATAGAAGTCTGTAAGCTCTTTTCAAAGAAATCAGAATATCCGCTTCATCTGGGAGTTACTGCAGCAGGACCTGCTTCAACAGGCATTGTGAAATCAGCCATAGGGATAGGTAATCTTCTTCTGGATGGCGTAGGGGATACTATCAGGGTTTCGTTGACAGGCGACCCTGTGGAAGAAGTAATAGCAGCTAAAAATATCCTTCAGGCAATAAACTTAAGGAATTTCGGCCCTGAAATTATTTCATGCCCGACATGCGGCAGGTGCCAGGTGGATTTGAAGAGCATAGCAGAACAGATTGACTCAAGGCTCAAGGCTTCCCCCGGCTTTGTTCGGGATAGACAAGGCTCAAGAGGAAAATTCAGCCTTCAGCCTTCAGTCTTCAGCCGAAAGGTCTTTAAGATAGCAATAATGGGGTGCGAGGTAAATGGCCCTGGAGAAGCTAAGGAAGCGGATATAGGTATTGCCTGTGGTAAGGGTTCAGGAGTAATTTTTAAAAAAGGCAGGATTTTAAAAAGGGTCAAAGAAAAAGATATAGTAAAAGAGCTCTTAAAAAATATATAACCGATTCCGACTCCGTGAGTCGCCGAGGTAGGCGACTCACGGAGTCGGATGGATGAGAATATGAGATGGAGTAAGTATTTTATACCAACGCTAAAAGAAGTTCCGAGCGAGGCTGAGGCAGCGAGCCATCGGCTTATGATACGAGCGGGGCTTATCAGGAAACTTGCTTCAGGATCGTATACCTATCTGCCTTTGGGCCTAAGGGTTTTACAGAAAGTCCAGAATATTATCCGCGAAGAAATGAATAAGGCTGGTGGCATAGAACTTTTTATGCCTTCCATGCAGCCGGTTGAGCTGTGGCATGAGTCAGGCAGGTTTAAAGATCTTGGAGAAGACCTGATTACCTATAAAGACAGGCATGGCAGGGTTATAGTATTCGGGCCTACTCATGAAGAAGTAATAACGGACCTTGTCAGAAATCATGTGAATTCATATAAACAGATGCCTATTACGTTTTATCAGATACAGACTAAATTCAGGGATGAGGTAAGGCCTAGGTTCGGCGTAATACGCAGCCGCGAATTTATTATGAAAGACGCTTATAGCTTTGACAGGGATTGGGAAGGCCTTGATAAAAGCTATCAAAGGATGTACGAGGCGTATGAGAATATTTTTAAAAAATCAGGATTAAAGGCTGTTCCTGTGGAGGCTGATTCAGGAGTTATGGGCGGGGATGTTTCGCATGAATTTATGGTGGTTAGCGAGAGCGGAGAGGATCTGCTGGCGCATTGCTCATATTGCGGGTATGCGGCGAGTTTGGCAGTGGCAGAGATAAAAGAGGTTCAAGGTTCAAGGCTGAAGGCTGAAGGGAAAGAAAAACCCATGGAAGAGGTGAGTACGCCTGGAGTAACTACCATAGAAAAAGTTGGGCATTTGTTGAAGGTTAAGCCTGAAAACATGATAAAGACGCTTATTTATACAGCAGATGAAAAACCAGTGGCGGTTTTAATAAGAGGAGACTGTGACGCGAATGAGGCAAAGATAAAAAAATTCTTAAAATGCCAGAAACTTGAAATGGCCAATGAAGAAGTTATCAAGAAAATAACCGGAGGCCCGACGGGATTTTCAGGGCCTGTTGGATTAAAGGAAACCAGGACGATAGCTGATAATTCTATCAAAGGCATGGTTAATTTTGTCACAGGGGCAAATAAAAAAGATAAACATTATATAAATACAAACTTAGATAGGGACTTTAAAGTCAATGAATGGGCTGATTTAAGAATAATTACCGATAAAGACTGTTGCCCTAAGTGCAATAAAAGCATAAAGATAGAACACGCTATAGAAATGGGCCACGTGTTTAAATTAGGCCTTAAGTATTCAAAAGCAATGAAGGCCGAATTCGTAGACGAAGACGGGAAGATGAAGCCTGTGGTAATGGGCTGTTATGGGATAGGCGTGAATAGGATTATAGCTACAGCTATAGAGACTCATAACGATAATAAAGGCATAATCTGGCCTCTGGCTATAGCGCCTTTTCAAGTTTTGCTTATACCGATTAATTACAAGGAAGAAAACGTCAAGAAAGCCACGGACGCTATCTATGAAGAATTAGATAAAGCTGGCGTAGATGTATTACTGGATGACAGAGATGAAAGCGCGGGCATTAAATTTAACGACGCTGAGTTAATAGGTATACCTTTTTCAATAGTGATAGGAGACAGGGGTCTTAAGAAAGGCAAACTTGAGATCAAAACAAGGGCTACGGGCGAGATTCTGGAAGCAAGTAAAGAAGAACTAAGAGGCAAAATCCTGTCATTGCTAACCAAGTAGTAACCAATAAAATATCAAAAATGTTGTTTGACAAGGAAACGTTTACATGCTATACTTTTATAGGTATATTTTAAAAGTATTTTAAATATACGTAACTATAAGGAGAAATCATGCATTTCAAATCATTCAAGAAAATAGCCTCAATTATTATCCTGACTGTATTTATAGCTAATAATAGCATATATGCTGCGCCTGATTCTAAATCCATATTCAAGAATAAAAAAGTCAACTACCAGAAAATCAGCGATAAAAACGAAGGGGTGGTGGAGCAGAAAAAAACCGTGCTTGCCGGACAAGACGTCAAAGAGTCTGAATCCAGAAAAAAGGAAGCCCGAAAGATGCTTTCAGCGCATCTTTCCGACATATCTCTTATTCATATACCCCAAGAGCTAGGGAAAGTCGTAGAGGTGTACCAGAACCCGGGCCGGGATAATTCCAGGCTTATAGTCAATATCCAGGACCTTCATACAAACCCCGAGGCAACTATTAATTTAGCTGGCATATTGGAAATCCTGATTAAAGATTATAATCTAGGCCTGGTCTGCTCGGAAGGGGCAGAAGGGGCAGTGGACACATCCAGCGTTTCAAGTTTTCCGGATCCTGAAGTCAGGAAAAAAGTGGCAAAGCTATTCGTTGATTCAGGGGAGCTTACAGGCGAGGAATACCTGTCTATTACTAAATATCCGAATCTCGCGATATGGGGGATTGAAGATAAAGATATATATTTTAAAAATATCGAGGAATTTAACAGCATAATGAAATTTAACCCGGATTCCAGGACTTTTATATCCCAGGCTAAGAAAGCCCTGGAAGGATTAAAGCCCAGGATATACTCAAAAGAACTTCTCGAAATTGACCGGAAAGAATCCGATTATGAGAGCCAGGCAGTAGAAACAGCCGACTATTTGAAATACCTGTCAAGTTACGGCCAGAAATTAAATATCCCAACGATTAGCTATAAAAATATCAGCCTTCTTGATGAAACCATGGATAAGGAATCGAAGATTGACCAGCAAAAGATTACGCAGGAATCTCAAAACCTGTTATTAAGTTTACAATCAGCTATTGCCGCAAAATCCAACCGCAGCGATATGGATACATTAATGGCTAAGGCAAGCCTTTTTAAAGACCAGAAGATTTCGCCTTTTTCATTCTACAGTTACCTGAAAGACCTTGCCGATAAATATCTGAAAGACCAGATATCAAAGTATCCGAATCTGATGGATTTTATAGATTATCTTACCAAGGTAAACTCTCTGGATTCCATCAAGCTTTTTGTTGAAATTGAAGACCTGTCTTATGAAATAAAACAAAAACTCGCAAGGAACGAAGAAGAAAAAACGCTCACGCAGGCCCTGCGTAATATAAAATTCTTAGAAGGATTTTTTAACCTTAAGATTTCAAACGAAGAGCTTGATTACTATCTGCAGAATAAAGATTCCTGTAAAGTAGCTTTCTTTGAGGCTTTCCTGAAGCCTGCAATTAAAAAATATAATCTTTCTGATTTTGTGGATTTTAATCCTGGCTTGATAGATCCTCACCTTCAGGAAATAGAAGATTTTTATAAAACAGTAAAGGCGCGCGACCTGGCCATGTTTATTAACACTGTTTCTGAAGTAGAGAAGCGCAATATAAAGGTAGCTACCCTTATTACAGGCGGTTTCCATACGCAGGGCGTAACCAAGCTCCTGAAAGAAAAGGGCTATTCCTATATAGTTATTTCTCCATATTCTAAGACAGACATAGATGAAGAAAATTACCATTTCCTCTTATCAGGCAAAAGAAAACCTATCGAAGATTTAATAAAGCAGCTTGATCAGCCTGAGGCGATAAATAAAGTTTCTGCAAATACGAATTTAAGGGTTCCCATGACCTTTGACAGAGGTTCTTCAGTCGAGAGGGTTGAGAAAACGCTAGAAAGAGCAGCTGCGTCAGGAAATGGCCTTGTTCGTAATGAAACATTTGAGACGGCTATTTCTGAATCGTTTGATCAATATGCCGCTATCCATGGGGCAGACAAGAGGAATCATGGATTAGACTTAAGCATGGAACGCCTGGGTATTGATAACATAAGGATACTTCTTGATGATAGCGTATTATCTGAAAAACAAAAAAGCTTGGTAAGAAAGCTATTAGCGTTTGGCAAAGGTAGCGTGTTTTCGTTCTGGGGAGAATTGGATGTAGCGCAAAAGAAAAATTTATTAAATCAATTAGCCATGGTAGATCTGGAAGGCATAGAGAGTCTTTACAAGGCGTTTATTATGGATAAAAAAGAGGGGATAGATATTGAGGTAACGGAAAACAATGTTACAATGCCAAAAGTCGTAGATATAACAGATACGAACGGACCAGGTTATGCAAAGGCGGAGAAGGCCGGAGAAGGCGCGTTCAAAAACGGAGAAGTCTGCTATCTGGAACTCGCAGGCGGAAGCGGTTCGCGTCTTGGGTATGAACATGCAAAAATAATATTCAAGGCATCTCAAGTCATGAACATGTCCCTTGCCAGGATGAGGGCGAAAAAAATCAGGGCGCTTGCAGAAGAATACGGTAAGCCTGTTCCATGGCTTATTATGACAAGTGACGTTACGGATAGAGAAGTGAGAGAATTTTTTAAAAATCATATCGTAAATAATAAATATTTTGGAGAGGTGCCAGTGCAATGGGTTGGATTCGTAAGGCAAAGAGTTATGCCTCAGATTACTGACACAGGGGAATTTATATTAAACCAGGCGAAAGATAGTGTTATTGTGGGAGGATTTGGCCATGGAGACGCAAGAGATTATGTGCTAAAAGATCAGGGCGTTTTGAACTGGCTTACTAAAAATTTTAGAGTAAAGTATATTGTGATGTTAAACGTAGATAATGCTTATGTGCCAGGAGCTCCTTCCGTGGGATACCATATTATTGCTACAGAAAATCTGGCACCAGGTACTGAAAAAATGAGCGCGCACTCTGTAGAGAAAACAGGGCCAGGAGAAAGAGTCGGGATGAATGTTTTATTTAACGGGAGAAGCGCGGTTATAGAGTATAATCAAGTTCCCGATAAACTTTTGTATATGACGTATATACATGTTCTTGATAATGATAAAATAGTTTTTCTTAAAGAGCGCGGAAAGTACAGGATATTAAAGGTTAGTCAATTAAAAGACAACTATAGAGATGTTTTTCAGGATCCGGGATGGGTAAGAAGCAATCTTGTTACTGTTAATGATCTTCCTGAAGACGTAAGTATAGATTATCTTGGAAGGCAGTATATTAAAGATATGCTAGTAAGGGCAAAGCTGTGGCTTTTACTAGGAAATACAAATGGCCTTATATGGAGCATGGATTCTTTTACTGACCAAAGATATCCATTGCCAGAATTGCCGGTAGTTGTAGCCAAAAATAAGGCAGTTGACGGCTATCATCCTGAAACAGGGGAGTTTTTTACAAAAGGTGACGGAACGCTTAAGGCAAGTAAGTTTGAGTGCATGGCGTTTCAAGGATTTTATCATAATCCTGTTATGGGCGCTTTTATTCTTGTGCCTAGGCCGGGATATTTTGCCCCAATAAAAGAGGCGAGAGGACAGGATACCCCGGAAAGGGCAAGACAAATCTTTGCGGAATACGACGCCTCTTTGCTTAATAATGTTAATTGGATGGTTGCTACAGATGCGACAGTTGAGTTAACCCCTGCATTTGCTTTTTTAGACGGGAGATATTTGACGCATAAGATGGGCCAAGGTGGGGTTATTGGAAGGGGTTCCAAATTGCATTTAAGCGGCAGTAATGTTCATATAGGCGATATGTTTAATATGGGCGAAGGCAAGACTTTTATTCTAAGATTTAACGATGAGCATAATAAAGCGGCAGGCGCGCAAATTGGCAATAACATAGAAGTTCAAGGAGATATTTCAATAACAATTAGTGGTTCCGGTAACTTGATCATAGATGACGACGTAAGAATTACTGGATTTCAAGAATATACTATAAATAGTAATGAAACTTTGCGTATAACTAAAAATGGGCCTGTGTGGAAAACTAAGAAAGCAGATCAAGTTTTGGCATCGAATGAGGGAATGGATAGATTTGCTCAATGGGATAAGTGGATTAGCATGAGCGTTTCAATAGGTGATTTAAATGATGATATGTTCAGAGATTATGATTATAGGTCTATCGGTAAAACTCTGGCACCAGAAATGGTATTTCGTTTTGGTTTAGTGTGGGCGAATATGGCTTTAGAAAAGGCAAAAGCTAATGGTTTTACTAATCGCAAAGTTTTGATCGCAAGAGATGCTAGAAAAATAGAGCCGGAATTAGTAGAAGCTTTAGTAGCTGCTTTAAGATTTGCAGGACTCGATGTTATTTATGTTGCAGCTGATGGGCCAAACGCAGTTACATCTTATTCGTGGGCGGCGCAGGAGCATAAGCCATTGATGAGTATTTTCTTAACAGCAAGTCATGTATCTCGGCCTAAGGAGATAATTGTAAGAGGTTTTAAGGTAGCTATTATGGATGAAAGCGGTACTTTGCAAAGCTTAACTACCAAAGAAATAATGCAGACATCAAAAGCAGCTGTGAAAGACCTTATAGTAAATCCAGCGAAGATTAATACGATTAAGAGTATGCGACAAGGTGAATTCATGCCAAGTAATGTTGACGCTAATTGCGTTAAGATGTGCGTTCTTGTAGGCAAGACTGTTGCTTCAGGCAACTCTATCTATAATTTAGCGAGAGAACTAGGGGCATCTGAATCCCCTGTAACTGTTTTGGATGATTGGGATCGGAGAATTGGGCATTTAGAGCCTTTAAAAGGCATGAAGATGATAGTAGAGGGAGCTCATACGCCAAGCGGTAAATTAGCAGCCGATACTTTTATAGGATTAGGCGCAGAAGTAATTTTAATAAATGGCGATATTCAGGAGATAGAAGGCGAACATGAAGCTGATCCGTCTATTCCTAAGAATTTAACTGGATTAGAACGCGCAATAGCTGCGCATAATGCTGATTTTGGCATAGCATTCGATTTGGATGGAGATAGGGGGGCTATAGTTGTTCCCGAGAGATGGAAGGCTACAGTGGGAACAAAATTTCACTTGCTGGCTCCAGATAATTTAATAGTTTCCATGCTTACGTATATGATCAGAAGAGGTGGATATGACCAGGCAGTTATCGGTAGAGAAGTGGGGGTAATACGAGATGTGCTTGGAACATTTGCCGTAAATGACATGGCTTCGAGATTGGGTATTAAGGCATTCCAAACAGATGCAGGCTATGTATTTTTAAAGGCATTGAGAAGACAGTTGTTGCCCAGGGGATATATTGTTCCGGTTTATGGCGAACGTTCAGGGCATTGCTGGCTGGATGTTACAGGAGAATTCGAAAATCCTATAGCTGTTGCAGTATTATTTGCTACAATGGTAAAAGAAAGTAAATATAAAGATAATGCAACTCAATCAAAAAATCCTTTTTTAGAAGCGTATGAAGAAAATATCATACCATATCTGCAGTCAACAAGATTCCAGCCGTTATTTCATCCAAAATTTTTATCAGAACTTTCTTCGGATTTGAGGAATAATACGGGATGGACTTATAATGCTGAAAGGCCTACAAATCCTCCTCAGGCAATAATAGCGCTGGGAAAAGATTTAGGTATTCAAAAATTACAACAGGAATTTAAGGTAGGCAATTTGTATCTTACGCCCGCTGGTAATCTAAGGATAAAAGAGTTTAATACATATCAAGATGTTCCCGATGAAGGAGGATTATATAGATTTGCTGATATTGTATTTGAGCAAGATGGGAAATTTGCAGGGAGATTTGTGTTTAGGGCTTCGTCAAATGATCCTACGTTTGTATGTTCGTTTGAAACGCCTCTGATGGATGGCGAAACTTATATTTCAGCTTCTTTGGATAATAGATATCTATCTATAGGAGGAGTGGTTCTTGATTGGCTAGAAAGTAACGGGATTGCAGGAGTTACAGGCGATATTAAGTATCCAAATAAAGATGCCACAGAACTGGTGGTAACGAAATATCGGGCTAAATTAGCTTCTGCAAGAGGCGATGCAGGCAGGGGTTCTGTATTCGGGCTTTTGAATACAATGGCAAGGCGGCTAACGCGGCAGGGAAATATTTGAGGTCCTAGCGAGTTTTACTAGCGATCAATTAGAGGCGTTACCTGCTAATGTAAAGACAATGTTGGACAGGGGCAGGATTAAAGAGGAAGAGGCGGGAGAGATGAGAATAGTAGTGAATAATGTAAAAGAGAAACAAGGAGCCGCTGTTGTTGCTGTAAAATTAGCTACTCCGCTTAATGCGAATGGGAATAGCAGCATGGCCGCTTCTTTTCTTAGGGGGGGGTATGGCCAGGAAGGCTATGGCGTAGCAGAAAAGGCGTCTATCCACGGCTCATTTGCGCTAGATGGAAAACAGGGCTATTATGCAGAGGGCGGAAAAGAAGCTTTTTTAAGTACTGTTAATAGTATGCGAAAGTTTTTTGAAAGACGCGCAGAAAGATTAGGTAAGCCTATAAAATATGTTATTAAGACCGGTATCGGTGGACAACATACGCCTTTCCAGGGTATTGCAGATGCGTTTCAGGTTATAGATGCCAGGACAGGGAAAGTTGTAGGGGAATATGAATTAGGTAAGAATTTTGAAGTTTCTATGGCTAGCGTACTTAGAGATCTTAAAGCAGATTGGGACCAGGTAGCGGTTATCCCCAGTTCAAAGTCCGGTTCAACTGATGAAACCATGATGGTTTTCGTGGAGATATTCTATGCCTTATTAAAGAACCAGGCGATAAAAGAAGGAATTGACGAATCGAGGTTTGCAGATACAGTGCTTGCTACTCTACATGAAGTGAATTTTATAAACGGCAAGGAGCAACCTGGCAAAGACCTGTTTAAAGTTGATATGGACAGATTTGGAACGGATAATCTGATTACACTGATTGCTAAAAATGCAGAAAGTTTGGGTATCTCGCGAGCGCAGATAAAAGGCATCTTTGGGAGAGTTCTCGGAAATATGTTTTTTGAGACAACTGACAGGGTAGACCAAAGCAGGCTTTCAGCTTTTATTCGTAATTCAGGTCTGGATACAGAATTAGGAGAAGATGCGCCTGGGTTTGGGGCGATGTTTGATAATGTGGGGGGTCGCTGGACAGGCGATCTTCATATGATGACATTTTTAGCCTATCATGGCCTTGACGCTGAAAGGTATTGGGAGATACGCAGGGAAGGCATAGCTAAGTTTAGAGAAGGGAGCCATGCAGCCAATATAATAGGCAATAAGATTTTAGATGAAGGCGTAACGGATATTGCTTTAGTAGTGCCGGATGAATTTTTCTGGTTTGGGAAATCTAATGAACAAAATTTTAATGAAAGCATATGGCAGAGTGGTTTTGCAAATCTTGTAGCTATCAGGCAGTCGCAGTGGGATGCGCAAAAAAAGCATTACGCTGATGATCCAAGAAAACTTGTAATAAATATGTCTAATTTACCGATCTCAGCGGATTCATTTAATGTATTTAAATTTGATACGCCAGATTTCAGCAAGCTTGATAACCAGGGACTGGCAGATGCTTTTGCGGAGCTCTTTACTGCTTTTTACGGGATAACGACTACTGTTGGAGACCGTTTAATCGACAGGGCGCTTAAAGAAGCTGGATATACGGCAGATGATGTTGATCTAAATGACGTAAATAACCCCGCTACAAAGATTGTCCAGCAGAATCTTTATGTGCGGCAGCCATATGTGGAATTCGGCAAAGGATTTCTGGAGGCCGGGTTAAAGGCCTTACAGGAAAGAGAAGCTGCTAAGCCGGGCGCGATTAATAAGGCGTTTGAAGGCACTGAAGAAGAGAATGAAGGCAAGAAAGGCATAAAACAATTAGCCAGAGAAAAGACACTGGAAACAAATATCGAAAGCTTAAATCTCCCTTCTAATATCGCTAATTTAAATGAACTAGCAGGCGTAATACGTGAAGCCAGAGAATTCGCTAAAACAAAGGGCAGGAAATTTGTACCTTTAATATATCTAGAAGGCGATAGGTTTTATGATCTAAGAGATTATCTGATATCTGCGGGTATTGAGTGGGTTATGCAGGGAACAGGCGATCAGCATATTAGTTATCAGCAGGTCCTGGCTCAGCCTCAAAAATACCTGCCGTTTATTATCTCGTTTGTTCCTGAAAAAGCGCTTCCCGGTAAACTTGCGATAGGATTCGCCAAGGGATATTTAAATAATGTGAGCCCTCACATGGTGCGAGATCTATTTGCCGACGCCTCTTATAGGGCATTAACAGAATCCAGAAAAGATCAGGGCGGCCTTGGGTTATTTTTGAGAATAATTGATTCTGACGCAAATATTGATATACTTAAAAAAGCAACAGATATTGCTATAAAATTGTCCGAAGGCGTGGATTCATTTGGCGAGACAGTTTTGTTGGAAAATGCCATGGGCGCAGAAAGGACGCAGGCTATAGCAGCGCTTCAAAATGGAGATGAGCTTTTAAAAATAGCCCGCGAACCAAGGGAGCATATTTCCGGCAGAAAAGAAAAAACAGAGGCCATGTTTAAGTATTATAGGGGCGCTATGGTTGCTTATCAGAAAGCGTTAAATATTATAGAAGGCAAAAACGGTTTAGGAGACATAGAGACGCAGGCTGAGGCTGGCATAGGGCGCGTTACAAATGAGGTAAAAAATAAAATCATAGCTATTGCCGCTGTTAATATTCTCCATAAAATAGGCGATGGAAATGGAAAAGAATGGTTCAGGGAATGGATAGCCAAACAACCTGATAATGTTGCGGTGGTAATAATAGCGGCGAATATAGAGGAATACAAAGAAGTGACAGATCTTCAAGACGTAGCGTACCTACAGCTTGTGGCCCTACCGGCTGATTTGGCTAATTCAGACATAAGTAAAGCCGGCATTCAGGATTACCAGATACTTAAATTAAATACTGAAGAAAGAAACGCTTTCTTTTTTAATTTAGAGGTTTACAAGGAAGGTGTCAATCTTGGGACACGGCATCTACTAGACGAAAAGACAGTCAGGGCAATAGCATCCGGCGTATAATAACTGGAAAATCTGTAACGGTTCAACTCCCAGAAGAATATCGTTATAATACTTCTGACAGCCGGGTTATTATGAAAACCGGTTGTAATATTTTTTCTTGACATACTTTCATAAAGGGTAGTATACTATAGGCACTCTTATGAAAGGGGGTAGTTAGTTGAAAGTGGGTGTGGTATGCCCGCTTTTTTTGTTTTATGATGGATAAAATCAAAGAAATAATAGAGCCTATTTTACAAGAAGAGCGAATAGAGCTCGTAGAGATTATTTTCAAGAAAGAAGCAGGCAGGCAGGTTCTGCGACTTCTGGTTGATAAAGACGGCGGGATTCGGATGGCAGATTGCGTAAAGCTGAATGAGAAAATAAGCCAGGTCCTGGATCAGGCAGATATAATACAGGAAAGCTATGTTATCGAGGTAGCTTCTCCTGGGATAGACAGGCTGTTTAAGACAAGAAGGGATTACGAAAGAGCTATGGGAAGGCTAGTAAGAGTAACGCTAGCTGAAAGGATATTGGATAAAAAGGAATATGTGGCTAGGTTAGAGGACGTATCTGACACGGGCGTTAAAATAGAAGTAAAGAAGAAAGGTATTATAGACATACCTTTTGAAAAAATAGTGCGAGCCAGGGAAGAAATTGAATTTTAATAACAGGAGAAAGAAATGAATCAGGAATTATTATCAATACTAGATAGCATCGAACGCGATAAAGGGATCAAGAAAGAGATTCTCGTAAAAGCCATAGAGTCAGCTCTTATAAGCGCTGCCAGGAAAAACCTAGGGAAGTATGTCGAAGATATAAAGGTCGAGTTTGATTCTACAACAGGGGATTTTAAGGTTCTTACTGCAGACGGGAACGAGGTTTCCGGAGATTTTGGAAGGATTTCTGCGCAGACGGCAAAGCAGGTAATTATTCAGAAGATTCGCGAAGCTGAGAGAGATGTGTTGTTCGAAGAATACAAGAAAAAAGTAAATGATATTTGTTCCGGCGCTGTCCATAGATTTGAAAAAGGCATGCTTATAGTGGATCTCGGAAGAGTGGAAGGAGTTTTGCCTAAAAGAGAGCTTCCTCCTATAGAAGAATACAGGCAGGGCGACAGGATCAAGGCCCTGATCGTAGAGGTTAAAAAATCTTCAAAAGGCCCGGAGATACTGCTTTCCAGGACAAGCCCGGGTTTTGTAAAAAGGCTTTTTGAGTTGGAAGTGCCTGAGATATACGAAAGTATCGTAGAGATCAAGGCTGTTTCAAGGGAGGCGGGGGATCGTTCAAAGATAGCTGTTTATTCCAAAGATGATAAGGTCGACCCTGTTGGCGCGTGCGTAGGCATGAGGGGCCAGAGGGTTAAAAATATTGTCAGAGAGTTAGGCGGGGAGAAGATAGATATTGTCCGCTGGAGCTCGAATATGGGAGAATTTATATCGTCCAGCTTGAGTCCCGCAGAGATTACAAGCGTTAAAACAAGCGAGGCTGAGAGAAGGGCCGAGGTTATAGTTGCTGATGACCAGCTTTCTCTTGCGATAGGCAAGAAAGGGCAGAATGTAAGGCTTGCTGCAAAACTTACAGGGTGGAATATAGACATAAGGAGCAAGTCTGAAATAGAAGAGGTAAAGGAAATCCCGATAATAGAGATCGATGGGATTGGGCCCAAGACGGAGAAGGCGCTTAAAAAAGCAGGCTATGACACAGTCGGAAAAATTATGAAACTGGACCTGGGAGAATTAGTCGACGTAAAGGGCGTTGGCAAGAAAACAGCCGAGAAGATCCTTAAGTCAGCCAAAGAGCTTATGGAGCACAAGGTGCATGAGGTCAGGGATAAAAAAAATAAAGAAAACAGGGAGGCCAGGGCTGAGAAAGAAAAGGAAATAGCTGCTGAAGCGGAAAAAGACAAAAAAGCGGAAGAGAAAGAGCAGGTTAAAGAATGAGCACGCGCGTTCACCAATTAGCTAAAGAACTCGGAATTTCCAGCAAAGATCTTATAGATAAGCTTCACAGCCTTAAAATAGACGTCAAAGGCCATATGGGTATCCTTGACGATGATACAACTTTTCTTGTAAAAGAGGAATTGAAGCCTAAGAAGGCGGCAAAACCCAAGGCGAAGGTAAAAGAAAAAGTATCAACCCCAAGAAAGGCAGTTGCTCCTGTAAAAGAAAAAGTGGTTAAGAAAACAAAAGAGACTAAAGTAAAGGTTGAACAGCCAAAAGTTCAGAAAAAGAAAATAGAGCCCAAGGTAGAGCCTGAAATCGAGCCTAAGGCAGAGGCCGGAGTAGAAGTTAAAATAGAAGAAAAAATAAAAGAAAATGTAGAAGAGAAAAAAGAAGAATCAAAGCCGGAACCCAAGGTGTTGAAAATAGGCTTTCCCGTGGTTATTAAAGATCTCGCTGCAAAGCTTGGGATAAAACCGGGAGATCTTATTAAGAGACTCTTGGATAAAAAAGTCCTCGTTACGATAAATCAAACGCTTAATGAAGACGTTGCGTGTTCGATCTGTATGGATTTTGGTTATTTACTGGAAAAACCGCCTACTTTTGAGGAGTCTTTTTTAGCTGATCTGGACAAGCCCGATGACCCTAAAAAACTTAAACCAAGGGCGCCGGTTGTTACGTTTATGGGCCATGTTGATCACGGAAAAACATCACTTCTTGACACTATAAGAAAAACAAAGGTTGCTGATAAAGAAGCTGGCGGGATTACCCAGCATATCGGAGCATATGAAGTAATGCTTCCTAAAGGCAGCGTAACGTTTTTAGATACGCCGGGCCATGCAGCGTTTACAGCAATGCGCGCAAGAGGCG
This sequence comes from Candidatus Omnitrophota bacterium, assembly GCA_030649895.1. Taxonomy (GTDB): domain Bacteria; phylum Omnitrophota; class Gorgyraeia; order Gorgyraeales; family Gorgyraeaceae; genus UBA10183. The sequence goes on from JAUSEX010000056.1 coordinate 32,086, forward strand.
CAAATGTCACTGATATAGTTGTGCTTGTGGTAGCCGCTGACGACGGGATAATGCCTCAGACAATAGAAGCCATAGATCACGCGCGGGCTGCAGGCGTTACGATAGTGGTCGCGATAAATAAAATCGACAAACAGAATATAAATTTGGATAAGGTTAAAAAACAATTAGCGGAACATAGCCTTACCCCTGAAGAATGGGGAGGGAAGACTATTACAGTAGGCGTTTCAGCGAAGACAGGCCAGGGGATTGACAGCCTCCTGGAGATGCTGCTTCTTGAAGCAGAATTGCTGGAATTAAAGGCAAATCCTGAAAAGCCTGCTACCGGCGTAGTTATAGAGGCAGAGCTTTCTAAAGGTAAAGGGCCACTCGCCACCGTCCTTGTTTCAAACGGCACTTTAAAAATAGGCGATATAGTTATGGTGGGCCTTAATTACGGCAAGATAAAGGCAATGCTGGACGATAAAGGCCGCAGGGTGTCGGAGGTAGGGCCTGCAAAGCCGGTTGAGATATTAGGGCTTTCCGGGGTTCCTCAGGCAGGGGAAAAATTTTATGTAATAGCCGATGAAAAGAAAGCAAGGGATATTGTGGCTACGAGACAGATGGAAGCGGAAAAGAAAAAACTTGCCGGGACAACCTCTAAGATCACGCTTGAAGAACTTTATAATAAGGTGAAGGTCGGAGAGGTAAAGGAGTTAAAGATAGTTATAAAAGCTGATGTGCAGGGGTCTTTGGAGGCTATAAAGGATTCGCTTGAAAAATTAAGCACAGACGAAGTGAAACTTTGCGTTATACACAGCCAGGTAGGCGATATCAATGAATCCGATATAATGTTAGCCTCTGCTTCAAACGCTATAATCATAGGGTTTCATATTAATACGACAAGCGAGGCAAAGGCGCTCGCAAAACAGGAAGAAGTGGAAATAAGAATTTACGGTATAATTTACGAGATAGTGAATGAGATCCAGGCTGCCATGGAAGGCTTGTTAGAGCCTGTTATAGAAGAAATTTTTCTAGGGAGGGCGGAGGTCAGGCAGGTATTCAATGTTTCGAAGGCAGGCGTTGTGGCAGGATGTTTTATTTCAAAAGGCAGGATCCCGCGCGACGCGGTATGTAAGCTTATAAGGGAAAAGGAGATTGTTTACAAAGGCAAGATGAGTTCGCTGAAACATTTTAAGGATGATCTTAAGGAGGCGAAAGAAGGCTTTGAATGCGGGATAAGCCTGGGAGTTAAAGATATACAAAAAGGCGATTTGATAGAAGCGGTGGAAGTCAGAAAAGTGGCGAGAAGGTTAAAATGATCGCGGAACTACGTGGAAGCAGGGGATAGCATGAAAAATCGTATTCTAAGCGGTATGAGGCCGACAGGACCGCTGCATCTGGGGCATTTATTTGGCGCGCTTACGAACTGGGTAAGCCTTCAGGATACACATGATTCTTTCTTTATGATTGCGGACTGGCACGCCATGATGAGCGAGTACGAAGATCCATCAAGACTTTCTAGGTTTACAATAGAATGCGCGGCAGACTGGCTGGCGTGCGGCATTGATCCTGAAAAAAGCACTGTGTTTGTGCAATCTCACGTGAAAGAGCATCTGGAATTATATATGGTGTTTTCTAATTTTGTGCCTCTCGGATGGCTTGAGAGGTGCCCTACATACAAGGAGCAGCTCAGGGAAGTTACGACAAGAGAATTGCATACGTATGCATTTCTTGGCTATCCGGTGCTGCAGGCCGCTGATATTTTAATATACAGGGCAGATACAGTGCCTGTCGGCAAAGACCAGGTCCCGCATATTGAGCTTACAAATGATATTGCGGGGAAGTTCAGCAGCCTGTACGGGAAAGCCATATTCCCTTCTGTTAAGCCGCTTCTTACAAAAAACCCGAAGCTTTTAGGCGTAGACGGAAGAAAGATGAGCAAGTCCTATGATAATTTTATCGCGCTGGGAGATCCTGAGGAGGTAATAAAGAAAAAATGTTCCGCGATGTTTACGGACCCTGAGAGGATAAAGTTAACTGACAAAGGTCATCCTGAAAAATGCAATATTTACGCTTATTATAATTTACTTAAGAAAGATTACGCGCCCGAGGTTTATGAATATTGCATCAAGGCAAAAGTTGGGTGTACAGAGTGCAAGAAAAACCTTGGAGGCATAGTTACGGATTATCTTAGTGATATCAGGCATAAAAGAGCCGCGCTTCTTAAAGACGAGAGCGGGATTCGCGCTATCCTGGAAAAAGGCGCAGCGAAAGCGGCCAAGGTCGCTTCCGAGACAATGGCAGAGGTAAAGAAGACAATAGGGTTAATTTAAGAAAACTTATCCTACTCACGGAGTCTGATAGGTAACTGCTGATAAAATGTCATATAAAGTTAAGCTCGAGGTATTTGAAGGTCCGCTGGATTTATTGTTATATCTAATCAAAAAGAACGAGATAGATATTTACGATATTCCGATAGCAGTTATTACAGAGCAATATCTGGAATACATTGAACTCATGCGGATGCTGGACCTGAATATAGCTGGCGAGTTCCTGGTGATTGCCGCAACCCTGATACACATTAAAAGCAAGATGCTTTTGCCGCCTGACGAAAAAGAGTTTCTGCCTGAAGAGGAAGAGGACCCGAGAGAAGAGCTAGTGCGCAGACTTCTGGAGTATAAAAAATTCAAGGAGGTTGCGGGAATCCTGCAAAATCTGGAGAGTCAGAGAAAGAAGATGTTCACAAGGGATATTCCTTTTGAGACGGAACCAGGCGAGGTTTTTTTTGAGGCGAGTCTATTTGACCTGATAACGGCTTTTACCAGGGCGCTGAAAGATGTTCCCAGGGAGATGTTTCAGGAGATAATAAAAGATGAATTTACCGTTGAGCAGAAGGTGCACGATCTTTTACATATGCTGGTAAGGACTCCCGCGATGAGTCTTTTCGACCTTTTTAAGAATGCAAAAAATAAGCCGGAAATAATAGTAACATTTTTGGCAGTGCTGGAACTTATAAGATTAAAAGAAATAATTGTTGTACAGAAGCAAAATTTTAGTGATATAGAGATTGTCCGAAATGAAAAACACAGGCTTAATATAGAATAGGTTCTCGACTAGACTTACATGTATAGCTGCAATGTCCGCTCGAACACTATTATTCTTCGAGCGAATGAGCGAAGCGAATGAGTCGAGAAGTATGTAGAATATGGATAGAACGCAGATAAAAAATATCATAGAGGCAATGCTTTTTGTGAGCGACAAACCGTTATTCCTGAGCGAGATTAAAAATGTCCTGGAAGGGCCTGACGCAGAAGAGATAAAGGAAGTAATTACTGAATTAGCCGTTGAATACGAGAACCAGACCAGCGCTCTCAGGATAAAGGAGATTGCGGGCGGTTATCAGATCGTGACTGACCCGGTGCTGGCGCCATGGCTGAAAAAATTATATAAAACAGCCGGCGCTGACAGGCTTTCCGGCCCGAGCCTTGAAACCCTGGCGATCATAGCTTATAAGCAGCCCGCTACCAAGCCTGAGATAGAGGCTATAAGGGGCGTGAACGTGGACGGCGTATTGAAAACGCTGATCGAAAAAAATCTGGTCAAGATTATGGGCAGGAGAGAGACGGTAGGGCGGCCTATTATTTACGGTACCACTCAAGAATTCTTGCAGTATTTCGGCTTGAACTCCCTTGAAGAGCTTCCGAAACTGGAAGAGTTTAATTTTACTGAAAAAGACATAGAGTTACCTGAGCATTTCAAAAAGGAAGAAGAAATAAAGCAGCAAGAAGGAGGGAATACAGATGTCCAGGCTGGCGGAGCTTCGTAAAAAAATAAACGAGACGGATAAAAAAATAATCTCATTGTTAAATGACAGGGCTAGTGTCGCGAAATATATAGGGAAGATCAAAAAAGAGGCAGGAGGTTCTGTTTATACGCCTGAGAGGGAAGTGGAGATATACGAGAATATAATAAAAGAAAACAAGGGCCCTCTTTCCAATAAGGCGCTTTTTGCGATATACAGAGAGGTAATGTCGGGCTCTCTGGGCCTTGAAAAAAAATTAAAAATAGCTTACCTGGGGCCTGAAGCTACATTCACGCATCAGGCAGGGATAAAGAAATTCGGGTCAAATGTAGAATTCTACGCCTGCCCTACGATAACGGATGTTTTCAGGGATGTGGAGGCGGGGAGGTCGGACTACGGGGTTGTGCCTGTTGAAAATTCAACGGAAGGCATGATAAGCCATACCCTGGACATGTTTATAAACGCTGATTTAAAGATATGCTCCGAGATAATGCTTGAGATCTCGCATAATCTTTTAGGTAAAGGCGGCATAAAAGCGGTAAAAAAGATTTATTCGAAACAAGAGGTCTTCGGGCAATGCAGGTTATGGCTGGAGATAAATATGCGGGGCGTAGCCCTGATAGAGGTATCTTCAACTAGCAAGGCCGCAGAGATTGCTTCTCAGGAAAAAAATTCAGCCGCTATAGCCAGCATACTGGCGGCCAAGAAATACAGGCTGAATACGCTTGCTAAAGATATAGAAGATAACCCGAATAATGTTACGAGATTTCTTGTGATCGGAGGGGTAACGCCGCGGCCTACAAAACGAGACAAGACCTCTATAATGTTTTCCGTAAAGGACAAGGTGGGCGCATTGCATGACATACTTGTGCCTTTTAAGAAATACGGGATAAATCTTACCAAGATTGAATCGAGGCCTTCCAAGAGAAAGACGTGGGAATATTATTTTTTCGTGGATATGGTAGGCCATTACGAAAACCAGAATGTAAAAAAGGCGTTGGCAGAACTTGAGAAACATTGTTCGTTTTTGAAGATACTGGGTTCTTATCCTGTAGTGGGGATATAAGATGAGCGTAATTCCGCGTAAAGCAGTTTTAAAAGCAAAGCCATATCAGCCGGGCAAGCCTATAGAAGAAGTAAAAAGAGAATTAGGCCTGAAGGATGTTATTAAAATGGCTTCCAATGAAAATCCATTGGGCCCGTCTCCAAAGGCTGTGGAGGCAATTAAAAAACAAGCAGGCAATATAAACAGGTATCCTGAGGGAGGATGTTTTTACCTGCGCCAGGCAATTGCCAGGAAATTTAAAATAAAACCTGAACAGGTTATTTTCGGAAACGGTTCTGACGAGCTTATCGGGATTGCGCTAAGGGCGTTTGTGGAGGAAGGCGACGAAGTGATTGTGGCAAATCCCACTTTTTTAATGTATGAAGTGGCTTCTATAGTGCACGGGGCAAGCGTAAAAGTCGTGCCGATGCGTTATTTTAAATACGATTTAAAGGCTATGAAAGAAGCGGTGACTAAAAATACAAAGATTGTATTTGTCGCGAACCCTGACAACCCGAATGGCACATATGTATCAAGGCATGAGCTTGAGGATTTTTTAAAAGGGCTTCCTCGGGAGATAATAGTTTTTCTGGATGAGGCGTATTTTGAATTTGCAGAAGAGCAGGATTATCCTAATGGGCTTGATTATCTCGGAAAGAATAATATTATCGTTACCAGGACGTTTTCAAAAGCCTACGGCCTTGCAGGCCTAAGGGTGGGATACGGTATATCAAATCCGGAAATAATAAAATATATGGAGGCTGTAAGGGAACCTTTTAATGTCAATTCCCTTGCTCAGGCAGGAGCCGTGGGCGCGTTGAGAGATAAAGATTTTCTGTCGAAGGCTAAAAAAATAGTCAGGGAAGGCAAGAAATTTATATATTATGAATTAAAGATGATGGGCGTAAGGTATGTCCCGAGCGTTACTAATTTTATACTGATAGAGCTTGGATCTAAATCAGGAGAGGTCGCGGAAAGGCTTTTAAAAAAAGGCGTGATTGTGAGAAATATGAAGGCGTGGGGGCTTGAGAATTTCATACGCGTAACCATTGGAAAGGAATCTGAAAATAAAAGGTTCATTAAGGAGCTTAAGAAAATAGTATTATAAGGGGGATTTAAATGATTATAGTTTTGCGTTCGGACGCTACGAAAAAACAGATAGACCATCTGGTTGATAAGGTTAAAAAACTCGGCTTAAAGCCCATGGTTTCAAAAGGCATTGAGCGCACTATCATAGGCGTTATAGGCGAGGAAGATGTTTTGAGGGTTCAACCTCTAGAGGCTTTTCCGGGCGTTGAAAAGGTAATGCCTATTTTAAAGCCTTACAAGCTTGTGTCCAGGGAATTTAAACTCGAAGACAGTATTGTAGATGTGGATGGAGTGAAGATAGGCGGAAAGAAAATAGCTGTTATGGCAGGACCATGTTCAGTGGAAAATTTTGAGATGCTTCTTGAGGTAGGGAAAAAAGTTAAAAAATCAGGCGCTACTATTTTAAGAGGAGGGGCTTTTAAGCCTAGGAGTTCTCCTTACAGCTTCCAGGGCCTGGGAGAAAAAGGCCTGAAATTCCTGAAGGATGTTAAAAAAGAGACCGGGATGAAGATCATCACAGAAGTAATGGATACCAGGGATGTGCGGATGGTTGAAAAATACGCGGATATTCTTCAGGTTGGAGCGCGCAATATGCAAAATTTTAATTTACTTAAAGAGGTCGGCCTTTCCAAAAAACCCGTACTCTTAAAAAGAGGTATATCAGCCACTATAAAAGAATTTTTAATGTCAGCTGAATACATACTAGCTGCCGGAAACTTTAACTGCATACTTTGCGAAAGGGGCATAAGGACATTTGAAGACGCTACAAGGTTTACCCTGGATCTAAATGCAGTCCCGCTCATAAAACAGCTTAGCCATCTGCCTGTTGTCGTAGACCCAAGCCACGGGACAGGTAAATGGGATCTTGTCGCTCCAATGGCAAAGGCGGCTATTGCGGCCGGAGCAGACGGCCTAATAATAGAAGTTCATCCTAATCCAGAAGAGGCGCTTTCTGACGGAGAACAGTCTCTGGTGCCTAACAAGTTTGACGCCATGATGAAAGAATTAAAGGTATTAGCTAAAGCAGTGGGAAGGGATATCTAAAAGAACTTTTAGCCTTCAGCGGCTGATAGCTGACAGTTGAGATGAAATTATTTAATCGTATTACTATAGTAGGTTTAGGATTGATTGGCGGGTCGCTGGCACTTGCTGCGAGGGAAAAGAGGCTTGCAAAAGAAATTGTAGGGGTGTCGAAAAGAAAAAGCACCATTAACCAGGCGATTAAAAATGGGATCGTAGATTTTGCGACATTAGACCTAGAAAATGGCGTAAGGGATTCGGATCTGGTGGTTATTACAACGCCTGTTCTTAAAATAGTCGACATAGCTAAACAAATCGCGCCTTTTTTAAAAAAAGGCTCTATAGTTACTGATACCGGGAGCACAAAAAAATATATAGTTAGCAATATGGGGAAGATTGAGCTGCGAGGAGTGGATTTTATAGGCAGCCATCCTATAGCGGGTTCTGAAAAATCAGGTATTAAATATGCGGATAGGGATCTGTTTAAAGGGGCGTACTGTATTCTTGCAGCGACAAAGAGTAAAAAAGCTCTTAGTAAGGTTAAAAGATTTTGGACGTCGCTAGGGATGAAGGTTGTTATCATGCCTGCGAATACGCACGATAGATTATTTTCAAAGATAAGCCATCTGCCTCATGCAGTAGCTGCCAGCCTGGTAAACGCTGCGGGAAGAAAGGGTTTAGATCTCGCAGCGGGAGGGTTTAGGGATACAACCAGGATTGCTTCAGGCGAGCCAGGATTATGGCGGGATATATTTTTTACGAATAGAGAGAATCTTATAAGTGATATCAATATCTTGAAAAAAGAATTATCCAAGATAGAAGCGGCTTTAAAAAGTAATAATAGCCGGAATTTGCTCAGGTTGTTAAACAGGGCTAAATCTGTCAGAGATTCTCTGTAATGGTATATTTTATTTCCAGGAATATATTAAAGGCGCTTTTTAAAATATTTTTCAGGCTCAGGATAGTGGGTTTTGAAAATTGCCCGAAAACCGGGCCGCTGATTATTGCGCCGAACCATGCGAGTTTCCTGGATCCTTTGATAGCAGGGTTTGCAGTGCCGCGCGAATTAAATTTCATGGCGCGCAACAGCCTTTTTAGGAATAGAGTATTTGGAAATATTCTAAAATCAGTAAATGCATTTCCTTTGAAAAGGGAAGGCTCGGACCCGGGTGCAATGAGGCTGGCAATAGATAAGTTATGCGACGGAAAAGCGGTTTTAATTTTTCCTGAAGGGACGCGGTCAAAAGACGGAAATCTCGGGGTTCCAAGAGCTGGCATAGGCCTGCTCGCAGCGAGATCAGGCGCGAACATATTGCCGTGTTACATAAAAGGTTCCAGGGAAGCGTTCCCTAAAGGAGCTATTTTTCCCAGGTTTAAAAGAATAACGGTATATGTCGGGAAGCCTTTGAAAATTGAAAATAATAACTTTGAGAAAGAATACTATATGCGGATTGCAGAAAATACCATGACAGCAATCAGCGTTTTAAAAAAGAATGAAGATTAAGGTAGCCGGGCGCGCTGGGTTTTGTTTCGGGGTAAAGCGGGCGATAAATATCGCTGAAGACGCTTTAAAAGAATTGAAGGGCGGGGATAGGATTTATTCGTTCGGCGCCTTGATACATAATCCTCAAGTGGTAGAAGGGCTTCTCAAGAAAGGGCTTCAGGTAATCAGCGGCCATGAGAAAATAAAAAGCGGAACCGTGATAGTGTCGTCGCACGGCGCGCCTATAGAAGCGCTGGAAGAAATTAAAAAAAACAGGGTAAGGCTTATTGACGCTACCTGCCCTTTTGTAAAATACGCCCAGAATATCGTAAAGGGCCTGAAAAAAGACGGATACAGGATAATAATTATCGGGGACAGCGACCATCCCGAGGTGAAGGCCCTTAAAAATATAGCTGGAAAAGACAGATTATCAAAGAAAATAGGCGTTATCTCGCAGACGACGCAGAATAAAGAAAATTATATAAACGAGATTAAAAAAATACTGAACGAGGATTTTGGCGAAGTAAAGATTTTTAACACAATATGTAAAGATACGTCAAAAAGGCAATTAGCGACTCGCAGGCTTTTAAAGGACTGCGATCTGATGATAGTTATTGGCGGGAAAAACAGCGCCAATACAAAGCGGCTCTGGCAGATTTGCAAAGAAAGCGGGGTGGATAGTTTTCATATTGAAACAGAGCCGGAATTAAAGAAAGAGTGGTTTAAAGGAAAGAGTTGCGTGGGAATTACAAGCGGAGCATCAACACCGGATTTAATGGTGAAAAAAATTATAGAGAGAATAAGGAGGTTTTAAAAAATCATGACAAAAGAGTTGAAACAGGAAAACGAGGCGCAGGAGGTATTTAATCTGGAAGAGGCTTACGGAAAGACGTTCAGGCGCTTGAGCGAGGGCGATATAGTAAAAGGCAAGGTGCTTGCAATAGGCGTTAAAGATGTCTATATTGATCTAGGGTATAAATCCGAGGGGATTATAACATTGGGCGAATTAAAAGACATTGTAGACTTGAAGATTGGTGATGAATTTGATGTATTTGTGGAATCCAAGGAAAATGAAGACGGGCTTATTACTGTCTCAAGGCGCAAGGCAGAAAATATGCAAGGGTGGGATAAAATTTCCGCCACTTACAAGGAAGGGGATTTCATAGAAGGCAAGGTTTCCAGGAAGGTTAAAGGCGGTTTGATGGTGGATGTGGGTATAGAGGCGTTTCTGCCGGCTTCGCTTGTCGCATTAAAAGGGTTTGGCAATGTAAATCAGCTTGTCGGCCAGGTACTTTTATTCAAGATCGTAAAAATGAACAAGCCAAGAAAAAATATAGTGGTATCCAGGAAAGACGCTATAATAAAAGAAAGAGAAACCATAAAGACCAAGGTATTGGGGGAGCTCAAGACAGGAGAGCTTCGCAAAGGCCTTGTCAAAAATATTACTGATTTCGGAGTGTTTGTGGACCTGGGAGGAGTGGACGGGCTTCTGCATATAACTGATATGAGCTGGGGCAGGATCTCTCATCCGAGCGAGATGGTGGCGATAGGCGACACTATAGAGGTAGTGATATTGAATTTTGACAAAGAAAATATGAAGGTTTCTCTGGGCCTGAAGCAGAAAACAGAAAATCCCTGGAAGGATATTGAAAATAAATATCCTATAGGCACAAGGATTAAAGGCAAGGTTGTGAATATTATGCCTTATGGAGCATTCGTAGAGCTTGAAAAAGGCGTAGAAGGCCTTGTGCATGTATCAGAACTTTCATGGACCGTGAGAGTGAATAATCCCCAGGATGTCCTTGCGATAGGAGATACCGTGGAGGCGGTTGTTTTAAGCGCGGATAGCTCTAGCCAGAAAATATCTCTAGGCGTAAAACAGATAGAGCCTAATCCATGGCTTGAAATAAAAGAAAAATTTTCTCCCGGCATGAAAGTGGAAGGCAAAGTCAGAAATCTGACGGACTATGGCGCATTTATAGAGATAGAAGGGGCCATAGAGGGCTTTGTCCATATAAATGACATGTCCTGGACCAAGAAGATAAATAATCCAAAGGAGTACCTTAAAAAAGGCCAGAAACTCGATGTAATGATACTTGCGGTAGATTCTGATAATCAGAAGATATCTCTTGGCATAAAACAGATAACCTCTGACTCGTGGCCTGAGATTATGGTAAAATACTCTCTTGGCACAACAGTTGAAGGCCTTGTTACAAAAATTACAAGTTTTGGGCTTTTTGTAGAGCTGGAAAAAGATCTGGAAGGCCTTGTGCATATATCTGAACTAGACGCAGAATCCTCAGGTAGTCTGGAAGAGATATATAAAGTCGGAGACAAGATCTCCGCGGTTGTTATAAAGGTTGATGATTTGGAGCGGAAGATAAGATTAAGTATTAAGAAAACCAAGGAGTAAAGAATAAATTACACCCCGTAGGTGAGCCATATGGCTCACCTACGGGGTGGATAAGGTTAATATGGACATCAAGAAGCAATTAGAAATTATTAAGCGCGGGACAACAGAGATAATCTCTGAAAAAGAGCTTATTTCAAAACTGGAGAAGAAAATGCCGCTTATAGTTAAGGCAGGCTTTGACCCTAGCGCGCCAGATATTCATTTGGGCCATACTGTTCTACTGCGTAAACTGAAACATTTTCAGGATTTGGGACATAGGGTGATTTTTCTTATAGGCGATTTCACGGGCATGATAGGGGACCCTACTGGAAGAAGCGAGATCAGGAAGCGCCTTACCGAGGAACAGATTAGCGAGAATGCAAAGACTTATAAGAAACAGGCATTTAAGATCCTGGATGAGAAAAAAACAGAGGTCGTATTTAATAGTGCATGGTTGTCAAAAATGACCATCAAAGGTATTCTTGAATTAATGGCGCACGCTACTGTCTCTCAAGTTCTGGCAAGGGCGGATTTCAGCGAGCGTTATAAATCAGGTAAAGACATAAGCCTTCTTGAATTTGTATACCCCTTGCTTCAAGCGTATGATTCAGTTGAGCTTAAGGCGGATATAGAACTTGGCGGGACTGATCAGAAATTTAATATATTAATGGGCAGGGAACTGCAGAAAGATTTTAGTCAGGAACCCCAGGTAGTTATAATGACCCCGCTTTTAGTCGGCCTTGACGGCGTGAATAAAATGAGCAAATCCCTTGGCAATCATATAGGTATAGATGAAAAGCCGGAAGATATATTTGGTAAAATAATGTCCATATCGGATGAGCTTATGCTTCAGTATTACGAGCTTCTGACAGATGAAGATCTGGATAAAATAAAAAAGATGCATCCAATGGAAGCGAAAAAAAATCTTGCAAGATATATCGTAAGGCAGTATCACGGGGAAAGCCTTGCGGATAATGCCTTAAAGGATTTTGAAAATAAATTCCAGAAAAGAGACCCTTTTACAGAGCTAAAGACTGAAACAAAGCCTTTGAAGCCGAACCTTTGCGAGTTTTTAGTGTTTGAAAAAATATTGCCGAGTAAAGGCGAATACAGGCGGCTTGTCGAGCAGGACGCTATAGAGGTAAATGGCAGCAGGGCAAAAGTATTAGAATTTAAATTAGAACCTTCTAAAGAGTATTGTATAAAAGTCGGTAAAAAACGCTTCCTTAAAGTAGTTTTTAAACCTTAAGACTTCAGCAAGATTTCAGCTTAAAAAAGTCCTTGACAGGATTCGATGAGGGTGATATAGTATCATCCACTAGTTGAGTAAGTTGTTCATTTGAAAATTTCCTCTTGACGTTCAGGTATCCGTGTGGTAAAATTCTAATTCCTATAAGAGGGTAATTTATTGAATAAGTTTCCTTGATAATATAATTAAAAATTATTATTAAGGGAGGATGTGAAAAAAGGCATCGTCTCGGTGCCTTTTTTTATTTTCAGCTGTTCTTTCTAAATTAAATAGCCAGACTAACGGGTCTGAGTTACGTTAAGTTTTTTTGGAGAGTTTGATTCTGGCTCAGAACGAACGTTGGCGGCGTGGTTAAGGCATGCAAGTCGAACGATCTTATTGAGTCTTGAGGCCGCAAGGCCAAGAGGCTTGATTTGATAGTGGCAAAAGGGTGAGGAATACGTGGGTAATCTACCTTCGGGACGGGGATAACACTTCGAAAGGAGTGCTAATACCGGGTAAGACCACGGCTCCGCATGGAGCTGCGGTAAAAGATGGGGACCGTAAGGCCTATCGTCTGAAGAGGAGCCCATGTCCTATCAGCTAGTTGGCGGGGTAATGGCCCACCAAGGCTTTTGACGGGTAGCTGGTCTGAGAGGATGGTCAGCCACACTGGGACTGAGACACTGCCCAGACTCCTACGGGAGGCTGCAGTCGAGAATCTTTCGCAATGGACGAAAGTCTGACGATGCGACGCCGCGTGAGGGATGAAGGTCTTCGGATCGTAAACCTCTGTCACACGGGAAGAACGTCCTATGGGTGAATAACCTTGTGGGCTGACTGTACTGTGAGAGGAAGCCCCGGCTAACTCCGTGCCAGCAGCCGCGGTAATACGGAGGGGGCAAACGTTGTTCGGATTTATTGGGTGTAAAGGGTATGTAGGCGGGCTTGTAAGTCGGATGTGAAATACTTTAGCTTAACTAAAGAACTGCATTCGAAACTGCTTGTCTTGAGTTTGGGAGAGGAGAGTGGAATTCTCGGTGTAAGGGTGAAATCTGTAGATATCGAGAGGAACACCAGTGGCGAAAGCGACTCTCTGGACCAAAACTGACGCTGAAATACGAAAGCTAGGGGAGCAAACAGGATTAGATACCCTGGTAGTCCTAGCCGTAAACGATGATCACTTGGTGTTGGGTCCTTAGGGCTCAATGCCGAAGTTAACACATTAAGTGATCCACCTGGGGACTACGGCCGCAAGGTTGAAACTCAAAGAAATTGACGGGGACCCGCACAAGCGGTGGAGCATGTGGTTTAATACGACGCTACACGTGGAACCTTACCAGGGCTTGAAAAGTGCATGAAATCTTTATGAAAGTAGAGACCTCCTTTCCGGGACATGCATACAGGTGTTGCATGGCTGTCGTCAGCTCGTGTCGTGAGATGTTGGGTTAAGTCCCGCAACGAGCGCAACCATCATCCTTAGTTGCCATCGGTTCGGCCGGGCACTCTAAGGAGACTGCCGGCGATAAGCTGGAGGAAGGCGGAGATGACGTCAAGTCAGTACGGCCCTTACGTCCTGGGCTACACACGTGCTACAATGGTCGGTACAGCGGGCTGCAAAACAGTAATGTTGAGCTAATCCCAAAAGCCGGCCTCAGTTCAGATTGAGGGCTGCAACTCGCCCTCATGAAGCTGGAATCGCTAGTAACGGCATATCAGACACGGTGCCGTGAATACGTTCCCGGGTCTTGTACACACTGCCCGTCAAGTCACCTGAGTTGACTGCACCCGAAGTCGTTGACCTAACCCGCAAGGGGAGGAGGCGCCGAAGGTGTGGTTGGCAAGGAGGACTAAGTCGTAACAAGGTAGCCGTATCGGAAGGTGCGGCTGGATCACCTCCTTTCTAAGGAGCCAAATTTGCCTTTGGGCGAATTTGCAAAGGTTTTACCTGACCCTATGTTCGGAGAAGTTATACGCGCAAGCGTTTGACAGAAACGGATATTTAAGAAGGTTAAATCGTAACTTTCCTGTTATGTCTGGCTATTAATTATTTTATGGATCCCCTCTGTTTAAAACTATGGGCAAGTTTTTTGTGTAAAGTGTAAAGTGTAAAGTGTAAAGTATCTTTTCATTACACATTACACATTAAACATTACACAGACATGCAGTCTTTTGTAATGAGTTTTGGGCCCATAGCTCAGCTGGTTAGAGCGCCGTGCTGATAACGCGGAGGTGAGTGGTTCGACTCCACTTGGGCCCACCATTGCTCCTGGCTGGTAAAGATGTTTGTGTA
>JAUSEX010000006.1 GCA_030649895.1 Candidatus Omnitrophota bacterium
ATTCAAGATTATTTGTGCACTGGCAATATGGGATATTTCCAACGACTAAATAACAAGAGCCGAATGAGCCGAGAGGCTCACGTTCGGTTCTGTGAGAGCATTGAGGGGAAGTTCCTCTTTGCTACTCGACTTATGTTCCAGCTAACAAAAGAAGAGTTTGAAAATTGGAAGTCGCAATTTGCGACCTCCAATCAAGACAAAATGGGATTGAGGAGAAGGCCTTATGTTTTTACAGAACAAGGCGTAGCCATGTTATCCAGCGTACTTAACAGCGAACGGGCTATCCGTGTCAACATTGCCATCATGCGAGCATTTGTAAAGCTAAAACAAATTCTATCTATGAACAAAGAACTTGCGTATAAATTAGCTGAGCTTGAAAGGAAAATAGAAAAGCATGACGAAGATATTCAAGCAATCTTTGAAGCAATACGCCAGCTTATGGCGCCTCCACCAATTAAACCAAATCCACAGATAGGCTTTCATTCTAATCGTTGATAACTATCATAATCGCGTAAGATGTATTATTTTGGCTTATATTTGCAAGCTTTTATGGCTGTTTTCTTATTAATGTTTAGAGCCCTAGCTATTTCTTTAAAAGACATATCTAATAAACGGATCCTACCAAATTTATTCACTATAGGGTACTAAGCCATCCTAGAGGTATGTAGTTTTTGAATCTACCTGTAATCCATCTAATCTCCTGATCTATATGACTACCCCGAATATTTTTAATTATAAATCTATAAGCTACAGAGAAGATAGGCAATGGCTGGTTTAAGCGCAGTTCTATGTCCGCCAGGTTTTAGCCTGAATAGCCCTCAGCAAAAAAGATTAAAAAATGATAGTTAGATATGGATAGCTGTAGACAGCACCAAATAGGCAATCCCGAACGTATAAATCGCCATGCGTACTTACTGAACATGGCATTCTTATGCTTTCCCCTATTCTTAAAAGCAAAAGAGCTGTTTATATAAATATACAAATCATGAGAGCATTTGTAAAACTGAGGCAGATTCTTTCCGTGGATAAGGATTTGGCTTATAAATTAAAAGAACTCGAAAGAAAAATCGAAAAGCACGATATTGATATCCAGGCAATATTTGAGGCCATTCGCCAGCTCATGGTGCCTATGCCGGTTAAACCGAAGTTGCAGATAGGTTTTAAGTAAATAATTTGTCTTTGATTTCCCCTTGTGATAACATAATAATATCGGGATAGTGACGCATTGGTAGAAGAATTTCAAAATGGTACAAAAATCTGATGCTCGATAATAAACACAAAGATCCTCTTCACGGTGTTACTCTTGAAATGATTCTCACGCATCTGGTTGAAAAATACGGGTGGGAAGAGATGTCCCGAAGAATCAGGATAAACTGCTTTGCAAAAAACCCCAGTATCAAGTCCAGTCTGGTGTTCCTGAGACGAACCCCGTGGGCTAGAAAAAAAGTGGAACGCCTGTACATGATTGAACCATGAGTGTTGATGTGAAGAAAAATCTTGGCGAGCAGCCGATCTTGAGGATCATGGCGGCGAACGGACTTAAGTCGCATGATCTTGTTGCCCATTCAGATGAACAGCTTACGCATAAAATGGTAACTCGGGCCATGAAAGGTAGGCGGCTAACCCCGCATGTGCAATCAAAGGTCCTCAACGCGTTAAATAATGTGGCCGGAAAAGACTATTTGCTGAAAGACCTCTTCACCTATTGAGGTACGCTCTAGCTGTTTCCCTGCTTTAAAATAACATAAAAATATTTGAAAGAAACCTGCCTCTGGATATGTAGACGTGATATAATTAAATAGTCAATGAAAACAGTAAGTGTAAAAGAGATGCAGGAATTAGACAGGATAGCCATAGAAGATAGGGGCGTGTCTTCTATCGCGCTGATGGAAAACGCGGGTAGGGCTATAAGCGAAATCGCTTTACTGGAATTTAAAAATATTAAAAATAAAAAAGCAGCTGTTTTCTGCGGGAGCGGCAATAATGGTGGCGACGGATTTGTGGCAGCTAGATATCTTTTTAATAAAGGTATAAATGTCAGCGTTTATTTAATAGGCCCAAGGGCAAATCTCAAAAATGATCCAAAATTAAATGCCGAAGCCTTGGACAATATAGGAGTGGAAATATGCGAAATTTCCGCGCCTGTCAGCCTAGATCATGGGTTAATAATAGACGCTATATTTGGAATAGGGCTCAAGGGAGAAGTAAAAGAACCGGCCGGAAGCATCATAAGCGATTTAAATAAAAAATCAGTTACTATTATCTCTGTGGATGTGCCGTCAGGTTTGGACGCGGATACAGGAGAAATCCTGGGAGTCAGCGTAAAAGCCGGAATTACTGTTACAATGCAGTTTCCTAAACAAGGCTTCTATAAAAGCAAAGGCCCGGAATATGCAGGGAAAATTATAACGGTAGATATAGGTTTAATGTTGTTTTAAAAAAAAGGAGGGACAAGGTGAATATTTTTTATTTATTTGTCATGGCTGTGATTATGATATTTTTTTTAGGCATAAGGATTGTCAGGCCTACTCATCGCGGATTAATTGAGAGATTAGGAAAATACCATGCTTTTGCCAACGCAGGTTTTAACTGGATTATCCCGGGCATAGATAAGATGTACCAGATAAACATTACCGAAAAAATGGTGGATGCTGATCCTCAGGAAATTATTACCAACGATAATCTTAATGCCAAAGTGGATGCCCAGATATATTTTAAAGTGAAGGCAGATCAGGAAAGCGTTAAAGGCTGCCAGTACAATGTTTTTAATTACCAATATCAGATCGTAAACTTGGCCAGGACCACTCTTAGGAACATTATCGGAACTCTGACTTTAAAATCCGCAAACAGCGAGCGCGGCAAAATTAACGCGGAGCTGCATAAAACTTTAATGGAAGAGACTTCGAGCTGGGGCATTGAGATTGTGCGCACAGAATTAAAAGAGATTGATCCGCCCAAGGATGTGCAGGAAACTATGAACAAGGTAGTCAAGGCGGAAAATGAAAAAATCGCAGCAGTTGATTTTGCTACTGCCACGGAAACTGCAGCCGACGGACAGAAAAGAGCGGAGATTAAAAAAGCAGAGGGCTTCAGGCAGGCTAGGATTCTGGAAGCAGAAGGCGAGGCAGAGGCAATCCGTTTGTTAAACGAAGCAGCGGAAAAGTATTTTATTGGCAATGCCCAGGTATTGCGTAAACTTGAAGCAGTGGAAAAATCTTTAGCCAACAACGCAAAGATCGTGATTCCTGCGAATACGGAATTAGTGAATGTGATAGGCGAAATGGCTGGAATATTACCATTAAAGAAAGCACCACAGCAGAAAATATAAATAATTATACATTTCAACAATGTCATTTTTCCAGTTGTTTGAGGAAGCGTGTCTCTAGCTTTTATTGGTATTAGGGTAAAAAAATTATAGTCTGTTGATTTATAATGAGCTTTGACATTGAGGAGCAGACCCCTGCCTCCTTCGCCATTATTTTTTAGATCATAAGCAAAGAGAGGATCGATTATGAAGAATAAAATAGCGGCTTTGATAATTTTTATGGCGTTTGGTATATGGCTTTTATCGATGCAGTGTTATGGCATGGGGTGGCTTCTTTCGAAACCATCGCATAATATAATTTTGATGGGTGTAGTAAACTGCATCGAGGATGGCGTTGTTAGGCCAGAGCCGGGCGCGACGGTTATCATAAAAAGAATATACGATGCCGCGAAGATTCAGGATTGTGAATTGTCAGCGCCGGAAATAACCACAACGGATGGCAATGGCATGTGGATAATAACGTTCAGCATGGCATTCGATGACCCAAATGTTGTTACATTGCCAGGAAGATACGAAGGCGAAATAATATCCAGGTGTAAGAAAAGTAGAATACCGATAAGCGGATGGCTTGAGCCGGTAGAAAATTTCTCCGGGATTTTGACGTTTTTGCAGAGCCGCGCAGGCAGCCTTGCGGATCTTGTAAAACAAATGGCCTCCAAAGCGCTTAAGATAAAATTTCCCACCACTATAATATCTACAAAATTAAGTGCGTACGCCGATTTTAACCATACGGATATAGAATGCAGTAAAAAACCTCCGGCAGTAGAAAATCCTGCTGAGCCCGAAAATCCTTTAGGACCTTCTGTAGATATTTCGAGCAGGCCCC
This sequence comes from Candidatus Omnitrophota bacterium, assembly GCA_030649895.1. GTDB lineage: Bacteria > Omnitrophota > Gorgyraeia > Gorgyraeales > Gorgyraeaceae > UBA10183. The sequence goes on from JAUSEX010000006.1 coordinate 4,152, forward strand.
AGCAGCCGGTTACTCCTATTCCAGCTACGCCGGGCAATTCTCCATCCGCAGGCGATTTCGTTCCTCCGACATCTCTGGTAACGACCGATGTTTCTCGTGGATCAGGAGTTTCTCCAGATGCCTACGCGAAATGCGTTGCGAAGTGCAAACCCATTTACGATAAACTTGAACCGCTGCGGAAAAGACTTAAAGAACTGGAAGAGAGCGAGTCAGATGAGGTGAGAAGCATCAAGGAAGAACTTAATCGTTTGAAGGCCCGTTACGAGCAAATTATTAAATCTAATACTCTGCAAAAATATGTTGCGCCTGATGGAAAAGAGCGCATAGGACATGCCGATCAGGAGGAGTCTTACAGGAAACATGAGTATCGGTCTGTTCCGGGCACGCAGCATGTGCAGCTTAATTCGGATCAGCAGAGGTACCTTGACTTTACTCAACAGGAAATAGCTAAGGCTGAGGGGAAATTAAATCAAGCTTCATCTGCGGACGAGAAACGCAAGCAACAGGAACGCGAACGCATCGAACGCGAAATGGATAAGATAAAGTTGGAATATTATGATTGCGTCAAGTCCTGCGATCAGATTAAAACAGTAAAGGATGGATTCAAGTGGGATCAGACTATGATAGATTTTATTTCTCGCGTCGGATCTAAAACAGATACTTCCGGAGGTTTTCAGGCGTTGCCGCAAAAAAGCGATACATCTGCCGGTGGACAGGTGGCGCCCGTGCCACCGGACACGGCTGTAGCCGAAGGACCTATGCCTATAGGGCCGGCCCAACCGCTGGTTGATCCCAATGCAGGTTTTGACAAAGAGCCTCCTGTAAATACGAGAAATTATGAGACTACATATCAAGCGCCGGGGAGCGAAGCTATCCAGTATAAAAATCTTGATCTGGGCAAAGTTGCCGTAGATATGGGAGTACATTATCAGGATGCGCAGGATGGGGGCATGAGTATTGATACTACGGCGTTAGCCACGGGAGAGAAGGGGCATCTCAGGGAATGGGAAGTGACTGATACGGCTCTGAATGTGGATGGAGTTAAAATACGACCGTATAAAAAAGATAAGTTTTATGTAGCGAAAGAGTCTGCTTTTCGCAAAACTGCAACGGCGGTATTTTTCTGGCTTGGTTCTCAATATGGAGATCGTGCCGGTGATGCGCAGTCAGGCGAGGTTTGTCCTGTTACTGGAAAACCTAAGGCCGGGACAGATAAAAAAGGGCCAACTACAGAAGCGATTGATAGAGCAGGCATGGCTGCAGGTTTAGGGTTGCTTGTTTCTCAGGCTAAGGGAGAAATAACAGGCCAGAAATGTTCTTTCAGTCTTAATAAAGAACAGGCGCAAAGAGTAAAAGAAGGGGAAGGCGCTCTTAAGGTTGGTATGGAGAATAAAGAGACAGGTCGCAGGGAGAAGGCCGAGATTCCCCTTGGGAAAATTAGTTATTAACTATAATTTTAACTTGGATCTTGGATGTGGTATGAATTTGTTGCAAACGGATTTGTCAGTATTTTTATAGGTACCTTGAATACCCCCTATTTATAAGGTATACTTTATATGATATAGGTTTTTTAACTCATAAGCCTAAAAAAGGCTATTTTTTTGCACAGATTATGGAAAAGATTAAAAAAGTATTAATATTGCAAATTATGTCTATGGTTTTCATGGTTAGTTTTATGAATACCGGATATTGCACGCTAAACTCTGCGCAAAATAAACAATGCCTTAGGGTGCCCATGATGGGATTTGAGAACAGAGAGAGACTTGAAGAAGGGATGAACGGAGTTAAATCAGTAAGATTAGAAACAGTGCAGAGGTTGAAGACTTTCAATGGATTTGAGGCATTTGTGAACCTGAGAAAAGCCAGAGATCTGTTTGAGAGACTTAAAAGCGTGGTTGGCATACGTGAAAGCGAGCGGTTTAGGCACGTGATACCTTTGTTGCTTGCTGAAAAAGAAGAACTTAAAAATCCAAACGAACCTCATAAAATAATGGATCCCTATTACAAGTATCCTTATAATTGCAGACCGGGTTCTGTGCATGCTATGCGTATTCTTGAGAGGTTTCAATTTAAGGCGGAACTTAGGACTATTGAATTTCCTAAAGATATTTACCCGGATTTAAGTATACACAGGCATAGTTTCTTGGTGACTGAAATTGGCGGGAAAGAGTTTATAATAGATATAGCGGCTGATCAATTCGAGCCTTTAGGTGAAAATGAATGGGTCGATCTTGGCGTTGTAGTATTGCCTGTCGATACAGTAAATCAATACCCTGAGACATTTTGGATGTATACTGGGCGCATAGCGTCTGCTAATTCGTCCATAGAGTTATTAAAACGAGTTACACCTGCCGCAGTCACTAGAACAGGAATTTAATTAGGGCGTCTTTAACCTAAAGACTCACAGGTAGATTTAGAGAGCAGGAAGCTTTGGCGTTCAAATTATACCTATGTCCAAAGCGAAAACATGAACATGCGAAAATAATATGGTAAAGATTAAAAAAGTATTCAATTTAAAAATTCTATCGTTATTTTTAATAATAGCGTCTATTTCAATTAGCATCAGTTATGGCCTGGATATAAAATCCAGCCTAAGAAAGCCATTAATATTTAGTGCTGTAGAGCCTGATAGCGCCAGGATTAAATCCGCGACTTTTATAGAAGCATTAAAATATAAAGATCCTTGGCAAATAGCAAGAGAATCAGGGAATCTAGCAATTCCTTTATTTGTCTCTACGGAACATGCAACGACTTATACAGTTATTTATGATGGCATAGAAAAAGGGAATTTAATCCAGGGAGATATCATTGTTATAAATTTCGATAAGCATAATGACATGGTAAACGATATAGATTATCCTTGGTCTAATAATTGGATTAGAATATTATTGGATCGCGGGATGATAGCAGATAGATTGTGGTTCAATAGAGAAGATAACAAAATAGAAGACTTTGGGGATATAGAATCTCTTAATGGCAAGGCTATTGTTATATCAATAGATATTGATTATTTTGATGATATTATAGAAAATGAGCGTCAAAATGCCGTAAATGAAATAGTGGATTTTATGAAAAATCATGGCCTAGACATAAGGGTTGTTTCTGTTGCGTTGTCTCCGGATTATTGTTTTAATATTAATCCAGAAAACGTAGCTGATGAATTATGCAGCAACATAGGCGCAACATTGGTCTCATATCAATGGTACGTAAGCAGGTTTTCGTATTTATTGAAATATGGTTTATGCGCAAATGTTAAACAGAGGTTGCCATCAAGCGTACCAGGCTTAGACAAGACACTTAAAGAAGTTAGAGGCAACTTATAACTTGTTTTTACTTATCTTTGCAGGTTTTTATGGTTGTTTTTGTAAGGTATGCTTAAGTAGGTATAATTTGGTTATTTTTTTGAGTTAATTTTTGGTATAATAATATTTGTTGAAGAAGCCAAATTATAGTCTTAGCTAAAAAATAGAAACGCTATTTTTATCAGAATTATGCCAAGCGCTAAAAAATATTTCAATTTAATAGCAATAATAATTGCCCTATTTATATGTGCAGATACTCTTTATTCTTATCCTCTATCTAAAGATCTTCTTAGGGTTCCTGTGGGTAGGGTTTATGATCGCATAGTAGAAGTTATTAAAGATAAGGAGATTAGATTTGCTAAAGAAATAGATGCTAAAGCAGTGTCAGCGGCCAATAACGTAGCTTGGAGAGACAATTGGGCGCTTCAAGTTACTCCTAGTACAGTTTCTTCCAGGATAGAAAGAGATAGTCGTTCTTGCATAATTAGCGAGATGCCAGACAATAGCGTAGATGGAGTGCTCTGGGTAGCTAGAATCAATACGAGAGGCAATCCAACAGCTCTTGATCCAAAGGTTTTGTGGGATAGGCTGACTCAAAGTTCTCCTGAGGCAGGATCTGACACTCTTATATGTTATGCTATAGGCGTAACGCCGGAAGGTAGCGGCAAAAAAGGAGGAGGCGTTTCCGCTAAGTTAATAATTGAAGCCAGAGAAGTAGCTGCCAGGGATGGGCTTAAATTCGTCTATACCTTAAGCCCTGCGCTTAGATTTGAAGAATTTAAAACTCAATACGGGGAAATTCTGAAAGAAAAAGGCATTCCGGAAGAATTATGGATTTACGCTTATCTTGTTTCTATAAAAGACGAAGGCCCTTTTTCATATCTTGAATATATTAAAGAACACGGGTATATTCCTATTAATGAGTATATAAAAACTGCCGGTAAGAGGTTATATTGCCCTACAGAAGGCTTTCATATAATTGGAAATGGCGCAAAAATTGGAGCTGTGCTAAAAAATGCCAGGCCTGATTGCGAGTACAACGTAATGTATCTCTATGTAAATTCCGAAAGCGGTTTAGCTGGAATAAGAGAAAAGATAATGGAAATTCTACAGCGCTATAATGAAACAAATAGTCTTGTTTTCCACTCAAGAATAATTTCTGCAGAAATAAGCTTATAGGCAAGTGTGTAAATGGGGACGTCTTACCGCGTTATAAAAGTTTATAAATATTAGAGTTACAGCTGTTATGATTCCAGTATAAAAATACGGAATCATGAGGATTGTAACTTCTTGACATTAATAAGGTTACATTGCAGTGAGACGTCCCTCTTTTCTAGATGCGTTTCCTTGCATATTTTTCTACTATATGGCATACTCTATATAGGGTATATAACCAATATATAAGCCTTTAACCAAAGAGGAAAGGCTATTTTTTTGCTTATATTATGATAAAGTTTAACAAAGTATTCAATCTAAGAATTATCTCATCAATACTAGCCTGCG
>JAUSEX010000024.1 GCA_030649895.1 Candidatus Omnitrophota bacterium
GTTATTCCGTATAGGAGCTGCCTTTAACTCTGGCTTTTTTCTATTCTTTCGCCCCTTATAAAAAAACAGGCTTTGCCTAACATATTCTTCTAATACTTTAAACCTAACTTCACCTATAATTAATAATCTCTTTAACTCTAAACCCTTAAAGAGGGGTATAGGATGTCTCTTCCCATTCCCGAGAAAAATGTAAAAAAGGCTTGACATAGGGTAGGAGGGTATGGTATACTTATTTTGAAAGGAGGAACAGGGGATGAAGAAGATAACTACACATGAAAATCAACTTGAGTATTTGAAAAAGATAGAAGGCCAGGTACGAGGCATACAAAGGATGATTGAGGGGAAGAGATACTGCGTAGAGATATTGACGCAGATACACTCTATTATTGGTGCGCTGTACAGGGTGGAAAACGAGATTTTCAGAAAACATATGGAAGGTTGCGTGGTAAATGCGTTGAAAGGAAAGTCTGAAAAAGAGAAACAAGAAAAGATAGACGAGATTATAAGCTTAATCTCAAAATTTAGGAGGGGGGTATGACAAAAATTATATGTTTAGTGACATTAGGATTATTTGTGTTTATGTTTACTAGTTCTAGCGTAGTTTTTGGTATGTCATGCGGTTCTGATAAGGGTGGTAGCGAGGCTACATGCGATCATGCTGCGGGTAGTCAGATGACTGAATGTGACCAGCATGCAGCAGCTGTTCCGAACGCTGTTGTTGACGCAGGCAATAAAGTTTGCCCTGTTTTAGGTGAGTCGATCGATGAAACTACAAAGGCAATTTATGAATACGAGGGCAAGATTTATAATTTCTGCTGCGCAGGGTGTATTGAACCATTCAAAAAAGAGCCACAGAAGTATATTGATAAGGTAAATCAGGAACTGGAGGCTAACCAAAGCACGAAGTAGGGAATAGGTATGCCTGTTCCCTGCAGGCTGGATTTAGGTTAAATCATTGCTTAGGTAGATAGCCTATGATAATATGTAAATATATGAAACAGCCAACTACCTATGAAAAACAGATAAAGTTTTTAAAGAAGGTTGAAGGTTGCGCAATTGGCGTGTTAATAGGTATATGCTTGATTGTATTTATCGCTAGCGATTTGGTCTTAGCGAACGATGATATTTTTGATCAAATCGATAAAGGTTTAGAGAAACCTAAAGTAACAGAAAAGCGCAAATCTTATCCGATAAATTTAGTTAACGCATTGGCTGATACTAAAAATTATATTCTCTATAAAGAAGCATATCTTTCCAGCCGTTATTCCCTTGAGTTAGAAAAAACTGAGGGTAGAAATTCAGCTGGTTTTATTCTCTTTGGCACTTTCTCCGGCCCAGATGGCCAGATTGGCGATATGAATATGCAATTTAGAACTACCTACTATAATGACCAATTCGCGTATGGTAAAGAGATGAATCGTGAATATACGGACAAATCCGATGATTTCGAAGTAGAATTACATAATGCTTATTTGCGCTTGCGCGCATTACCGCCAATGCTTAATGTAAGAATCGGCCACTTCTATGTGCCTTATGGGATCCAGCCTTGGATTGATACGCATGGGACGCTTTTACAGAGCCCTGCTATGGAATTCAGCGGTTTAGACCGTGATTGGGGAGTGGCTATTGAGGGGCAGAATGACAGACTGGAATATCAATTAAGTTTAACGCGAGGCTCAGGAATGGAATATTTTGAGAGGGATAATAATTTTGCGCTAGCTGGAAAACTTTCAACCCCTCGGATTGGACAACACCTTGATGACTGGTTAGGGGTTTCTTTTTTGGTGGGCAGGATTTTTGATCCCATGGCTGTCGAGCGGCTTCGTGACTGGGATATGGATGAGAAGGCTGATAAATTTAATGGCGATATTGTTAAGAGATGGCGCACGGGCATTGACGGACAAAAGATAGTTGGCCCGACACGCCTAAGATTCGAGATTTCTACGGGTAGGGATGCAGGGAAAGAAAATGTATTAGGAGAATTTTTCGAGGTAAAATATGCCTTGGGTAACAGTAATCGCTGGTCAACGTATTTTCAGGCTGAGAATTTCACGCAGGATATAAATCGTGGCCGTAGAGATTCAAATACTACGCTGCGAGGCGGCCTTACGTATGGTTTTTCTGCTAATTATAACCTTCAGTTTGTGGTTTCGCAGGATATAAACACTATTTTTGGCAAAGAGGATACTTGGGTAGGTATATTATTTTACGGCCAGAAGGGCGGAGGCTTGTTTGAATGGTAAAGAGGGGGTTTTGTGAATAAAAGATTAAGCATAATTATTATTATAAGTTTAGTCAGCTTAGCCTTGATTAAATCAAATGCGTTTTCTGAGTCTCAGGTTGTGCCATGCCAATTGAACAATCCTGATCAGGATACCTTACGCCTTTTTCCAGACAGGACAAACTACCGCACGGAATTTATCCGTACCGATGAAGCAGGTGATAAGCGCGGCTTAGGCGGAGAAGCCTTGTATAAGGAATTAGAAAGACGACTGGGTGATAAATGGGACCCTATCTGGGAAACTAAGGACATACCCTATGTGTTTTATGAGATCTTAAAAGGCCCGGATCGGATCGGCTGGGTATTTGGAGCTAATCAGGGATGGCCCGGCGCAGACAATTCACAATTGATGTTTGCTTTTGATTTAGATGGAAGGATGCGCGAATTTTATTATCAAAAACTGCCGTCTATGGAAAAAGAGCTGCTTCAGACAAAGGAATTTTATTCGCAGTTTATAGGGTTAACTTTAGAACATTTTTATGTTCACGAGCAATTACAGAATTTGGCAGTCACAGATAAAGATATTCTGGCTTTGGATATGATTAACCGAATTTATGACCCCACGCAGAAAGAACACGAAGGGTTTCAGAAGACTTTGCGGGGAATAAAGAAAGTACTTGTCTATGTGGATGATTTTAAATTTGGGAATAAGGTTAAAAAAAATGAGGTTTTTCAAAAGGTAAAATATTTGGCGGAAAATAAAGATAAAATCCTTTTTTTGAGCCAGGATGCATTACCTTGGATAAGAAAAAGTTTTCCTAATGCCTCAAGATTTGCAGTTGACCTTGTTTCATTGAAAAATAATAATTCTCTTATCGAAGAGCGGCTTGGCGATAAGCTAAATTCTAATACTGAGCCTATAGATTTGGTTTATCCGGTTTATGTGGCCTATAAAGAAGATGCTTATAAGCCGCCTTTTGTACGGGGAATTGTTTTAGGGTATGTCCTACCCATGGCCATAGATACCTCAGAGGGCAGGTTTATTGCTTTTATCGCTATTGGCGCAGTAGATAAAGAAAAAGGGAAGATTATCTCAGTTGAAATAAACAATACTGATCTTGGCGCATTTAAGGGCTTATCGATAGTTCACTTTTATACAAAAGATGTTTTAATAAAGAGCGGTATTGTGGATGAAAAGATAGACAAAATTTCGCCTATAAGTATATTGGTCGAGGGAAAGGATATAACTGCTCAAGCAATAAGGGCAGCAAAAAAAGCCCTTATTATTGTAGATGAGTTTTACTTCCATAATTTCTTTAAGAAAGATGAAATCACTAAAAAGATAGAGGACTATTTAAAAGGTCAAAAGAAAAAAGAGGAAAGTTAAATGAGTGCGCCGAGTAAAGCGTATCGGTTCCTGTTGGTGAAAGTCCAGCTTGGGCAAAGGTTAGCCGCCAGCCCAATACTAAATTCCACATTTAGGGAGGTAACGAACTGAATGAAGCTGGAA
>JAUSEX010000029.1 GCA_030649895.1 Candidatus Omnitrophota bacterium
CAATTATTAATGTCGCTAGATCAGGTAGATTCTCAAGTGATAGAACAATAAAGGAATATGCAAAAGATATTTGGAATGTTCCATTAATATGTTGAAAAGTCAAACTTAAAAGAGGGTGAGGATGAAAGACAAATCAGTAATTTTAGTTGTTGATGATCAATTCCAAAACATCGAACTTCTCGAAGCCTATCTTATTCCGCAGGGTTATGAAATTGTCAAGGCGGCCAGCGGCCAAGAAGCGTTGGAAAAATTTGTCCATAACAAAATAGATCTGGTTCTGTTGGACATCATGATGCCCAAGATGTCCGGCTTAGAAGTGCTGGAGAAATTACGCGCCGATAAAAAGACACGGCTTATTCCGGTGGTGATGGTAACCGCGCTTAAGGAGACCGAAGACAAGGTAAAAGCCCTTGAGGCAGGATGCGATGATTTTATCTCCAAGCCATTTGATAAGGTAGAACTATTAGCAAGAGTTAAGTCTATACTCAAGATAAGTTATTACCTCCGGCAGTTAGATGAAAAGAAGCAATTTAAGGCAGTGGTTGATAAAATAAGCGATGGCATTGCTATATGCAGCCCAGATTACCTGATTAAAGATAACAATGAGGCGCTTTTAAAATACTTAAATATTGCTAATCCGGCGAATGTTAATTTAGTTGAAACGCTGTTCAAGAATTATGCAGTTTCTATAAATAAAGAAGCTCTTATGGATTTAAAGGTTGCGCATAAAACATTTGATATTGTAGGCGAAAAAACAGAAACCAGAGAGGCATTATATTTAGAGGCAAATTTGGATTTGATAAAAAATTCTGCCGGAGAGCTGTTGAGCATTGTTTTTATTTTGCGTGATGTTACCACAGGCCGTACTGAGGAATTTATAAAACAGGATGCTTTAACTCTTATTTCGCATAAACTGAGTATGCCGCTGGGAGTGATTAGTGGGAAAATAACATTACTTCAGGATGGATTATATGGCCCTCTTAATGGGGAGCAAAAAGAAGCAATAGAGGCTGTTTCTAAACAATCTTTTTTGCTCATATCAATTGTGGAAAAACTGCTCGGGTTTACCATAGTACGTAGTCACTCCTCTTAAGGGAGATTGGTATCGATGTTACAATTTTTTAGCTTTTTGTGCCAACTTGGATTTCTAGGAATTGTTTTATTGGTCATTTTGTTGCTATTTGTCGGTTTTCTTTTTGTAAAATCAATCCATATTCACCATCTCGTTTCAAAAGTTAATCCATCCCGTAGTTATCAGGAAAGTGTCAAGCGTATTGATGATTTGCGCAGGTTAGATGGGGGAGATGTTTCCCAGGACGGGCGCCTTATTTTCTTGGCACACGGTGAGAAAACGCACGATGCTATCGTATTTTTCCATGGTAACACCAACAGTCCCAGACAATTTGAAATGCTGGGAAAGATCTTTTATGAAAAGGGATATAACGTTCTGATCCCGCGGATCCCTCACCATGGTCTTAAGGACCGGATGACGAAAGATCTCGTCAGGCTTACTGCTTTGGAGATGACCCAAATGTGTGACGAATCCGTAGATATTGCCCAGGGGTTGGGTGAGCATATTGCGGTTGTTGGTTTCTCCATGGGCGCGAACATGGCTGGTTGGATAGCGCAAAACAGAAGCGATGTTGATAAAGCTGTTATCATTGCTCCATTTTGGGGGTGGAAAGGGCTGCCGACAGGTTTTTTCAAACCGCTCATCAACCTCTCATGCATTTTGCCAAATATGTTCGTGTGGTGGGATAGAAAGGGAAAGACGGCGCTCACAGGGCCAACGTCCTCCTATTACCGGTTTTCGACCAGAGGGGTGGCTCAGATCATGCGCCTTGGTTGGTCAGTTATGAAAGAAGCCAGGAGCGTTGCGCCAAAGGCTCAGACCATCGTTGTTATCACAAGCGCGTTGGATGATACGGTCAATGAGAAGAATCTCGATCGGGTCGTAGGCGAATGGCAGAGGCACGGTGGCGTTAAGATTACACGTTTTCAGTTTGATAGAAGCTTAGATGTGTTTCACGATCTGATCGACCCCGAGCAACCTTATCAGAAGACCGCAGTGGTTTATCCCAAGCTTATCGAGTTGATAGAGAATTAAGATTGTTACACCTAGGTACAATTGATTTAATTTTGACCTGCCCTATAATAGGATCAGATGAGAGGGCATTATGGAGAAAGCCAAAAAACTCATACTTAATATCTTTATGGCAACACCACTCTATGCTGCTGATAAGGCAGTAGAGCTGGCAACCGCTGCCCTTTATTATCCATCACCTGCACCTATAATAAATCATGCTGAATGTACGAGTTTTTGTGAGTGGGTGAATATCGCAAAGAGGGATACAGAAGATGATGCTGATATATTACGAGCTGAGTGGAAACAGGCGCTCGGAGTTGATGTTTTCTTTTTGCACTTTAAAGCAAAAGAAATAACGCATAACATAGAAGAAAGAAGCAGGTTCAAGTTATTTAATATGCGTGGCAAGGCAACAATCAAAGAAAATTCAGCGACTTATGCCTTCAGTCATAAATTCTAGCCGAGATATTTTGATGAAAATTGACCTTAAGAAAACATTGCAGCAGCTTTACCCCAATCGGATCGATATATTAATATTGATCATAGCTTCAGCTACGTTGCTTTTTATCGGCCTCCACCTACCTGTCCTTACTGTACGCAAATTATGGGCGAAAAATACTTTTTCTATAATATCGGGGATAATGAATCTCTGGAAGGATAAGTATTATTTTCTTGCGGTTATTATTTTCTTTTTCTCTGTCATTCTTCCTATCGTAAAATTGACGACACTCTTTGTGATTTGGTACGTAAGATTAAGGGATAATCAAAGAAAATGGCTTCTCTACGGCCTGGGCTTTCTGGGGAAATGGTCAATGTTAGATGTCTTTGTGACGGCTATTATTATTGTGTCTGTAAAATTGGGCGCGCTGGCAAGCGCTAAGGCTGAAAGAGGCATTTATTACTTCGGAATATCAATTCTTCTGGCCATGATTGTTACCAATTTACAGAGTAATTTAGTAAATCGCACAAAACAAGTCATATAAATAACTTTTTATGTCCACTTTTCCGGTGTAGACATTTTGTAAGCTTTTATCTTCCAGCCCTGGTTAGCGATGCTAGTCAGGGTATTTTTATGTTGCGATGTGTCAAAGAGTTAGGGCGTTATTTCTCTTAGCTTTATATAACAATAAATATTTTCTTGACACTGTTATAATTAGTGATATAAATAATATGTTTAGGCGGATAAGGAATATGTTAATGAGGATCTTATGGCAATAGATATAGCTAAATACATAAAAGAAGACGCTATTATTACTGATTTGCGGGCTAATACTAAAACTGAGGCAATATCAGAATTGGTTGATAAAGTCTTTAGTATTGCATCCCTACGTGGCAGCGCTATAGGTAAAGATGAAGCATTGCGCCAGATTCTTGAGCGGGAAAAACTGCAAAGCACGGGCGTGGGCAGTTCAGTTGCTTTTCCTCATGCGCGTATTAAAGAATGGGGAGAATTCATAGTGGCTTTGGGCATCAGTTATAAAGGAATAGATTTTGACAGCATTGATAAGAAACCCGTATATTTTATCTGCCTGATGATTTCTTCTCAAGAAGAACCTTATATTATCTTACAAACAATGGCGGCAGTGGCGCGCTTGGCAAATGATAATAAAAATATTGAGACGCTCTTCAAAGGAAAAACCCCGGAAGGCATCGTAAAAGAATTCTCAATGTCAGGCGCAGAGACAACTCATATAATATTTGCCCGTGATATTATGAGGCCGATTACAGTCGTAGCTCATTTAGATTCTCGCGTGGAAGATATCGCAAAGCAGATGCACCTTAATAAATACGATGTAATACCGGTTGTAGACGAAGACAATAGATTTTACGGCGAGATATCGTGTTTTAATATATTTGAATACAGTATACCGGATTTTTTTCATCAACTTAATACTGTTTCTTTCGTGAGGCATTTTGACCCGTTTGAAAAATATTTTAAGATAAAGCACAGCCTGACGGTTAAGGATATCTTAAAGAGCAAGGGCACGGCTATTTCAGAAGATACTACTCTGGTCGAGATAATTTTTCAGCTTACGGTTAAAAATAAGATGAAGCTTTTTGTGGCAAATGACGGGTATCTGCTGGGAGAGATAGACAGATTTTCAATTGTAGATAAGGTATTATTTTTCTAAGAGGATATATATGGGAATGATGCTTTCAGGGATTATTTTTACGGTTGTATACCTGCTTATTGCAACTGAAAAATTAGAAAAGACAATAGCTGTTATTATAGGCGCTTTTCTGATGCTTTTATTGCGCCTCATACCTTTTCATGAAGCAGCCAGCGCTATTGATTTCAATGTCATATTTCTTTTAGTAGGCATGATGGTCTGTATCAACGTCCTATCTAAAACCGGTTTCTTTGAATGGATAGCTATGACTATAGCCAAGAAAACCAACGGCAATCCCATGCTTATCATGATTCTATTTATCGTTATTACAGCGGTTATTTCCGCTTTCCTGGATAACGTGACTACAGTAATTCTTATGGCGCCGGTAACAATACTCATTACTCAAATCCTGGAGATTTCTCCTGTTCCTTTTTTAATCCTTGAGGCTATTGCCTCTAATATCGGCGGTACTGCAACTCTGATAGGAGATCCTCCTAATATACTGATAGGCTCTCAAGCAAGGCTTTCTTTTAATGATTTTTTGGTTAATCTTACTCCTTGCGTAGTTCTGGTTTTGCTGGCTACAATTGCAGTTATTTATTTGTTTTTTCGGAAACGCTGGAATATAACAGAGCAGATTAAAGTCAGAGTTACTGGTTCCCTGCCGGATCTTGCGATAGTGGATCCAAAAAACTTAAAACGCTCTCTTATTATTTTAGGCCTGGTCATGCTTGCCTTTGTTACTCATACGCTTACAGGCTTAGAGCCGGGTATTATCGCTTTGAGCGGAGCAATGTTCATGGTTCTTGTCTGCAAGGGAGAAATAGACAAGGACCTGATGCGCGTCGAATGGGGCGTGATATTTTTCTTTATCGGTTTATTTATGCTTGTAGCCGGGCTTGAGTATAATGGGTTTATCTCATTTCTTGCAGATAAAATAATGGCTATAGCAGGCACTAATGTTTTTATGCTTTGCATGATCGTCTTATTTGCCAGTGCGCTTTTTTCATCTATTTTGGATAACATACCTTTTGTTATGGCAATGATCCCTTTGATAAAGAATGTTATTATCAGTATTTCGCACGCGCAAGGCGTTAGCGATCCTGTTTTTATTGCCAGCCACATTGCTCAACCGTTGTGGTGGGCGTTAGCTTTGGGCGCGTGTTTAGGCGGCAATGGCACATTGATAGGCGCCTCTGCTAATGTGGTTGTATCGAAAATAGCCTCAAAAAACAAATACCCCATAACTTTTTGGCAATTTACTCGCTATGGTTTTCCGCTTATGGTGCTATCTATTATTATTTGCGCAGTATATTTGTGGTTGAGATATTTTATATAGTAAATTTGCTTACGTTTTCAGAATGGGCTTGATTTTACTTAAAAAAGTGATAATATCAATAATTATATAGCAGTTCCGAGTTTTAAGGTGGGTCTGGAGTTAAAGTAACGAGAAACCTTTATTAGAAAAGTTGTTAACTAATAAAGGTTTTTCTTTTTATATAAGCTATTAAATTTAAATGATGAATATTTTCCATAAACAGTTTTTTCTGTTTGATCCTCTTTCATTATTTTTTCTTCTGGTTATTTTTATTATTTCCCTGCCATCAGCTGTCTATTCCTTTGGTTACTTAAAAGGAGAGTACTCTTCTGCCAAAATAACGCTTACCTGGTTTTTATTATCCGCTTTTGTATTGTCTATGGCTTTTGTAGTTACGGTGGGCAACTGCCTTGTTTTTCTTGTATTCTGGGAGATCATGTCTTTGGTTTCCTATTTTTTGGTTGTATTTGACTCAACTCATGAGAAATCCATCAAGGCAGGGATGATTTATATAGTAATGACGCATATCGGCACTGCTTTTTTAATAGCTGCGTTCTTGGTAATGTATAAATACGCGAATTCCTTTGATTTCTTTGCGATAAAAAACGCATGTCAGGTAATGCCTGCTCAAACTAAAAATATAGTATTTTTATTACTTTTAATTGGTTTTGGGACCAAGGCAGGGATCGTGCCTCTACATATCTGGCTGCCTTATGCCCATCCGCAGGCGCCGAGCCATATCTCTAGTATAATGTCGGGCGTGATGATCAAGACGGCGATATACGGGATAATCCGGTTTGTGATATTTATTCTCGGAATAAATTCATCTTGGTGGGGAGTACTGGTCTTAATCTTGGCAGTAATAACTTGTTTGGTAGGAATAATTTATTCTCTCATGGAACGCGATATAAAAAGGTTGCTTGCTTACTCTAGCGTGGAAAATATCGGAATTGTGCTGCTAGGAGTTGGCTTAGCAATGTTTTTTATCAGCGTAAATTTGCCATATTTAGCTGTATTTTCTTTAATAGCCGGTTTATACCATTTGATTAATCACGCTATTTTTAAAGGGCTTTTGTTTTTATGCGCCGGCAGCGTATACAAAGCTACAGGAACGCGCGATATTGAAAAATTAGGAGGCCTGATTAAAAAAATGCCTCAGACATCAGCGTATTTTTTGCTGGGCGCAATGGCTATTTCCGCTTTGCCGCCTCTCAACGGATTTGTGAGCGAATGGCTGACTTTGCAGGCATTTTTTTTGGGGGTATTTAATGTGACAGGAGGGACCAGGCTTTTTCTTGGAATTTGCGCTGCGATGCTGGCTTTAACAAGCGGTCTGGCAGCTGCATGTTTTGTCAGGGCCTTCGGGATAACATTCCTTGGAAAACCTAGAAGCCATTACGCTGAAGGTGCTAAGGAAGTAGCTTTATCCATGAAGATAGGCATGTCTTTTTTGTCGTTTTTGATTATTATTTTCGGCCTGGCAGCTGTAAAAATTATGAAATTATTGGCAAAGGTTGCAGGCGGGGCTATAGGTTTAGATACAGGCGCTATGAGTTTTTCTCTGAATAGTTTTGTCTTAAGTCCGCAAGCTGGTAAAGATATTTATCTTTCCACGCCATTATTGTTGTTAATGCTAACCTTGTTAGGAACAGCAGGTTTTTGCATATATATGCTGTTTGGCAGAAAAAGGGTAATAACTTATAGGACATGGGATTGCGGTTACTATAAATTAGATTCACGCAACGAATATACCGCGACCGCTTTTTCAAAACCATTTCGCATTGCCTTTAGTTTTTTTCTTATGCCGTACCGCAGGACGCAAAAGATCAGAGAATCTTTTTATCACGTTAAATCTTTTACTTATGAAACGCATACAACGCTTATATTCAAAAAATATATTTATGACCCAGCGATCGCCCTGGTTTTTAGATTGGCCGGGTCGATGAAAAGGATTCAGCCCGGAAGCATTCATCTGTATTTAGGATATATTTTTGTTACTTTATTATTATTAATTATATTTATGCACCGATTTTAAAATGATAAAAATAATGATAGCTATCCTGCAGTTAGTTTTATTTATCGCAGCCGCTCCGATTTTAAGCGGGCTGATCTCCAAGATAAAAAATAATATCAGGCTGCGTAAGGGGCAGAGTATCTTACAGCCGTATTATAATTTAGCGAAACTCTTTTTTAAGGGAGAGGTGGTTTCGGAAACTGCCTCATGGATATTCAGGGTTACTCCTATAGTTGTACTTTCTTCAACGCTTACAGCTGCGGCATTGATTCCGGTGTTTATCTCTTCAAGCCCGATGCATCAGGCGGGCGATTTTCTGGTTCTTGTGTTTATTTTTGCTTTAGGACGTTTTTTTATGGCTCTTTCAGCATTGGATACAGGAAGCTTTTTTGGCGGAATGGGATCATCTAGAGAGATGTTTATTTCAAGCTTGGTCGAGCCCGCGCTATGCATGGTGATATTTTCAATATCTTTACAATTTGGCTCAACGGATATTTCGGCTTTTAACGGTATCTATGCGGTATCGGTTTCCTCTATTGTCGCGGCAATAGCCTTATTTCTCATTACGATCGCAGAGACGTCCCGCATCCCGGTGGATAATCAGGAGACGCACCTTGAATTGACTATGATACACGAGGCTATGGTCTTGGAATACTCGGGCAGGTCTCTTGCTTTTATCGAGATGGCTTCTTACATTAAACAGATGATTTTCTTTTTCCTGATTGCTCAAATAGTTTTTCCTATTGCTCTGCCGGTTTTTAATAGCTTGATACAGCTGGCTTCCTGGATTTTATGGTATCTGGCCAGGATAATTATTATAGCAATAAGCGTGGTTCTGGTGGAAGTCTCGGTTGCGAAAATGCGTTTATTCAGAGTAGCGGATTTTCTGGGCTTTGCTTTTGTATTGGGTATAATTGCGGTAATATGCGCGATGTTGGGAGTCTGATATGCGGGAACTGATACTGTTCGGAGTTTTAGCTACAACATATCTTATGGTTATCGCCAAAAGAGCGCCTGCGCTGATACGGAGTTTCCGTTATCAGTCATTTTTTCTTTTTTTAATAACACTGGTTGCTGGATATACAGAGAAGCAGATCAATTTGTATTTTATCGCGCTATTGATCCTGATTTTGAAAGTCTTTATAATTCCCCATGGCCTTAATTTGATAACGAAAAAGATAAACGTGGAAGAGAATCTCGGCCTTTTTGTTAACGCGCAGCTTTCGCTTATAGTTGCGCTGGCGCTTACTTATTGCTCCAGGGTTTTTTCTGAAACCCTGGGTTTCGGCATGGACTATAGATTAGCCGCTATTACGGTAGCGTTCTCCGTAATTTTCATAGGCGCGTTTCTCATGATATCCCGCATGAAGGCATTTACGCAGGTGATAGGGCTTCTGGTAATGGAAAACGGGATATTTCTTTTTGCTTCATTTGTTTCCGGAGGGATGCCGTTTTTTGTGGAGATAGCGGTATTTTTGGATGTATTTGTAAGCGTAATTATTATGGGGCTTTTTATCTATAGAGTTAATAAGCTCTTTACGCATATTGACGTGAATAAACTCTCGAGCCTAAAAGGATAGATATGCAGATATTTTTTATTCTTGGAATCCCGGGTTTACTGGCGCTGACCGCCTTGCTCGTTAAGAAGCAAAGAATTTTCGGGATACTTAATAGCATCGGATATCTCGTGGTATTATGCGAAAGTGCACTGCTCTTAAAGAAAGTAGTATTGTCAGGGGGCGTTAAGCTGTGCGGGGATTTTATACATCTAGATACGTTAAGCGCGTTTTTTATTTTTGTTATTTCCGTGGTAGCTTTCGCGGCAACGCTTTATTCCGTCGGTTATATCAGGAAAGATGTTGAGACGGGGATAATCTCCGAAAAAAAGGCCATGGTCTATTATGTTTTATTTAACCTGTTCTGTTGCTCCATGCTTTTTGTCCCAGCGGTTAATAATTTAGGCATACTTTGGGTTGCTATTGAAATGACCACGCTTATTTCTACGTTCCTTGTGGGGTTTTACAGCTCCAAGGAATCAGTTGAAGCCGCGTGGAAGTATATTATTATTTGTTCAGTAGGTATAATCTTTGCGCTTTTAGGAACAATCCTTTTTTCGTATGCTTTTTCTCTTTCAGGAGGAACCAGTAGCCTGAATTGGTCCAGCATGGTAGCCAGTGCTGCAAATATGGATAAAAACATCCTGAAAGTAGCGTTTATTTTTATACTGGTTGGATATGGAACTAAGGCAGGCCTTGCGCCAATGCATACATGGTTACCGGATGCCCATAGCCAGGCAGTTAGCCCGATCAGCGCGCTTCTTTCAGGGGTATTGTTGAAGACGGCTATTTACGCCATTTTAAGATTTGGCACTATTATAATCAAGGGTGTAGGATTTGCGTATTTCGCGCATTTGATGATTTTATTTGGCATGATTTCTCTGGCCATATCCTGCGGTTTTATTTTGGTTCAAAAAGATTTAAAACGGCTTCTCGCGTATAGCAGCATTGAACATATGGGTATAATTTGCATTGGTTTTGGTTTGGGCGCGCCGTTAGCCGTGGCAGGGGCATTGCTGCACGTTTTTAATCACGCGGTAGTTAAATCGCTTATGTTTTTTGGAGCAGGCAATGTCGTCAGCGCTTACAAAAAGCATAATATGAACGCTATTAAGGGAATAATAAAAGCGATGCCTTTTACAGGAGTTATGTTGCTTTTAGGGATGTTTGCGCTTACCGGATTCCCGCCATTTTCGATATTTATAAGCGAAATGCTGATTATAATCAGCGCTTTCTCCAATGGATCATATCTAATAGCATCCTTATTGCTATTGTTCCTTGCGGTTATTTTCGGGGCATTTATTTATCATTTTGGAGAGATGCTTTTTGGCAATATTCCAAAAGGCATGGCGCCTGCGGGAGAACCGCTAAGCGGAAAGATCGCGTTTTTGTTCTTATTTTTCCAGATATGCGTTTTAGGGATTGTATTGCTGTTTATCAAAAAGGATTTACTATGGATAGCTCAGAACTTATTTCAGGCATAAAAAAGAAATTGCCGGATTTTAACGCGCTTTCAGCGTCTCAGAATTATCCGGACGAGATCTGCATTAAAGTGACCCAGCAGATCTTCAAAGATACATGCCATGCCTTGTATAAGATGTTTTCTTTTCCTGTAATGATGTTTTTTGCGCTTGATGAACGCAAGGAGAGAGGGAGATTCGTTATTAATTCCGTATTCTTGGATTTTAGAAGCGCTAAGTGGTTTATTGTGAGCGCGGATATTCCGCAGGAAAATCCTTGTTTTGATTCTTTGGCAAAAAGTATGCACTCGGCCAGCCTGTTCGAGAGAGAGATCCGCGAGATGTTCGGTATTGAGCCTAAAGACAGCCCTGATTTAAGGCGGTTGAATTTACATGACGAGGTATGGCCTTTTGGCAGCTATCCCCTACGCAAGGACTTTAAAGCAGCAGAAGGCGGAGATGTTAGAGACTATAAATTCGGGAGAGTAGATGGAGAGGGCGTATTTGAGGTCCCTGTCGGGCCAGTGCACGCCGGGATCATAGGGCCGGGGCATTTTCGTTTTAGCGTAGCTGGCGAACCTATTATAAACCTTGAGCTCAGGCTTGGATTTACTCATCGGGGAGTGGAAAAACTTTTTGAAGGTAAAGCTTATTCTGGCGCGATACGGTTATCAGAATGTATTTCAGGCGATTCAAGCTTTGCGCACAGCCTTGCGTTTACTCATGCGCTGGAAAAGATTTCAGGGGTATCAATATTTGCGCAGGTAGCTTATCTAAGAGGCGTATTTTTAGAGCTTGAGCGTATGTATAATCACGTAAATGATATAGGGGGAATAGCTATTGATGTTGGCTTTAGTTTTCCTGCCGCATATGCCTCAATTATCAAAGAAGCGATACTTCAATTAAACGAAAAACTTAGTGGAAATAGGTATCTTAAAAATGTTAATATCTTAGGTGGGGTTTTAGCGGACATAGATGAAGCTAAAAAGCAGATACTGCTCGATTCTCTTAAGAACTTAAAACAGGATTTTAAAGAGTTGGCTAAAATGCTATATTCCAGCGTTTCTTTTATGGATAGGGTAGATGCCACAGGTGTTTTACGCAGGAAGACTGCGGAAGATTTAGGCGTGGTTGGCCTAGCAGGCCGCGCTTCAGGCATACCAATAGATTTAAGAAAGCATTTCTCCTGGGTCTATAAGGAAGCTAAATTTAAAATTGCTATACAGGAATCAGGAGATGTTCTTGCAAGGCTGCGAATCAGGATCTTTGAATTCGAAGAATCTTGCCGCTTGATAGAGGAGTTTGTAGGGAAACTTTCCATAGACGGAAAAATAAGAGTCAGTGCGATATTAAAGGAAGGAAGCGCTTTAGGTTATGCAGAAGGATGGAGAGGCCCGGTTTTATATTGGCTTAAAACAGATTCAGCGGGTTTAATCGAGAGATGCAAGATAGTAGACCCTTCTTTTCATAACTGGCAGGCTCTTTCATATGCTGTGCTGGGGGAGATTATCCCGGATTTCCCGCTTTGTAATAAAAGTTTTGATCTGTCATATTCAGGAAATGACCTTTAAATTATGATGCATATACTGAAAAACAGAATATTAAAAGGCGTGGTAACTAAGCATATCCAGTCGGAATTGTCTGAAGAGATAGAGACAACAGGGCTTGAGTTAAAATCTTTGATTCAGAAAAAATTTGGCAGATCTTTGCATATACGCGAAGTGGATACGGGCTCTTGTGGCGCATGCGAATCAGAGATAATTTCCGCAAATAACCCGATTTATGATTTACAGCGTTTTGGAATAAGTTTTGTAGCTTCCCCGCGTCATGCGGACGCGCTTTTGGTCACCGGGCCTGTATCAAAAAATATGCTCATTGCTTTAAGAAAGACTTATGAAGCTATGCCCGAGCCTAAATTTGTAATTACCTGTGGAGACTGCGCTTTAGACGGGGGGTTATTCAAAGGCTCTTATTATGTAGAGGGTGCGGTAAAAGATATTTTGCTCGTAGCGCTACATATTCCAGGATGTCCGCCTAGCCCGTTAAGTATTATACAGGTATTATTAGAGTTTTTACGAAAAGAGACATTACGATGAGCAAATTTATTATTACAACTTTGATGCTTGTATGCAGCAATATATTTATGACATTAGCTTGGTACGGGCACCTGAGAAATTATAATAGTAAGCCGTGGATTATCGCGGCTTTGATAAGCTGGGGCATTGCGTTGTTTGAATATCTTATACAGGTTCCGGCGAATAGGATCGGTTATCAGGTGATGAATCTTGGCCAGCTAAAGATTCTTCAAGAAGTTATAACTTTATCCGTATTTGTTCCGTTTTCTATTTTTTATATGAAGGAGACTTTAAAGCAAGACTACCTATGGGCTGCGCTATGTATCCTAGCGGCGGCATTTTTTATGTTTCGCGGATTAATAGCAAAAGGGTAAAATAAGTTTACAAAGGGCAAACAGGGACGTCTTACCGCGCTATAACAGTTTATAAATATTAGAGTTACAACTGCTATGATTCCAGCATAAAAGCCTGGAATCATGAGGATCATAACTTATTAGCATTAATAAGGTTACATTACAGTGAGACGTCCCCGC
>JAUSEX010000037.1 GCA_030649895.1 Candidatus Omnitrophota bacterium
ACCCAGAAGGTAGACTCCACTACCACTTCAAAAGACATCCTTGGCTCAGCCACTGAAAGCACGACAACAACTGTATACTCATACGAGTGGAAAAAACTCACTGACGCAAACGGAATCTCAGGCGAATTCTACGTGCCTACAAAAGTTATTAACACTATCCAAACTAGCGGAAAATCCTTGATAGATGGCGGCTCGTGGGAGAATGACGCATATAGTGTGGTTCAGAATTATGCGTATGATAGCGCGAGAAAAATTTATACATTTACTTATGAATTTATAACATATGACAAGGCCGGTAATGTTGAGACCAGACAGAGTGTAAACCCACTTAATATAGGCGCTACTGTTACCATTACTATTTGTGGAAAAGGGCAGGACGGATTTGGAGGAAGTTTTACAACCACTAATACTATAACATTTGAAATAGTAACAGGCGGAAAATACGTTACAAAGGAAACCAAGACAATTACAGTAGGTGCTAATTTATCAGGCATCGGGTCAGACTATACAGCTGTAGTTGTTACTAAAAATAATTATGGCTTGATCGAAAAAGACGGCAAAAAGTATTACGTGATAACGTCGGTTGATACTATATCCTCAAATTTAAGTATAGATGCGTTAGGTAACAGCAATCTAAGCTATGGCGGTTCGCGATCAATGTATGACTGGAAGAATGTATCTGGTAAAGAAGTTTGGGGATTAGTCAAGACAGAGCAATTACCACTGGATCTTGCTAAGGGCAGCAAAGATTGGAACAATATAGTGGAATTATTGGTTACGAAGGATTTTGTTACTGCAAAAGAAAGCACAGAGAAGAATTCCAAAGACTTAAAGGCTGATAGAGAAAAACTTTTAAATAATGTGCTGGATAATCTTAATATCGGCTTAGGATTAAAAAAAGGTAACAGGACTTACAATGGCAATATTTCATTAGGGCTGGGTGTTTGGGGAGGATGGACAGCGGGCGTTACCTATAATATATACGACAATGATATAATGGCAAAATACAATAAGTCTCTCGTAGATAAGAGCGTAACCTTATCTGTAAGCACAGGTAACTTTGATGCCCTTGGAGAAGGCGGCATAAGCTCTGTCTCAGTTACCGGAACAGATTACGGATATAATATTAATACCCAAGGTTATCTTGTCTTAAGCAGCGCTACAAATGCAGTTGAAATTAATCCAGGAGAAGTGCCTGGCGAGCTAATCACAGGCTTGGATTCTCTAAGGAATAATAAAGATTTCGGAAATATTATCTCAGATAAATATATAGTTGTTTTAGATTCAGGAGCTAATGCCGGAAATTATAAAATAAATGCAAACGTAAATATAGGATTAGGGGAGATGTCAGGGGTTAATATATTTGACAGCCCTGCAAAGGTATTTTCAGCCACAACAAATACCTATGAGTTTATAAAAGGCCAGCCTCAGGTAAAGACCTCACACACAGATCAGATATTGAGAATAAATAAAGACGCTAGCAATGACCAGGTTACCAAAATAGATGTAACCAATGTATACGATGCTTCGGCTAAGCTTATATTTACAGAAACTATTTCTGCCAGGGAAGGAGTTGTCTTAAATAAAACAAAAGTAGTTCGTGTATTTAATAGAGACGCTACCAGCGGTAAGGCAATCGGTTATACGGACAGAACATTTGATTACACAATTGATGAGGAAGCTGGTCAAGAAAAAGCAAGCGCTACTACGCTTGCGCAAGGGGATATTAGCGGAGATGAATTCGATGAAATGGGCATGCTAAAGAGTATTCCGCTTGAAGGGTTCCGTTATAATGTAGGCAAGGGCTGGATACCTGGGAATAGCTATACTGTTGAATTTGCATATGATGGAAACGGCCATGTTGCAGGACAGACAATGATAACAGCTGAATTTATTCCAGGATCTGGCTATATTAATACTACAAAAGAAGTAATGAGTATATTTAGAGATCGAGGAGAAGTGGTAAAAACAGAATCTATGCTATATCAGATTGTGCCTGGTTACGGGGATATATTTAAAGGGAAGAAAATAATAAACTATAAGTTTGACGTGGCTTATGGCGGGAAATATCAAGAAGTAGAGATTTATGATGGGACCATGAGAGTAGGCGTAGAGAGGCACTCAACAGTAATTGCGCCTGACGGCAAGCATATTGCCGCTAAGACTGAATTTATGGATCCCGAAGGACGTATTGCAATCAAGACTGCCTTTGCCTGGGAACAGATCGGGGATGATGGTAAGGGCGATACCAAAAGCCTCTATACGGTCACCAAGACTTATGCATATAACGATACAAAAACGCTTCTATCTAGTGAATACAGCCGCAGATTAACAGCTGATGAGAAAAAGGCCGATACTTCTCTAGCAAAAGCCCTTGGCTCAGTAATTCTTACTAGAGTCTATGAAGCGGATATTGAAACAAGCCAGGGGTTGACTTACAGCGTTTTAGGCGAGATCCAAGATACCGATGCTACTGATACTACAATAACCACAGTCACGAAAGTTTTCGAAGGAGCTAAATATAATCCTGAAGCTAAAGTCCAGGCTACATCCACAGTCTACGACTATAAGGTGAATAAAGATGGTAAGCTTATCACCTATCAAGATAATTTTTTAGGGGGCATATTTGATACTAGGCAAAAATCTTACTATGATAAAATTACAGGTATAAACTCTGGCAAACCAGTCCAGGTTACTGAGAACTGGACTTCTAATAACACTCTTGAGAGCTTCGCCTATTCTTATTATGGTGATGTCACTGATGCCTTAAGCCCTTCTATTGCCGTAAAGATAACCCTTAATTATCTCAATGTTAACGGCAACAAGATAATAGACAAAGCAGATACGGATGTCCTTGAGTCAAAATACTACGCTTATTATGCATTCGATGCAAAAGAAAATAAGAGCAAGCTTGTTTTAGAGCGCTTTGAAGGCTCAAGTGGAGCTCCTATAAGAGTCAGCGTAGAGAAGCGCTCTACGGAAATGCATGAAGGCCACGTAGCTACAAAGACAGAATATTTTGATCCTCAGGGGAAGAGTAGCATAGGACTTACCTATTCCTGGAAACAAAATTATAACGTGAATGAAACTGCAGATAGCGTAGTGGTTAGCAGGCTAGGCACTGTTACTGAAGACGTAAGCGCTGGTACAAGAGTTGTTCGTATTCCTAAAAAAGATAATGATAAAGTTATTGGTTATGATGATTTTATCTTTAACAACTATGCCTCTGGTTCAGTGGTAAAAGGAACTGATAATATATCTGATGGCGTACGGAAAGCGGTAATCAAAGGAGAGACGGGAAACGGACGGGCGCTTGACAAAATAGACAGCGTAAGATTCGAATATGAACCTAATAGCGGCAACATAATACAGATAACAGCTACTACCTTGAAGCCTGAAATTAAAAACGGGCAAATAGAAATATCTGAAGATAGTAAAGAGGTAACTACAATATTTAGGAGTAACGGCGAGGTTGTCAGGACCGAAAAGGTAATATCTAAGTACGATACTACTGCCGGGGGATATCTAGTCACAGGACGAGAGATAGCGTACCATAAGTTTGATGTGGCATATGGCGGGAAATATCAGGAAGTTAGAATTTATGATGGTGACCATGGATCGGATGGTCCGCCTGATTCTATTGAGATAAGATATAAGGCGTTGAGAGGGAATAGCTTTGCAGGGGTTGTAGTAAAATATGTATATAACTTACAGGCAGGCGAGGGAATTGAAGCATTGGGACCTAACCCTATACCTAGCCTGACACAATGGTATTATGTTGAGTATGAAGGGGCCAGCAGAGTTGATGTAGTAGCTACATATAAACATGCTGCTGATGGAACTCTATTGGAGCCACCTACGATCGAAAGACATTATCCGCTTAAAACAGGAAAAGAAGATGTAACAGCTCTTAATCAGCCTGATAGGAAAGATAATACAGCAGTCCTGGTTTCTTATAATCCTCCTGATGGAGGGAGTATAGGAAGTGACCTAGATAATTATGGTCCTGTAGGGGGCGGTTCTGATTTCAGTTCAAGTGGAATAACAATAGGAGATAAGACTTATTTCAGAACGGATAGCAATGATAAAGTGATATTTACTGCCACAGATGGAAGTTATCTTATTGTTGATAAAGAAGCTGATAAGGCAATTGAGCGATATGATGCATCTAATAATGCGCGTATTATTTATAACTCTGACGGGTCAGTTAATAAAGTGTATGAAAATGGTGTGGAGAGAGGATATAAAAATAATATTGTTTATTTTGCTAGAGCATATAAAGATGTGGAGATAGCAGATGGTTATATTGTTCCTGAGGGCACTAATTTTAAAGTTGAGAACGGAGAAATAAGATTAGCAGAAATAATAGTGGTTACAAATAAGCCTGTATGGTTAGCTGATAAAGTGCAAGTGGGCATAGGAAGCACATTCAAGGTAGAGAGTGACGGCAAAATGAAATTAGTTAAGGCAAAAGATAGTTATGCATATGCAGAAGCAAAGTTTGGTAATTATATCCTTGTAAATAGCGGATCGTTGAATGAAGATATGAGCCCTAAGGCAGGCATGGAGCTGAAATACGATGGAAAAAGCTATTGGGTGGGGGGTGATGGAAAGACGCTTCTTGATAAAGGTCCTGAAAATAAAAAACAGGACAATCGTTCATGGTGGGAATCAGCAGTTGGCGCTATAGGAGATGCAGCTGGTGCTGTGGGGAATGCAATAGGAACGATCTATGATTATTCTATAGTAGGCCCGTTACTTGAATGTGTCTTTATGGGCATGGGTCACGAGACTCCTGAGTCATGGAAAGAACTTACGGGTAGAGATACCCCGCTGAAATTTACGAGTGATATGAAAGGTGTTTGGAGAGTTATTAGCGGCAGTTGGGATAAGGCCTACGGCAGCCAGCTAATAGAAGGTAGTAATGCGAGAGAAGAAGGTGCTATGCAGGTGTGGTTGGTCGATGAATTAAGAAAAAAAGGATTTTACAAAGATGATGTGACAAGAAAGGAAACAGATCCAAAAAATGACATTTGGAGGACGAATCTTAGAGGAAAACCCACAGAAGAGATTTTAGAAATGATAGATCCTAATGATAGAGAAGCTGCTACACCTTTAGTGGAGAAATATGTTGAAGGAATAAAAAATCTTGATAAAAGAGCAGCTAATGCTGATGCAAATATTGCTGAAGCAAGCTCAAAAATAGGCCCATCAGGTAATGCTATTTTATTTCTCTTGCCTAACAATGGCGCTATATTTCAATTTGAAGATTATTCTGTTATAGACTGGGTTTCTTTAGTGACTATTCCGTTAATGTTTATACCTGGAGTCGGCACGGCTGCCGGCGCCGCAATTAAGGTAGGCGCCACTGCGTTAAAGGCACTACCAGGCGCATTAAAACTTATGTCAGTTATATCAAAAGTAGCTCCGGTTGCAGTTAAGCTGGCGCCAGTCGCAGAGAAAGCAGCTCCGGTTGCAGTTAAGTCAGCGTCAGTTGCAGAGAGACTAGCGCCACTAGTTAGAGGGGCAAATTTCTTCCTTGAGACTGGAAAGAATTTTATTATCTCTCCAGTTAAGGATTTTCAGGCTTTATCTAAATTAGTTAGAGGAGTTAGGCCAGCGCTTCGAGTTCCGAATTTAACAACTATTTGGAGAAGTATAATAGGAGCGCCAGGAGAAAATATTTTGAGTAAAATAATAAGGATACCAGCAAGGGCAGCCAATCAGTTATTATTACGGCCGGCAGCTTTTGGAGTTAGTGAAATTGCGCCACGAATCTTTGCATATGGGACGCTAGGTGCTCCGTTTTTTGGTATCACTGGTATTGGAATAGGTGACACTGGGCCATTAGGAGTTTGGGCTAATATTTCTAGCGGGATGTGGGCAACAATGAATCGGGTTTTCTATAGTCTTCCTGTGGCACCTTGGCGTAATAGTGAAAAAGCACAGGAATTCAAGAATATAGCCAATGAACATTCTCAGGCTCGGGATAAAATATTAAAAGGATGGATTGAAAGCGTTGGTTCTATTCCTGTGGCTGGATTTGTACTTCAAATTCCGCTTATGATAATGAGTTCGCTTTTTAGCTTTGCTGAGTTTCCTTATAGTTTTATTGGTACCAGTGCAGAATATGGATTGCTTAAAGGAATTACTAGCAGCGTTGCGGGATTGCTTAAATTTATGGTCAGCGTACCAGAGGCAGGGATTAATGGTATGCTTTACCTATTTACAGGTAAAAATAGAGTATATCAAGGCAATCTTTCTGATTGGATAACATTGCAGCTAGGCGAAGGATACCTTAACTGGACTTCTCCAGATGAGAGTTATAAAGACGTTGAAGGTCGATTTAGTACGCTTGAAAATGTTGAATATCAGGGTTTCGCATATGCTATAGCAAACGCAGTATTGCTCCCGATGTTTAATCCTAAGATGAAAGGGGAAGGAAAGTCAAATCGCGCTGAAGGACGCAATCGAGAATTAACAGCTAATGAAGCTAGTAGTGTCGTAACTAGGACTGTTCTTATGCCAGTAAATATTGCTACAGGAGTCGTGTATGCGCCAATTCGGATACTTTGGTCTGGGATAAAAGGTGAAAAAAGAGGCGGAGGCTGGAAAAAAGGCTTTGTTGAGGCTGGCAGTGGCATTATGTCGCCAATTGTAGGCCCATTCAGGGGTAGATCCTCTATATCTCAAAAAGCCTATCGCTCAACAGAGCTTGGGCGCGGACCTTTACTAAATGCATCCGGCAGACCTCTTAACGCTCCCAATGAAACAGGTGGGCCTTTACTAAATGCATCCGGCAAACCTTTTTATGAACCTTCAATTGCAATGTTAGGCGAAGATACGCTCAGCTATAGGCCAGAAATAAAAGAACAGGCTGATAAGCAAGCTTTCGATAGGACAGTACATAAACTTGAAAAAGCTCGTGAGAAAGCAAGAACAGCGCAAGAAGATTATCAAAAAGGCAGAACTGACAAAGATAGACTGCCATCAGAAAAAAGAGAATTAGCCAGGAGAACGAGAGAGGCTCAGGTGGATTTTCTTACTTTAAAAAGTAGAATAGAAAAAGGTATATGGACATATGGGTTGCTTGATTCATTAAGAAATCCCATAGAGGCATGGAAAGCAAGAAATAATGCGGCAAAGATTAATCCTACGAATGAATTAATAGGCTCAACCATTAGAGAATATCTAAAGTATGATACAGCAGAGCTCAGGAATGGTTTTAAGAATGCCCTTGAAGCAGGAGATTTAGTAGATGCTTTGTCTTATGGTTTAGCTTTGTTTGGCAAAGATTTGGAAATCA
This sequence comes from Candidatus Omnitrophota bacterium, assembly GCA_030649895.1. Lineage (GTDB taxonomy): Bacteria > Omnitrophota > Gorgyraeia > Gorgyraeales > Gorgyraeaceae > UBA10183. The sequence continues at coordinate 7,307 of JAUSEX010000037.1, forward strand.
AAGGTAAAGAATTAGATACTAAACCTGATCAGTTAAATGCTCAATTGGATTTTGGCTGGAAATTAGGGGAAGCTTTAAAAGAAATAACAGAAAAAGGCGGCTTAGAAAGTCCTTTAGCTCTTATATTTGAAATGGGCGGAGGAAAGACAGCCTCTGCAATCATTATGAATCTTTTCGCAATAGAATATGCAATAAGAAACGGCCGCACAGGATATAATCTTTACGTAACTGAAAAAGCGCTTTTAGCGCGGCAGTTTATTGAGGGGAATACATGGGCATTTTTAGAGTTTGATAAGACAAGCGGCGAATTTACCACTATAACTGGCAGAAAAGGAAGGGTTGTTACTGGCATGGACCCTGAAAGTGAATCAAGATTCTTAAATGCTGCTAGCGATAAAGATGTCGAGTTAATTGTTATGGATGGCCAGGCAGCTGATAGCATAAAATTAGCTGTAGATCGTAGCAATAATTCTCAAGAGTTAAGGGAAGCGCTTGGCAGGATGAGGGCTGCTTCAGGTGATGAATTTGATAGCATGTTAAAAGGAACTCCTGCCATAATAGGCACAGGCGAACTGCTTGACCAAATGAAAAGATATGCAGATGAAGGAAACGAAAAAGCTAAAGGACTAGTTGCTGCTGCAGAGCTACAAACTACTGTAATGATTGATATTTTGAATATAGTGCAGAAATATGGTGGGTTTAAGGATATAAATCAAGTAGCGATTGATACACAGCTTAGCAGGTTTGGCAGGCTAAAAAGACAATTTGGTTTTGGTGGGCCAAAAAATGAAACTGAAATAAGAGGGCGCTATGCTGCTAATGATAAAGTTATAGCAGAAGTTGTAAGTTTATTGGAAAGAAAAGGAATGTCATCAGATGGGGCTAGGAGCTTAGCTAATGAAGCAGTAAATGCGTTATCTTTAAAGGAAGGTATAGATTATTATTTGAAATACAATGAAATTGGTAAACTTATTGGCTATGAAGTGACAGATAAAGCTACGATAAGGTTGGAAAATACACGGTTTGGTAGTTCAAAGCTTGCTGCCTTTGTTATGGCTAAAGAAGCGCTTGTGAAATTTAATGAAGGGAGAATGTCACTAGATGAAATTAAACAACTGGTAAATGAAGAGCTCCTGAAAACAACTCTTGCTTCTGCGGATTTTGCTAGTTTTGTTGAACTAACAGGAAAGAATAAATGGGTACTATTCAGCGGTACTAAAGGTATGCCTAAAACTATGAAAAGGCTTGGAGTTAACGCAGTAGAAATTAAAACTAGTGAAATTAACTGGGATGAAAAAGGCTTGCTCAAAATAATAGCAGCAAGAGGCCAAAAAGCGCAATCTGACAAGATTCTAGCAGAAATTAAAGACGCAAAAACCCAGAAGAGAGCCATTGTTATTGTGCATAGAGGCAATGTTGAAGAGCTTAAACAGCTTGCAAGGGATGCAGGTATTTCGGAAGAGAATATTCATGCTATGACAGGTGAAAATCCCGCAAAGCTTGCTGATTTTGAAAAAGAAGCGCGTTCTCGGCTTCAAAATACTGAAGGCGAATTCGAGGTCATAATACTTCCTGGTTTTGAAGCAGGTTCCAATATGTTGGAAATAGGAAGCAAAAATTATAAGGTTTCAGTTGTTGTTACTCATTTTAAAGATAGAGATCGCCTTGCTCAAACATTTGGGCGCGCAAATATTGAAGGGCGCAGAGCTTCAGCGGACTTTAGAGTGATAGTTGACGTGATGAAGGATGATAGCTTGGTTATGAAAGCTGAACGTGAAGTCATTCTTGAAATGTTAGACAGCGGAAAAACCGAGACAGAGATTGAGATGGATATCCAGAATAAAATGAAAGAGATAGCAGAACAAATACTTGCGGAGTCAGATATTGCTACAGTAAGGACATTAGAAGAAAGAGAACAACCTGTCCGCGTAGCGGAGACACAAAATGAACTGACGCCTGAATTATTCAGTAAAGTCGAAAATAATTTTTATAGAGAGTTTGGGAGAGCTGAAACAGGTAGAAAAACGCTTGTAGATACTTTTAGAGAAGCAGTTGCTAAGGTTATTGAAGAAGGAAAAACACCGGAAGCATTTAACGCTGCTATAAAAGGTATGGCTTCAGAGTTTCGAGGGAGGGCAATGCAAATAGGCGCTATAGCTAACCCGGCAATTGCTAGTCAGATCAGGGGGTCCAATAATGAAGATGATAAAAATAGGTTAAGTTTTAGGTTATTACTTGAAGGTGTAAAGATATTATTTGCAATGAGGTCTTTTACAGATGAGGGCCTCTTTGAACAAATGCCGGTTTTAGCAGTTTTGGCTATGCCAACCATGCCTGCTGTGACTGAAAAACAAAAGAATAGGCTTGTGGAAATAGAAGCAGCTTTGATGGATAAAAATGTTACTTCAGAGGAAAGGCAAAAGCTATTAAATGAAAAAAAATCTATATTAGAAATGGTATTTGGTAAGATCAATGATTATCTTGAATCAGAATTAAAATTTGAAAAAGAGCAAAAAGAAACAGTAATGGAAGGCGTTAAGTTCTTATCTGGAAATTTTAAAAGCAATGATCCTGCGTTTGAGCAGTTTAGGGTTAATCCATTGGCAGTGATGCAGCAAATCGCTACTGGTAAAGTAAAAGGAGTTGAATCCGTTGTTGTAAAAGCTATAAGAGAACTGGTTGGAGAGCCGCGAGAAAATTTACCTCTGTGGTCAAAAACATGGGATAGAATAACAAGGCGGACTTCTCCGCAAATTAATTTTGCTCGTGTTGAGATTGCGGTAAATGATATTGCCAATGCGCTTGGTGTTGATAGAGATATAGTTGAAACCAATTTATTAAAACTCATGGGATATACATTGTCTCAGATAGGCACTATACGTGAGCAGCATAGTTTATTACTTGAATTAGGAGGCGAAGAATTTGGCAAGACTCTCGCAAATACTCTTCCTATAGCAGATATTTTGATAAAATTAGGCTCTAAATCAATATCACAAAGAGTTGAGTTTATTAATAGCCTGGTTATGGGTGAAAAAACAGCGAAGCAATATGGCGTAACCAAAGGATCGGACGCTGTATTGAAGGTTTCTTCGGCAATACTAGGTATCTTGAAAGCGAAATCTGGCAAGTTAACATGGAGAGATTTATGGACTGACAAAGAAATAGAAAGCTCCGGCCTGGATAAAAGACAGGTTGCTATTATTATGGGTATTAATTATTCTATTCTCGAAAATTTGCCTGCTGATTTAGTTGATTTATATGATATTAATATATTGGCAGATTCTGAAATGATGGGCAAGGTTGTGGGCGTATATAAAATATTTGAAAAAATTGACCCTGAATTTGCAAAATGGTTAGTTGAGCCAGTAAAGACAGCGTTGCCTTCAGGGCTTGCCGAGTTGCAGCGAGATGATCCGGAGATGTTTGCTCTGATAGAAGCATTACAAAGGAACCAGGGGGCGCCAAGCAGGGTATTCGGAATTTCCAATCTTATAGGCGAGTCAGATTCGGAGGAGCTTAAAAAAGTCCTTACGAGATTGTTAATACCAGGGGTTTCTAAAGAAGCGCCTAAAGAAGAAAAAGAAAATATTTATAGCCGTAGATTGGATATTTTGACTTCATCTATAGGAGAAGAAGGATTGGAATCTGAATATTCCCCAGCTGCCAGGATAGAGATGGCTATTGGAGTTTACGATTTTTTATCTTCTGTAGGAGTCAATGCAAGAGGGGTATCATGGGAAGATGTGAAGAAATTAAAAAGCTTTGCTGATATGGCGCAAGCGATTGAATCAGCTAGTTATAGAGAAATAATTAAAGCAATAAAGCAAGGAATGCCGCAGGAAGAGAAATTAGAATATCTATTTAAAGTTGCCAAGGCAATAGAAAATAAAGATGAAATATTGTTAAAAAGTTTGGGAGTATTAAATGATGAAGATTGGCTAAGCCAATTCGATCCTGCTGATCAGGGGTTGCTTAGGAGATTGCTTGCAGGGGAAAGCTCAATAGAAGAAATTAGAGAAGAGGTTGTTGAGAGCGGTAGATTGGTTGGAACAGGCGCTCATGCAATGGCAATACGTTTGTTAAATGAAAAAGGTATTCTAAAATTGCTGGATTCGTCTGATCCTGAGCTTATTGAACGCGCAAGCCAAAGATATCAGGATGCCAAGAAATTAATACCTGAGTTGGTTATTCCTTATGTAATAAGAACAGATAAGGGCGAAGATATTACTATTATAATTCAGGAAAAAGTTGTGACGTCTAGATATGAGTTGGATAGTTTAATCGAGGCAAAAGACATGGAAGGCGCAAAAACATATGTCAGGAAATTAGTAGAGCTGGTTTATAAGCTGGCGGAAAAAGGTATTGTTTTTGACAGCGCTGTTGTTAATTCAGGCCTTGATATATTGGCTAATACAGCTGTAGATGCTAACGGCAATGTTAAAGTGCTTGATGTGGCAAATTTAAATCTTAAACCCAACAAAGAAGAAGACATAAGAGCTGGTGTGAATAAAGTGCTTGAACGACTGCAGACTGATATTGGTGACGGCCTATTGAAGCAAGAATTTGCTATGGAACGCCAAACGCAGGATGCAATATATGACATTAATAAAGAAAGAGGCGAAAAACAAGTTGAATTGGCAAAAAATATTGCAAGTAAATGGCTTGAGGAGGCGCTTGCAGATATTACAAGAGGCGGCCCGAAAAAAATAGATAGGCTTTTACATGATCCTGCTAGAATTCCTCCTAATATATACTTTGCATTTACCTATATAAAACAGTCTTTCCTAGATTTCCAAACACTTTTATTAAAACCAGAAGTAGAATATGCTTCGATAATCAATCTCTTTATAGAAAGGGCATTTACCCATGCGGAAGATATAGTCTCTTCAGGTATTAATGGCGTATACGAGGAAAAAATGGGAGTTTTTATAGATGAAATCCGCAAAGATCCTGCAAAATTAAAGATGCTTGCTGATTTATTAGGCCGCCGTTCAAGTGATATGGCTGGCATAGATAATTTTACTATCACAAGGGCTATCGGAGGCGTTTCTGCTGTAAACTGTGGTGTCCAGGCACTGCAGGTTGTTCTGGAACAGTGGGCGCCAGGCGCGATAAAGGGGTTAACACCAGAAGAATTAAGGAAGAAATTGGCAGGTGAGATAACGGATGAAGTTATAGCTATAATTGAAGCTGGATTTGGAGATCCTGAATCCGAATCAGCAAAGCTCTCCAGAGAGATAGTAATGAATCTGATGGAAGGCAAAATCGGGCACGATATAATTATTGCAGTTGCAGAAAAAGAATACGGAGTGAAAAACGTAAATCCAGTCACTATAGAAATTGACGAAGCAGCGCTTGAAAAATCGCTTGAAGGTATAGGCACAAGTTTTATCCTCTGGGTGCCTGGCCACTTTATGCCTATTGTTGGGTATAGAGGCGGGTTATTCGTTACAAAGACACTGAAAGGCGAAGATGTAGGCATAGATGTTAGAGATATACTTAATAAATATATACATGAAGCTGGCCAAGCCAGCGGTGGGACGATAACTATAATCATACCAGGCAACGACACAAAAGATAATAAGAGGTATTATGGCGCAACGCCGGATTTATATTCACTCTTTAAGCCTGAACCTATAACAAGCGATGCAGGCGTAACATATTTTGGCAGCTTAGCTTCTTCAGGAAAAGCTATTTCTTCTGCAGGAGCAGGGCAGGAAAAAGCTGCTGAGCAAAAGGAGAGAGGGTTTGTAAGGAATTTAAGAAAAATCTTTGAGAAACACAGAAAATTAACCGCAGCTCTTATTATAGGAGCGACAATAGCAGCAGGGATTGTGGCGCTGCCGGTTATTGTACCGATAATTTTACCTGCGATGGTAACTGCATTGCCAATCTTATTGGGAGGGGGAGCGGTTATTATGCTTTTTGCAGCTCCCGGTATATTTAAATTTGTAAGAAGCCTGAGGACAAGGGCGCCACCGCAGTTTACCCCGATTACCAGGAAGTCAGATGAAGCGCAGATAAAATCCCGCATTGAGGAGCAATTTGGAGTTGACCTAAAAGATATTAATTCCGATGACTGGAAAGAAATTCTCGTCCAGGCAGTTCTTGCCGATTACAGGGCATACCAACTTGGAAGCCATAAAGAGTATCACAAAAACAAAACTGTCAATTATTTCATAGAATATCCTATGATGATTGTTAATGTTCTGACCTTGCGCGTACTTGACCAGTTTTTCTTCAAACATTGGAGACAGCCGTTTAGTTATTTCCTGTCGCGTAGAGGCGATAAGAAGCATTATCTTGGTGAGCAGGCGCAGGCAGTCATGGAAGCGCTCATCAGCCAGCAAATAGCTAAAAAATCAGGCGACGTAGCTCAAAAGAATACCTTGGAATCGGTGCATAGCAAGCTTAAGACAGAGCTAGTAAGCGTTATTCCTACTTCCATAGTTGCCAATAGAGTTGCCGGCTTACTTGAGAAAAGATTAGCGATATCAAGCCTTGAAGAGCGTTCAGCGCTAAATATCGCAGGTTCAATATTAACTGGAGTAGTGTTAGGAGCTGTCAGCCTGGCCAATCAGCGATTGCGATTCGCAATTTTCAGCGCTATTTCTTCCGGAATTCTCTTTGGGTTACTGGGGCCGGCAGGGTTATTCGGCAGCCTGGTAGGGGCAGGGTTCTTAACAGGTACGTTAGTTACTATAGGTATGCCGCTTGGCCTGGCTGCGCTGAGTATCAGCCCGCTTATTCTATTGAGCCCGTTATTACTATTGGCATTCTTGAATTTCCCTGTCAGCTATGCAAAACACCGCAGGGCAAATCCCGATGAAAATATTGTTAAATCGCTTTTGATTGTCTTAATGTCTCCTAAGTATTGGGCTGCAAACATTATGTCTGTGCCGATGTTGATTATGGTAGGGCCGGAGATAGAGGGGACTATAAGGTACACCGAACATATTCCTTTAGTGGGTGATTTTGCCGCATGGATGGAAAAAGCTATATACGGGGCGCATGATAAGGAAACAGGGCAGCCTACTGTACCAGTGGGGCAGAAGCTTCTTGAGAGACTCCCAGGCGGTTCGCAGCTCAGCGATTTTACTTATCGTATCTTTTCTCTGGGGCGAGGCGGTGATCTGCAAAGCGCGCATATGAAAAGTCAGATCGCCGCTATTGTTGCTACGGCTAAGATAGACGATAAGAGTTTCAAAGAAGAGCCAGCCGCTTTAAAGGAAGCGCCTGTAAGCGATGCTAAAGGATCTGAACAGGGAGTTACGGTTGAAGGGTATCAGCTCTTAGTTGATGGTAAACCCTATCAGATGAAGGGGGTAACGTGGAGACCTTCCGAGGATAATAATTTCAGCCAGTGGTATCAGAAAGATATTACCCTGATGAAGGAGATGGGAGTAAATACAGTAAGAACATACAGGCCTATAGATGACCAGAAGGTGCTTGATTATCTTGCCATGAACGGCATAAAGGTAATTATAGGATTTGACTACGGTAAAGATATACAAACAGGCGCTTATAAGGATTATATTAATAAATTTAAAGGACACCCCGCGATTCTATTGTGGGAATTTGGGAATGAATATAATTATCATTCAGACTGGTTCGGAGGAGATATTAATAATTGGTATAACACGTTAGAGAAGACTGCTCAGGAGGTCCATAAAATAGATAAAAGTCATCCTGTAGCCACTGCTCATGGCGAAATACCTGATAAGAATGCCTTAGTTAAAGTTCCCTCTGTAGATATATGGGGCATGAATGTCTATCGTTCGGATAGTCCGCAGGCCATATTTGATGAATGGGGAGCCAGATCTAATAAACCTATGTATTTCTCGGAGGCTGGCGCGGATTCTATTGACAATAGGGTAGACAAAGAAGTACAAAGCGTTCAGGCCAATGCTAATGTGCATATCTGGTCGCAGGTAAATGCAGCAAGCAGTAAACTTCATCCAAATAACGTCTCAGCCGGAGCCGTATTTATGGAGTTTAATGACGAGCCGTGGAAGCCTAAAGGTTTTCAACACGATGGAGTTTATCCTGATAATTTTGCTAATGAACAGCATTTTGGTTTTGTAGATAAGGATCGTAACCCCAAAGAAGCCTTTTCTAAAATGAAGGATGGATGGAGCGAATCACCTTTTTCTGAAGCGCTGACAGGAGCTAAATCTATAACTAAAATATACGAAGGCGACAAGCATACTAAGACAGCTTACAACATGGGTGCTGTAAATATTCTTGAAGAAAAGCTTCTTTTATCTCCAGAGGCCCAAATATTTCCGGAGGTCCAAAAAATTCTGGTAAGCGATATTCGGCAGGTTTTAAAAGTACCAGCTGATAAGAAAATCGAACTTAAAGATGTCAAGTTCGATAAGATTATAGAGGTGGATACGGTAACCGGCGCTAGAACCGTTAAATACGACTATGGGTTCCTGCCTGGCAAGCAAGACAAGACTATTATCAAGATATCCCAGGGGGCGCATGAAATTTTTGTGAGACGGGTAGCGGGCGCAATAGATAAAAACGAAAACTATCCTTATATGGAAAACGCAGGCTGGGATATATTGGACGAGAAAGGAAAGATAGTGCAGTATGATGCCGAATCTCCGGAAGTATTGGAAAGATTGAAAAAGTTAGCCCAGAATAAGGATAGCAAATTACCTGATGAAGTTAAGAAAAGTATATTCAATGCGCAGGTAGCAGTTCGCGTCTATAAGCTTGTAGAAGGCGGTAGATTTGTAGAGGATAGGGTGAGCGCGATTGAAGCGAATAGGGAAGCTATAAGATTCTATGCCAAGCCGGAAACAGTAACATCAGGCGGCAGGACATTTGAAGTTTCTGGAAAGGCAGTTGTGGATACGTATGAGGCCATAAAAGCCATTTATTACTATGATAGTAGCTATCAACTTATGACCAGTAAAGGTGAGGCGTTAACCAAAGACAATGCCGGAGACGTTATAGGCTGGGTCAGAGTAACCGGTGATAAACTTTTAATGAGTGATGGAGCAGAATATAGCGTAATAGAAGAGCTTAAACCTGATAAAACTACTATGGTAAGACGCTTTGCTTCTGACGATAAAGGCAATGAACGGGCCAAGATATCCAATCTTCCTGAAGGAGGGTATCTTATTCAGGTGGTTGATGAAAACGAAGTCATCGGAGACGATAAGGCTGACATGTTGACATATAACGGCACTAAAGAAGGTGGCTTGTATAAATTTAGCACAGATAAGCCTTATCTTACATCGCTTCTGAAGGATAGTTTTGAAATTAAAGTTGATGAAAAAGGCATTGCTACGGAAGAGGGCGTAAATAGCGTTCTTTCAGATTTTACCTTTGCAAATGAATCACTAAAGAATGCAGCGAGAGATGCTCTTAATAAAGGATTAAACGAGATAATAAACAGTTTAGGGTTAAAAGATGGAAAGGTTCACGTAATGCATATAGTAAAGGAAGAGGTGCGCATAGCTAATGATGGAGTTAAATTTAATTATAGAGTCGAAGAAGACCCTGCCGCGAAGATTGTTGCCTATGTATCAAGTGATATGAAAGAAAAGGCAGACGTTATTATTAACACTAAGTGGGAAGGAGAAAATTCCTTAGAAGGGTATCAGTTCTCTCCGATAGGGCAGATTTTTAAATTGAAGACAGAAGGCGATATATTATCTCCTGATGATGTATTAAAAGATCTGGATATACAGTTGCGCGAACAACTGGAACAAAAAGGGATTAAGGTAAAAGAGCTGTCTTTATCCAAACTTAATCAGTATCTGGTGGTCCATAAAGACGGCAAAGATAAAGATTATGAGGTGCTCTTCCATACGCGATATATTATGCGCGACGACCCGCTGAAAAGAGACTATGCAAGGTACGATAGAGGCGCTTTAAGGTTTATCAAGTTTGCCCATAATAAAACTGATATACCGTTTGGAGTTCCTGACGGGGAAGTAATTGTGGCTCCTGAAATACAAAGGATAATCAGGGAGACAGAATATTTCGAACACAGGCCGGGAGATAATGAGTATATATATAAAGTTATATTTGAATATAGAAACGGACAGGAGTATAAAAATGAGCCGATATTTATAGGGTACGATTACAAGACAGCTGTTGTATGGGAGCATTATGTTAATGAAGAATGGAAGCTTTATAGCAGGGATGGCCTGCCGTTTGAGGTTTCAAGGGTGGACGGCGCCAAAGAATATCTCTACAGCGTTTTTGCTATTACAGTATTTGAAGACGGAGGCAATAGTTATATTATGGCTTCTGAAAATATAAAATCTTCTACGCCTGTTACTCCTCCTACTACGAGGATCAGCAGGGACAATACACTGTGGCGCATAATCGAAGGGAGGGGTATTGACAGTTTCATACATCAGGATGTCTACGCTACAAGCATGACTGATAAGTTCTTAAATTCCGCTCCAGGAAGATTGGTCAAGCGTATTATGGGCAGCGATGATTTAGAAAAACTTATGGATAAGATCGAAAAACAAGGGATGGAAATTGACATAGATTATAGAAGATGTTTTGACAAATTAGAAGAAGGAGTATTTGTCGATAAAACAAGGTATCTTATGAACCAGGCGTGGATCGGAGCGATAGGGTTTTTGGCGCTATTAGTATCTTTGCCTATCTTTAGAAGATTTTTAGGGTCAAAAGGCATAAGATGGATTTTTAGAAAAACAGGTAGAAGAATAGTGAATGTGAATGCTACAGAAGCAGATAGGCTTAGAGAAGTTATTGGTACTCCGGGCCTTGCTGATAAGCTTATAGTTCTGCGCGAACTTTCAGGCCCTATTATTATAAATAGTAATCTGCCTGCGGCGGATAAAGGTGATTTTTTGCGTGATTATCTGTCGGTCTCTGGTTTTGATCCAGAAGAAGTCAATGAAATAGTTGGTTTATTTAATAGCGGAAAAATTACAATGGAAGATAAAGATGTGGATCCGAAATCTCTCCCGCGTGCTCCTCCTATTGATACTCTTCAGCACCTGGAAGAAGCTATTGCTAAGAAAAATTATCCCGCGGCAATTGTTATCAAGGCATTACTTGAAAAAAAGTTAATCACCCAGGACGACTTAGAAGGTACCTTTAGGAAAGAGGGGGCTTTAAGAGAAGGGGCTTTAAAGTGGGATTTGCTTGTAAAGGTATTGCTTAATAAGGCTCAGGATAAGGTCTTAGGAGAAATAAAGGAAGGGGATTTTACAAATGTAGATAAACTTCTTCCTACGCCGGAAGCAAAAGTATTACAGTATGTGGTAAAGAACGATTTAATTGCCAAACCTGACTTAATAGAACTTTCCCATAAAGATAGTGGATATAGCGGTTTTACTGGTTTTGCCATTGGGCTCATAAAAGAGAAGTTTATTCAGCCGGTATTTGATGATGTGTTTAGCAGGACCTTTGGAGCTGAAATAACAGAAGGGATCAAAGATATAACACTCGAGACCGTATTTGCAGAAATCCATCCTTTTATCTTCAAAGACCCTTCTTTACTCAAACAGATAATAGATACAAAAGATGCAGAATATAATCCTAATCCTATGAATAAGGCAATTGAAACTACCACGTTAAAAGAATTTATACTTTTAAAATTCATACAGCTGAATCCGTCACAGACAAACAATCATTCAATAGGGCAATTCTCAGCTATATGGCCATTTGCTCTATATGTAGTAAGAGAAGCTAAAAATGCGCTAGATAACGAAAGGAGCCCGGAGGAAATACTTTCTATAATCACTGCTTATAAGGATGTATTTATACCTCTTGTATCGCAAGAGGTGCTTAAAAAATATAAAAAGCAGATTACTGAACGTGACCCATGGGAAGAAATTGAAGGCGCTGAAAAAATTTTATTGGATGTGTTCTCTGATCTGGACTTCTATGATTTATTTGAGCGTTTATCTAAAAAAGAAACAAATCTTTTAGATCGCTTATCTGTAAATGGAACAAGTTTTGCTTTAGTTGAAGATTTAAGAAATGCCATAACAAACGGGAGAATTAGTCAAGACGATTTGGCTAAGGAGCTTAAAAAGCTCACTTTAGATTTATCAATGGAGGATGCTCCTGAAGCAGTGCAGGCAGACGAAGCTACTGAGAAAGGTTTAATTTTTGGTTGGTTTAAATTAGGATTAGTTCATTTATATGTCAGCAGGATATTTAAGCCATTATTCAGTTCAAAATTCTGGGGTATTGATAGCCGAGCGAAAAAGATCGGTTTTACAGTAATGCTTTTTGGCTTAACAGGCCTTGGTATAGTTATAATGCCTCATTTTCTAGCTCTCGGGGCGGTATTAATATCTTTTGGGGTTATGCTCTCTCCTATTATATGGGGCAAGTCATCAAGCCCGAAAGAGAAAATCTTCTGGGCATCAATATTTGGCGCAACTTCAATATACACCTTTGGCATAATGACGCACTTTTTATTCTGGAAGCTTAGCCTGGTGGCCCTTACTTTTGGCACTGTGGCTACTGGAGGATTGCTTGTCTTGGTATTTATACCAACTCTTATTTCCTTCTATCATCTTGCTGTTAGCTTAAGGAGCTATATAGGGTTACATAAGGAACTTTGGAGCGGCACTGCAAGGTCTTTGACAGGGTGGCGGTCAATAGCGCCTTGGCCCACAAGATGGAATAGTTTATTCAAGAAATGGTACGTGGAATTCAAGGATGTTGAAAGAGATCATATGGCGCTTACCTCTAATGGCGAGTCAATAACAGAGTATTTGGAGCGGCTCGTAAATCTTCTACATGAAAGATATCTATTCTCGGATGACGAGAAGAGCGACTGGATCAAAGCATTGAATAGTGAAGGAAAAGAAGGAAAGTTCAGAAAACCTCGCTCACCCAAAGCATTTGAGATCCTTTATAATGCGTTCTTTGCTATAAGCCAGAAAAAGCCTGCTCCTGATGTTTATTCCTTGCTGCAGCCTACTTCTACGCATGTCCAGGCAGCAGGAGAATTATTTACACATACGTTTGAAAATAGCGCTTTATTGGGAACTTTCGACGATCACCCGCTGTTAGATGAATTAATATACAGCTTGAAACAAAGAATTGGACTTAACGACGAAGATTCGGTAAAAAATAAAAAATGGGGTGATATTAATAGTTTAGGAAAAATGCTTAGTATTGAAAAGTTAGAGAGAAGGCTAGCTGACTGCGAAAACTTGAATGAAGAAGAAAAGCAAATTATCAGAGAGCGTATTCTAGACTTTTCAGAAAAGCATAATTGGACAAGTATGAAGCGTTCGCTTTTGGGTTACATGGCAAGAACCCAAAAGCCAGAGTGGGAAAATCTAATGGATAGGATAAAACAACAGATAATAAAAGACAAAGACAAAGAAACATTTCTTGAGGAATTAAGAGGGATAACGGAAAAATACGATATATATACTTTATTGTTCGTAACAAACTATGGATTAACGCAGGAAGAAAGGCAATTTATTATAGAGTCTATGATGAAATGGCTCAATGAACTGCGTCCTACTGATGCGGCTGTTATTGAATCTATGGCATTGGATTATGTGGAATATCATTTATCAATATCTTATCAGTCAGGCGATTTAGAATACCATGGAGCAGCAAGAGAAATCTCTATGAAATACCCGTCTCTTAAAGAGGCCTATGAAGTAATAAGTTCTAAAGCTGAAGGAGATAGAGACAATACAGAAAAAATCTTTTTTAGCGGATACAAAAAGTATAAATTTCTTGTCAGTATCAAGCTTAGACAGCTATTCCAGGACCAGACTGTATGGGCAGCTGATGCTGATTTGGCAAAGAATAGAATACCGCCTGTAGATAAGTTTGTAAAAAGTTTAAAAAATATACAAAAGGATACTGCGACTTCTGATATTATTAGAGAACTTTTAAGTGGCGGAGATATGAACCCTCTTCTAAAGTATAACATTACTGATTTAGATGATTGGGCAGAGAAATTTATCAGCTGGAGAAGAGCAAACTACGATAATATTGTCGCTCTGATTAATGCTTATTCTGCGCTTGCAGATGATTGGAATAAGATTTCTTCTCAATTAGCAACTATGGTTCATCAGAGTAGCAGTTCCGGCGTAAAATACGCTTTTTATAAACAAGAAGATAATTTTATTCCCAAACTTAAGAATCCAGGCATAGGGAATGAGCTGTGGTTATATTATGGGAAATCAGTGAACTTTGATGCTCATGTAAGGAATTATCCGGGCCAGAATGTCTGGAGGTTTAACTGGGCGGCTCTGCAGGGAAGAAATCCCAATATAGCAGTAGTTAATACAATGATGAAGATATGGGCGAGCAGCAACAGCGCCTTTCCTGCAACTAATATCTATTCCATAGCACAGGAGGTCTTTACCTCGGATGTCCAGAGGGCAAGAAGAGGCATGCTGACTTTTTATGGCAAGGCCTGTGTGGTGCCGCAGGCAGTCAGCGTAGTTACTCCTCCTGGAGAAGATTCTGCGGCATTTCTTTTGCTTCAGAGGACAAATCCTTCATATACATCTACCCAGATAGACTGGTTTGGCTTTGAATGGGGAAGGATGTCATTCGCAGGCTCTATCATAGGGACAGAGATGAGGTATGCTTATAATGTTACGAGATTTTTGATGGATAGGGGCCAGTTTGAATTGTTTTATAATAAAGATTTAGGATTCGACAAAAAATTATCTCATTTATTCCTATGGGCTCACTATTTTGTAGTGCCTTTCTCCCTAGGATTACTAGTGCTTCTTCCTATTCTTGCGCCATTTAGCGCATTTGCTTTTTTGACGCCTGTTATCTTTTTCGTAGCCGCGAGCTTTCTCCTTATGGAAGCAATAAACACTAATAATTTTGTAAGGCACTGGAGGCAGACAGGCAATCTATGGGTTGCTGCTGTTTATACTATAAAAGATATTGTCCGAGCTTTTCCATTATATGTCGTGCTGTTGCCTTTCTTCTTGAGAGGGGTATGGTCTGCTTCCAAAGAGATATTTTCTTTTATAAGGACACAAAAGGAAGCGCGCCTTGCAATGGAAAATAAAAAAGATTGGTATAGCGATAAAATGCTATTTAAACTCTGGAATAAAAGCGGATTTCCTTTCAGCGGCGTTGTGGGCATATGGGGGCTTATCTCTTGGGTGGCAGCATTATTTACCATGACCCCCTGGGGGCCTATTATTTTACTGCCTTATCTCATGGCGTCTATTGCTTTCTTAACAGGCATGTATGTATTTACAACGTCTGCTGATAGTAAAGGGAATTTAAAAGGCATGAGCTTGTCGGCTTTATTCCGGATGCTGCCCTATTCAATCGGAAAGACTATTTATTATCTCTGGTTATTTGGTAAAGATAGGATAGGAAAATTTAGAAATAAGCCGTCTGCGCCAGCTGCGCCAACAGGTACCATAGGCAGTGAAGGTTCGGAAAAATATATACCAGGTATCAGGACCAGCAAACTAAGCGAAGACGCCAGAGTTTTAGTGCAGGCGAAGATTGGCGAAATAGAATCAAGGGTCAAAAATGCTTCTAACTTGAATATTGACGAGAGAAGTAAAATTAGCGACGCTATTTTAAAACTCAGGGAATATTTTGCCAGAGGCGATATTGTATCTTTCACTGCATTCGTTAATGGCCCTGAAGATTATTTACTTGCCTTTGCTACCTCTGCCCAGATTGTAATTATGAGCGATTTCTTTAATCGTCCGGAACTTCATACATATCTCGACGAAGTTCTTTTCCATGAAGCTTATGTAGCAGCGCACGGAGAGAAAGACTATGAAGCCCACCGCGCGATATACTTAGGTATCCAGAGAAAGATATTCGGCGAAGAAAACCCATTAAAAGGAATATTAAGAGAGATAATAAATAGCAAAAATCAAGCCAACGAATCAAGCGCTGCTGTGGGTTTAGCAGGGAAGAAAGGTTCAGCTGCAAGATCTTTCAGAGCTTTGCTTGACAGGTTATTTGGCAGAGAAGAGCGGTTAGGCCGCTTGAAGGTGTTAAGAGAGGTAGCATCTGAGCTTAACGATGAAACTATAGCAGAGATGGTATATACGTTTGCAACAGATTTTCTGGGAGACGAAAGTAAGGTCCTGATAGGCGATACGCCAGGGGATCCGGTCATGCAGGTTAAAATTATTCTCGGAGCAAACGGAGAGATAGAGAAAAAGACACTTCAGGTTCATAAGATGTTCCTGGATAGGGTTATAAGCAAGGAAGGGACGCCTGAATATGATACCTATAAGAAGATACTTAAGTTTCTGTTGATTAAAGAAGGCGAACATTACAAAACTTCTTCCAGTTATGACCTTATTAAGATCGCGCATCTTAAGAGACAATACGAGCAAAATCCAAAAGATATAGAAGCTGCAAAGAGACTGGCTGCAATACAGATGTATTACGAAGCGGATAAATACGGGATGCTTTATGACAATCTTCTTAGCCAGGGCATCACCGCTGAAGGCCTCAAGGAAATAGCCAATCAAGAGAATGACGAGTTCCTGAGAGATGTCCTGTCAGGCCTTGCTGGCTTAATGACGAATTACGAAAAATCCGGATACTTAGCGATAGCTAAAGACCTTGCCCAGGGCACAGGATACATTGCGGAATCAGTACGAGCAGCTCTAACTGATGAAAGATTCAGCAATAATCTTGCGGAGTTGACTGATAAGTCTGGATTAGAAGATTATTATAGGTATGTAGAAACAGGGGTCAAGGAAATGCCTTACAAGAAAGGACTTGTTTTTGGCTCTTCTAATCTTTTAGTCCAAACCCCTAAGAGGTTGCTTGAGGATATATATGCTCAGATAGAGGAAGGGCAGATAAAAAATGATAACTTGGAAAAACTCAAAGAAGGATATGCGGTTATTATATGCAGATTAGCTGCAACTGACGTTAAAACTTTTGATCTCCTGGAAGAAGGGCTCAATAGGCTGCTTGACTCAGAAATGGTAAGGCGAAAAGCGGAAAAAACAGTCAACGGCTCTACTATGGTGTTTGTTAATATCGTTGATAAAAACGCGAATGAACTTTTAAAATTTTTACTAGCTGAACTGCGCAAAGCAGCGCCTGTGTATTCCGGGAAAATAGAGAAGCTTTATCAGAATCTTGCGGCCGGAGATTTACCGCGGGATTCGCAGGGAAACTTCAGAGCCTTTACTAAAGAGGAATTAACCGAAAGGTTAAAGGCCCGGGCAGAAGAGATTAAAAAGGCTCGTCACAGCTTGAAGGGATACAGGATAGATCAGGCAGTGAGCATGCTAATAGAGTTATTGGAAGGCAGTAAACTGAGCGAACGAGAGCTAAATGAGCTTTATCCGGATATTGCTAGCGCATTATATGGGGAATACGAAAAACTGCAGGGCGCTTTTATGTTATACCCACAGGTGGTAAAGGCTATTACGGAAAGATTTCCTGGAGCGCATAAGGTATTTATTGCCAGAGATGCCGGGGTATTTTACGAAGCCGCATATCTGTATAGTTTAATAAATGGAATAAAACTTGATTCATCTCTGGTTTATGCAGGCGGTGTTGACGTAGCAGGGATGGGGAATCTCTCTCACAGTATATATATCCTGCGCCAGCTAGTCGAGACAGCAAAAACGCGAGGGTATCCAGAAGAAGAAGTGGAGAAAATAGTGAAAAAAGCGATAGAAAATCGTTTGAATCCTGAAAGCAAGAATTTTGATAGGCTGTTCGCAGATGATACTGAAAGACTATTCCAGATAATTAGAGAGTCCGGCATACTGGAACATGAAAACGAGGTTCTTATAGATACCTTTAGCTCAGGAGCCACCCCGTTATTTATTAAATACGCTATCGAACGCCTGAGGCAAGACAAGGTAAGCCCGAAGATATTCATACTAAAAAGTAAGTACGGATTTTTTGACAATCTAAAAAATGCGGGGTTTGACTGGGGCTTCATCAATAAAGTTACCCAGGAATATAAAAAGACGCATCCTGTTATGCCAGGCCTTAAATTAGCCCAGCCTGAGGCGGAGTTATTTTCATATCTGCGCGCCATGATAACTTATAACGCTATGGTAGAATACAAGAGCCGAGTTATTGCTGCTAGAGGCGGATTTATCCGCGAAGGTGATGCACGCTTTTTTTTTGGAACGAAAAAGAAAACGCTTACTCCTGCTAGCGGAACAGCTGCCAAAGGTAAGGCCTTGCTTCCTCCTCATGAGCATGGAAGCGTAAATAGAGCTATAGCGCAAGCGCGTTCAGAAAATCGCGGATATATTATACAAAGAAGCGGCACTAAACTCGCGAGGGGGTGGAAAGATGGAAAATACGCGGATAAAATTAAACTTAGAAAGGCGATTGAACTTTTAATGGTGGAGCATATTCGTGAATTAGGTAGAATAGTTTTACCAAGCGGTTTGGGCGAAATTATACTAGCTGAAGACCTCGGCGCCCTTAATATTATTTTGATCCAGCCTCGCAATAAATCTCCAGGTTTGATGGTAGAAAGCAAGAATGCCTTCCATGTTGCGCACCCAGGGATATCCTATAATTCTATTTATATTGATAGACTTACCTTTGACCAGCTTGATATTCGGGAACTGGCCGCCTTAATCCTTTACGAAATAATAGAATTAAAAACTAAGAATTTGTCTTTGGGGAAAAAACGAAATTGGAGACCAGAACTGGCAGAAGAAATCCATCGATTAGCCGAAGAATACGAACAAATTATCGTTGGGCCAAGTCAAACCGGGACCGGCAGCCTTCTGGATGATAAGGTCCAGCAAATTTTAGAGGATTCTTTTGTCTTTAGAATTCAAAATTTAATTGATCCTTATATGAGCGAATTAAAGCCGCTTCTTGATAAATATCATAGAATGGCTACGGAAATTAAAGAGGCTGAAGCAATAATAGCGGAAGAAGCCGAGAGAGTAAAGGCCTTGCTGAACGAATTATCCAGCCTTTCAAGAGATAGAATTAAATCACTGCATGAAGAATTGAAGAGTCTTATGGAAGCATATTCTGGAGAAAATGCTGCGAAAACAGAATCAGCCAGAAAGATAATAGAAAAAAGAGAAATCAATAAAGTTATAGATAAGATCAATGTTTTTTCGAGGGTTCCAGAAAATCAGATTGAGTTAGCTGAAGCCGGAGATGTAGGAAGTTTAGACGAATTTTTAGAAAGAAGCGATGCCGATGAATATATAAAACGGGCTGAAGATAGCATTATTCATGGCGAGCATGTTGTAGAATTCTTCTTTGCGGGAGCAGCCACCCGCTTTATAGAAGACCTCAGGGCATCAGGCAGGACAATAGAAAAGAAAGACGAACCACAATACCGTATGTATGGACTGGATATCTGGGATTTTGCCGGCCCGGCCAGAAAAGATTCTTCAGACTTAGGTTTAGGAATGGCGCAAAGGCAGCTATTTGCGTATAGAACTTTCCTGAAAAACTTGGCCCTGAAAAAAGGATTACATCCCGATGAGGTTCTGAAGCGCCAACGCCTTATTTTGCATATAAATGAAGATGTCGAAGAGATGGTTTTGAAGGACTTTATGGATAATGTTTTCTATGGTTTTGATCCAGATAATATTTTCTTTATGGTGCAGGAAACTTTACACGGGTATTCCCTTAAAGACGGTAAAATAGTTTTTGCCGAAGATAGCCCAAAACTTCCTTTTGGACATGGTTACGCCACAGAGCAATTGAACGTACCAGGTGTCGCTTTTCACCTTAAGGTAAAAAATGGAATAATGCACAGAGAATATCTTTCAGAAGCAGTTTTGACAGAACTGGAACTTAAAACCGCCGGTTATTATATCGATACTCATAGAGTTAATGATTTGACTAAATTTTTAGTTGATGAGGTAGTGGATGTAAGAAAACTCGCCTTTAAAATATTTCTTATTGAACAAGAAAATGACGTCATTATAGAGCTGGTAGAAAACCCTGGAAAACAAAAAGGGGGTAATCTTATCAAGGATAAAAGAACCGGCAAATACTTTCTTATAGAGACTTCTAATACAGAAGGCTCAGACCGGTTAAAGGAATTGCTGACCAAGGCAAGCGAAGACAGTGCGCCTTATAACGCCTTTAGAATTATGTATAGACGTAGAGGCTTAGAGGAACTGTTAAAGAAGAGATTCCCTTATAACCTGCGATTTAAAAATGGCTATTTCTACTTGGAAGCAGTTACAGGAGACATAACTCAATTGGAAGAGGCCAACGCAGCTGCCTTTAAAGAAAAAGGCGCGGTTATCAAAGACTTCAAACGACTGGGAGATTTAGGAATTGCTATTCCTGTATTGACAAAGAGTGATAAGGACCTTGCTGATGTAGTCAACCAGACAAGACATAAACAAAGTTTGGCTGGTAGAAAGTTAAAAGACGTAATATCGCGACTACTTAGGCAAGGCCTTCCTCATGATTTTATAGAAAGAGCTATTTTATCAATGCCGCTTGAACATACTTCATCGGATACCGTGTCTGTGGATAGGCTTGTGGCTCAGATTGTGGAATGGCGCACTTTGATGGATAATTGTCTCGCAGAAAAAGGAGAGATACGAGTAGCTATAAAAAATCCAAAAGATGTTTATTATAAAGATGTGCCCGAAGAAGAAATCCCCTCATCTATTGACTATACGGAACTTACGATCGTTTCTAGAGATAGGCCGGGATTGGTCAGAGATATAGAGACCGTAATTGCTGAATACGGGGGCAATTTAACACGGCCGGCATTTGGGGCGATGAATGATGAAGGAATGGCGCGGTTGATTTATGAAATTAACCATGCTGAACGAAAAAATGCTTTTAATAGTAGAGAAATAGAAGAATTACGAAAAGCACTTTTAAAAATAAAGGTCGGCTTGGCGCCTCTTTCTATTAAACCAGAGTATGGATTCGAGGGTTGGAGAAAGGTCGAAGGGGATGCGGATGCTTATGAAGGAAAATTAGTTATTGATGGCAATGTCATGGATCTGAAAGTTGTAAAATCTGCAAGTTCTTTCGAATATTTTCTGGGGTATGAAGGGGGGCCTGCGGGGTATGCTAGGATTTTATTTAACAACAAAAAGCTTAAAGTCCATTATTTAGAACTTTCCCCTTCGTTTAGAAAGGCGATTGGCGATATTTCAGCAGCCAAAGTATTAATGAATATTATGATCAGAGATTTATTCTTTATCGGAAGCCAGGATTTATCAGGGCTAATAGTCCAGGTAGTCATGAATGAAGATTCATCTACGCCTAAAGTAAATAATCTAATCGGAGGATTCGGGATAACCGAGTTTAACAGAGAAAAAGTAATGTCTATAATAATGGATGAAAAATCTAAAATTAGTATCGAAGAGACTAAGGCTCCTCATGAAGGCGTGCCGTATTTCAGGGTAGTATTGGAAGGAAAGCTGCCGCTAAAGATTTTTCTTAAAGCACGTTTAGAATATTCGTACAAAGACAAAAGGACTTGGATTATTAGCAGGAAGATTTACGAACAAATGGAATCAGATGCAAGGTATAAACTAGGACAGGCTCCTCTGCAAGTCAAAGAACAGGCCCGGCTTAAAGGAGAATTAGCAAGAAGGCTCCAAGAAGACGAGGTTTTTGTCGGAGGAGTTGATTTTTATATGGATCCTGACAAAGTAGAGTGGCTTGAAGAGCATACTGCATCGTTGCCAGAGAATCCTTGGTTAGTAATTGATGACCTTGGTTCTGCTCATGCTCCAAGAGAGCAAAATGCGCCATCTCTTTTAGCCAATCTTTTCACCGGAAAATGGAGTAAGTTTAATTGGGCGACAAGGGCTGTTTTTTCACTTGCTATAGTGCCGCATGAGGTTGGACATCTTTTTATGGCAAAAATAACCAAAACCCCTTTATTAAGAAAACTCTATATAGAAGATTTATCCAGTAAGATGCCTATAGCCGAAAGAGCCTCTCCAATAGTTCATTTAGCAGGATTGTTTGTAAATGCCTCTGTCGCTATTGCTTCAGCCTTTACTTTGCATTTCTTTGGCCACGCAGTTATAGATTTTACAAATCCTTTAGCTGGAATCCTCTCTTACGTCTTTCTTGCCAATAGCATT
The DNA here is from genome assembly GCA_030649895.1 of Candidatus Omnitrophota bacterium. GTDB lineage: Bacteria > Omnitrophota > Gorgyraeia > Gorgyraeales > Gorgyraeaceae > UBA10183. Next base: position 29,332 of record JAUSEX010000037.1, read on the forward strand.
CTTTTTGCCTTAGAAATAATATTAGATGCTACCACTAAGCTTAGAGGAGATGTAACTAACGCAATTTTTGGACGCTCAGGATTTGCTAGTCAAATTAATGTACAGAGAGCTAAAAATATATTTTTCACATTCAAGGAATATATGAACGAGGCCTTGTATAACCCGGATTGGGGGTATTATGCAAGCGGCCGCGTAAAAATAGGGACTGTCAGAAAGGGGAGCGATTTTATTACTTACCCTTTGAAGCTATCTCCGCTATTTGGCGGAATGATTGCTGAACAGGCATTTAAGATGTGGGAGGGGATGGTCAGGGCAGGCACAATTACAGAAAATGAACAGTTTACTATTTTAGAGTTTGGCGGCGGAGACGGAACGCTGGCTTATGATATTCTTTCACGCGCAAGCCAGAAGGCCCTGGATAATCCTGACTGGGCAAAGTTTTACAGAGCCCTACTTTATACTATAGGTGACCGCTCGCCTCCCTTGATTGAAATCCAAAAAAAGAAAAATGCGCGGTTTAATGGTAAATTTAATACGGTTTTAGTTGATGCGCTGAATCCTCTCGAGGGAGGCGTTTTCAAGCCCTCCTCTATAAAAGGCCTGATTCTTTCCAATGAATTGCTGGACGTTTCCGGCCACCAGAAACTTATCGTTTATCCGGACGGAGATATCAAGGTAACGCTATCTATCCCAAAAATATCTTTAGCCTTGCTAGGCAATTTACCTAAAGACAAACAGAATGAGTTAGTTAAAAGAAATGAAGAGTTAATCTCGGAATTTAAGCTCCCTTTAACCGACGGGATATATCTTTCCAGGGATGATTTCTTGGCCCTGAAGGCTTATCTTAGGGATCTGGGCCCTGAGCAGGAGAATCTGTTTAATCAGGAAATAAGATTTATAGAAATTTATATTGACCCTATATATGTTCCGGAGGTCCTTAGCTATATTCAGGAGAATAAAGAAAGCATAGATGGATTTGTAGCTGATAATGAAAAGCCATTCGCTGTTTATATTAATCCTGATGGGGCGGGATACATCCAGGGCGCCGGAGAGATCCTGGATAAAGGCTACATCCTGACCATAGATTATGGCGGGTTATCGGATTATATTCTTGACCCTCAATATGAGCACCTTCTTATAATAAAAAATGGCTCAAGGGACGCTGATCCCTATAGCCTTCCTGGCCAACGAGATATCTCCGCTGAACAAAATTTTACTGATCTGGCAGCCGCTGGCCAAAAGATAGGGCTCAATACAGTATTTTACGGTAACCAGGCCCATCTTGAAGAAGGCGTGACTCCTTTAACGAGCCAATCTCTTTTGGAGGAGCTGGCAAAAAGGTTTCAGGGCCAGGAGCCTGGCTTATCTTCAGAGGAGGCTATGAAAAAAGCCAGGAGAGAAGTTGATGAATTCAGGCTTAGCGGAATCATTAATGATCCAGGTAGGAGCCCGTATAAGATGCTCATTCAACAGAAACCAGGGACTGATAGCAAATATGTGTTTCCCGCTAGCTTGCTTCAATATACCGGGGAGAATAAAAGTAATGCTGGTCAGTCAATGCTCAAAATATTAGCTCCTTTTATCGCAATAGTATTTATTGCCTGGTTCTTTATCAGCATTGTATTAGCGGCGCATACTGCGAATGCAGCTGGCTCTGGCAGCGCGGGGGCGCAGAACCGTGTTATCCATCAACAGGAGGATGCGCGGATGATCCAGACTCCCGAGGTTGACATTCGTCCTGACGGTTTCTATGTTGAGAATAGAAGGATATTTATTGGGGCGGGAGTAAATTTCAGGATTTTGGATTATGACAACAATTTTGGGGCATATAGGCGGGTAACTGATTATCCTGAACAAGTAAAGGCTGAGCTGGCTGCTATACGCAGTATATCTCAGAGAGGGACTGTTGTTATCCGCGTGGGGTTATTGGATTCAGGGGTTAATTACTTTAAAGGCGAAGGTAATTATGCAAATATTCGGGATGATGTGATTGCTTTCCTGCAATGGGCAAAGGATAACAATGTTATGGTAGAGTTTGTTCTAGCTGATTACCTGTTGGCTGCTCGTCATTCTGATGCCTTGACCCATGATATTACCAGACAGGATATCACCCAAAGATTCTTAGGGGATTTGGTAAGGGATATCAAAGCTGATCCTAAGGCATTTTTAAGCCTCTGGGGATTTGATTTATACAATGAACCGGAATGGTCTGTCAGCCAAAGCTTTGGCGGTGGATGGGAGTATGTTACAGGAGAAAGGCCTGAACAGCCGATACCAATTGTGGATATGAACGCCTATTTTAATGAGGCTTACGAAACTATAAAGTCTATTGCTCCTGAAAAGTTCGTCACTATCGGCGTTTCAGCAAAGCATTTTAGCGTCATAGGCGCAATAAAGGATAGGTTAGATTATTTTGCCCTGCATTACTATGCTTGGATGGGGCCTTTAGAAAGCTATGTCAGTCAGCTCCCGGAGAATAAACCTTGGCTATTAGAGGAATATCCCAGCAGAGACGAAGGTATGAATATCGAACCCGCTGTTTACTTGGATAATCTCTTAAATCTATGGAATACAGGTAAGCCTGCTTCAGGCGGATTAATCTGGATGTGGAGGCCAATCATAGGGCAGGCGGATGAAAATACCTCTGATGAAATGGTCGCTAAGCTTAGAGATTGGACTGCGCAACATCAAAATGAATTGGAAGGTAAATTTGGCCTGTTTCTTCCTCTAGTGTTCGGTTTTGCTTTAAAGCGTAAAGGAAACTTCTCGGAAACAGGAGAAGATTCCTCGGAATTAGTTGATTGGAAAGCAGAATGCGATAGCCTTCCTATTCAGGCATATGATTCGGATTATTTTGTCGCTGCCAAGATATGGTCTTATAAAGGACTCAAGGTATTTTTTATTCCAGACCACAAATTCGAACACACCTTATTAAACCTGATGCGAAAGGCCTTAGGTTTTAAGTTTAGAGAGATACTTTCAGATGCGCACGATGACGCAAGCTATCCGACTGAATATAAACCTTTGGATCCCGGAGAAGCCAGCGAGGGAGAAATTATTGATCGTTCCAATGCCTTAACTTCTGCGAATTGGCGTATGGCTCTTATAAAAGACGGGACCATCGCGGATTCTTATGACTTGTCGGTAATTAAGGCAGATGAGGGCGAAGGCCGGATACTTAAACTGCGTTTAGCGCAATTTCCGGCAGTTACGCCTTCGAAAACAGATGAGACTATTTTAATTATTGAGAATGATTCTTTTGGTATATTTGACAGTAAAGAACTTGAAAGAGCAATTAGTGAGTATGTCGACGCGCTTTTTAAACTTAATATTGAATTTGACGATGTTATTTTTGTAGACGCAGGAGATAAACTGTCTAACTGGATGATCGGCCCGCCAAGCACGCGTTATTATAGAGAACATATCTTGCGATTTTTATTGGCTAAACTTGCTGAGAAATACGAAGGCGGCGTAGATTATTCTACGCAAAGAAGAAATGATCCCGCAAAAGAGATTAAAGGCGCAGAGGGAGATAGAATGGCAAATGGGGGTGTTCCCCGATCTGAGATGCAATCCGAGGCATCAAAAGAAGAGCGGCAGCGTGATATCGATACGCAATTTATAGGCTTATTATACAGGGCTGCGTTTAATAGGCTGCCTGACATAAGGCATGATTTCGCTAGCGTGGTACGGGAAATGATAAGGGCAATGGCGGCTTACCGCGAATACTATCTTCTTTCTTCCACTCCCGTCAGAAGCCCGGATTCTATTACGCTGAAACTGCTCAAGGAAAGTATCGGCCAGGATGGAAAATTCCTTAATGTTAATTCTCATGCAGTTATGCAGCTGCGCATGGTAAGAGAGGTTTTTTCAGCAGATGCAATGGTAGCAGCAATTGGTTATGATGACAAGAATGCCGAACTTCCGGTTATCGATCGCGTGTTATCATTAAAAACCGATGACTTGATTCGATATATTGAGAAGAATAAAAATAATATTGGTAAATCAAGGTTCAAAATATTACCTCTAGCGATACTATTTGGCGGATTTGCAGAAATGTTTTGGGGTTTTCCCTCTATTGCTCAGTCAGCGGGCTTAGAGGAGGCAGTAAATCAGAGAGCGTTCTTTCAGTCATTATTTTCCGAAACAACCTTGATAACCTTGGGGGCAATACTATTTACATCTGTATCAATTGTAGGAGTAACTTTATCTTTATATAGGGTTTTTAAGCATAACTCCAAAAATGTAAGAGAACCTTCTCCTGCTCCTGACAAAGATCTAGCAAATGCTTCTGTTTGGGCTTTAGAAAGGATTTTGCATATTATAGATGAATTAAGCCGTGCAGGGGAAGAAGGAATCAGGCAGCTATTAGAGGAGATGAAAAAGAATTCTGAGAGCGTAGGCGTTGGAACAAGCCATGTAGAAGTTGCTGAAGAAGCTGATAGATCAAAAAATCAAGGACTAGGCGTTACGTTATACTCTGATATACTGTTTGGGCTTGGAGGGGTTATTTCCAGAAAGATTACGCAGCTGATACAGCTGGTGCGGCTGGCTCGCGCTCCTGAAATAAAAAAATCAGCTTTTGAAGAAATAAGTTCGGATATCGAGCAGCTTAAGAAGAGTGGATGGTGGGAGAAGCAACCATTAAGCGAGAGATTGCGTTGGTTAATAGAACAGCCTAAGTACTACAGTCTACAGATTGATGAATGGGAAGAGCTTCTGGGTGTGAGTGGCCTGTTATATGGTACTTTGCGAGCCATACTCAAAGACCCTGAGCATGCGGTGCGAGTCAGAATGGACAAGATTGGTACGCTAAAGGCCCCCAGCAAACGACATGACTTTCCTCTTAGAATACTACCAAAATATCTTAAGACATATGGTCTTTGTGATTGCATAGCAGTGGCCTTGTATGATCCAGAGGCCAAAATAGGGAAGATGCTGCATATTACAGTTAAGAGCGATGCTGTAGGCATGATTAATGAGACTATAAAAGAATTCAATTCTCGCGGACTAGAGGCTCATCTTATTGGCGGATGGCCGGATAGTTCACAGAAGCTTGCTGTCACTATATTGCGCGCACTGGAAGAACAAGGCGTTTCTGTGAAAAGTTTGGACATCTTAAACTATCTTGATAGATTTATATGGGATGAAAGAGACGCATTGCATGGCGACAGATCCATTGCCATGGATGTTGAGACGGGTACGCTCTTCAATCTGGTGGATTTAAGGCCCTCACAGCTTTCGTTCGGGGAACGGCTTTCTCAGCACTTGAGAATCTTGAGTTGGAGAACTCAATGGATATTCAGACGAGCGCATTCTTATTTATTTTTTAGATTGGTAAGCCGATTGACAGGCTATCTTAAGGACTTAGGTAGACTTCACGCTGAAAGCAGAGCTGATTCGCCTATACCGTTAGTAGGATTATTTACAGGTATACAAAGGGATAATATTTCGTCAAATTTACCCAGCAGCAGTCCGCATCCCTTGTCCCAGGGAATAGTAAATGGAATTATTAATTTATCAAGACTTCCTTTGGCAATTCGCCTTGATGCGCTGGTTTTAGACGGATCGTTCTACGCAGGCGAAGCAGGAAGCCTATTGAGAAAAAAATTAGGGCATATAGTGGATTCAGTAAGGAGTATAATTGGCCCAGATAAGTTAAAAACTTTGAGTGCAGGTAGCCCTGATGCCGGCATAAGCGAAATAAGCGATTTAGCAAACGGTGAGCCGGAACAAAATGACGTATCATCTCAAGGTCCTGTATTGCACAAAGGCTATCAACACCACGAATTTTATGGATGGCTTAAAGAAAGAATAGAAAAAGGTGAGATTGAAAGGGGTTTGCCTCTTATTGTTTTTGACTATCATTCTGACGCCAGCTTAATGGATGAAGGCAAAGTTACCAGGCGTAACTTTCTTACTCATTTAAAAGCGGAAGGTTTGGTCGGTGATATATATTGGGTCCAGCCGTCATGGAGCGAACCTTTTTATCCTACAAAAGAGCAATCAGGGATTGAGTATAAAAGAATCATCCGCGATCTTCAGGAATTGTCAGAGATAAAAGGCAGGGTATTGGTAAGTATAGATTATGATTATTTTTCAATTGCTGAGAGAAGCGGGTTTGCTCGTATAGTTCACGAGGTCAGCGCAAAAAGGGAAACCAGGGAAGTGATGGAAGTTTTATTCGGGAATGAGAGCTTGGAGATAGTGGCCATTGATTTAACCTGGACCGGATCCGAGTTTATGTACCATGGCCAGGCAGAGTATATTGACAAAGGTTTAGAAGATAGTCTTAAGGCTGTCTTCGAAAAAGATATTTTAAGAAAGCCTGGTACCCTGACGAGCATATAAAGATTTTAGCAAACCTTTTGGGTGGAACTGGGCGGAATGCGCTATTCGGGCAATAGAAAACAGGCGTTCTGCTTATAAAGAATATATTTGTACGCCAAGACTATGTGGAGGAGATAATTGGTAAACAATTTTGAATTTATGTATAGTAGGATGTCCCCGGATAGGACGTCCCATATGCATAGTCCTAGGCCTATTCTAAAGTTTATCTCTATTCTTATTGTTTTTATCTTTAACTTTGAAAGTGTGGGACATTGCTTGCGGGTGCCGATGGTAATTAATGAAGATAGGTTTAGAAAAGCTGAAAGCGATGTTGCGGGGAAAACAATAAAAATAAAATATCAAAGCATTAATGATGTTGTCTTGCAAGAGGTTAAAGAAGGCGAAGCAGGCTTTGAATTAGCAATGCAAGTTAGATATCATGCATATGATTCAATGGGGAAAGTTGAAAATGATTTACGAGAACAGTTAATTAGAAATAACTGGTGGCTTAAAGCTATGTGGACACAAAAAGGATTGCCAAAGGAGCAGATTTCTATAACTATAAATGGACATATAATTGATGCTTACAATTGGAATAATGAAAGATTATCAGAAGAACAAATATCTCAGATAAGAGATGTCTTAAGTAAGTTTGCAATAATTGCAGGCGGGATTGCTTTGAAAAGAGTTCGCTATATTCTTATTGATAATCTAAGGGAGATAAATCCAAAATCTAGAGAAGAAATAAATGGTCGTGGAACGGGTCATGATCAGGTGATTTGGCTATATTTAAGAGCCATTCGTCCTATTTCTCACCGCGTGGAAGGAGCTACGAATCTTGAAGGAACATTGATTCATGAACTGTCTCACAGTCTTACGTATATTATAGAGATTGATTGGGCAAAAAAATTTGGATGGAGACGCTTAGGAAGCCCTAATAAAATATTTCTAGATGGCTCATATAGTATGTGGCAATTAGAAATTCCTGCACGCGCTGTAACTACGTATGCTGGAGAGTTTGATCCAGGGGAAGATATTTGTGAGAGCATGGTAGCTGCTCTGAAAAATCCAGAAATCTTAGACAGGGAACGCCTTGATTTTTTAAGAGGAAGTTTTTTGCAACCTTTAGATGAAAGAGATAACGAAATTCATATTTCTGTAGAAAGATTTTATAAAAATAATATAGTATTACCTGCTGTTGCATCGCCGGTTAGATTTAAGAGGCATATATTAGAGCTTGAAGAAATTCCTGTTGAGTACCAGGTTGATGAGGAGTCCCTAGCTAGTTGGTTCCCATCTTTTCAGCCAAGAGTTATTGACAACGCTATTTAAATCTATGAGACGGGGGACGTCCTATAAAGGGACACCCTATAGTTAAAAAATAATTAATTTATTTGAAAGAATTCACCCTATTTATGTGTCTATATAGTAGATACATAAAAAAAGGAGGGTGGATTTATGCCAAGGGCAAAAAGGCTTGTAAGCGATGATACAGTGTTTCATATTGTACAAAGAGGCAATAATAAACAAACTATTTTTAAGGAAGATGAAGATTTTGAAAGATTCCTATCCATAATAAGAAAATATCTATCTAAGTTTAAGGTAGAAATTTACCATTATTGCCTTATGAGAAACCATATACACATTCTATTGAAGATATTTAAAAAAGAAACATTAGCAAAGATTATGCAGGGGATTTTTCAGTCCTATAGGTTTTACTATAAGCGTAAATATGGCTATATAGGCTATCTATATCAAGGTAGATACAAAAGCGAATTAATCCAAGATGATAGCTATTTATCAGAGTGTGGCCGTTACATAGAAAGAAACCCTGTAAGGGCTGGTATAGTAAAAAAACCTTATGAATATAGATGGTCAAGTTGTAAGCATTATACATCTGGCCAAAAGGATGATATGGTTACAGAAAACCCACTTTATGAAAGCTTTGGTAAGACTATAGAGGCTAGGCGCTATAGTTACGAAGAATATGTTTCTACGGCAAGGCCGTATGAGGAAATGATTGACAGGCAATTTGGGATTTATATATAGCAGGGTGTCCCTGAATAGGACGTCCCGGATGTCGCGCGGATGTCGCGGATGTCGGATTAACAAAAAGTATGTTAAATTTAAAAAAAACTTTAAGCATAAAAATAACATCATTAATTGTAGTTTTAACATTATTTGTTACGAGCTTAGCGTATTGTATAGAGCTGCCTGAAAGAAGTTATCTTAGGGTTCCTCTTTTAGGTAATTCAGATGAAGGAAGAGATAGATTAGCGAGAATAGGGACGTCTTATTCAGGGACAAATCCCGGCCAAAATATTTTTATTGGCGAAGAAAAGAAAACATTTTTAAATGTTTTAGGAGGGGCAGGAAAATCAGCTGTAATATTGCTTGCGGGTATTACTCTGCTGATTCTTCCAGCGTTAGCTGCTTGCGTACCAGAATCCAAGCCGGCGGTATCAGCGCCAACTGCTCAACTAACAGCTCAAGCAATTATTCAGCCGACTCAGACACCGAGGGCAACAGGGGCGCCATTGACTCCTACTCAGGCGGCGACTGTGAACAATCAAATAGCGATAGTAAATTGGATTAACGCTAATGTAGCTACGAATACAGGGTTACCTTTGAGTTTTAGAGTGCCTAAGAATTTTGATTGGAATAAAACGTTAGACGCGGATCATCGAATTATATTAAAGGAAGGATTGGTGCTTTATGACGCCGGGCTTGCCATGATAGTCTGGGCGAATACTAAGAATATTGCGCAAACAGATAGATTAATTAATGTTCTATGGAAAGATTCTTTAGGAGAGTTTAAAACTTTGCGGGCGTATTATGATCCTGCTGATATTCCAGGGCACCCATTTATCTACAGGGACCCTCGAGGTAATGATATCAGTCCTTTTGAACCAGGTAAGCGTGGGTATATATTCAAGATAATTAATGCAGAAGGCCATTATAGGATTACTGATCCGCTTACCGGCAAGCAGGTAACTTGGCAGCAATGGCAGCCTATTAGCGGTGAGAATAGCTGGTTTGCTAATATAGGAACGATGCATACGTATTATAGCAAATACGGCTTAACATATAATCCTAATTCATTGGAGCTTAAATTAGCGGAAGAGGTTGCGCGGGCAGCGCTTTTATTGCAGGCTGATGATATTGGCGGCATACGCATGGCGCCTATTGGCACCTCGTCAGAAGGTGAAACCGGTAAAGACCCTCTTAAATTTAGGTTATTTTATGATGAAATTTCCACAGAGAATAATCTTTCGGGTTATGCAGGATTGCGGATGCTTGCGCAAGTTACCGGAAAAGCAGAATATAAAAAGGCTATGTCAGGCATTGAAGCGTATTTTAAATGGGCATATGTGCCTGAGCTTGGTATTTTTGCTCAGGGCGCTCATTTTTATCCGGATAAAGGCTGGGTAAAAAATACCCTATTTGCTACGGATGTCCAGACATGGGCAATTGATGCATTGGGACCTGATGTTATAGATGCTTGGTTTGGAGAAGGGACTGCTTACAGGATGTGGCAAAAAACAAAAGAATTAGCGGGCGTCCGCGATAGCAGCGGCAGGCTTATTGGCCTTGATTTTGCTGATTATCGCGCGATCGGGCGCCAACCTTTGAATAGCGGAGAATGGACAGGAGGGGGGATTACTGGCGTACTGGAGGCAGCAAAATTTTACGCCGTGTCTCATCCTGATTGGGCAGATGAGTTACAAAAAGATGCAGAAGCTATGCGCCTAGGCATGGAGAGCTTAAGGCTGTCAGAAGGAGACAAAACAGGGTATTCCTATTTTTCATGCGTGGTAACGCCTCGTGAATGTCCTGCAAATTACGGCTGGTATTCTCCGCCGGAGGTGGGAAGTTTGGCGTCCACTGCATGGGCGTATTTTGTGGATACAGGATTTAATCCTTTTTTCTTTGGTGGAAAATCACCCGTGGATCAAAAGAAGAAAACCAGCATGGCTGCGCCATTTCGCGTTACTGATATCCGAGGCGCTATTTAGAGTTAGAATAAGGGCGTTTTATTATGTTAACTATAAAAATAACATCATTAATTGTAGTTTTAACATTATTTGTTACAAGCTTAGCGTATTGTATAGAGCTGCCTGAAAGAAGTTATCTCAGGACCCCTCTTTTAGGGAATTCAGATAAAGGGAGAGTCAGGTTAGCGGATGGATTGGGGCTAATGCCTTTGAACAGCAGGGTTATTGTGGGCATGCATGAAGGCGAATTGAATCTTTATATCGAGGGCGTTGTCTCTGAGCAGGTAAAGCAGGATTTAAGAACTCTCTTGAATGCAAATCCGTATATTATAACGTATTCAATTAAAAGCATCTTTGATGCCGACTCATTGGAATTCGAACCCTCTGAAATAACGGGTTTAAAATTAAAGAAGATCGGAGAAGGTATATATAAACGGGTTTTTTTGATAGAGGGAATCATAACTCGCGACGGCCGTATTTTTCATAATTATCCTTTTGTCATGAAGATAACCAAGGGAGTGGATTTTGGCGATGTCCATTTGACAGAGGCGCATATAGGAGAAACTGCAAAGGCTGCGAATGAGTTAGCGCATAGCGATCCGCCGCTTCATCCAAGATTAGGAGGAGATTGGTTTTTTAATTTTGAGAATAGGAAATTTTGGGTCTTAACCGAAGGGTATGTCAGAGGCGTCAATTCAAAGATAAAAAGCGAAAGAATCGTAGAGGATGCTATATTGGGCAATGGTGATCCTGCTGCAAGAGATAAAATATTTTTAGAAACCGAAGAGAACGCTTTTTATGCGTATATTAAGGCGTGGAAGATATGGCGGGGACAGGAGCCGGTTGATACTGAAACGCTTTCTAGATTTATTGCTGACCCAAATCTGGAAAATATCGTAGATAAAATGCTGGTAGATCTGGATCTTTTATCCAGCAGCGCTAATGCCGGCTATCTCGTAAAAATTCTCTCGGAATGGTCAGACCTGGCTGACCGAGATAAAGGCCGTGTTATCTCGCGGGCTGCTCTCCGGGCCATTGGCAGAGAAGAAGGTATGAAGTTTTTAGCCGCAGCGAAGGATCAGATCGAAAATGGCATAAGCTATAAATATATCGCAAAGGCAATAGGTAATTTTTTGGAAGAGCAGTCTAAAGCGTTTTTGGCTTATTTTTATATTTTTAACGGCGAATTTAAAAAATTTATCAGGGTAAACCCAGTAATATTTAGAGGCATAGTAATGGATTTACAAAAAAATGAGCCGCTGAGAAAAGAACAGGAGGAAGGGATTGAAAAATTTTCCAAAGCTATGGATGAAATTTTTGAGCTAAGGGAGCTATATCTCATGGAAGAAGAGTATCCTAGCATTTGCGATTCTTATGCCGCAAGAGTAACGCAGATATTAAGGGATCATGGCATTGACGCGTCGCATGAAGTTTGTCGATGGCCAGAGCTGCAGATTCTCATGAGAGCCCCAAGCTATAATCCCGAGCATTATTTTGTTTTATCAAGAATCGCAGGATATGAATTTATCATTGATATTACAGCTGATCAGTTTGAAGTAAAAGATCTGTATGGAAATCCGCAGCAGTTAGGGTTGGTAGTGATACCCCTGGAAGTCGTCAGAAATAATCCGGATAAATTCTGGATGTACAATGGAAGATTGTCTGCTTCTTTTGTTAATGTGCCGCTGGAGGAAAGATTGGATGCAGTTGAGATGCTATCCAGCGTGTTAAGGATATATGATGATGCAAAAAAAAGAAGCCTATCTTTAATCTTATGGCCTCAAACAGGAGAAAGCGTTTGGACGCGAGATCAGGCCAGGGTTAGAGTAGAAACGTTGCTGTTAGATATGAACGGTGAGGATGTAAACATAGCGAGGCGAGCGAGACATGAATTGGCGGCATCGAGGCAAAGAGCTGTTGAACCGTTATTAGATATTTTGAAAGAAACGGATGACTGGGAGCTAATGGAGAAGATTTATAAGGCTTTATTGATCGCCTGTGATCTTGTCAGCATCAGAAAGCTTCAGGATTTATATTTTAAACTGGAAGACGAATGGAAAAAAAATTGGATTCGTATCGCTTTAGAAAAGTTGATGCAATTAGATAGTTTTATTATGACCTATTCGCCAAAAGAAGGTAATGCGATCGAAAAAACTACTTTTAAGAATAGGCTTGAAAAAGCGGAAGAATATATTTTAGGTTTAATCAGGGCTGACCCCGGAAGGATTAAGGTGATATTGGACTGCTGCGCTTCAGATAGCAGCACTACCCTGGATATCGCAAAAAAAACCCATGGCGAAGATGAGGGCATAAAGATTATTGGAATGGATATCAATGAGATTCTTTATGTGGTCAGTGACGCAGGAGGCAATGTGGCTGTATTTGATTCGCTGGATAACCTGGTTAGGTTAGATACGAAAGATGGATATTGGATAAGAAATTCCGAGGGTTGGGTTAAAGACGGCTATCATTTAGTTGAAGACGGGCCGGATAAAGAGGCTGTATCCTTATATGGAAGATTAAAGGAAACCTTACAGGCGCATCTGAGAAGAAAAATTGATATTTCAAAAAATGGCGTAGAACCTGATGCGTATAGCGATGGCCAGGGCAATAGAATAGAAGCTATATATCTTGTTAACCCTGAAGCTATAGAATGGGCAATGAGCCATAATTTAGAATTTATGCAGGGAGATTTTTTTAATTTAACAAATACCGTTGCGCAAAAAAGCGTAGATATAGCTATTGTCGGCAATGTTTTGGGGGAATATTATGAATATTATAGCCAAGATTCTACTTATGAGGCGCTAAAAGAAATAGGCCTTACGCTGAAAGAGGGCGGGAGGCTTATTATAGGAAACAATCCTTCAAGAGTGATGACGGTAGATTTTCAGTTTCTTGTCTATGAACGCAAAGGCGATAATCTGGTATTAGTAGATATTGTTGGGCAGCCGCATATATGGAAAGGTGAAGAAATAAAACAGATCGCTCTTAAATCGATTGAAAAAAGAGCGATTTCTATGCCTTTTTATTCTAATACCAGAGATCAGTTGTAGAGAGTTGTAGGGGGACGTTCTATTTGGAGTTGTAGGGGGACGTTCTATTTGGGGACACCCTATACAAAGACAGGCTTTATGTTGAATATTAAAAAAATATTATTAATCAGGGTAATAAGCTTATTACTTTCAATAAGCGTCGCGCTTCCAGACGCTGCCTATTCTCTATCTGAAAGCCTAAGAGTTCCATTAAATACCCCGGAACTTAAAGAGCGGCAGGAAGAAGTTCAACGATTTCTAACGCAGGACAAGGCAACTTCCACGCTTTTATCTCCTACGGTTTTAGTTACTGGTGGAGCAGGGTATATTGGAAATTTTGTTGTCAGGCAGCTTCGCAGCAAAGGTTACAATGTGATTATTTATGACAGGGCTACTCGCCCGGAACTTGCATTGGAAAAGCTTAAATATATACAAGGGGACTTGGGTGATCGCAAGCGTTTGGATGAAGTTTTTAAGGCGGAGCATGTTAATGCAGTTATCCATTTGGCTGCTTTAATTCAAGTGCCGGAATCAGTCAGGCGGCCAGCGGCTTACTATGAAAATAACTTTATTAATACGCTCGCTCTTCTAGATACTATGGCAAAGCATAGGGTAAGAAGTATTGTGTTTTCATCATCTGCCGCAGTGTATGGCGAGGGCTCTGAAGAGCTGCTGACAGAACAAACCAATGTTAATCCGGCTAATCCTTATGGTGAAACAAAATGGCTTATGGAAGAAGCTATGCGGGCCTATGAAAAACGTTATGGTATTCATTCAGTGGCGTTACGCTATTTTAATGCAGCCGGGGCAGCAATGGATGGCTCGGTTGGCGAAGCCCATCAGCCTGAAACGCATATTATTCCGAGTTTATTGGAGAAGGCGGTTAAAAAAAGAGAGAAGCTGCCTATCCGCAGAGGTTATCCTACGCCGGACGGTACAGCGATCCGGGACTTTGTCCATGTGGAAGATTTAGCGCGAGCACATACCCTTGCATTAGACTACATAGTTCGCGAACAGCATAGCGATATTTTTAATCTTGGTACCGGGTCTGGGACATCAGTGCGGGAGATAGTAGAAAGCATTGAAAGGCTGACCGGGGAAGATGTCCCAATAGAGCTTTCTGCTCCGCGATCAGGAGGCGTAGCGCGGCTTGTAGCTAGTTTTACAAAGGCGCAGGCGCGTTTGGGCTGGATGCCTATATTAGGTATTGAGCAGATTCTTGAGTCTGCATTGAAATGGCATAGCAACAGGCCTATCATGACTCAGCAGCAAGGCGAAAATATTTTTATGGGCAGCCATGGCGAAGCTCAGGCATTTGAGCGCGTAATATCACAGCTTAGGTCTAATTTTGTAATTGGTGATTCATTGCGCGAAGAAGTCATGGTTCGTCTTGCAAAAAGGATGCAGGTATTACTTAAAGAAGCGGATCAGGCTGACGCAGAAGAGATATTGCGCGTTATATTTGCAAGTAACACGTGGCTGGTTAGCAGAGAAAAGCGCATTGTCAATGACCAGGAGTTAATGGCGCTGCTTGCAAAAAGCCTGGCTATTTCGCTGCGGCGCGAAGACGCAAAAGAAATTGCAGAATTCCTTAACGCGCTTCTGAACCATTATCCTGAAAATTTACTGCCTGAAGCTAAGCGATTAATTCATTCATATTTAGTTGTCTATAATATCGATAGGCCATTGAAGATAGCTACTGTTGTTTCCCGCTATGGAGGCCAGATCAGAATATTAAGGCCGGAAAATCATCCTCTTGGGGAGAATAATCTGCGGTTGAAACTAGAGCAGCTGGAAGAGCTTTACGGTATAAATACTAATGTTTACTGGGAGTTGATTTTAGTTCAGGATGGGGACGATAGGAAGCCTGAAGATCCACTCAGGCGCCTGCGCACTATTGATATGGATAGGGATATTGTATTGGTTGAGCATCCTGATTACTTTGCTTCAGGAAGAGTGAGGCTTTATGAGCTGGATCAACAAGAGAAGCTGCGTTTAGGCAGCGTGCGTACCGGGGCTACTACTTATGGCGCCCGCCAAGCCATAAGAAATGGCGCTGATTTTGTAGTTATTACAGATGGCGATGTATCAGCCCATATTGGACAGGAAGGACTTTTGCTTGAGCCTCAATTGAAAGGTGAAAAAATAGTTGCTGTTGGGTCACGCAGCGCTAGCGGTTCAATAGTGCGCGGCCGCAAACTTATCCGTCGTATTATAAGCCCGGGGTTTAATATTTTTTCCCGCTTGTTTTTGTCTTTGGGGCCTATCCGTGATACTCAATGTGGTTTTAAAGCTTACAGCCGTCAAGTGTTAGAAGATATTTTACCTGTAAATAAGGATAATAGATTTGATATCGAATTTGCCTATAATTTTTCTGGCGAAGTAAATCTCCTTTGGAGGGCCAGGCTTTCCGGATATCAATTAAAAGAAATACCTATTGCCTGGTTTGATACTCCTACAACTACAGTAAAGCGCAGCGATATTATAAATATGGCCAAAGGCGTTTTAAGGCAAAGAGCTTATTTGGACAAATGGAAAAAAAGAACACCATCTGGCCAGGAGACAGAGACTATTTCTCTTCCAGGCAGCACAAAGGCGTGGGACCTTCAGTATAGAATAATGCCTATAGAAGAAAAAATCAAAGTAGCCATGTCTAAATATGATTTAGGCGTTGCTTCTTTTGAAGATATCCGTTACGAAGAACTAAGGGGTGGAGTTCCTAACAGGCTTCCATTGAGACTGGAAACTCCTTTGGGAAATTTTGCCTTAAAACAGATTGCGCTTACATTGGAAGAGGCAAGATTTTGCGTTTCAGTGCTTCGCAGGCTTCAAAAAGAAAAGTTGCCTATCCCGGCATTAGTAAAGACTAAAGATTTTCCTGACGAGAAAACAGACAGCTATTTTATAAAAATAGGCACTTATTTTTATATCTTGGAAGAATTTAAGGAGGGCCGATATGTTGATCGCTTACAGGCTGAGCCAGCCCATTTTTATAGCATAGGAAAGATAATGGCGGATATCCATCATATTCTTGCTGGCTTTACACCGGAGGGGCAGAAAACAGCTGCTCCTGTAATAGATATCTTACGGCATAGGCGCGAGTTTCAGCAGCTAAGGGGAAGATTAAGAAACAGGGAAACTTTACAATTAAAAGCAGGAGAAATTTTATTTTTATATTTATATGAAGAAATTATGCAGCAGTTCGATATTTTAGAGAATAATCTTTCCGAATCAATTTACAATAGTTTGCCCAGAGTTGTTGTCCATGGAGACGCTTCTTTTCCAAATATATTATTTTCTGATACGGGAGAAGTTGTTGCTTTGCTTGACTGGGAACGGTCCAGGATTCAGCCGCGCGTAGAAGATTTTAAGAATACTATAATGACGGTTGATCCGATACAGGGCCGCACCTATGATTTTGACAGCTTGGTAGAACTGGTAGCTGCTTATCAGGCACATACTGCTGATAAGCTTACAGAGGCAGAATTGCGGGCTATACCCGAAGTTTTAAGGGCAACGTTTCTCTGGGAATTCGCTTCTCGTTTTATGTCTAGGATTTCAGAATTGGAACAAAAAGAAGGAATGGACAGGCTTGACAATATGCTTTTAAAGTTTCAGAGTTTTAAAAAAGATTTCCCTGGTACAAATGAGAGTATTCAAAGATTTATAAAGGAAGTAAACTCAAAAAGCCGAGAAATATTAATAGGCCCTGCTGAATCCCAGGAGCCTGTCTTTGAGATAAAGAGGGCGCTTGAAGAAGATGGATCGCCTGTTTTGCGTAATCAGATTTAAAAAAAGCAAAGGACTAGGGACGTTCTATTCGGGGACACCCCATACAAAGAGAGGTTTTATGTTGAATATTAAAAAAATATTATTAATCAGGGCAATAAGCTTATTGCTTTCAATAAGCGTCGCGCTTCCAGGCGCTGCCTATTCTCTGCCTGAAAACCGCTCTAATGCCTTAAGAGCTCCATTAAATACGCTGGAACTTAAGGAGCGGCAGGAAGAAGCTTTAAAGGCGATAATATCTCCTATAGGTGCGTATTTGGAAGCCGATGAAATGACAGTTGGTGATGAAGCGGAATTAGGCAAAACACCTGCTGATCAAAGAAATGATGCCAATATTGCCAAAGGCGAGGGAATATTTGCTCCGGACGAACACGCTGAAGCAAATACTATAATAAGACAGGCAAGAAGAGAGAGGCGGGGATATATCATCAGAAGGAATAAAACTACGATTTCCAGGGGCTGGAAAGAAGGTAAAGATGAGGATAAGGCTAAACTTAATAAGGCTATTGATTTATTGCTGGATGGGCATATGGGTAAGTTTAAGAGCATAGCTTTGCCAAAGGGACTGGGCGAAATTAACTTATCCGACAGGCTCCATATCCCAAATATTATATTGATTCAACCGAGAAATAGATCTCCCGGCCTAATTGTAAAAGATAGAAATGCCTTCCAGGTTGCCCACGCAGGAGTAGCCTATAATTCTATTTATATTGATAAGATTACTTTTGATCATCTCAATATTGAAGAATTGGCCGCTTTAGTTCTTCATGAGATAATAGAGATAAAAGCAAAGAGCTTGACCTTGGAGAAAGGCGTAACTTGGACTGAACTGGCAATGGATGTTCATCAACTGGCTGAGAGATACGAGATAGATGTTGCAGGGCCCAGCCTAAGCGGCGTTGGCAGTAGGTTGGATGATAAAGTAAGAGAGGTTTTGCAAAGTGCTTTTGCATTCAGGATTCAAAGCTTGATCGAGCCTTACGTTAGCCAGCTACAGCCTCTTATTGATAGATATCATCAGGCAAGTGATAAAAAGGATAGAGAAGAAATAGAAAAAGAAATTAATAAAATAGTAAACAAAATCAATGTCTTCTCCGTGGTTCCAGAAGATCAGATTGTTCTGGCCGAGGACGAAGATATAGAAGCTTTAGATAAGTTCTTAAAGAGAAAGCGCGCCAAAGAGCATATAAAGTTTGCAGAAGATACAATTATTCAAGGCAGGTATATCCCGGAATTTTTCTTTGCTGGCGCAGCTACTCGCCTCATCGAAGACCTTAAGGGGTTGGGCATAAAGATAGAGGATAGAGATGAATACAAGTATCGTATGTATTCTTTGGATCCCTGGGATTTTGCCGGGCCGGCCAGAGCGGCTTCCTTAAATTTAAATTTAGGAATGGGCCAGAGGCAGCTTTTTGCCTATAGAGCCTTCTTAGAGAAATTGGCTAAAGAAAGAGGCTTAAACCCGCGTGATGTTATAAAGAGGCAGCGTCTTATCCTGCACGTAAGCGCAGAGATAGCGGATGAAGTTCAGGAAGATTTCTTAGCTAGCAACCTTTTGGGTTTTGACCCTCAATATGGTTTTGATCTTCAGAACGTCTTCTTTATTATGCAGGAGAATTTACCCGGTTATCTTCTTAAAGATGGCCAGGTAAATTTAGCTCAAGATAGCAAAAAACTTCCATTTGGGCATGGCTATGCGACAATGCAGGTAAACATACCTTCCGTAGCTTTTCGCCTTATAGCAAGGGACAACAAGGTATATCGAGAATATCTATCAGAGGATATATTGACTGAGCTGGAAGGCGAGGGCGCAGACTGCTTTGTTGGCACACATAGGGTTAATGACTTAACTAAATTTCTGGTCGATGGGGTAGTAGATATACAAAAGCTAGCTTTTAGCATATATCTTATTAAGAAAGGTAATGATCTTGTTGTAGAGCTGGTTGAGAATCCCATGGACCAAGAAGGCAAGAGACAGAAAGGAGGAAATCTTATTAAAGATAGAAGGACCAATAGAAAGTTTTTGATCGAAACTTCTAATACAAGCGGTTCAGTTAAATTGGATGAGATGTTAACTAAAGCCAGTCAAGAAGGCGCCCCCTATAATGCCTTTCGTCTTACATATGGATTGAGGCCTTTAAAGAAATTATTAAGGAAAGATTTATCTTACAATTTGAGGTTTAAGAATGGTTATTTCTATTTGGAGGCGGTTACTGGAGATTTAACTCAACTGGAAGATGTAAAGTCAGCGGCATTCAAGAGGAGAGGAGATGTTATCAAAGATTTTAAAAAGCTATCTAATTTGGATATTGCCACACCTATCCTTACAGAAAGTGATAAAGCTTTAATAGGGTCGTTTGATCAATTAAAACATAGGCAAGCCTTAAGCAATGGGAAGATAACAGAATTGATATATAGATTACAAAGAGAAGGTATTCCCGCAGATTTCATAAATACTGTTATCTTATCTATGCCTCTTGAGCATACGTCAGCTGATACTGTTCCTGCGGATAGGCTCAGGGATCAAGTTATGGAGCTATACGGTTTAATGAAGCGGTATCTTGAAAACCCAGGGCAGATTCAATATTCTGTCAAGAATCCGAAAGATACTTACTATAAGGGAGTCCCTGAAGAAAAAATTCCTCAGCCGATTAATTATTCCGAAATTATGGTGGTTAGCAAAGACAGGGCCGGACTGTTAAGAGATATACAGGCTGAAATTGCTAAACTCAGAGGCAGCGGCGGTTCGCTTTATTTTTCTATCTATAAAGACACAATTTTATTGGTTTGTGAAGTGCAGCATGTTCAGAGAAAGGATGCTTTCAGCGGCCAAGAAATAAAGATGCTGGAGTTAGCGCTCTCGCAGATAAAGGTGGAAGAGAAAATGCCTCTCATTAGGCCTGAGTATCGCTTTGACGATTGGGGTGAGGACGAAAGGCATGATAATGTTTACGAGGGCGAGGTAATTGTCGATAGCAGGGTTTTAAATTTACGGGTGGAGAAGTACGAAGATGGCTTTAAGTATTTTCTTACTTATAAAGGCGAAGGCGTTGGATATGGTAGGATTTTATTTGGGACAGGCAAGTTTGAAATCCATTATTTAGAGACCCAAGACTGGTTTAGAAAAAAGGTCGCCGATATTTCTATAGCTAAACTATTAATGAATATCATGATTAAAGATTTATTGCTGATAGGAAATCAGAATCTATCGGGTTTAACTGTTCGCATGGTTATGGGAATGCCTGGTACGATTCCAAGGGTAAATAATCTTATCGGGGATTTTGGGATAACCGATTTTGATAAAGATGCTGTAAGAGATATGATAATGGACAGAGAATCTAAAATCGCTATCAGCGAAACAGAACCCCCGAAGCAAGGCGTACCATATTTTGAGATAAGATTAGACAATAGATTTTCGCTGAAGATTTTTCTCAAGGCGCCTAAGGAATATTCATATAAAGATAAGAGAACATGGATCATTAACAGGCAAATTTACGAGCAAATGAAGTCAGAATATACAGTTCGGATCGCCCCGGATAGATGGCTGCAGGATAAGCTTAAGGAAGAATTAGTAAGGAGGCTTGAAGAGGACGAGATTTTTGTGGGAGGGGTTGATTATTATGTTGATCCTGATAAGGTTGAGGGGCTAGAAAGTTATGCTATACTATTGCCGATCAACCCTTGGTCAATAAATGCAAACTATGATACTCAGAAAAAACCAGGCCGATTTTTAGGCCGGAAGAAGATAGATTCCGCGTTATAATTTTTTGCAAGCAAAAGGTGATTATTACTTGCCAAGAAAACTTTTCTAGTGCAAAAGAAGGCCTATTGCCGTAGATTTTCTTAATTCTTTGATTTTCTCGTTAAGGGGCTTTTGCCTCTAATTTCTTACTATTTTGCAGTAAAGATGGTATAATAAAAAAATAAAAAAAGGATAGCTGTTTCTAAAAATTGTTATGAATTTTCCAATTTTTTACACATTGTTTTTCTGGATTGCGTGGATCAGCATTATTACGATTATTTTAAAGGTTGTCCCTATGGGGGCCGAGCTGATAACTATTTGTATATGCGCTATTTTAGGGGTTGCCCTGTATTTTTCAGCTCCTTCCATAGTAACCGAATGCCTGGAAAACCTGCGGGATAAGAAGCCAGATAAGAATAAAATGATAAGCGAGAGTAGAAAAAAATTTTTAAATGAGCAATATCTTAGAAAAAGATACAGGTATATAAAATTAAACAAAAAAGAAAATATAATATCCAGTACTATAGATAAAAAAGATAAAATATCCCTCATGGAAGTTGTGCAT
The DNA here is from genome assembly GCA_030649895.1 of Candidatus Omnitrophota bacterium. GTDB lineage: Bacteria > Omnitrophota > Gorgyraeia > Gorgyraeales > Gorgyraeaceae > UBA10183. Next base: position 50,785 of record JAUSEX010000037.1, read on the forward strand.
GGAGATACTCCTGAATTTGCGCAGCAGTTAATCCAGGAGTACGAAAATAAAAAAGAGGTATTTAGTTCCCGAGATTTATAATGAGGGATACCGTAGTAATAATTTGCTGGGGCTGATAGCGGGGGGGCAGCATGAGGATAGATAAAGAAGAAGCGCTAAAAGCAAAGATGGATTCACTGGGGATAAAAGAAACAGACCTGGAGGAGAAATTTATACGTTCGAACAAGAAGGGCGGGCAAAAGGTCAATAAGACATCCTCGTGCGTCTACCTCAAATACAAGCCTACGGGCATAGAGGTTAAGTGCCAGGAAGAACGTTCCCAGGCCCTTAACAGATTTCTTGCCAGAAGGATACTCGTTAATAAAATCGAATCGCTTGTCCTGGGCAAAGAAGCGGAGATAGAGAAGAGGATAGAAAAGATAAGACGCCAGAAACGAAAACGTTCCAGGAGGGCCAAGGAAAAAATGCTCAGGTATAAAAAAATGCGCTCTGAAAAAAAAGAACTGCGAAAATTTCAGGCTGAAATATAAAAGATATGAATATCGGATTACCGCTTATAATTTCTTTACCCGTCTATTTTTTAGCGTACCGGTTTTACGGCGGGTTTATCTCCCGGGTGTTTGAGGCGAATGATAAAACTCAGACTCCGGCTGTTGCTATAAAAGATGGAGTGGATTACGTCCCTACTAAATTAGGAGTGGTTTTTTCTCATCATTTTGCCTCTATAGCGGGAGCAGGCCCGATTATCGGGCCGACAGTCGCCCTCATATTTGGTTATGCGCCGATATGGTTATGGGTTGTTTTAGGAACGGTATTTATAGGAGCTGTACAGGATTATACAGCTCTTTTTGTAAGCATCCGGGAGAAGGGCCATTCCATTGCAGAGGTAGCTGATCGCACCTTAGGTAGGTTCGGATTTTTCCTGCTCATCTCTTTTACAATTATAATGCTTCTTTATGTTACATCTGCTTTCTTGTGGCTGACTACCATATCCCTAACATCGCTGGTGCCACTGGAATCAATGAGGGTCGCGCCCGGGGAAACAATACTAAAAACATTGACTGATTCTGACGGCATAATTAAAGCACGCATTGGCGGCATTGCTTCCACTTCAGTGATTATTATGACTTTATTTGCCCCGCTAATAGGTTTTTTTCTTTATAAAAGACAGCGCAATATCCTGCTGGTTGGGCTTTTTGCTTTGATAATAGGAGTTTTTTCGATAATTATTGGAGTAGTTTTTCCGCTAACTCTTAATCTTCACGTATGGATGGTCCTGCTTACATTTTATGTGATCTTGGCAGCTGGTATTCCGGTATGGGTACTTTTGCAGCCAAGGGACTTTATTAACTCTCTTTTACTTTACCTGGGGATTTGCTTTCTTTTTGTCGGAATAATCGCCGGAGGGTTTCTGGGGATAAAACTTCAGGCGCCAGCTTTCAATATTGCTAATGGCACAAATATTTTAGGGCCTATTTGGCCGTTTCTTTTTATTACTGTTGCCTGCGGCGCGATATCCGGGTTCCACGCGCTGGTCGCAGGAGGGACTATTTCCAAGCAGATATCCAGGGAATCTGACGCCAAAAGAGTGGGCTATGGCGGAATGATACTGGAATCGCTTCTGGCCGTGCTTGTAATATTAACAGTGGCAGGCGGATTGGATTTTGCCACTTATAATAGTATCGTTAATCCTGCAGCAAAAGGTGCGATAGGCAATCCTATCCTGGCTTTTTCATTGGCAATGGGTACATTACTGAACAAATCTATAGGGCTTCCTGTATCCGGTGGGACAGTTTTAGGAATCTTGATGATAGAAGGATTTATAATCACTACATTGGATACGGCAGTAAGGCTTAACCGTTATTTATTCGAAGAACTCTGGGCGATTATTATGACAAAACCGCCGAAAATATTTAAGTCGTATATGTTTAATGCGTCTCTTTCCGCAGGTCTTATGTTGTTTTTATGTTACACTAACACGTTTAAACAGATCTGGCTGCTTTTCGGTTCAGCAAATCAGCTTTTGGCTGCATTAAGCTTGATCGTGGTATCCGTATGGCTGGCCAAGCGCAAAAAAGCCAGTTTTTTTACTATTTTGCCCGCTGTATTTATGATGGTAACTACTATTTATTCGCTTTGGCATATGCTGATCAAACAGTACGTGCCGGAACATAATTATTCACTGAGTATTACTGTGATCTCGCTTATATTATTATCCGCAGGCGTAATCTTTTTAGCTGTAAACAAGTTAAGCAGCCATATCTTTCCTAGGCACAGGTTACCTTCGCACAAATTATAAGACAGTCGTTTAAACTAAGTTCCGATGTTTTTCAATTATGCTTGATATTTACTGCCGGATTTTATATAATAGGGCTTGCTTGCGCGGGTGGTGGAATTGGCAGACACGTACGTTTGAGGGGCGTATGGCTTCGGCCTTGTGGGTTCAAGTCCCACCCCGCGTACCAAACTTTGCAAAGCAAAGTTTGGTATTGAAGCAGCGTTAAATAATCCGACTAAAAGTGGGATTATAGCTGCTGAAATATCTTTCCAAAGTATCTTTGCGAAGGCGAATTTGATCTTGAGCTGTCATAGTTCTTAAATGTTTGCGGTGAGAGATATTCTCCGAACTTCTTCAGCCGCGTAGAAAGCCTACGGCCACCTACACGGTTTTTTCCCGCCGCTCTTTTACGTAGTTGCTTCCAGGAAGGCTTTTGGCGTGTTCTTTTAGCTCGGCTCCCAATTCACTCACTTCTCCTACGTGATTGATTTTTATTTTCTCGTTTGTTACCACTCCTATAGATATTGAAAGAAGAGGTATTTTTCTAATTTTTTTCTGCCGATCTTTTCCGACTATATAACCTTTTTCCAGATCTTCTTTATTATATAATCCCGGAACCATTGAGGTAAAATCAGCTATGATTTTTTTACACAATTCATCTACTTTATCAGGGATTGTCACTACGACAAAATCGTCCCCTCCTATATGGCCTATAAAATCTTGCGGGGTACCTTTCTCCTGCGCGGAGCTTATCAATATTCTGGCGGTATTTTTTATTACCTCGTCGCCTTTTTCAAAGCCATATTTATCGTTAAACGCCTTGAATTTATCAAGATCAACATAACATACCGCGAATAATTCATTTTTGGTTATGCGAATGCGAAGTTCGTTTATTATGGAAACATTCCCCGGAAGCCTTGTGAGCGGGTTTGCGTCCAGGTCCCTGGCTGTTCTCCTGAGCACCATTTTTACTCTGGCTACCAGCTCCTGGGGCTCAAAAGGTTTTACCATGTAATCGTCTGCGCCTGCGTTGATGCCGTGTATCTTATCGGTTGTTTCGCCTTTGCCCGTGAGCATTATAATAGGCATGTGTTGTATTAATATGTCCTGTTTTAGAATCCTGCAGACTTCGTCGCCGCAGATCTTGGGCATTTTAAAGTCTGTTATGAGAAGATCAGGGGTGGATTTTTTTATCATATCCACAGCTTCCTGGCCATCGTGCGCTTCTATTATCTCATAGCCTTCCGCCTCAAGCGTTATTCTTATAACATCCAGTATATCAGAATCATCATCTGCTATAAGTATTTTTTCTTTTAGCATTTATTTGACCTTTCTTTACACTTCGTAAGTGTATTGTTTAGTATTTGGGCAATGTAAAGGTGAATCTGGTGCCTTTGCCTAGTTCGCTGTTGAACCAGATTTTGCCCTTGTGGGCCTCTACTATTTTTTTAACAAGAGATAGCCCCAGTCCAGATCCTTTTATTTTCTGATCCAGGGCATTGTCCGCCCTGAAAAATTCCTGAAAAACTTTTGACATATCCTGGGGAGGGATGCCTATGCCGGTATCTTCCACGCTGAATTGGATAACGTCATCAGTTTCTTCTATAAAAACGGTTACCACGCCTTTTTCCGGGGTGAATTTTACTGCGTTACTTAAAAGATTCAGAAATACTCTTTCTATCTGGCTGTGATCAGCTTTTATTTTGTCGAATTTTATTTTGGAGTTTATTTTTAGCGAGATATTTTTTTCTTTAATTTGAGGTGTGATTATATCTATGATAGAATCCAGCAGCTCTTCTATGGAGAGATCTTTCAGCTCCATCTGGATCTTCCCGGATTCTATTCTGGCTATATCCAGGAGGTTGTTTATCAGATGAACCAGGCTGTTGGAGTGCTTATCTATTTTTTCCAGTCTCTCTTTCTGGGCCGGTAATACATCCCCTAGTTTACCTGTCATCAGTATGGAGGCGTAACCTTTTATAGATGTTAAAGGGGTCCTGAGCTCATGGGATACGCTGGATATGAAATCAGATTTCATTTTATTAAGATTTTTAAGATCTTCGTTTAAGTCCTCCAGTTCTTTGGTGCGTTCAGCAACTCTTCTTTCCAATTCTCTATGCGAACTGAAAAGTTCCGTATATAGCTTTGCATTTTCAATAGCTGTACCTATCAGGCCTGAGAGCATGGACACAAGGTCAGTATCGTCTTCTCCTGTTTTTCCGTACATAGAAGTATTCCCTATGATTAAGAACCCGACGGGCTCCTCTCTTACCACAATAGGAGCCGATAGAAAAGATTCTACTTTCAGGAGATCCAGGAGATCCCATTTTCTGTCTATGTTTTCCAGCAATATATTGACGAGCAGGGTTTTTTCTTTTTTAAATAGAAAATTTGCAAATTTTGTTTTATTGAGTTCCATTTCTATTGCTTTTATTTCAATATCGGAGTAACCCACAGAGCTTTTTATTGCCATGGTTGCCGAGGAATCGTCCTTAAACATAACAATTAATTTTGAAAAGCCTAGTTTTAACACAAAAGGATGATTTATCATGCTAAAGATAGTGTCTATATTAAAAGTGGAACTCACCTTTCTGCTAAGTTCGTGAAGCGTATACAGGCTGGCTATTTTTTTGTCCAGGTCTTCCTGCACCTTATTGAGAGCGAGGTCGGTTTTTATAATTATCTTTGCCTGGCTATCCAGCTGGTCTACGATATTTTGCAGCCTTTTGTTAAATTTTTCTGATTTTATGCGCCTGGTGATTTCAAAGTGATATAACATATAGAGAATCACGGTTGCCAGAGAGAATGCCGTTATAGGCATATTCATAGTTACTCCGAAAATAATGTTATAGAAATACTATGGTTATTAAAACAATACTGGCTGCCGGCGGATTCAGTTGCGTTAAAAAGCCCGTATTCTCCGAGAGTATAGCAGCCCAGGATAGGCGTTTCTTTGCCTATAGTTTCTTTTACGATGTCTATTTCTTTATAAGCGTCATTTCTCAGGAGCAAAAGCCTGCTTATGTCGCTAAACATAACCGCAAATTTTATTTTTGTATCTTTTATATAGCTTAAGGCTTCTTTTGCAGCATTTTTTGCTGATTCAAGGATCAGATCTTTATCGCTTATCATCAGGCTGATATCTTCATCTTCTTTGATGTCTGCATTTAGCGCCAGGCTTCCGTTGTCCCCCGCCATCAAAGGTATCCTCGTGATATAGTTTTTGTTTTCATCTGTTTGGCGTATTCCTAAAGGATATCTTATGCCTAATTTAAAAATCCAGTCATTTGTAATTTCCTGAGGGGATATTTCAAAATAATCTTCATATATTTTTACAGCTGCTTTTTTGTCTATTTCTTTTATAATATTAGAGTTAGCCTTTGTGACTTTATGCGGTTTTCCTATAGGCTGCCAGCAACTGGATTGCCCCATGCCTAGTACCAAATTTCCTGATATAATAGCCCCTATTACGGAATCATTATGTATTTCATTGTCAGCGTACTGGGATGCCTTTGAACCGTATAAGTTGTTGCACGCGCCTCCCCCTATTATGGGAAAATATGTTCCAAGCACTTCTTGCGCGCCTCTTAAGATATCAGCGCTATTTCCGGAAACGCCGTCGGAAAACATTAGATAGGCCTGCTTAATGCCGCGGTTTTTTATTGAGCCAAAAGCTTTTAAGGCTGCCTTGCTTCCAGCCAAACGGGAATTATTGCTTACTTTGTCGCCTGTCCCACAGAAAAATTTGATAGAATCGGAACTGATTATAAAAACAGTTACTGAGTTTTGATTAGAGCCATAGCTTGAGATAGATCCTATGCTAGAACATCCTATCAGAGGCGTATCTTTTATTATAGAACGCACCCCTTTTATTGCCTCATGTTGGATGTATATTGCAGATATGAATATAATTAATATACTGGGGTTATTTTTTTCAATTTGATGATAGGCGCTTAAGGCAGCTTCTTTACCTGCAGCGAGGGAATCTAATTTAGTGCTTATACCTGTTCCTATTAGAGTGGCCATATTTTTATACTCATCAAGAATAATACCTAATAAGGCATACTATGTCAATAGTTTTATTGATTTCCTGGCCCAAAAAAGGTAAATTTCATCTTGACAAAATCAAAAAAATCATTAAAATAGTACTAGTACTTTATAAGATATATAAGACTTTAATGCTGTTCTTTAATATAATTTTAAATTAACCAAGAGGCCGGGTAATGATGCGGATTAGAGAACTATAGGCCCTATCGTCTAGCCTGGTCTAGGACAGGTGGTTCTCAGCCATCAGACAGGGGTTCAAATCCCCTTGGGGCTACCAAACCGTATTAAAAGCATAGTTGCTTAATAATGGATAAACTAAAGAAAGGGGGATGTAGTGGATAAAAAGTACAAGGTCTTGGGAATTAGTTCTGTGGTATTTAAAGTTTTATCTTGGGCTTCTCTGGCAATAGGAATAGTAGCTGCTATCATTATATTCATAGGAGGTGGCACGCCAGATGCACCTAGAGCAACGGGTTTTATAGGGATTTTATTAGGAGTGATTTATTTTTTTATATTCCTTGTTGCGTCAGAGGTAATAACGCTACTTTTAGAGATACACTCAAAAGTTGAAAAGGGCGCATAATTTTTTAAGATATCTAATAAGTTATTTTTAATAATATATTTAGAAATAGAAGTTATCTATGAAGTATATAGTACGTAAGGGGGGCGCATAAATGAAAATGAGTGATTTCGTAGAGAAGAGAAGATCCAGGAGATTGAATTTGTCTCTTCCTATGGTGCTCAGGCGGCTTACCGGGGAAGGCAAAGAAGAAGTCGTAGAAGCAGTAACCTCCAATGTAAGCTATGATGGGGTATGTATAAGTGATGTGGATTTAAAAGATATAAAGCCGAATGATAATTTACAGATAACCCTTTCAGTGCCACGAGATGATTCAAGAGATTTCCCCTTTTCCCGTATTATTGGCAAGGCAAGGGTAGTTAGGGCCGGGATGGAAACTTACGCACTTGAGTTTAGCGAAGATGTATCTCGGCTTTGTATCGCTAATTAAAGAACTGTTTCTTGTTTCGTTCCTTTCAGTGGCAAGATTCGGAATTAAATTTGCAAAGCAAATTCAAAAGGATGAAATGCATGAATAAGAAGCTTTGTATTTTTTTTATACTTTCTTTGTTTATCGTTTTTTTAAGTCTTTCTTTAGTGGGATGCGGGCCTAAAGCACAGAATAAAGAGCAGGTTAAAACAATAAAAGTGTGGCATTGGATGAGCGACAGGGAGAAAGCATTCCTTGAGCTTGCCAAAAGATATGAAATTGAAACAGGCATAAGGGTGAATTTTGAGCTTTATGCGCCTTCCGATGCATATGCCCAGAAAGTAAGAGCAGCCGCCCAGACAAACACCCTTCCGGATATATACGGGATCTTGGGAGAAAAAAGAGATTTTGCAAGTTTTATAAAGGCAGGCTATGTATATGACATTACAGAAGAAATGGATAAAAATGAGGGCGCCTGGAAAAATAAGTTATTTGCAAAGGCCCTTAGCGTAAATGAATTTGGGCAGGGTAATAGTTTCGAAGTCAAGCCGGGCATATATGGCGCGCCTATAGATGTCACTAATATGCAGATGCTTTATAATAAGGATTTACTGAAAGCAGTTGGCGTTGACCCGTCAAATCCTCCAAGGACATGGAAAGATTTGGTAGCTGTAAATAGAAAACTGAAAGCAAAGGGTATTCAAGGGTTGGTGAGCGGATGGGGAGAGACATGGATGATAGATTGTTTCGCGTCTAATTACGCGTTTAACATAATGGGCAAAGACAAGGTTCTTGATACTATACGCGGCAAAATCCCTTATACGGATCCCGATTGGATAAAAGTTTTTGACCTGTTCCGCGAGATGAGAGACGAAGGAATTTTTGCTTCCGGCATAGTCACCATGGTCAACAAAACAGCAGAGCAGCTTTTTGCAAATAACAGGGCTGCGTTTGCATTTAACGGTTCGTGGTGTGTTAACGTTTATAGAGGCATGAACCCTGATTTAAATTACGGGGCGATGCTTCCCCCTGAGGCTTCAGACAAATATCCCATGACCATCTGGGGCGGGGCAGGGTCCAGCTTTATGGTGAATAAGCAATCCAAAGAGGCTCAGCTGGCAGTGGATTTTTTAAAATGGATAACAGACGCGCCTCAGCAGGTTTTTCTTTCAAAAGAGACGCAGGATTTACCTTCTAATAAAAACAGTTTAAAGGATATGCCCATGGTGCTTTCTCAGTTTGCGAATGCCATGGATAACACCACTCATCCGAACGCTTGGGGCGTATCGGAGTTTCCTGTTGTCATAGAGGCGTTTGACAAGGGCATACAGTCCATTATTATAGGCGAGAAAACCCCGGAACAACTTGCAAGGGAAGTGCAGCAGGTTAAAGAACGCGAAATAGCTAAGAAGCAATGAATAATATGCGCACCAAGACAATTTTTCAAAATTATCTATTTGTGTTACCCGCGGTTTTAATATTTTCAATATTCTACATCTACCCTTTCTATAAGGTATTTACCTTATCTTTGTGCCAATGGGATGGCATTGCGAGATTTGATTTTGCCGGAAATTTTATAGGCTTAAGAAATTTTATTGAACTGTTCCAGGATAAGATCTGGTGGGGCGCAATGCTTCAGGCAGGTTACATAACCCTGATAGCTTTGACGTTTCAAAATGCCCTCGCGCTGATCCTGGCTTTTGCGTGCGACAGAAATATAAAAGGCGGGCATATCTATAGGGTTATATTTTATTTACCGCTTGTTCTTTCAGAAGTTGTAGTAGGCCTTGTATGGAAATGGATATATGACGGCAATTATGGGCTTTTGAATCACTGGCTTGCATCTATGGGGTTTTCAAACCTTGTTACTGACTGGCTCTCAAACCCGAATACAGCGCTTACCTGCGTAGCTATAATACATTGCTGGAAAGGCTTCGGATGGGGGTTTATCATTTTTTTGGCAGGACTACAGACAATCCCCAGACAGTTATACGAGGCAGCCAGGGTTGATGGCGCGTCAAGCTGGCAGATGTTTAAGAGCGTCACAATGCCTCTTATGGTACCTGTATTTATACTCGTGTCTATTCTGACAATCCTTGGCACAATGCAGGTATTTGTCCTGATACTTTCAATGACAGACGGCGGGCCTGGATATCACACAGAGGTGCCTGTCACAAGGATCCTTGCGTCAATGGTAGATTCTTCAAGATTCGGATACGCGTGCAGTCAGGGCGTGATGTTTGGAATGGTTCTTCTGGCTGTTTCGTTTGTGCAGATAAAGTTATCGAAATATATGAAACAAGCATAGTATGGGAAAATTATGAAAGAAGGCGCGAAGTATAAAGTAGAGAAATTTTTAAAAGACAGCGTGATACATATTCTGCTTATCATTGTGTCTATCGGATGCCTTTTCCCGCTTTTGTGGATGGTTGGTTCCAGCCTTAAAACACAGCAGACGATATTTTCAGATATGAGCGTCTTCCCTAAAAATCCTGCGTGGGGTAATTTTTATAGCGCGTGGACAAAAGGCGAATTTGGGATGTATTTCCTGAACAGTCTGTTTTATACTGTAACAGTTGTATTTTGCATAGTCATTATTTCGTCTCTGGCAGCTTTCGCATTTTCCAGGCTGAAGTTTCCAGGTAAGAATATCCTTTTTTATATGTTTCTTGGGGCTATGATGATACCTCTTCCGGGAAGCTTTGTGCCTCTTTACGTCCTTATGACAAGGCTTCATCTGGTAAATACGAGGATAGGTTATATACTCTGCATGATAAACGTAGGGCTTTCTTTCAGTATATATCTGCTAAAGACGTTTTTTGACAAAATGCCGACTGAGCTGGAAGATGCGGCCCGCATAGACGGATGCTCGAGATTAGGGATATGGTGGAACATGGCTCTTCCGCTTGCAAGACCTGCAATAGCTGTTATAGTGATATTTAATTCCCTTAATGTATGGAACGAATATATACTAGCTACGTTGATATTTTCAAGTAAAAATCTGATGCCTTTACAAAGAGGCCTTATGATATTCCAGGGGATCCATGTTACCGAGTACCCGCTTTTAATGGCAGGCATGACAATTACCGCCTTGCCGATAATTTTAGTGTATCTGATAATGCAGAGGCATATTATTAAAGGTATAACAGCTGGAGTGATAGTAGGATGAAACTAAATAGAGGTTGCAAGAGTTTGCTGGGGGCGGCGTTAATTGCATTATTTGTGCTATGCCCTGGCCGTCATGCTCAATCCGAAGAGACGGGCGATGCAAATTTGTCTCCCAAGGACATGATTGTCCGCGCGTGGGAGGCGTGGGGCGCAAAGAATTATGAGAGGACTTTTTACTGGACTGATAAGTGCATAGGCGAGTATAGCGAGGAGGCGAAAAAAGAGCAGGCGTCTTTAAGCGATTTTCCTCCAACAGATATTATGGATCAATACGAGACCCTGAACGCAGTAGGCACGAGTTTTTTTATTCAGGGCGAGGCGTATCTTTCCCAGGGAAAGATTGGAGAGGCAAAGAAGGCCTTTAGTATGGCTATAAAAGATTATAGTTTTGCCCAGAACTGGGATCCAAGAGGCTGGTACTGGAGCGTAAAGGAAAAAAGCGAGGCCACCATAGAAAAATCAGAGAAAAAACCTGATGTGGCTGATGAAAAAAGGCCAAAACCAGCGCCTGGTTTTAAGAAAAAACCCAGCACCACTATCACGCTTTACGATCCAGGCAAAGAGGCAATTGTAGATTATAAAAAATATGGATATTTTAAAAATGTCGGCACTGATAAATATGCATATGTCACAAAGGACCAGGAAGGGCTTTCACAGGCAGCAGGGGAGGCCATATATCCAAACACATCGAGCGTAAACTGGGATCTGAACTATAAAAAGGTCAAGGACGAAGGTAGGCTGGAAGGAAGCCACTGGGATTTTGTGAATACGGATGACCTGGAGGCAAATTTTTACAAATGGTCCGGCGCGCCTGAACCTCAGGGCGTGCGTATGTTTTATACGGGGTTAAGCCTTGAGAAATCAGGCCTTCTAGAACACGCGATAAAAGCGTATTATTCCATAGTTATACACTTTCCAAAGTCAGTAGGCTGGACTTATTTTCGTACGCCATGGTACATATCCCAGGTTGCCATTGACAGGATAGATTTTTTATTAAGGACCCATCCTGAACTTAAGATGGAGCTAACGGGAGCCAGGATAAAGGTAGAGAACGGTTTTGACGATATTCTTGCAAACGACAGGTTAGTTGTTAATCCGGGAGAACTCAGGAAAATAGATTTTTTATATAGGGTAAAAAGTATTGTAAAAAATAGTATACTTAAAGGCTATATCGCAAAAAAAGGCAGGGTTGTGAAGCAGATAGGTGACGGAAAAGTGGATCTTGTTAAATACGAAAACAACCACTGGCAGTTAAGGGTGGAAGGCAAGCCTTATATTATCAAAGGCGTTGCGTATTCCCCGAGTAAAATAGGCCAAAGCCCTGACGAAGGCACCCTGGAAGACTGGATGCAGGCGGACTACAATAAAAATGGAAAGATAGACGGGCCTTATGACACGTGGGTGGATAAGAATTTAAATAACACGCAGGATTCGGATGAAAAGGCAGTGGGCGATTTTCAATTATTAAAGGAAATGGGATGCAATACAATCAGGCTATATCATCACGCCTCAAATAAGGAGCTTTTAAAGGAACTTTATCGGCGTTATGGTATAATGGTGATAATGGGGGATCTCCTGGGGGCGTATACGGTGGGTTCAGGCGCAGGCTGGTATGAAGGAACGGATTACGCAAATCCTGAACACAGGAAGAATATGCTTGAGAGCGTCAAAAAGATGGTGGAGGAGTTTAAAGACGAGCCATATGTGCTTTTCTGGATGCTCGGAAATGAAAATAATTATGGCGTAGCTAATAATGCAAAAAGAAACCCAAAAGCTTATTACGAATTCGTAAACGAAGCGGCTATTATGATAAAGTCTATGGACAGAGACCATCCGGTGGGAATCTGTAATGGAGATCTTACATTCCTGGATATATGCTCCAGCTTGGCGCCTAACGTGGACATATACGGTTCAAACGTATACAGAGGTAAATACGGGTTCGGCACGAGTTTCTGGGAGAATGCGAAAGATATATGGGGAAAACCTGTTGTGATAACGGAATATGGTTGCCCTGCATACATGGAAGGAAAATCCGAAGAGATCGCTCAGGAAGCTCAGGCAGAATATCTTAAAAACGCGTGGCAGGATATTGTGTATAATTCAGCCGGTAGTTCTGGCACAGGAAACTCTATAGGCGGGATGCTTTTTGAATGGGTTGACGAGTGGTGGAAGGCGTATGAGTCTTCAGTGCATGACTCGAAAAGAAACTGGTCAGGCCCTTTTCCTGACGGGTGGAATTACGAAGAGTGGCTTGGCGTATGCAGCCAGGGTGACGGGAAATCCAGCCCATTTTTAAGACAGCTCAGAAAGACTTATTTTACTTATAAGGAAATGTGGAATAAGTAGGAAGGAGGTGTATTTTATAGAAATAAAAATAAATGTTAATCGCGCGTAGATAGCGCGGGGAAATAAAGCAGCAGAACAAAGGAGGGAAAGGTGAAAAAAAGTTTGAGTTTAACATTATTGGCAGCAGCGGGACTGATAGTATTCAGCGTAGCTAGTTGTGGCGGATCAAGTCAACCGCAGGCAAAGTCCAATGTTTCGGAAGAAGCAAAGCAGGTTGCAAAAGCAAATTATTCTTATGATGAAGAAAATGCTTATAGTACGGTTTCTTCCGGCAAGGGAACAATATCGGGCTTTAAGGGTTTTTCTGTTTATACGGACGCAAGATCTCCTGATAACCATTACATAGCTTCAGGTTACATGGGGGATTACTCAGACGTTAAGATAGATAACGCAAGTTTTGACAACCCGCACAGTGGCACTACCTGCATCAAGGTTGCTTATTCAAACGCCTCGAGCCAGGGCGCAAGATGGTCAGGCATGTATTGGCAGAGCCCTGCAAATAATTGGGGTGATAAAAAAGGCGGGTTTGATCTGACAGGCGCCACAAAACTCACATTGTGGGTAAGAGGCGCAAAGGGCGGGGAGAGGATAGAGGAGTTCAAGATAGGCGGTATAACAGGCCTTTATCCTGATTCAGATATAGCAGGTATAGGACCCGTGCTATTGACTACAGAATGGCAGAGGCACGAAATAGACCTGAGCGGCAAGGACCTCAGCTACATAAGCGGAGGATTTTGCTGGTCAAGCAATTTAGACGTGAATCCTGACGGCGTTACTTTTTATCTAGATGATATAAAGTACGAATAGTGGCGTAAATACTTAGCAGAAAAACAAGGTATTCTTAGAGCGAAGCCGAAGGTCGAGTCGAGAGGCTCTCGACTCGACTCGCTCGCTCGAAGAATATTAATGAATTATGAAAACTAAAATTATTTGTGTAGTTTTTATGGCGTTGGTTGTGTTGGTGGCCGGCGCATTTGCTTTTTCTATCTTTTCTAAGATTGGCGAGCCATCCAGGGTTTATATAAAAACTATAGATGGAAAACGTTTTCAGCTAGTAGTCAAGAATCGTCCTTATGTTATTAAAGGTATGGTCTATAACCCTGTGCCCATAGGAGAGAATCATTTATATGATTTCTGGAGCGATTCGCGTAAGCCTCATATGGTGGATGGCAAGCTCATGAAAGATGCAGGCGTGAATACTATAAGGGTTTATCAGCCGGGTAAATATGCGGAAAATACGAAAGAGACAATGAGGGATTTATACAATATATTCGGGATCAGGGTGGCAATGGGGCATTGGCTTGGATTCTGGGATAGTCCTAATTACGCAGACCCTGTTTTCATGGAACGGGTCAAGAAAGACGTCCTTGATATGGTGAGAACCTATAAGGATGAAAAGGGAATATTGATGTGGATACTGGGCAACGAGAATAATATATCGTTCTCATACAGTCCGCAGAGCATGAATCTATGGACTACAGATGAGATAGAAAAATTAGATGACCCGTTTTTGAAAAGGCAGGCGAGGGCAAAATTTTATTATTCTTTCGTAAACGAGATTGCCAGGGAAATACATAAGATAGACAAAAATCACCCCGTGGTTTTAGCCAACGCAGAGCTTACAGACATAGATGCTGCAACGGATGTTGCGTCTGATATAGATATACTCGGGTGTTCGATATATAGAGGAAAATCATTTGGAAGTTTTTTCAGGGAGGCTCAGAAAAAGCTTAATAAACCTGTGCTTATAACAGAGTTCGGGTGCGATAGATACGATGCATTTTTGGAAAAAGAAGATCAGTCTGTCCAGGCTGAATTCATAGAGGCGGAAGTAAAAGAGGTGAAAAAAAATCTTTTTAACGGGACCGGCGTGGGAAATTCAATAGGTTGTTTTGTGTTTGAATGGACGGACGAATGGTGGAAAGCAGAGGAGAATGACGCTAGCAAATGGGGCATTCATGACACTACGGCCTGCTGGTCTAACGGCGCATATTATTGCGATATAAAAGCTTCTCAGAATATGAATATAAACGAAGAATGGTGGGGCGTATGTTCCCTGAAAAAAAATAAGGCTGGCCTTGACGAACGTGTGCCTACTCAGGCATACTTTAAGTTAAAGGAACTATGGAAAAAATAAGATGATAAATCTAATCGCGGAAAGTAAAGAGTCAAAAGTAAAGAGTCAAAACCGAAAGGTAAAATTTAAAACCTTTGGATTTCTGATCGCAGTTTTTACTTTTTCGTTTTTACTTTTTAATTTTTATTGCTATGCCCAGGAGCAGGATATCGCAGAGAGTTTCGGCCTGTACAGCAAAGGTATAGATTATTATCATAAAGGCAGATTATATGAAGCGCAGGAGATTCTCGAACAGTCCGTGAGGCTTGACCCTAGAAACTACGAGGCCCAGGGATATCTGGATCTGGTGAACGCAGAGATCAATATGCGCGGCAAAGGCAAGTTGGATATCTACCAGCAGGCAGATAAATTGACAAGGGAAATGGATTTTGACAATAGGAAGCAATACGCGGAAATAGAAGAGTATAGGCAGTATGGAAATGATCCCCAGCCGCAAATAGAATCCTACGAAGATTCTGATAATCCGGAATACTATTCCGAAGAAGAGGTTGTTGAAAGCAGCCCTAATAATAAAGGCAAGATTAGCGGTGAGCTCAGGGTTTCTATGGGCGTTACTTCAGAGGATTTTATATGGAAAGACGCCAATGGTGATAAGATTGGAGTGCCTTTTGAAAAAAATTGGAGATATCTGTGGGGTCAGGACAGGTACAATACATATGATAAAAAGATTTACGATAGTTTAAAAATTAATGTAGATACAATGAAGGAGTATGGTTTTAATTTTTACAGCCAGATTACAATAGACCCTTGGACATTCGTAGGCACAGAAGACGTGAGGATTAATTCTACTTTAGGCGGGGATTACGCAGATATTAATTTAAAATACTGGTCAGGCACAAGAAGCACTATAAATGAGATCTACAGGACTAACAAAGGAAATATTATAAATCTTAAGGAGATAAAGATCAAACATGGCCTTACAAGCCCTAATACCCCGACCGGCCTTACAGACTGGTCCACAAATTTTACATCTATTCCGACAGGCACAGAGATAGACTGGAAATATATGCCTGTAAGGAAACTATGGGTGGATTACGCCAACGAAGATAAGACATTTGATGGAAGGGTGTTTTTCATGGCTGACCAATATCAGGCGCTAACTTCCGATGATCCATTAAGGCTTTCCAATAACCATGTTTACTGGGAGGAAAGTCCCTGGCTGGATGAGTATGAGCCAAGCAGGATATTTTATCCTGACAGCGGTCTCAGGCCTGTTAAGCAAGGAAGGTGGGTTCGCAGGCTTTCATTTTTTGCCAAGGATAGCGAACAGGACAGGCTTACTTTTTTAAGAGGGGTGTCGCTTAACGGAGATATTTTTTCCGGCTCTAATTATAAGATGACAGTCGCCACTCCTATGAACTTATGGGATGATTATGAAAATGTTACAAGCATTCCTGCCGCGTTCAGGACAAAGACAGAAATCACTCCGGAATTTACGCTCGGGTCTATCTATACTTTTAAAGGAGGCATGCGTTCCGACAGCCTGGAGGCAATGAATCAGGTTTTAGGCATTGACGCTGATTACAGCATCTCTCCTGAATGGGATATTGTGGCAGAGGCCGCGGGGTCAAAAACAGATGTGGACGAGGCAAATGGGATGGGAACTTCTTATGACGGGGCGGCGTATAGCGTAGGTATAAAAAGCGAAGCGTATAAAACAGCCTTAACTGCGAATTACATGGCCCAGGATTTCTACCCCGGGCTTTCCAATTACAGGTATACAAGGAAGGACCAGTTTTATTCCAGTCACATCAGATTTTCTAAAATTCCAGATCAAGATGAGGCTATAAGCGTAGGGGACGGTATTGACAGAGGCAGGATAACGGCTAATTTTAAAACAGAGGGGGATTTTTTAGACGGGGATTTAAACGCAAAATTAAATCTCAGGGATGTGCATAAAGATAACGGCAAGAATGTGGAAACAGCAGGAAGAACTGAGGCCACGCTTAAAGTGACGCCGCAGATGACGCTGAAGGCCCTGGGAGGATATCGAAAACTTCCAAAAACAATAGCAGGCTTGGACCCTCTGTTTTACGCTAAAAGCTCTTACGCGTTTACGGATTATTACAGCGAAGACGACAGGCTTATGGAAAACAGCAAGGTTATAGACGGGGAAGACCCTTCGCTTGGGAATTTGGGATTGGGCATAAGATATGAGCTGATGGAAAATCTTGCGCTGGAAAACGTATACGAAAGGACCAATGACCCGCAGGATTGCCCGCGCGGACTTCTTAACGATTCTTATGTGACTACGGAAACAAAGAATGGCATGGTGCTGGACAAAATGGTTCCATTTTTGTATGATCAGGGGTTTTTTGATCTGCCTCCATACGATTATTACGGTATTTATAAAACGAAATTGATCTATAAACCGTTTTCGAGGCTTACTGGTATATTGAGTTTTACAAAAAATGACAACAAGCATACCATAGGCCTGGATGACAATATAAATCATATCGGTATGGAGCTTGATTATGCGCATAATGAAAAATTATCATTCGGTTTTAAATACACATACTCGAAGGTTATCGATATTTACAGGCAGAATAAAGGAGAGGGAGTCCACTATGACGGCCATCATAACATATTTTTGAATATGAATTATTCTATAGATGAGTATCAAAACTTTATGATGGAGTTCGGAGAATTTATAGGTTATACGCCGATGGAAGGTTTATACGAACCCGGGAAATGGTCTTTGTCTACGCTGGACACGCAGCATATATTCAGGATGTATTATAATAGGAAGTTTTAAAACTAAGTTGAAGCAATAGGTCCCTCGCCTGGATAAATCGAAGCTCGGGACAAATTTTGCTTCGCAAAATTTGGAGGTAGTTATGCCTATCAGAAAAGGCAGGATGTACGACAATTATATATTTTCAGACCACGAGAGAAAGAATTTCTCAATACTAGAACTCATACGCAGGAACGGGCCTATTACAAGGGCTGATATATCAAAGGTTACAGACCTGAATATAGTCACTGTTTCTAATTATATAAACAGCTATATTGAAAAAGGCCTGGTTTCGGAAGGCGGCATGGAAGCATCTACGGGCGGCAGAAAGCCTACCATTGTCAAACTGAACGACGACAATGTGTACGCTATAGGGATTGATCTGGGCCACATGGATGCATCCGGCGCAACTATGATAGGACTGGTTACAAATCTGGCTGGCAAGATTATAACCAAGATTAAAAAAATCAGGACAAAAGATGCCATGGACAAGATTATAGAAAATTCACTAGAACTGATTGATGAATTATCCAAGAAAAAAGGCGTAGACAAAAACAAAATAAAAGGCGTGGGCATAGGAATAGGCGGAGTTATAGACGAGCATTTGGGCACAGTTAGGGATTCTACAAAGAACGGGATAAGAACAAGCTACCTTTCCATAAAAGGGATGATTGAGCAGAGGTTTGGCATCCCGTCTTTTATAGGAAACGACGCTACATTTGCTGCGTTTGGAGAAAAGATGCACGCTTTGCCTATGGATATACAGGATGCAATTTATATGTATTCCGACGTAGGAAGCGGCATTATTATTAAAGGCGCTATGTATTGCGGGGCGTCGGGAAGCGCGGGAGAGATAAGAATTAATTATCCGCGCAACGGAGAATACCTGCAGGCTTCGAAAAACCTCTCTTTCCTTCTTCCCACGGGCCTTGATCTAGGGCTGGTAAACCAGGTTAAAAAACTTGTAAAAGAGAACGATGTCAAAACAAAGATACTTGAGTTTTGCGATAATAAAATAGACAATCTCACAGTGGGCCATATTATAGAAGCTGCAAAGGTAGGGGATGTGCTTGCAATAGAACTTCTGGAAGACGGGGCTGTGAATCTGGGGATAAGGATTGCGTATCTTGTAAATTTATTTAATCCGGAGATAGTTGTTGTTGGCGGAGGAATTGAAAAAGCAGGGAGCTTGCTGCTGGAACCCTTAAGAAGAACTGTAAGAAAATGGGCATTTGAAGAGCCTGCGAATGTTGTTAAAATAATTCCGGCAAGGCTTGGGGAAGATTCAGTTGCTCTTGGCGCAGCAAGCGTTGTAATAAGAGATGTTTTTATACAGGCCTGAGTTTGCACATTGACTTGTATTCGCTCACTAATAATATTGTGCATACCGAATTTTCTGTTATAATATAAAATTGTGTTCTTCATAAGTAAAAAATATTACTTATTTTAGAATTAGAAAGGAAGTGATTAATGCAACAAAAAATGCATCAGACAGCCCGCCATGTAACATCTCCTGAAGATCGCGTTCCTGTTTTTCAAAAAGCTATATACAGCATAGGAGGGCTTGTTAATAGCCTTCAGGCTGCCGCTCTTGGAGCGATGGTCATTGTTTTGAACATTGGATTAGGCATGAATCCCGCTTTAGTAGGCATAGTGGGGGCCCTTCCCCGCCTTGTCGACGCCATATCAGACCCTGTTACCGGTTACTTTTCAGATAATATTCGAACTCGATGGGGGCGCCGCAGGCCTGTTATATTATTTGGAGCGATTACAGGAGGGATTTTATACGCATTGATGTTCCAACTATATAAAGGGCATAGCGAAAGTTTCTATTTCTGGTATTTCGCGCTTTTTCAGTCGCTCTATTTCCTTGGATTTACCTGTTTTTCAATTCCATGGATCGCGCTGGGGTATGAAATGACGCCGGATTATCATGAGCGGACACGATTGCAGGGGGTTAGCAATTTTGTCGGTCAATTTGCATGGGTGATCGCTCCATGGTTCTTCAAAATCATGGACAATAAGAGCATGTTCACAGATATTGTTCATGGAGCGCGAGTCCTTTCAATAGTCCTTGGCGCTTTTATGATGGTTGGCGGCATACTTCCAGCTATTTTCAATAAAGAGCGTTTCGGAAATTTACCGAAACCTAAAAGAGAAAAAGGGGCTTGGAACATTACTAAAGACTTCTTCAGAGGTTTTGCGGTCACTTTCAAATGCCGTCCGTTTGTTAAGCTTTGCGCGGCAACATTCTTGATCTTCAACGGATTTATGCTCGCTTCCGCTTTCTCAGCCTATGTTATCTTCTTTTATGTTTATAGGGGCGATTATTCAAAAGGTGGAACATTGCTCGGCTGGTTTGGATCAATTAGTTCCGTGTGTACTTTCTGCGTTATCTTCATAGCCACATGGATCTCCACAAAGATCGGAAAGCGAAACACTTTTTTAATTACTGTTTCTATTTCAATCATTGGCTACGCTTTGAAATGGATAGGGTATAATCCCAATCACCCGTACTTACTACTGATCGCTGCTCCATTCATAGCGTTTGGTCTGGGATCGCTTTTCACGCTGGTCGGCTCTATGGTAGCCGATGTTTGTGATGCTGACGAACTTGAAACCGGCACGCGCAGAGAAGGAATGTTTGGCGCTGTTTACTGGTGGATGGTAAAACTAGGGTTGGCAGTTTCATCGCTTCTTTCTGGGATTCTCATTAACGCGACCGGCTTTAATATTGCATTAGGCGCTAACCAAACAGTCAAAGCTTTATTGTATATGCGGCTCTTTGATATCTGCATTCCGATCGTAACCTCTTTAGCCGCTATTTTCATTATTATGACCTTTGATATCTCAGAGGTTAAGGCGTATGACATTCGTAAGCAGGTCGAAAGACGAAGAGAAGAAAGGCGGAGCGAAGAAAGGCAAGAAGCAGGAAGGCGAGAAGAAGAAAGACGTAATAAAGAAAGACGAAACGAGGCGTAGCATAGACTTCAATAGTACGCTTCGTAAGTGTAAAGAAATTATTCAGGATGCTACCGTATCATAACCGTATCAATTGACAAAATAATAATAATATGATATACTTCTCGAAACAGGAGAAGGGATGGTTATAAAGCGCGCCGTATTATTTTATTTCTTTGTATTTATTGCAGTTACAGCAATTAGTCCTACCGTATCATCAATATACAGCCAATCTCAGGAAGATATAACCCAATACATAATAGATTTATCAAAAGATATATATAGTTCTATCCAGAAACCTGATCCATCTATTATATATAACTCAAACGGAGAGGTAAAACTTAAGCTTTTTCTATCGCCATGGGGGGAGCTTAAAGATGTTTATGTCTCAGAGTCATCAGAGAGCAGGGAGTTGGATAATTTATGCTTGAAAACAGCGTGGCTTTATAAAAGATACCAGCCATTTCCCGAGGCTCTTGGAAATGAAGATTTATGGATAGATGTGCCTATTATATTTGAGGTGGGAAGCGAAGAAACAATCGTGAAAGGCAATGGATGGAAGGCGAAAGATGCAAAAGAGGCTGGCCCGGTAGCGACGAATCTGGGTATCAATGATGCGGTGGATATAGCGTTGGAAAATCACATGGCTAGTAAAATAGCCCAGGAAGAAATAGAGCTGTCTAAATTAAAAATAAGAGAAGCAAAACGCGCGCTTTATCCAGCAGCTACTGCGAATTATATGGAGACT
The DNA here is from genome assembly GCA_030649895.1 of Candidatus Omnitrophota bacterium. Lineage (GTDB taxonomy): Bacteria > Omnitrophota > Gorgyraeia > Gorgyraeales > Gorgyraeaceae > UBA10183. The sequence goes on from JAUSEX010000037.1 coordinate 72,193, forward strand.
ACGGGAAAGACTTCAGGGATCACTCAGGATTTTACGGACAAGGAATACAAGCTTAAATTTGAGTACCCATTGTATTATGGATGGAGATTAAAATATGCGGTTGAGCAGGCTAGGAGCAACCTGAAGGCATCCACCTTGAATTACGATAAGGCTTTGCAGGATCTCAGAGGAGAGGTGGAGTCAGCGTTCTATGCGTATTTGGCCTGCAAGATGGATTTAAAATTACATAAAGAGCTTTTAGAAGAGACTAGCAGCATTTTTATCAGAGGCAAGAAAAAGTTAGAGCTCGGGCTTATTATCAAAGCGGAATTTTTACAATTAGAGTCGCAGATGCAGCAGATAAGTTACCAGGTTATATCCAGCGAAAATGAATTGGCTATGGCTAAACTTGCATTGACGCAGGCGATAAATGTTAAAGACGGGGAGAGGGCTATGGAGATAATAGATAAACAGCCCGGCAAAGACCTGGAGCCTGTTATGATAGATGTGAGCCTTGAGGAATGTATTGACCTGGCTTTTCAATCCAGGCCGGACCTCAAGTCTAAAGAATATATGCTGGAATTTAATGACTATGAGCGCAAGATTACCCAGAGCAAGAATCAGCTCAAGGTAGACCTTACCGGAACGTATGGCAAGTCCGGAGGCGCATATAAAAGTGAGACGTTAAATATGACGCCTGATTGGTATCTCGGGCTTAAGGTTACAAAGCCTCTTGGCGGCAACACGCTTTCCAGCGCATACACAAAGGACAAGACAAGCCAGAAACACGGGCAGTCCACAAGGACTGAGTCCGTAAGTAAATCCGTAGAGTTGGGGCTGTTAGACGGGCTTCAGCATTTTTCCGAAGAAAAATCAGCGGAGATAGGATATAAAAAAGCAATGGATGAGGTGCAGCAGATAAAGGATACCGTAGTAAAAGAGGTGCAGGATGCGTATCTAAATTATAAAAAAGGCCTGGTGCAAGTAAATACAAATATGAATAAAATTAAATACAGGGAAGAGGAGCTTAAAATCACCAAGGCTCGCGCAGAATTAAATGAGGCGTCGCTATCGGAATTAGCTCAGGCTCATATGAGCTTTACGGATGAGAAGGCTTTTTACGTAGAAGCGCTCGGGGCCCTGCATCAGTCTCTGGCGAAATTAAATAAAGCCACAGGATATACGCTATTTTTGGATGACGAGAATTTTAAATTGGCGAATACAAAATAGTTCTCGACTCGGCCATTTTGTAGCCTAGCTCGAACAATATTAGTTATTCTTCGAGCGAAGACACCAAGGGCGCAGAAGTCGAGAAGATAAAGGGAGATTATGAAAAATAAATTAAAGTTTTTGATTGTAGGTTTTATAGCTTTGTGGGTGGTGATTTTCGGGTTGATGTGGATGAAGGCGTTGACAAAAAAAGAAGGGGTGAAAGATATAGCTTCTTTTAAACAGGCGATGAACAAAATAGTCTCAAAAGGGACTGTTAAAGATATGGGCCAGGGTACAGAAGAACGGCAAAAAGAGACAGAGGAGGTACCTGTAAGGTGCTATAAGGTTACGCCTATGGATTTTAAAGATGATCTGCCTGTAATGGGAACAGTAAAAGGCGGGTTGGAGATACCGCTTAAATTTGAAATTAACGGAGTTATCGAGGCTATTAATTTCAGGGAAGGCGATATGATAAGCAGAGGAGATGTGATAGCGTCTCTTAATAAAAAAGACGGCCAGTTGAAGGTTGATTACGCAAAGGCTAAAGCGGAATCCGCCAAAACCCAGGCCCTGGCTGCAAAAAAGAAATACGAAACTCATAAGAGTCTTTATGATATCGGAGCGATAATAAAAGCAAAACTGGAAGAAGTGGAGCTTGAGGCAAAAAGCGCTGGCGAGCAGGCAAAAACAGCAGAGGTGGAGGTAAAGTCAGCTGAAGCAGAGCTTAAGAAGACAGACATGATTGCTTCGTGTGAAGGCGTTATGGGTACGAGAGAGGCAGAGGCGGGGGAATTTGTTACGCCGAACAATAAGATCGCGACTCTTTACGATATAAGCGAGATATTTGTAGAGCTGGGCATAGTAGAAAAGGACGTGGACAAGGTTACGATTGGCCAGGATGTCGTAGTGACGGTGGACGCGCATTCAGGCGTGACGTTTAAAGGCAAGATAGATTATCTCTATCCCGTCATAGAGGGGAAATCCAGGACGCTTACTGCTAAAGTAAGGCTTCAGAACCCTGACGTGCAGCTTTTACCAGGGATGTTTGCGAGGGCCATGATAACAGTCGCTGAATTCAAAAACGCGTTAGTGATACCCAGCCTAAGCTTGACCAAAAAAGACGAAGGATACACTGTGGCCGCGGTTGATGTTCAGAATAAGATAAGGATTAAACCAGTCAAAGTAGAATACATTACTACGGATTATTCCGTTATAGGCGAAGGCCTTAGCGAAGGCGAGTTAGTAGTAACAGAGACGCCTCAGGAATTAAAAGAAGAGATGCTGGTTCAAGTTATAGAAGTCCAGGAAAACACCACTGCTCAATGAAGCTACCAGACCTTTCGATAAATAAACCTGTAACAGTAACAATGATTTTCCTTGGGATCGTGCTCATGGGATTGATCTCCCTTGGCAGGCTTCCCCAGGAACTATTTCCTGCAATTTCCTATCCGCAGCTTACCATTGTAACCACATATGAAAATGCCGCGCCGGAAGAAGTAGAAACCCTGATAACCAAGATCATAGAAGAAGCTGTAGGCACAGTAGGAAGCCTTAAGAGGATCAGCTCCACTTCAAAAGAGGGCATTTCCCTGGTGACAACAGAATTTAACTGGGGAACTAATATGGACTTTGCTTCTCTTGGGGTAAGAGAAAAGATAGACCTTGTAAAAGAAAGATTGCCTCTGGGGTCAGCCGACCCTATTGTAATGAAATTCAACCCGTTCGAGCTGCCTGTAATGACTCTAAGCGTTACCGGGGAGAAAACGCCTTCAGAGCTTTTAAAACTTACTAGAAAATTTATAAAAGATGAGATTGAGAAAGTACCGGGCGTTGCGTCGTGCAATATAACCGGCGGATTGGAAAGAGAAATAATAGTATCGATTGACCAGGCGAGATTGAGGGCCTCGGGTGTTGCTATAAATAAAGTAGTGGACGCGCTAAAATCTTCAAACCTTAATTATCCGGCAGGCACCATAGAAGAGCATTTCTACGAGTATCTGATACGCACTATAGGAGAATTTGAAATAGTCTCTCAGATAAAGGATACGGTTGTGGGTTCCGATGAACCTGAAAATCAGAAAACGAGCTCGACGGATTCAGATGCCCAAAAGAAAAGAGAGGAAAATAAAAGGCTCGTATATCTGAAAGATATTTCAGAGGTAAAAGATACATTTCAGGAGCGCACAAGTATTTCCAGGTTTAACGGAAAGGAAAATATTTCAGTAGGTATTTTAAAACAGGCGGGCTCTAATACGCTGCAGGTGGCTGACAGGATAAAGAAGAAGTTGGGCGATATAAAAAAGGATTTACCGGGTGGCATAGAAATAAGCGTAGTTTATGACCAGTCTATTTTTATCAGAAAATCGATAAGGGATGTAGGCGACGCTGCATGGCAGGGCGGGTTATTGGCATTTTTTGTATTATGGCTGTTTCTGAAAAAATTAAAACCTGCGCTGATAGTTTCCATGTCTATCCCCATCTCTATAATGATTACATTTATGCTTATGTATTTCAGCGGGATTTCGCTGAACATGCTTTCTCTGGGAGGGCTTGCATTGGGCATAGGCATGCTTGTGGACGCCGGGATCGTAGTTATTGAGAATATATCAAATCATATCCAGAGTGGCAAAGAATTAAAAGAGGCTGCTAGGGTTGGCGCAAACGAAGTGGAGAACCCCATATGGGGTTCGGTTATGACTACAGTAGTTGTATTTCTACCCATGATATTTGTTACAGGTATCGCAGGTCAGCTATTTAAAGAAGTTGCTATTACTGTTACGTATTCTCTTATAGCTTCTTTATATGTATCACTGGCATTGATCCCTCTATTTGTAACTATCGGGAAAAAGAAAAAATTCAGTCTTAACGAAGAAGCGCCTATGAGCGTAGGCTCGGAATTTAAGCTAGTCAAATGGATGGGGACTATATATGGAAAGTCTTTGCCAGTAGCTCTTAAAAATAAAAAGCTGATCATATTAGGGGCGCTTGTACTATTTTTATTCAGCATGATTGTATTCAGGTTCTTGAATAAGGAGTTTATGCCCAAGATAGACCAGCGTGAATTTGTCATGAAGGTGAATCTCATGACAGGAACAAGGCTTGAGATTACAGATTCTGCTATTAAAAAAATAGAGAAAAAACTTTTAAGCAATAAAGATGTGGAGAGCGTAGCAGTAACTATCGGATCCAGCAAAGAAAAAGGCGCGGGAGATATGATTGAGACCCTGGGTTCGCATCAAGCAAGTATAATCGTAAATCTTAAAAAAGGCAGGGAGAAAGGCAAATTAAATACTTCTCAAATAATACAAAATCTGAAAAAAGAATTGGATAAAGAAAACCTCGAAGGCGCAGAGGTGGAATACATATTGCAGGAAAGCATTTTTAAGAGTGCGCTAATGGGCAGCGCGCCTATAGTTATAGAGATAAAAGGGCATGATCTTAACTTTACAAAAAAGCTTTACGAAGAACTTCGCGCCGGGCTGTCCAAGATACCAGGCGCTTATGGTATAAGGACCAGCCTTGCGCCTCCTGCGCCTGAAACAAAAGTAAATATTATTAAAGATAAGGCTGCTTTGTATAATCTTTCAGTGGGCTCCATATCCCAGGCAGCGCATGTGGCCATTAAAGGCGTTACTGCTACAAAATTTAAAGAAGAAGGCAGAGAGGTAGATATAAAAGTAAGGCTAAGGCCTGAAGACAGGAAGAAACTTTCAAGCATAAGAGGCATTTTAGTGCATTCACCGTTAGGTATAGATGTCCCGCTTTCAGAGGTTGCTTATATTTCACATGGATTAGGCCCGAGTGAAATAAAAAGGCTTGATCAGCAAAGGATAATCTTAATGACCGCGAATGTTGCAGGCAGGCCTCTTGATAAGGTGATAGATGACGTCAATCACACCATAGATTCTGTAATGGCGCAGCACGCTGATATTAAAAAACAGGCAGCAAGGCAGGTTGAAAAAGATTTCACAATCCAGCTCGCAGGAGAAAATCAGGAAATGAAAGAATCGTTTTTAAGCCTGATGTTTGCTTTGATATTGTCGGTGCTTCTGGTATATATGATTATGGCTAGCGAATTTGAATCATTCTGGCAGCCTTTTATTATCATGTTTACTTTGCCATTGTCTTTAATAGGAGTTTCCTGGACGTTATTTTTGACGCATACGCCTATAAGCGTCGTGGTTATCTTGGGCGTGATTACACTCGGCGGAGTTGTTGTGGACAATGGGATTGTTTTACTGGACAAGATAAATGCTCTTAGAAATGAGGGTAAGGATCTCGTGACAGCAGTAAGCCAGGCAGCGGCAAACAGGTTAAGACCAATAATGATGACGTCATTTACTACGGTTTTAGGGCTTCTGCCTTTGGCGCTTGGTCTAGGAGAAGGTTCTGAGCTTCAGGCTCCCATGGCAATAACTGTAATGGGAGGACTTACTATCTGTACTTTTCTTACGCTTTTTGTCATACCAGCTCTTTATACCGTGGCTGCAGAGTGGTTGGATAGGAAAAAGCTGCAGGTTGTCCCTATCGCAGTAGCTGCGCCTGTGGCTGAACCAGTTAAAGTTGACCTCTCCCGATCTCCGATCGGTACTAGTACCGATCGGAGATCGGGAGAGGTCATAATGTCTCCGAAAGTCCTAGAAGAGCTTCAAGTATTTGAAATCCAGCCTCAGCCTAAAAAACAAGACGAGCCAAATGGCCCGCAGCTCACCAAAAGGCAGATTCAACTGCTGGAGCGCATCAAAAAATCCGGAAAGATTACAAGAAAAGAATACTCTGATTTATTTAAAATATCCATACCTACTGCAGCCAGGGATTTGAGATGCCTTATGGATAGAGGTTTTCTAAAAGCAGAAGGCCCGCTCGGCCCTGGCAGATGGTATGAGTTGAAATAAAGCGCCAAAAAATAGATATGTCCCTTTCAAATTATTCCGTCAATAAGCCTGTTAGCATAACAATGCTTTTTATAGGCATTGTTATTGTAGGGGTAGTCTCCTTGCTCAGGCTTCCCGTTGAATTAAAGCCTAATATTTCCTACGGAGATATAAGCATTATAGTGGAGGTGAGGGGTGGTATGCCTCCGCAGGAAGTAGAAAGCATGGTAACAAAGCCTATAGAAGAGGCGGTATCTACAGTAACGCATCTTGAAAATATCTATTCCACTTCAAAGGCGGGCGAATCCAGGATCTGGCTTGAATTCGAGCCGGGCATTAATATGGATTTTGCTGCGCTGGAAACAAGAGAAAAGTTTTCCAAAATAAAAGACAAACTTCCAAAAGAAATTGAAAAACCGATATTAGCCCAATACAAGGAATCCGATACGCCCATAATGGTACTTGCGGTAACCAGCAAGGCTCATACAGTAGAAACTCTCAGGAGGGTTGTAGACGAGCAGATTAAGGAACGCATATTAAGGATAGAAGGAGTGGCAAACGTTGATATATACGGAGGCAGGGAAAGAAAGATCCTTGTTGAGATAGACCAGTCAAGGCTTCAGGCGCATCACGTGCCTATAGATTATGTGGTAAGTTCACTTGGGGCGAATAATTTCAGCCTTCTTTTAGGAGATCTCCCAAGGGAAAAGAATAAATATCTGATAAGGGCCATAGGTACATTTGAAAGCGTCAAAGATATAGAGAATATAGGAGTCAGCGTAACCCCTCAAGGTTCCGTGATAAAGCTTAAAGATGTGGCTACAGTAAAAGATTCTTTTATGGAGCCTTCGAACTATGCCAGGACGGATATAGAACCTGTTGTTTCGATATATGTCCAGAAGGAATCCACCGCTAACACCATAAAAGTGGTAAGTGGCATAAAGAAAGAACTCGATCAAATCAAAAATATAATAGACAAGAATATTTATATAAAGACCACGCTTAACCAGGCAGACGTTATAAATGACGCTATAGACGCTGTTAAAAGCTCTCTGATGAGCGGGGCGCTCCTTTCGGTATTGATACTTTTATTTACGCTAAGAGACTTGAGGCCTACATTTATAATAGCAGTCACTATCCCCATTTCGGTTATGTTTACATTTATCCTGATGTATTTTCAGAAACTTTCTTTGAATGTAATGACGCTGAGCGGCCTTGCGCTCGGGATAGGCATGCTAGTGGATAACTCAATAGTTGTGCTTGATAACGTGGATAAAAAAAGATCCGGGATTTTACCTCTCACGGACTGGAGAGAAAAAGATAAAAATGCGGTCATAGAAGGCGCATCAGAGATGGGTCTGGCAATAGTCGCTTCCACCGTTACCACCGTCATAGTATTTCTTCCGTTTGCATTTGTTAATAAAGAAACAAGGATGTTATGGAGCGGGCTAGCATTTACCGTTACTTATTCTCTTTTAACAAGTTTATTCGTGGCGATGACGCTGGTGCCTACTCTATTAAGCCAGATGACGCGTAAACCGATTGAAAAGAAACAACAAAAGACGCCAAAAAATAGCATAACCAGCAAAATAAAAACTTTATATCGTAGAAATCTGAGCATGGCTCTCAGATTCAGGTATTTATTAGTAACTGTCGCATTTTTAATATTGGGGGTTGCTGTATTTTTCGGAATGAAAATAGATAAAGAATTTATGGTAGAAGCAGAGGAAGGCCGCTTTACAATCTTTGTTGAGCTGGAGCCAGGCGCCAAGCTGGATGTTACAGATAAAATGGTAAAGGAGCTGGAAGAGCGGCTGGCTAAAATTAAAGAAATAAAAACATTTACATCCAGGATTGAACCGTGGTCGTCCAAGATATACGTTAAATTAGTTCCTGTAAAAAACAGGACTAGTTCCACTAAAGAGGTGATGGACGCAATACGATTAGAAGGGGATACGGTTGCGAAGAGGTATAAAGGGGGTTTTATATATTTTTCAGAATTAGAAGAGAGCGGGCTTAAAGAACTTACCCTGGACCTTTATGGGTATGATTACAAAGTATTAAAAGAAACCTCTATTTCTATGGCGACAAGACTTGGGAGCATAGACGGCCTTCAGGATATAAGGATGTCCAGGATAAGTGGCAGGCCAGAATGGCTTGTTAAAATAGATAAACAGCAAGCAGGCTCATTCGGGTTTACAACTCAGGATGTAGCAGAGACTGTGCATGGAGAAGTAAGAGGTTTAAGGGCCACACTTTTTCATACCGAAGCAAGAGAGATAGAAACTATTACAAGGCTGCAAAAACAATACAGGGAAAAACTGGATGATGTGAGAAGGCTTACTATCTATACTCCCGAGGGAGATTCGGTACTTTTGGAGCAGATTGCGGATTTCGTGCCTGATATTGGTATGAGCGAGATTATAAGAAAGAATAAAACAAGGGTCGTGCATATAACAGCAATGGTTTCAAAAGGTTCTTTGCAGAAGGCAGTGGATAAAGTAAAGGCTAGCTTGGCTGACATGGAATTGCCTAAAGATTATTACTGGAAGGTAGGAGGAGATTTTGAGAGGAACATAAAAAATGAAGAAGAGCTGTCAGCTTTTCCTTTGTCTTTAAAAGCCCCGTATGTACAGATGCCAGGCGTTCTATGGATAACCTTATTATTGGTTTTTATGGTGTTGGCGTCTTTATTTGAATCATTCAGCCAGCCTTTTGTAATACTTTTTTCAGTTCCGCTCGCGATAATAGGTGTAGTCTTAGGCCTTTATATAGCGCATAAACCTATATCAAGAGGAGTTATCATTGGCGCTATAATGTTGGCAGGAATAGTTGTTAATAACGCGATCATTTTAGTCGACAGAGTTAATTTTTTGAGGATAAAGGCAAACGGCGAAAAAAAAGACAAATATCCTGAAATACTGCGCGCAGCAATAATAGCGGGAGAGGACAGGTTTCGGCCGATATTTATGACTACTTCTACGACAATACTAGGCCTTGTGCCTATGGCGTTTGATAGAAGCGAGTCTGCAAACCTGTGGTCTCCTCTAGCGATAACTGTTATTGGAGGCCTGATATCTTCTACAGTAATGACATTATTTTTAGTACCGAGCGTTTATATGATATTTGAAGATTTGAATAATACAGCGTTCGCCCCTAAACAATTATTAGTATTTATTCAAAGAAAGATATGTGGTATAATAAATAAAAAAGCAGCGGTTTAAAAAAGGTTCCTCGCCGCACAATGCTGGGTAGCTAGCGGCTCGGGATCAAATTTTGTTTCGCAGTTAAGGAGGTCCTTCGCTTCGCCTATAATGTTCCTATTTGTCGCGTTATTAGGCTTGCTCAGGATCAAATTTTGTTTCACAAAATTTGGGAGAATAAAATTATGGATAAGACACTGCGGTCAATACTTTGGATACTGGTAGGATTGGTGGTGTTGAGCAGCTTGAGCACGGCTTGGTTTTTCTTCGCAAAAGAAAAACTCTATAATGAATATACAAATCTGGAAGAACTATTCAAATCTACTATGGATAAGCTTGGCACGGAGTTAGCTGCCACAACCAGGGAGAAGACAGAATTAAAGTCAAAACTGCAGGCTATAGAAGACAGGTTTAACGCGCTGGAAGCCAGTCACAAAAGTACGAAGGCTGAGCACGAGGTAGTGGTTAACGAAAGGGATGATTTAAAAAGAGAACTTGTTAGTGTTAAAAAAGGTAAATCATTTCTTGAAAAAAGGCTGAAGGAAATGCAATCGGATATGTTTGTCGCAAACCTTTTAAAGCAAAAGATCGGTTTAGAGGTAGAGATAGAAGGTTTAAAAAAAGAAATGGAGCCAAAAAATCAGGAGATAGCCAGATTAAAAGCCGAGAACTTTGATAAAAACATAAAACTGGCAAAATTACAAGAAGAGAAGAACTCTATAGAACAAGGCCTGAAAAATACAGAACAAGTGGCGCAGATTTTAAGCAGCGATCTTCTGAAAGAAAAAGATATAAATAAGGGCGATAAGGCAGCGTCTGGATATATTGCAATGGAGAATAACGTGCTTAAATCCAAGATATCGGAATTCGAGGGAATAGCCAGAGAATATAATAGCCTTCTGGCTGAAAAAGAAAGCACGAGGGCGAAGATTGCAAGCCTTCAGAGCGACCTGGAGTATAAAAACCAGGAGATAAATAAATTTAAAGTTGCGCTACAGGAAAATGCGGCAAGGTCTCAGGAAATGAGGGCAGAGGCTTACGAAAGCCCAGGAGAAGTGGAATTGCCTCCTATCCGAGCGCAGAAAGTAGCGAAGCTTACGTCTCTTTCTTTGGAGAGCGTGGGCGAGACAACAGCCGGATTGAAAGGCAGGATCGTTACTATTAACAAAGAACATAATTTTGTTGTTATAGACCTTGGCAAGCAGGACGGCATTGATATAGGGAACAAGTTTAATGTTTACAGGGGAGAGCTGTTCCTGGGTTTGGTAGAGATTATACAGGCGCGCGACAGGATTGCGGCTGCTGATATAAAGGATATCAAAGAGGGTTTGAGCATGGAAATCAACGATACTGTTGTAAAAAGATGAGCGATGGATCTTCGGAAATTTTTAGCGCTATTAGATTTCAAAAAAAAGGTAAGCACAAAGGCCCTTGTTTTATTCACCAGGCAACTTGCCACGCTTATAGCGGCAGGTCTGCCTCTAGTAAAAGCCCTAAGGACGCTGCATGATCAGCTGGAGCCAGGGGCTTTAAAAAACGTCATAAAATCAATAGCCGATGAAGTAGAAGGCGGTTCCAATTTTTCAGAGGCCCTTTCGCATTTCCCCAAAGTATTCCCGGATTTTTATATAAACATGATAAAGGCAGGAGAGCTCGGCGGCATGCTGGAGGATATACTGAAACGCTTGTCCGAGTTCCTGGACAAGGCGCAGAAACTTAAAGATAAGGTAAAGTCAGCGCTGATGTATCCCATGTTTGTCATGATAGTAGCCGTGCTGATACTTATAATGTTGATGGTTTTTGTAATACCAACATTTACAAGCATGTTTTCAGAATTAGGGGGAGATCTGCCGCTTCCTACCAAGATATTGATCGTTATCAGCGATATCACCAGGCGCATATGGTTTCTTATACCGCTTTTGCCGGTTGCTGTAATAGCGATGTATAAAGCAATTATAAAAAACCCGAACAGGAGAGTGGTAATCGATAAAATGAAACTGCGCATCCCTGTTGTAGGGAACTTAATACAGCAGATTGCAGTGGCGAGATTTTCAAGGACTCTTGGTACATTGCTTTCAAGCGGCGTCCCTATACTCGCCGCTCTTCAGACAGTGCGGGACACGATAGGAAATGAGTTTATTGCCAGGGCAGTTATGCAGATCAAAGACAGCATTAAAGAGGGAGAAAGCGTATCAGGCCCTATGGAAGCAAGCAAGGCTTTTCCGCCGCTTGTCACAAAGATGGTCAATATAGGAGAGGAAACAGGGGATTTATCAAAGATGTTAATACAGATTGCGGATAATTTTGAAGATGAAGTGGACGTGGCTGTGAGCGGCCTTACTTCCCTTCTTGAGCCGCTTCTTATAGTTTTTATGGGATTAATGGTTGGATTTATTGTTGTTGCAATGTTTATGCCGCTTTTCTCGCTGGCAAGACTAGTCGAGTAATCAAATCCAGATCGTCGAACGGGATAAGGTGGGCTGATTTAATGTGTAAAAAAGGGTTTTCGCTGTTGGAATTAATTATTGCGATAGCTGTGCTGGCTATCGGACTGGTTGGGGTGCTGCAGGTATTCCCTATTGGTTTAAGGGCATCCCAGCGCGCAGGCATGCTGACAAAGGCGTCTTTCCTGGCGCAGAACAAGATAGAAGATATAAAATTGGCTGGGTTTGACGCTATGACAGAACTTCCTCCGAAAATACCTCTCTCAGGAAAAGACGGGGATTTGGAGTGGGCTGTAAAGATAGATGATATTTCGCTTGAAGGGATCGAATCGAACAGCAATATGAGAAAGATAGTTGTTACCATAACCTGGCCTGAACGCAACACCACAAGATCCAGAGACTTTATTACCTATGTCGCTAAATAGGCTCAAGGGGTTTACGTTAGTAGAGATTCTCATTGCTCTTGCGATAATGGCGATGATAGTGGCTTCTACGTTTACTATTTTTAGTAGCGCTTCAAAATCATGGCAAAAAGGGGAGACGAGAAGCCAGCGTTATCAAAATGCAAGAAATGCTATATCTAGGATTAGCGCAGAGATAAGCCAGGCAGTAATAAACAACAATGCTCTTTGCAAGTTTACGGGAGATAAAAATAAGATCGGTTTTGTTTCCTTTGTTTCCACGGATTCAGGAGTATTTGAACTTAGCGAAGTAGAGTATTGGCTGGATGGCGCCAGGAAGCTTCTCATGCGGAATGATGAAGCGGACCCGGACTATGATTTTAGTACATATGACCATAGCGATATATTAAGCGACAATGTTTCAGAGCTGGAATTTTTATATTTTGACGGTTTAGAGTGGCTGGATGCCTGGAATTCAGATGGAGTCTCGGGCGTTGGTCTGCCAAAAGCAGTTGAGATAAAGATACGCGTAGAGGATAAAAAAGCTAAAGAAGGCGAAACTTTTAAAGTAATTGCCCGCCTTAGAACAGCATGATCTAATATGAAAATAGGCATAATCGGCCCGGCGCAATCCGGCAAGACTTCCATATTTAAAGTATTACTGCAGTCTCCGAATATTACAGGAGACATAGGTATGTTTAAATTTATGGATAGCCGCATAGAAAAACTCAGCGATATTTTTTCCTCAAAGAAAAAAGTGTATCCTGAAACAGCTTTTCTGGATATTAGTTCAAGCGCAGGTTTCACCGGCAAGGAATATTCTAAGCTTCATGAGATAGACTTGTTCATATGCGTGGCAAATGCATTTTTTAGCGAAGAGCCTAAAAAAGATCTGGAAGGCTATATGATGGACATCATACTGGCCGACCTCGAGGCCATACAGAACAGGATCAATAAGATAGAGAAGGAAAGGATGAAGATCAAGACTGACATAGAGAGCGAGATGAAACTGTTAAAGAAATGCCAGGGGTCTCTTGAAAATTCAAAACTCTTACGCAACATAGGGTTGACCAGGGATGAGCTGAAACTTTTTTCAGGTTTTTCATTTATAAGCCTCAGGCCTATTGTTGTTGTAATAAATATTGAAGAGGGAAAACAGGAGGACAAGATAAAAGCGGTTGAGGAATACTGTTCTTCGATGAGCATGAGAAGCATAAGATTTTTCGGAAAGACAGAACTTGAACTTTTGGAGTTGGATCCTAAAGACCAGGACCAGTTTTCCAAAGAAATGGGCTCAGGATATAATTTTAGGGAAAATATGGCAAAATTAATATCCAGGGAATTAAATCTGATCACGTTTTTTACAGCGGGTGACAAAGACACTACCGGCTGGCATCTAGAATCAGGCTTGCCTGTAATAGAGGCTAGCGGCAAGATTCATTCTGATATAAAAAGGGGTTTTATAAGGGCTGAGGTTATGAATTATGAGGATTTTATTAAGTCTAGCGGCAATATGCAAAAGGTGCGCGAGGCAGGATTATTGAAAGTAGAAGGCAAGGAGTATGTTGTAAAAGACGGAGATATGCTGAATATCCGTTTTAATGTATAGGATCAAATTTTATTTCACAATTAGAAAGGTCCTTTGCTTCGCCTATAATGCTCCTAGTTGTCGCATTATTAGGCTTGTTCAGGATCAAATTTTGTTTCACAAAATTTGGGAGGTAATATGCGGAAGATTAGAAGGGCGCTTATAAGCGTTTCAGACAAGGCAGGCCTGGAAGAATTGGTAAAGATATTGAATGAATTTAAAGTGGAGATATTATCCACGGGCGGAACCGCCAAGCTTATAGCGGAAATGGGCATACCTGTTAAAGCTGTTTCAGATCATACCGGCTTTCCTGAGATGCTGGATGGCAGGGTGAAGACGTTGCATCCAAAGATTCACGGGGGACTTCTTGCTATAAGGGATAAGAAAGAACATATGGAGCAGGTTAAAAAACATGATATAGGGTTGATAGATATGGTAGTGGTAAATCTTTATCCTTTTGAAAAAACAATAGCCAGGCCCGGCGTAAAATTAGAAGAGGCCATTGAGAATATAGATATAGGCGGCCCGAGCATGCTGCGTTCAGCTGCAAAAAATTCCAGAGATGTCGTGGTGGTATGTAACCCGGACAGGTATAAAGATGTGATAAAAGAATTAAAAGAAAATGACGGGATGATTTCCGACGGATTGCATTTTAAACTTGGCGTGGAGGTTTTTGAAAAGACTTCAAAATATGATGCGGCGATTTACAACTATCTGAATAAACAGATTGAGATTGAAGGCTCGAGGCTCGAGGCTGAAGGGGAAGATTTTCCGGACGCGCTGGAATTGAAATTTGAAAAGGTGCAGGGCCTCAGGTACGGAGAAAATCCCCATCAGAAAGCAAGCTTCTATAAAGATAAAAATATTAATGTAGTAGGGATAAGCAACGCCAAGCAGCTCCATGGCAAGGAGCTTTCTTTTAATAATATTATAGACCTGGATGCGGCGCTTGAGATAGTAAAGGAGTTTAGAGAGCCGGCAGCCAGCGTTATAAAACATACCAATCCATGCGGGGCCGCTACTGCGAAAAATCTCGCGGACGCTTATAATAATGCGCTAGAGTGCGATAAGATATCCGCTTTTGGAAGTATAGTCGGTTTAAACAGAGAGGTGGATTTAAAAACAGCGGAGGCTATAATAAGCGCTGGTTTTACAGAATGCATAATAGCGCCTTCATATGAAAAAGACGCCCTGGGCGTCTTAATGGATAAAAAGAATCTCAGGCTGATAGAGGTTGGCGGATTAAAAGGGATAGAGAAGGATTATGACCTGAAAAAAGTAGTCGGGGGGCTTCTAATACAGGATAGAGATGTTTTTAACGTGGAAGAAAAAGATTTAAAGATGGTTACAAAGAAAAAGCCCGCAAAAGAGGAAATAGCGTCTTTACTTTTTGGATGGAAAATAGTTAAGCATGTCAGATCAAACGCAATAGTCCTTTCGCAGGGCACCAGGACAGTCGGGATAGGCGCAGGCCAGATGTCCAGGGTTGACTCCATGGTTATCGCTATAATGAAATCCAAGGGCCTTTCCAAAGGTTCCACGTGCGCAAGCGACGCATTCTTTCCTAAAGAAGACGCTATAGAGGAAGCCAAAAAAGCAGGGATAACGAGTATAATCCAGCCCGGCGGCTCTATACGGGACGAGCATATTATAAAAGCGTGCGATGATGCAGGAATCAGCATGGTTCTTACGGGCGCGAGGCATTTTAAACATTGAGTATTAAAAACCCCTGGTGCAAGTCTTAGAAAAGACGCTTGGATGCTCCAACGAGGCGTCCTTTGCTCAGCGCCAATTTTCGTTCGCCCTGCTTTAGCCTGGAGGCAGGGCACCATGCCCGCTTGAATCACCGAGGCTTTTCTTAAACTTGCCCCAGGTTTTTGATAGATGAATCATAAAGATATCATAGAATACATCGATTCTTTTATAAATTTCGAAAAGATACCAAGATATCAGTACGCATCCTCATTTATATTGGAACGGATGGTCGCTTTCTTGGATGAATTGGGCAATCCGCATCAATGTCTGAATGTTATTCATGTCGCAGGTTCTAAGGGAAAAGGGTCTACGTGCGCTATTGCAGCTCATATATTAAAAGAAGCCGGACATAAGGTCGGGCTTTATACTTCGCCGCATCTTGTGGATTTCAGAGAAAGGATAAGAATATTAAACCAAGATGTTAAGCCCGAGGCTCAGGGCTTAAGGCAAATCAGTCAATCCTCCAGCCGGTTTGAGGGGATGATAGGCGAGAAAGAAATCAACGAGCTTATGGAAGAGATAAAACCTGTTGCGGAGAATTTCAGAGAACATAAGACTCTCGGCAAGATATCTTTTTTCGAAATACTAACAGCGTGCGCTTTTTTGTATTTCAAGAGAGAGAAGGTTGATGTAGCGGTTTTAGAGACAGGGCTGGGCGGGAGACTTGACGCGACTAACGTAGTAATGCCTTTGGCGTCAGGGATAACGAATATCAGTCTGGAACATACCGACAAATTAGGCGATACATTAGCTAAAATTGCATATGAAAAAGCAGGGATTATAAAGGCTCAAGGCTCGAGGCTGAAGGTTGGAGGGGTTGTAATCAGCGCGAGGCAGGAAAGAGAAGCGGCTGAAGCGATAAGAAATGTTTGCAAAGAAAGAAACGCCAGATTGCATGAGATCGGGGAAGATATAAAGTATTCTATTGTGAATTCAGATGAAAAAGGCCAGGTTTTTGATTTAGAAGGTCCGGGGTACTGTTATAAGAATTTGGAACTAGGTTTAATAGGCGCTCACCAGGTTGAAAACGCCTCTGTCAGCATAGGCATGGTTGAAGCTATTAAGGAAAAAATTAATATAAAAGAAGAGAGCGTAAGAGAGGGGTTAAAAAAAGCAACCTGGCCAGGGAGATTGCAAATAATCCGGGAGAACCCCTATGTAATTTTAGACGGCGCGCAAAATACGGCTAGCGTATCAGCTTTAATCGCTTCCATAAAGAGCATTTTTAAATATAGAAAACTAATATGCGTATTCGGAATATCGAGCGACAAAGATATAAAAGGCGTAAGCGGTATTTTAGGCGCAGCCAGTGATATAATGATACTGACAAAGGCTAAAGACAATCCCAGGGCTGAAGATATTTTAAGATTAAAAAAATACTTCCCGGGTTCAGGGGCAGGCCTTGAAGAGAGCGATGAAACAGGCAAGGCTTTAGAGAAAGCCATGGAAGTAGCAGGTAAAGAAGATTTAATATTGGTCACAGGATCTTTGTTTGTGGTAGGCGACGCGCTAAAGTATCTTAAGGTTGCCTTGAGGGATACAGCATGAGAGCGGATGATACTATCGTGGCGGTTTCAACGCCTATAGGAGAGGGCGGCATAGGCATTGTGAGGCTAAGCGGACAGGACAGCCTGAAAATAGCAGACGCGATTTTTCTGGCTGCGGACGGGAAAAGGCCATCCGGATTTAAGACGTACACAGTTCATTACGGGCATATTGTAGAAAAGTCAAAAGTCAAAAGGCAGAACGCGAAAGTAATCGATGAAGTGATTTTAACTGTGATGCGCTCGCCAGGAAGTTATACGAAAGAAGATGTGGTTGAAATCAATTGTCATAGCGGCATAGCGCCTTTAAAAAAAATATTAGATATCTGCCTGATTAACGGAGCCAGGCTAGCGGAGCCAGGCGAATTTACAAAGAGGGCGTTTTTAAACGGGAGGATAGATATACTGCAGGCAGAGGCAGTGCTGGATATAATAAAGGCGAAGACAGAGCTTTCGCTAAGGTCGGCATTAAATAATCTGGAAGGATTTTTTTCTAAAAAGATAAACGAGATAAGAGAAAAACTTATTCAGGTATATGCTCATATGGAGGCCTCCGTAGATTTTTCAGGAGAGGATCTCAGCGGAATCAGAAGCGGGAGTATGTTCAAAAGGCTTGATAGCGTAAAAAGTGAGATCGGAAAGCTTGTCTCGAATTCTAACCAAGGCAGGATTTTACGGCAGGGTATAAAAACAGTTATTTGCGGGAGCCCAAATGTAGGGAAATCCAGCCTTATGAACGCCATATTAAAAGAATCCAGGTCTATTGTTACGCATATTCCAGGTACTACAAGAGATATAATAGAAGAGATTGTTAATATTAAAGGTATCGCTGTGACGCTCGTAGATACGGCAGGCATAACCGACACTAATCATCCGGTAGAAAAGGAAGGCATAAAAAGAAGCCATGCTTACCTGGAAAACGCAGATCTTATTTTACTGGTTTTAGACTGGTCCAGAAAACTGAATAAAAATGACCTGGATATAATGAAGAGAATAAGAGGCCATAAGAAAGAAATAATAATAGTGATAAATAAAAAAGACCTGAAGAAGAGGCTGGATATTAAAAAAATCAGAGGATTTTTTTCAAAAAGCCCTTTTGTGCACATATCTGCTTTAAATCTAAAAGGCATTGATATCCTGGAAAATGAGATTAAGGGTATGGTTTGGAAAGGCAAGGCCCCGGGCAATAGTTTCATAGGGGTTTCAAATGAGAGGCAGCTGGGTATATTAAGGCGATCTTTTTTAGATATAGATGAAGCTATAAAAGCGCATAAGAGCAGGTTACCGTTGGATTGTATAAGCGTTTATGTGCGCGCTTCTATAGAAAATCTTGGAGAAATAACAGGCCATACGATAACAGAAAAAGCGCTTGATAAGATATTTTCAGAGTTTTGCATAGGGAAGTGAATGGTCCTTCGCCGCTAGATAAGAAAAACTAGGGCGTTTCGGGATCAAAATTTTGTTTTACAAAATTTTGAGAGGCTTTATATGGATAAAAGTAAGATTAAAAGAGCGGTAAAGATGATTTTGGAGGCAATCGGGGAAAATGCTGACAGGGAAGACCTTAGAAAAACTCCTGAAAGGGTGGCTGATATGTACGCTGAGATATTTAGCGGTATCTCGAAAGACCCTGCTAAAGAATTAGAGGTTCTCCTGGCTGAAAAACATGATGAAATGGTGCTTTTAAAAGGTATACCTTTATATTCTGTATGCGAGCATCATCTTTTACCATTTATAGGCAAGGTTCACATAGCTTATATACCTAAAAATAATAAGGTTACAGGATTAAGCAAGATAGCCAGAGTCGTGGAGATCCTTTCAAAGAGATTACAGGTCCAGGAGAGGCTTACTACTGAAGTAGCTGAAATACTCATGAAAAAGCTGAAACCAATGGGAGTTATGGTTATTATAGAAGCGGAACATTTATGCATGAGCATGAGAGGGGTTAAAAAATCAGGCGTTCTCACTGTTACAAGCGCAGTAAGAGGCGTTTTTAAGGAAAACCAAAAGACCAGGCAAGAGACATTAGCGCTCATAAAAAACTAATAAAGGAATATATGCGCAAGGCATGGCTTGTAAGTTTATTATTTTTAATCGGGATAATCCCGGTAATAAGCTTAAATATCAGGCAAAGGCCTTTTTACATAGCCAGCTCTACGGTTATAGTGGATATTTTAAAATCCGACAAAATTGATTATCCCGCTCACGATATCTATATGGAAACTCAGCGGGAGATAATAAAGTCCAGGCGCGTCGCGTATCATGTTATAAAAAATCTTGGCCTGATGGACAATGCCTCATTTAAGGCGGCAAATGACCCTGTAGAGGCGTTGCTTGGAAAACTGAAAATAGATATTATAAAAGGCACAGGGGTTATAAAGATAAGCGTAAAATACGAGGACCCGAAAGAAGCCAGCCGCATGGCAAACGAGTTTGCCAGGGTGTACGTCAACCCGGATTTAAGCCATATACAGACAAGTAACAGCCGCGTGCAGGATTTCGCGAATTTTCCATTAGGGCCTGTAAACCCAAATAAGAAATTAAATATAGCCATTGCCGCGATATTGATTATGGCGGGCGGGGCATGCGCGTTTTTTTTGAGGAAGCCCAAACGCGCAGTTATAAAAGATTCCGGAGACGTAGCGTTATTGCAGCTGCAGGTATTAGGCTCTGTCCCAAGGATAAAGCCTGACGGGAAAACCATTAAGACAAAGACAGATATTGATATGGTAGTAAAAAGAGATCCTTTATGTATGGCCTCCGAGGCGTATCATTCTATAAGGGCCAGACTTTTGTTTTCATCAAATGTTTACGGTTCTACGGTGAAAAGCATGGTTATAACAAGCCCGCGAGGCGGAGAAGGAAAGACAATCAGCGCCGTAAATCTGGCTATAATGATAGCGCATAGCGGGGAAGGAGTGCTTCTTGTGGATGTCCACAGGAAAAGGCCCAGGGTTCACTCAGTGTTCAATATAAGTAATGAAGCAGGTTTTTCTAATTATATTTCCGGAGAGGCTGATTTTTACGGCGTAGTCAAGTATCCGGGCATAGATAACCTGTCTGTAGTAACCTCCGGGGATTCGTCTTGCGAGCCTGTTGAATCAATTTCTTCAAAGAATATCAGGGTTTTTCTGGAAAAGGCGAGCGCTGTATTTTCAAAAATAATATTTGACGCACCGCCGGTATCTTCTCTGGGCGGCATGTCTGTATTGCTGGATATATGCGATGGCGCAGTGCTTGTAGCCGAAAGCGATAAGACCCAGAAAGATATTTTGAATGATTCAAAAGAATTGTTGCTTGGAAGGGGCGTGAATATAATAGGGGTGATATTGAACCAAGTATCGTTTTAAAAATGAAAAAGGGGGCAGCATGAGATTATTTTTGCTGATAGCGCTAGCTTGTTCTGTTGCAGGATGTTCGTCCGGAAATAATAATACAGGGAATGAGATTATCGCGCAGATAAATAAATACAAGATGACGACGGAGGATTTCAGGTATGAGCTTAAAAATGTGCCGTACGATGAAGCAGCGTCTTTAAAAACAGAAGACGGAAGAAAAAGATATCTGGGCGGCCTTATAGAAAAAGAGGTGCTGTTGCAGGAAGCGCAGCGCCAGAACATAGACAGGGAAAAAGACTTTATGAAAAGTATAGAGAATTACTGGGAACAGGCGCTTCTCAGGACGCTTCTCGAAAGAAAAAGTAAAGAGATCTCAGGCCTGATCCATGTTTATGATAATGAGATAGAGGAGTACTACAAGAGCTCAGGGGAAGACATGTCTTTTTCAAAGGTTAAAAATGAGATAAGGGATATAATAAAACAGAGTAAAGAGACCGAAGCAATGGCCGCATGGATAGATGATTTGAAAAAGAATTCTTATATAAAAGTGAATGAAACAGTTTTGAAGTCTCTGGCCGCAGAATAACAATAGAAAGGGCGGTTCGGGATTAAATCGTTTCGCAAGTAAAAGAGGTCCTTCGGCGTCTACAATGCCCCCTATTCGTCGCATTGTCTTACGCCGCCTCAGGATCAAATTTGCTTTGCAAATTTGGGAGGGTATTTATATGGGTTATAAGCGGAAAAATTATTTCATAAGCAAGGCGTTTCAATCCGAGTTTATATTGAAGTTCTGTGGTCTTGTGATAGCCGGTTCAGTAGTGTTCGGAATAATATTGTATGTATTCTCCAAAAATACGCTTACAACATCTTTTGAGAACTCCAGGCTTGTGATCAAAAGCACGGCTGATTATATTTTCCCGGGGCTTTTGTTTGGCGGGCTATTGGTGGCGGTATTTACAGCTATTGCAGCCGGGGTGACCGTGATGTTCATGACTCATAGGATAGCCGGCCCTATGTACAGATTCGAGAAATATATAAGCGAAATAGGTTCAGGCAAACTTTATTGCGATCTAAAGATCAGACAGAAGGATCAGCTTCAAAATATGGTCGGCGCTTTGAACAAAATGACGGATGATATTAAGCTCGGACTTAGCGAGATAAATATAGTTTCTGCAAAATTAGATAGACTTATCGAAGAGCTTTCGGACAGCTCAAGCAGGGAGATACTTTTAAAAGAGGACATAAAAAGGATAGTCGGCGAACTTAAGAAAGATAAGCAGAATCTATCAAGGGCGTTGGGATATTTTAAAATTAAATAAAACCAGCTGTGAGGCTTAATATGTCAGTCGGTTTTATTTATCCTGAGGAGCCGAAGGCGACAAAGGATCTCAAGATGAAGGTTATAAAATATTTAATTTTAATAGCTATAATATGTTTGTCTATTTCTGCAAAAAGCGCTTATTCTCAGGAAGAAGACAGGAGCTTTTTTTCTTCTAAATACTGTTCTGTATTTTACGGGAACGACGTGGATCTAAGGAAGGTAAACAGGCGGTTAAATCTAGGTTTTTCTAATTTTTACAACCCAAGGGGCCATAAAGAAAGCCCTGGTATTTCAACGGCTGACATTATAGCTGACAAGCTTGACGCTATTTTCAACAAGGCAGAAGAGATACTTGATATGCATCCTGCCAGGATCCACGTTGCCATTAATATATATAAAACTCAGAAAGAACTGGATCAGGTATACGAAGAATTTTTTAACGAGCCGAACAAGGCTGTTTCATTCTATATATATAAAACAAACACTATTTATACCGTAGAATCCCAATTGACAGAAAATATACTTGCCCATGAAATGGCGCATTGTATCATAGACTGTTACTTTGTAATGCTGCCTCCCAGAAAGATCCAGGAAATGCTGGCTGTTTACGTGGATGTTCATCTAAAAGATTAATGAAAAAAAGTTTACAAAATAATATAATTATTTAGTTTGCTTCGCTTCTTGAAGAGATATATTTAATATGGTAGAATTCTTATATGCGCATAAGTAGAAAAATAGGCCTGAGTTTTTTTATAACGTTCCTATTGGTAATACTTTTAGGAGCGCTTTCCATTTACAGCCTTAGACACGTATATAAAGGCCTGGACCAGGTTTTTTCAAAAGAACTCCCTGCTTCTAGGATAACATACCAGATAGCCATCTCAATGGAAGACAGCTTGTCGGAATTAAATAAGTTCCTTGTGACAAAGAATGAAAATTTTAAAACAGATTACGAGCGTTCTTATAACCAGATGCAGGATAATATAAGAGGCCTTAAGAGTTTTATTGTCCTGGAAGAGGAAAAGGCGCTTTTTGAAAAGGTAAAAGAGCTGGCTGCGGATATAAATAATATTTCCAGCGCCATATTCAGCGACACATTGAAGACAAAAGACCTGATCAAAGACCTTGTAAGGTTTGAGATGAAATACAGAGGCAATCTTTATAAGCTTTTTGATTTCGAAGAGGATAAAATGTTTTCAGAAAAAGATCTCCTGCTGGTCAACGCCCAGCACATCCCGGCATCCCAGCTTATCATAGAAGCGAAGTCTAAGATTTCAGATATTATGGACAGCCTGATGAGATACGCTCTTTCAGACAAGGAAAAAGAACCGGCGTTTTTTGCAGACAAACTTTCAAGTCTTGATAAATATATAAAAGATTACAAGAACTATCATGGGTATGCGCTTTCTGAAAAGGAGCGTTTAATAGCATCGGAGCTTTTGGGCCTATCGGAGAATATTAAGTCTAAAGCAGAAGCCATCGTGGAACTTAAGAAGGATACAAAGGTCCAGCTGGAGGATCTTTTTATAAAGGAAAAAGAGATTATGGATACGCTGGATAGCGCCATAAATTCAAGAAAGGTCAGGATTTCTTCCAAACTAGGGCTGGGCAATGCCCTGACAGAAGATATCCCGGCAGTCCATAGTATTTCCAAGATAGAGAAAGATGTCACCCAGTCGTGGAGATTGAGCGGCAAATATATACTTACAGGAGACGATGCGTATAAAAGCTCATACTACGCTTTGAGGCAGGCTATAGAAAGGGAGCTTAAGGATTACGAGGTGCATGCAAGACTCAGGTCCAGGGATAAATTTTTAGAAACAATCATGCAAGCTGATAAGGGGATAGCGGAAAACATAGATTCCGATATGGATATGTTTAATATCAGGGAAAAAGGCTATAACGATATAGTATCGATGAAATTAGATTTGCAGAAGAAGATAGCAGGGTTATCCGCCAAAAATGACAGCATAATAAAAGAAGCCAGAGAATCAGGGGAGGTCTTCAGTCAGCTGGTTTCCGTAAGATGGATCCTGGCCAGGATTGACTCCGAGATATCTGATGCAGAGAGGCTGGTTATGAATTATCTCTCCGATCAGGAGAAGACATACAAGAGTCTTTATTCGGAATTATATTTTAGTATGAAAAAGCGTATAAATACTTACAGAAATTCAAGCGCGCCTGACAAAGATATAGTGTCTATAAATGAAATAGAATCGAGCCTGGACAAGTTTAATTCTCTGATACTGAATGTCATGGACAGCCACGATAAAATTATAAAAGAAAGAGGATGGGATATCGTAAAACTGGAAGATGAGTTAAAATCCGATCTCCATAAGGAAGTCGAGAATGAACTAAAACAGATAGAGAAGAATAAAATAGATATCAGGAACAGGATCGCGACTATAAACACGCTGATATTTCTTATAATGGCAGCCGTAGCTTTTATAGCCGGATTTGTAGTTTTTTATACAACCAAATCCATAACAAATCCTATACAGGAACTGCATAACGGCGCTGAATTAATAGGCCGCGGCAACCTGGATTACAGGCTAAACATAAAGACAGGAGATGAAATAGAAGAACTCGCAGAAGGGTTTAATAAGATGGCGGGTGAATTAAAAGGCCTTTATACTAATTTGGAGAATAAGGTTAGGGAGAGGACAGAGCAGCTGGCTGAGGCCAATGAAGCCCTTGGAAGGACAAACAAAGAATTGGATGATTTTACTTATATAGTGTCGCATGATTTGAAAGAGCCGTTGAGAGGCGTGAAGGCATTCTCGAAACTTCTCGTAGAAGATTATTCCGGCAAGCTGGACGACGAAGGCAGGGAATATTTGAAGACAATATCCGATTCCAGCGTAAGGATGACGAGGCTGATAGAAGATCTTCTGAGCCTATCTCGCATAGGAAGGATTAAAAACGTAGAATCCGACATAGACCTTAACGAGGTGCTATCGGATGTTAAGAAAAATCTGGTATACGCCCTTGAAGAAAGAAAGGTAGAGCTGACTGTTAATCCAGGTTTTCCGAAGGTTACATGCGACAAGATAAGGATATCAGAGGTTTTTTCAAATCTGGTTTCAAACGCCATTAAATATACCAAGAAAGATATAAAGCCAGTTATCGAAATCGGCTGGTCTGATAAAAAAGATTTCTATGAGTTTTATGTAAAGGACAATGGCATAGGCATAGAAAAGCAGTATTATGATAAAATATTCCAAATATTCCAGAGGCTGCATGCCAAAGGCGAATATGAAGGTACCGGCGCAGGCCTTACTATTGTAAAAAAGATAGTGGAGAATCACAGCGGCAAGATATGGGTGGAATCAGAAGTCGGCGCAGGCAGCAAATTTTATTTTACGTTGCCTAAAACATAAATGGCGCGTGACGCCAGGAAAAATATGGCTAAAGAAAAATTAAGAGTATTGATGGTAGAGGATAATCCCACAGACGCGCTTATTTCAAAAAAGAGGCTTCAGAAAGACGAAGCGTTTGAGTATGAAATCGCGCATTTTGTTTCAGGAGAAGACGCGCTTTTGAATCTGGAAAATAATTCCTATGATATAATGCTTTTGGATTATAATCTTCCCAAGAGAAGCGGGTTAGATACGTTGAGGGAAATAAAGGCCAAAAATATAGAGATGCCTATCATAATGATTACAGGCCAGGGCGATGAGCAGGTGGCGGTCACGCTTATAAAAGAGGGGGCGTTTGATTATCTGCCAAAAAGAGACGGGTATGAAGATTCCATACCTCTCATGATAAGAAAAACAATAGCTGAATTCAGGGCAAAATCAGAGAGGGAAAGGCTGCAGAAAGAAATCGCCTTGAAAAAAGAAGAGCTTGAAAAGACAAACGCCCAGCTTATGGAATTAGACAGGATGAAATCAGATTTTGTCTCCAATGTGGTGCATGAATTAAGGACGCCTCTTACCATAATAAAAGGCAACCTGGATAATATCGATAAGGGTTTTGCAGGAGAGGTTCAGCCAAAACAGAAAGAGATCTTGGAGGATGTTTTTAAGGTGATAAACAGGCTCTCCAGACTGACCAATGATCTGCTGGACCTTTCTAAGATAGAGTCAGGAAGGATGGAGCTTAATATAGAGGGCCTGGATATAATTGCGCTGGCCAGTGAGGTCATGAAGACATTTGAGACATTGGTCGAGAGTAAACATATAGGCCTTGTTAAGGAATTTTCAGAAAAGGCGGTAACCGTAAACGCTGACAGAGATAAACTAACGCAGGTTTTTATAAATCTAATGGGCAATGCCATAAAATTTACCGATAAAGGTAGCGTGACTGTAAGGATAATTGAGCTTCAGGAAGAGGTGCAGGTAGAGATACAGGATACAGGGCCTGGCATACCGCATGACCAGATAGATAAGATTTTTGATAAGTTTGTAAGGGTGGTTGCTGAGAAAAAAGAAGGGACAGGACTAGGCTTACCGATAGCAAAAGATATTGTAGTCCTCCATAAAGGCCGTATAAGGGTAGAGAGCGAAAGCGGTAAAGGTTCCAAGTTCATTTTTACAGTCCCAAAGTAGATATTTTATTTTTTTGTCGTATTTATTTAGACTTTTAATAAGATGAAAAAAAGTTTGTTTTTACAGGTTTTATAGGGCATACTTATAGTGAGAAGGAGTATAGCTGTATGAAGGTTAAAAATGTCGCAATTTTAGCTTGCGTAGCTGTTATTCTGCTCTATTATGCTGCAGGGAACTCTTTTGCGGATTCTGCGAAAATAAAAAGCGTTATGAAAATAAACAGGATGAACAGTTATATAATACTGATAAATTATGAGACACGCGAAACCTGGACAGATAGCCTTCTTTTTAAAATTTATTGTAAATTCGATGGAGGAGATTTTGTATTTACAAGCGCATCTCTCAGCAATGTCCAACAGGGGTGGCATAAGACAGAGATAGGCATAGCGGATGTCATGAGAAAAAGATACGGCTCTTTAAGGGAGTACAAGATAGAGCTATACTGTAAAGGCATATTAATAGACACCAAGAGCGGTTACTAATACGCTTTTCTATTGATCGATTCAAAAATCGATTCAAAAATCTTGACTAATTTAAAATTTGGCAGTATAATTTTAATATAAAATATGCGTAAGATAAAATGCGTCGTAATATTAGTATTGATTTTGTCTTTTTTGGGTATAGATTTTTGCCTGGCTGCAAGTTCTTTTATACAAAATATATCGAAGATACGCAAGTCAGACGGTTATGCATTCAAGATTAATTACGAGACTACACAAGAATGGACAGACGGCTTGATTCTAAAACTTTTCTGCGTATTCTCTAAAGGCGCGGAACTTTCTTTTACAAGCACGGTGGGCAATAACCTTAAAAGTGGCTGGCATAAAATAGAGATAAAAGTCCCGAAAGTCTACAGGGAAAGGTATGGGTATGTAAAGGATTACCGCGTGGAAATGTATTCGAAAGGCATTCTTGTTTCTATAAAAAGTATGTAAGCGGGGGGCGTAAGCTACAGAGCCCTTTTAGTAAACTTTCTCAGCTTGCTAAAAGGGCGGGATTAATTCGCAGACGGTTTTTGGCCTACAATTTACGTCACTTTGTTTCGTAAGTCTAAGGAGATTCAATATGTCAATGACTAGAAAGAACAGAAGGGCAGATCAAAAGAGAAAGAGAAAAGGCAAGCGGCATGCAAGGAAGTAGGCCCTGTTCCACTCGCTCGTCCAGCGCTCAAGCGAAGCGGGTAGCGCTGGGTTGTGCTCGGGCGCGGGGCAAGAAAAGAATAGGCATTCTTACCGGAGGAGGAGATTGTCCGGGGTTGAATGCCGGTATCAGGGCGATCGCGAAGACAGCCATCCTTAATTACGATATGGAAGTTGTCGGTATAAAGGATGGCTTTTTAGGTTTAATAGAAAACAGGTTCCTGCCTATTTCTTATGAAGATGTTTCAGGTATCCTCGCTTTAGGCGGCACTTTTTTGGGAGCCTCAAACAAAGCAAATCCTTTCAGACACCCTGATCCTAAAGGTAGATTCAGAGATGTTTCTGATATGGCTGTAGAAAATTATAAGGCTATGGGTCTGGATGGACTGATCTGCATAGGAGGAGACGGCACTCTTAATATTGCCTATAGATTGCTTAAAAAAGGCGTTAGGCTGGTCGGGGTTCCTAAAACCATAGATAATGATCTAAAGCAGACAGATACAACAATCGGTTTTGATTCCGCCTTGATTACAACTACCCAGGCAATAGACAAGCTTCACACTACTGCGCAGTCTCATCACAGGGTCATGGTTATAGAGGTCATGGGCAGGTATGCGGGATGGCTTGCTTTATATTCAGGCCTGGCAGGCGGGGGGGATATAATATTATTGCCAGAGATTCCTTACGATATTAAAAAGGTGTGCGAGGTTGTTTTAAAGAGAAATCAAAGCGGCAAGAGGTTTAGTATTGTGGTTGTAAGCGAAGGCGCCAGGCCGAAAGCCGGCAAAGTGGTTGTAAGAAAGATGGTAAAAGATTCTACAGATCCTGTCAGGTTAGGCGGGATAGGCAATAAATTAGCCAATGATATAGAAAATATGACAGGTTTGGAAGCAAGGGTCACTGTTCTAGGCCATCTTCAAAGGGGAGGAGAGCCTTCACCTTTTGACAGGATACTGGCAACCAGATTTGGGGTAGAAGCCTGTAAATTAACAGTTAAAGGCGATTTTGGAAAAGTAGTTGTCCTGAAAGCAGGACAGATTCGGAAAGTGGATTTAGAGAAAGCTGTAGAAGATATTAAGAGGGTAAGCTTAAATGAACCTGTTATCGATGTGGCAAGGGCGGTAGGGGCTACTTTTGGTATTTAGCAGGGTCAATGCATCGTGGCATCTCTACTTGACACAGTGGTATTTCTATGATATAACTAATAATGGCAACTGAATCGAGTGTCTTTTCGGCAGCTCGGTTACCTTGTCGGAGAGGTTGTTGCCTTTTAGCCCTGTGCCTTAAATGGCGCAGGGCTAATTTTTTGACCCTTCTATTCTAGCTGACTCACGGAGTCGGATAAGGTTATATGAAGTATAAACATAAAGCTTATGGCAGCATATTAGGCACAATAGGATTTTTACTATCCCCTCTCTCGTGGTGGAACGATCTAATTGTAAATTTTCCAATAGCTTATGCCTGCGCTTGTATGGTCAATCTGATATACAGAGGGGCGTTCCTGGCGGCATTTATTGTCTCCTACTGGATGACAAATGTCCTGGGATTTGTATTGTTGCAAAAAGGCCTGGAAGGCGTATTAAAAAATAGCAAAGAAAAAAAGAAATATTTATGGAAGAATTTTCTGAGAGATGTGCTGTTATCCCTTGCTTATACTTTATTGATAATATTGCTGGTAAGGTTTAGGATAATTAAGCCGGTAATATGATCAGGGCTGGCGAATAGAAACGTTATAAATATATGATAGACCTCAAGAAATATCTTAACCCATCCCAATTTTTAGCTGCTACGACTATAGACGGGCCTGTGCTTGTTATCGCAGGCGCAGGCTCCGGCAAGACAAGGGTTATAGAGTATAGGGTTACGAATCTTGTTCAAAACGGAGTGGATCCGGCTACTATACTGCTTTTGACTTTTACCAGAAACGCCTCCAGGGTTATGCTTTCGCGAGCCAGCGTTCATGACCCAAGGTGCGCAATGGTGGAAGGCGGGACATTTCATTCGTTCGCATACAAGGTATTGAAACATTACGGTAAGGCGCTTGGCTTTACCGGGGCATTTTCCATACTTGACGAAAATGACGCCATAGAAGCGGTTAAAAAATGTTCAGGAGATATTAATATTTCTGAACGGGACAGGAAATTTCTTAAAAAAAATACTATAAGAAGCATTATAAGCATGTCTATAAACAAACACAATTCCGTGGAAGATATTATTGAAAAAGAATATCCGCATCTGGCAGAGCATAGCGAATATATAAAGAACGTAAAATTGAAGTATACTAAATATAAAACGGAAAAAAATTACCTGGATTACGATGACATGCTGGTTTATCTCAAGAAGCTGCTTGAAGATGATGGCATCAGGAAGGCTGTCGCGTCAAAATATAAATACATAATGGTGGATGAATACCAGGATACGAACAGGCTTCAGGGCGATATCAGCTATTTATTGGCCAAAGGCCACAGAAATATCATGGTTGTGGGAGATGACGCCCAGAGCATATATGGCTTCAGGGGAGCCACTCATAAGAATATAATGGATTTCCCGGCGATGTTTCCAGGGTGCGTGATAATCAAGCTGGAGGAGAATTACAGAAGCACCCAGCCTATCTTGGACGCGGCTAATTCAGTGCTTTCCGAGATGGCCAGCAAGTACGATAAAAGGCTTATATCCGGCCTGAAACATATAGGCTCAAGGCCTGAAATGTGGTTTTTTAATGACGGATATGAAGAGGCGGAGTGGATCACGAATAAAATGATAGAACTGAAAACTAACGGCATACCGCTTGATAAACAATGCGTGCTTTTCCGCTCTGGTTATATCTCGATAGCTTTGCAGGCAGAACTAAATAAGAAAGGCATATCTTATCAGCTTATGGGCGGCATGAGATTTTACGAAAGCGCGCATGTAAAAGATGTCGTTGCGCATTTAAAAGTTGTGGCGAATCCGAAAGATGAGCTATCCTGGCATAGGGCGTTGGAACTGATAGAAGGCATAGGGCCTAAAACAAGCGGGAAGATTTCGAAAGACATTATAGCCGGGCATATTGCAAAATATGAAAAAGGTTTTAAGTATTCTAACAGCGTCCAGAGGTTTAAATTATTGATAGAAAGCCTTTCGGATGAAAAGGCCGGGGTGGGGGAAAAGTTTGAGGCAGCTTTTGATTATTATAGCCCTTTGATGAAAACAAAATTTGATGATTGGAATACCAGGGTGAATGACCTGGAGACATTGAAGAAGATAGCTTACAGATATGATTCGCTGCAGGACTTATTGACAGATTTTGCAATAGAGCTTCCTGATTCTCACGGAGGCCATCAGCACTCAGAGCATAAAAAACAACCTACGCTTTCAACTATTCACTCTGCAAAAGGCATGGAATGGGAAGCGGTGTTTCTGATAGGGCTTATTGATGGAGTTTTTCCTGTGAGTTTTTCTTTAGGGGACGAGGAAGGGATAGAAGAAGAGCGCAGGTTATTTTACGTGGCGCTTACAAGGGCTAAAAATCATTTGTTTATTACATTCCATCATGAGAATAACCGGGGCCCTATGAATCAGTTCAACAAGATCTCAAGGTTTATTGATAATTCCAGCATAATGTCCAGGCTGGAGCAGAAATTATTAAGGGATATATAAAGATACATGGTTTTTCGCGCGCTAAAATATAGAAATTTCAGGATTTTTTTCTTTGGCCAGGGCATTTCTCTTATGGGTACCTGGATGCAATATGTTGCGATGAGCTGGCTTGTCTACAGGATGACAAATTCCGCGTTTATGCTGGGCGTGGTGGGATTTTCCACCCAGATCCCGACTTTTATTTTGTCGCCTTTTACAGGAGTTCTCGCTGATAGGCATAACAGGCATAAGATACTTCTTTTTACGCAGGCGCTTTCGTTATTGCAGGGCCTGGTTCTGGCAATCCTTACAATGACGGGAAATATCCAGGTGTGGCATATAATAATTATGGGTATATTTTTAGGGTGCGTAAATTCGCTTGATATACCTGCCAGGCAGTCTTTTATATTACAGATGATAGAAGAAAAAGAAAATCTTGGGAATGCAATTGCGTTGAACTCGATGATGTTTAACATGGCCAGGCTCATAGGCCCTTCGATAGCGGGGGTGCTTATAGCTATTGCGGGGGAAGGCGTGTGTTTTCTTATTAATGCTATAAGTTATGTGGCTGTTATAATTTCGCTGGTTGCAATGGACAAAGGTATTAAAATCAGAAAAGACAGAAAAGAAGAGTATGATATTTTGAAAGATTTAAAAGAAGGGTTTAATTATGCTTTTGGGTTTCAGCCGATCAGGGCAATTCTATTATTAATAGGCGTTATAAGCTTGATGGGGATGTCCTATGCGGTCTTGATGCCTGTTTTCGCAAGAGATGTTCTGGGCGGCGGACCGCATACGCTGGGCTTTTTAATGGCAGCCGTAGGCCTGGGGGCATTAGCCGGGACAGCTTATCTTGCGTCTAAGAAGAAGGCAATAGCGCTTGGCAATCTATTACCTGTTTCAGCAGGCGTGTTCGGGCTGGGCATAACCGCGTTTTCTTTTTCGCATAATATATGGATATCGCTTTCAATGTTATTTGTTTCAGGATTTGGTATTATGGTTCAGATGGCGGCAAGTAATACGATATTGCAGACTATCGTTGATGACGATAAACGCGGCAGGGTGATGAGCATCTATACGATGGCATTTATGGGCATGGCCCCCTTAGGGAGCCTGTTAACGGGGATTATAGCGACAAGATTTGGCGCTGGCAATACATTGATATTTAGCGGGTTATGCTGCGTAATAACTTCCGTTATATTTGCCTGCAGGGTCCCTTCCCTAAGAAAATTAATTCAACCTATATATGTTAAAATGGGGATAGTTCCAGAGATTGAGTAGGAGGTAATTATGAAAAAGATGAATTGGAAAATATCGTTAAGCATAGGTCTTATCGGGCTTTCTTCGGCAGTATACTTTATAAATTATGAAATATTTCATAATTTTCCACAGACTTTTTATTATTTCCTTATAGACCTGGCTTTTCTGCCAATAAGCGTGTTGCTGGTTACCTTGATTGTAGAGCAGGTAATAGAGAAGCAGCAGAAGCGCACTATGTTCAAAAAATTGAATATGGTGATAGGGGCATTTTTTAGCGAAGCAGGAACCGAGCTATTGAAAGTGTTCCGGGAATTTGACAGTAACCCAGAATACCTGGAAGGTCATCTCGTTTTTAATAAAGACTGGAAGCAGGCCGAATATTACCAGCTTAAGAAAAAATTCAACAGCCATAAGCCTGAGATAAATATACATAAAGGCAATGTAGAGCGTTTAAAAAATTTTTTGAATGAAAAACGCGGATTCCTGCTAAGGCTTCTGGAGAATCCGAATCTGTTAGAGCACGAGACATTCACTGCTTTGTTATTGGCTGTGTTTCATCTTACAGAAGAGTTATGCGCCAGGCGTGATTTTATAAATTTGCCGGAGCCTGATTATGAACATTTGACAGTGGACATAAAAAGGGCGTACAGCCTGTTGATTGTCGAGTGGATTATTTATGCGAGGCATTTGCATAACAATTATCCATATCTTTTTTCCCTTGCCCTGAGAACCAATCCGTTTGACATCAAGGCCTCGGCGATTATTAAGAGCAAATAGAAGTCCGCGGCTTGTCTAGTTTATCCTTTATCATGCAGTTGTTTTATGCTATAATTCTTGTTTAATAGCATAATTATGATGGGGCAGTAGCGAAGTTGGTATCGCGCCGCAATGGCATTGCGGAGATCACGAGTTCAAATCTCGTCTGCTCCACCAAATCCGCTTTAGGCGGATTTGATCCTGAGACTGCGACTGAATAAGGAGCAGTTGAAGGACCTGAATAAATTTATAAAAGTTAAAATGGCGCAAGAATTTTATCCATTTAAAGATATAGAGGCAAAGTGGCGTAAAAGATGGGAGGAAACCGGCCTGTTTAAAATGGACCAGAATTCTCTTAAAAAGAAATATTACTGCCTCATGATGTTCCCTTATCCTTCAGCAGCGCTTCATGTGGGCCATGGCAGGAATTATATAATAGGCGATTCAGTAGTGCGCTACAAGATAATGCGCGGATATAATGTGCTTTCGCCTATGGGTTTTGATGCCTTTGGCCTTCCAGCAGAGAACGCCGCAATAAAAAACGGGATCCACCCTGAAATATCAACCCTTAATAATATAAAAACCATGAGAAGGCAGTTTGACTCCTGGGGCGCAGGCTATGACTGGGACAGGGAGGTCGTATCGTGTCTTCCTGAGTATTATAAATGGACGCAATGGATATTTCTGCAGCTTTATAAAAAAGGCCTTGCCTATAAGAAAAAGGCGCCTGTGAACTGGTGCCCTTCGTGCCAGACAGTGCTTGCCAACGAACAGGTAATAGACGGAAAATGCGAGAGGTGTTCTTCGCAGGTTATATTGCGGGATTTAGAACAGTGGTTTTTTAAAATTACCGATTACAGTCAGCGTCTTCTGAATGACCTGGAATCGTTGGAAGACTGGCCTGAGCGAGTAAAACTGATGCAGAAGAATTGGATAGGGAGGAGCCAGGGCGTTGAAATAGATTTTAAGGTCAGGGATTCAGATATTATCCTCAGGTGTTTTACCACAAGGGTAGACACTATTTATGGCGTAACCTATATGGTAATAAGCAATGAACATCCGGCTATACGGGAATTGGTAAAAGGCGCGTCTAATAAAAAAGAAATAGAAAAATTCATAGAAGAGACAAAGAAAGAAAATGCCGCTGACAGGATCGGGGCTGATATTGAAAAAAGAGGTGTCTTTACGGGAAGATTTGTCGTTAACCCGGTTAATAACAAGGCTGTGCCTCTATGGGTGGGAAACTATGTTGTAACAGAGTATGGCACTGGAGCGGTAATGGCGGTGCCGGCTCATGATCAAAGGGATTTTGAATTTGCAAAAAAATATGGCCTGGGCATAGAAGTCGTGATTGATAATCCAAAAGAGCCGATGGACGCCAGCAAGATGAAGGAGGCGTATGCAGAAGAAGGCGTGATGGTGAATTCAGGAAAATTTAACGGCCTCCCCAGCCTTGAAGCGATAAGAAAAATCGCTGATTTCATGGAAGAAAATAAAATCGGGAAAAGAAAAGTGCATTATAAATTAAGAGACTGGCTTATCTCAAGGCAGAGATACTGGGGCGCGCCTATACCCATGATTTATTGCGATAAATGCGGGATACAGCCTGTCGACGAAAAAGACCTTCCGGTTTTATTGCCAAGGAATATTAAATTCAAACCTCACGGAGAATCTCCTTTAAAAGATGCGCCAGAATTCGTGAAAATAAAATGCCCTAAATGCAGCGGAAACGCCAAGCGCGAAATAGACACCATGGATACATTTGTGGACTCCAGTTGGTATTTTCTGAGATACTTATCCCCCAGAGACGACAAGGGACCTTTTAATAAAGATCTTGTAAATAAATGGCTTCCCGTAGACCAGTATATCGGAGGAGTGGAACACGCCATACTTCATTTATTATATTCCAGATTTATCGTCAAGGTTTTGTACGACATGGGGCACGTAGGCTTTAAAGAGCCTTTTGCGAAACTTTTTACCCAGGGCATGATTACCAAAAACGGAATAAAGATGTCAAAATCAAGAGGCAACGTAGTAAGTTCCGACGACCTGATAGAAAAATATGGCGCAGATACAGTGAGGCTTTACACATTGTTTATAAGCCCGCCCGAAAAAGACGCAGAATGGGGCGATAGAGGCGTTGAAGGGGCGTGGAGGTTTTTAAATAGAGTATGGAGATTAATAGAAGATAATGCTCACGCTGGTGGATGGTGGAGCGTGGAGGGCGGAGAAAAAGACAGTACAGAAAAAGATAAAAAATTGAAGCAAAAAACGCATTATACTATAAAGAAAGTTACCGAAGACATGGAAGAAACTTTTCATTTTAACACCGCGATCAGTTCTATCATGGAACTGGTGAACGAGATATATGAATATATCGGCCTTAAGCATGGAGCCTCCGGCCCTCAGCTAAAAGAGGCTGTTCAGACGGTTGTTATTTTGCTAGCTCCTTTTGTGCCGCATATTGCCGAGGAGATGTGGGAAAAGCTGGGCAACAAAGAAAGCGTATTTAATGCCGAGTGGCCTGAGTGCGACAAAAGCGCATTGAACCAGAGCACGATTGAATTGCCTATCCAGATAAATGGGAAATTGAGGTCAAAGATAAAAGCGCCTTCCGCAGCAGGCGAGGACGAAATTAAAAAGTTAGTTTTAAACGATTCTCTGGTTAATAAATGGCTGGAAGGCAAAGAGCCTAAAAAGATCATAGTGGTGAAGGGCAAACTGGTAAACCTGGTCATATGATTAGAAAAATTTCTTTACTCATTGTTTTATTGATAGTATTTTCTGCGCAGCAGATCTTTGCAGACATTGTTTATCTAAAAAACGGCAACAGGCTCAGAGGTATTGTTACTAAAGAAACTGAAAAATCAGTGGAGTTGAAGATAAATCCAGGGGCCAAGGTTACGTTTTCCAAGGATGATGTAAAAAGTATAGATAAAGAAACCGAAGAACAGCGCGCAAGGCTGGAAGAGGAGTGGGACGCGGGGAGGAATAAGGCAGA
This sequence comes from Candidatus Omnitrophota bacterium, assembly GCA_030649895.1. Taxonomy (GTDB): domain Bacteria; phylum Omnitrophota; class Gorgyraeia; order Gorgyraeales; family Gorgyraeaceae; genus UBA10183. The sequence goes on from JAUSEX010000037.1 coordinate 108,176, forward strand.
GGTCAAAGAGATTACGAAAGATGTTTTCGAGGAAGAGCAGTTAAAAAAAGGGCTTGTTAAGTATAATGAAAAATGGGTATCGCCGGAAGAAAGAGAAAGGCTGCAGGTTGCAAATCTTGCAAGGGATGCGGATAAGGACTCCAGGGAGAGACGGTTTTCCTTGAAAGAAGATAATATTGTCAGATCGGATATCGCCAAGAAGCTTTTATCCAGAGGAAACTGGTTTCTGCGCGAGAGCGAACATTTCTCTGTTTTTTACAGAGATCTGGCGCAGGCGAAAATAGTAGGGGACAAGGCGGAGTATTATTTTGAAAAAATTTTATATGACATTGGCAGGGAAAAAGATCTGAAGTGGGATAGGAAATGTCAGGTATTTATAGTCGAGAATCCTGACAAGTGGAAGGTTTTTTTAAAAAGCATAGGGTTTAATGCAGATTTAATAGGCGGATTCGTGCCTAACTATGGAGAGAAAGAGATGTTCTTATGCGCAATATCAGAAGGGTACCTGGCGCTAACGTTTCCTCATGAATTGACGCATCTTATTTTCAAGGAAATTGCAGGTAAAAATACCATACCGTTGTGGCTGAATGAAGGGCTGGCGAATTATGAAGCAAACCTTACAAGTATTTCAAATGAACTGCTCATGAAAAACATAAAACAAGGCACGCACATACTTTTAGGGGATCTATTGCGCATATCAGCTTATCCCGAAGGAAAAGAATCCAGGGAGCTTTTTTACGCGCAATCAGAAAAATTAGTGGAGTTTTTGATAACGCAATGCGGCAGGGAAAAATTCAAAAAATTCTGCGATCTTTTGCTTAAAGATAAGTCATTCAAAGAGGCTGTTTTCAGTATTTATGCCAAGGATTTCAAGGACATAGAGGATTTCAACATAAAGCTGGTCGAATATATAGTAAAATAGTAATTACGGAACTACTGCGGAAGATGAAGATAAGATCTTTGCTTATTTTTTGTGTTTTTATTTTATCAGGATGCGCGGACGTTAAAGTGCCTACAGCGCATTATGCTATTACTCATCCTCTCAGCACCAGGACAATGGTGGTTCAGGGCACTAGCAAACCGGAGGTTATTGAAAAATGGGGGGAGCCTAGCGAAATACAGGAACTAGGATATGATGATGTGGGGCTCAAAAAAGAAGCATGGACATACAACGCCTGGTTTCACAACGCCCCTCTTGATTTCAGGCATTTCTCAAGAAAAAAATGCATATATTTCACAGGAAATTTTGTAACAGGTTTTAAGGATATAGAGGAAGCGGACGATGGCTACAACTAAAATCGCATTAGTTATGTTAATCATGGTATTTGCTTCAAATGGCGTAAGTTACTCGGCTGATAAAAATGAAGAGATGCGGCAGTATATGATTAAAATTGATCCAGTATTAACTAATATACAGATTACCTCAAGGAGCATAAGCCAGAAAATACTTTCTCTTGAAGCGGCAACTAAGCATATAAAAGAGTATATTGTTCAGTTACGAGCGATAGAACCTCCTGCCTTTATGGCAAAACAGCATAAAATGATTCTATTGTCATTTTATAAGATGAAGGCGGGTTTTATTATTCTGTCGAAAGGCGATAGGCCCGGATCCATGCCGCTAGTGAAAAAAGGAGCGGAACTTTTAAAGATAGCGGCAAATGATATAGTTGATTTTGCGAAAAAAGAAGGGCTTGTGAAAGCGAAAGCCGAGGAGAAGAAAAAATGAAAAGAATACCCATGGTTTTATCATTAGCTGTATTTTTCAGCGCATTTTCTGTTATTGTCTGTTACCCAGCTGATAGAAACGAGACAAAGACTCATGCGTCTCCTGAAGATATTCAGAAAGCTCAGCAGGCCTCTCAACAAAGGCCAATATTATCTACGGTTGTTCCTCAGCCAGGGCCTATGGTACCTATGCCTTCGCCGCACATCGCATCGCCTCAGATTCAGAATCAGGTTATGAGCCAGCCTTCGCCTGCCTCGCATATACCACAGCCTTCAGGCATGCAAAATATGCCAAGCGTTCCTACGCATGCAGTTCCGCCAAGCGTGCCCGGTTTTATCGAAGGGCCTAATATTCCTACAATAGGCAATGCAATAGGCAAGGTGGCGGAAATAGGTTCAGAAAAAGATGGAAGTTATTTCCTGGATGTGAACGATGACGTGTTCGGAGAGATTATAAAAGTAAAAATAAGAAACCTGAGAAGCGTCCCCGTAGTAAAGCAGATAGTTATGTATGATTTTAACAAGATCAAGATAGGCGATACCGTTAATGCGATGTATCACACTGAAAACGAAGAAAATATTGTAGATTTTATAAGCGTTCTCACTGAGGAAGAGATAGAGATGAGAAATCAAATGCCAGATCAGGGATTGACAGTAACTACAAACGATCCAGAAGAGTTGCAAGAGCCTGCTGCGCAAGCGCAAAACAGCGCCCAGCCTGAAAAATGATAGCGTAGGCTTTGCTATATGATGAATAAAAGGCCTGTTGCAGTAATCTGTATTTTTTTTATTGTAGGTATAGTTTTGGCAGCGCGCTTTTCAGAGTTATTAAATCTTACCAGTGCATTTACACTAACCTCGATATGTATTTCAGCGTGTTTATTTCTTTCCCTGATTAGCTGTGGGACAGGTTTAAATCTGGGCTACAGTTTGGATAACAGGGCGCAGAGCCTGCTAGCGCCAGTTCCGCTACTCCATACTTTTTTATTTTTATCAATAATTTCCCTGGGGTCGCTTTTATATCTAAATTCTAACATATTTCCGCCAGGCCATATTGGTAATTTTTTGGGCAATGAACGTCTTAAGGCGGATATAACCGGAATTATAAAAAGCCCTGCCGAGGCGAGAGGCGTATATTTTGGTAAAATTAGTTCGAGATATCTATTTGAAATAGAAACAATGTCAAACCTATCCGACTCCGTGAGTCGCAGTGGTATGGCGACTCACGGAGTCAATGGCCTGGCGCTTGTCAGGATACAGACGGAAAAGGATTATCAGTACGGGGACAGGCTGCTTGTGAAAGGGACGATAATGAGGCCGGGGCTACCTAATGATGCTTCTCGACTTCGTCCC
>JAUSEX010000040.1 GCA_030649895.1 Candidatus Omnitrophota bacterium
GAGATAACAAATCGCCCTTGCAATTATTGAGAGAAAGAGCCCCTAAGCTTAATGAAGGAATACTTAATTTGCCGCCGATAAGACTGGAGACGTTACTCATAGAAGAGAGTAAGGGTGGATACCATGTACCTGGATCAGCCCAAATGCCTGATTAGCTTGGTAGACGTCTCGAAGGAAGAGTGTTATAATATGCTGCAAGAATTAAAGGTCCTTCGGAAGCTAAAATGCTTCTCAGGATCAAATTTGCTTTGCAAAATCCGGAGGTTTATATGAAAAAATCATTAGGCGCCAAGGCGCTTGTTTTTACCGCGCCTACCTGGATTATAGGTACATATGATAAAAATGGAAAGCCGAACGGGGCAGCTGTTGCGTGGGGAGGCATTGTCTGTTCCAAGCCGCCGTGCGTGGCTATATCTTTAAGAAAGGCTACTTATTCCTATGGCAATATCATAGATAAAAAGGCATATACAGTGAACGTGCCTTCTGAAAAATATATCAAGGAAGCGGATTACTTTGGTATTGCGTCAGGCAGAAATGAGGATAAGTTTGCAAAGACGAAGTTAACCCCTGTAAAAAGCGATCTTGTGGACGCGCCTTATATAAAGGAATTTCCTCTTATTTTAGAATGCAAGGTCATCAATATTGTCGAGATAGGCCTGCACATCCGGTTTATAGGGGAGATAATGGACGTGAAATGCGATGAGGATGCGCTTGGGGAAAACGGTTTGCCTGATATTGAGAAGATAAAGCCTATTTTATACGATCCCGAGGTATGCACTTATCACGGCGTAGGCAAATACCTGGGCGACGCCTTTTCAATAGGCAGGATGCCGTAGAAAACAGATTATGGAAGATTTCGAGAGATATTATAGAGAATTAAATATAGAACAGAGAAAGGCGGTGGATACCGTCGAAGGCCCAGTGCTGGTTCTGGCGGGGCCCGGGACGGGAAAGACTCAAATACTTTCTGTGCGTGCCGCGAATATAATACTCCATAAAAAAGCCCTCCCTGAAAATATCTTGATACTTACATATACGAATTCTGCGGCAAAAACAATGAAGGAGCGGCTTGCGAAGATCATAGGATTTAAAGGATATGACGTCTACGTAGCCACGTTCCATAGTTTTGCAAACGCTATTCTTCTGGATTCCGAAGAGGCTGCTAATTATATTCAGGAAAGGGTGCAGATTGAGGACATAGACCAGATAAAGGCGCTGGAGTATATTTTAGGCCATGCCCAGGATATTTCCGAGATAAGGCCTTTCAACGCACCGTATCACTATGTGAAAGACATAAAAAAAAGGATAAGCGATCTGAAAAGAGAAGGCGTTAGCCCGAAAGAATTTCTGGGATATGTAAAAACATTAAAGCCTGACGGCGCGCATATAGAGGAGAAGCATATCCCTAGGATAAAGGCGCTGGCTGTTATCTATGACCAGTACGAAAAACTTAAAATAAGCGGAAATAAAGACGTTTTTGACGAGCGGGGCAGATACGATTACGATGATATGATAATGATGGCTATCGACGCCTTAAGCAAAGAGCCTGTTTTGAGGAAAAAATATCAGGAGCAGTATAAATTTTTCATGGTGGATGAATTTCAGGATACCAACGGCGGCCAGCTTAAATTATTATTTTCCATACTCGAAGGGGATAGCCCGAACATATGCTGCGTTGGCGACGACGATCAGTCTATATACAGGTTTCAGGGCGCCAGCGTGGGTAATTTTAAAGAATTGAAAAAAAAGTTCAAAGATCTGGAAACAATATCCTTAAAGAGTAATTACCGGTCTACAAAAGAAATAATAGGCCTGGCCGAGTCCTTAATAAAAGAAGTGCCTATGAACGAAAGGACAGGCGATAAAGGGCTTATAAATGTAAAAGATTTTAAGAATAAATCAATAGGTTACTATGAGTTCACAGGAGAATCCGAAGAGCTGGATTTTATCGCGAATAAAGTGAGGGAACTCAGGGAGCAGATTGAATCTTCGAAAGAACTTAGCCCGGAAGAAAAAGAAAATCCGTACAATAATATAGCTATTTTAGTGAGGAAAAGGGATCTGATATTAAGGATAATAGACAAATTTTTACGCTCAGGCATACCTTACGCTACTGACGGCAAGGAGGATATAAGGCCTGAGCCGCGGGTTAGGCAGATGCTGGATGTCCTGGAATTCGCTAGCATGGACCCGGAAAATTACGAGGACAGGGACAGGATCCTTTATAAAATCCTTATAGCGGATTATTTTAAGATCCCGCTCATAGACGTGCTGGGCCTCATATCGAAGGTTAATAAGAAAAAAAGAAATAAAGAAGACGCCAAAATTTTATTAGAGCTGTTTAATTCCGCTGATTTAACAAGGCCTTTGAAAAATGCCGGGGCTGTATTAAAAAGACTCATAGATAGCGCGCAATTCAGGCCCGCTCATACGGTTTTGATGGAATATATAGAAGAGGCCGGCATTTATAAGTTTATTTTAGAAAAATATAATAAGAGTGACGTGATAAGGATTAGAGAATTAAGGGCGCTTTCGTCTTTTATCAATAAGGTCAAAAGCGCTGACCTGTCAAAACCCGGCCTTGATTTAAAGGATTTTATAGAAGAGATAAGGACAATGAATGAACATGGTATGCCGCTTGAAGGAGACCTGGTGACAATGACCCAGAACGGCGTCAGGATATTTACGGCGCATGGTTCCAAAGGCCAGGAGTTTCACAGCGTGATAATTCCGTTTTGCCTGCAGGACAAAAGCTGGCCTATAAAACCCAGGACTGATTCAATCCCTTTTCCGCCCGAGTTGATAAAGGATGTCGAGAAGGTCCATGACAAAGAAAGGGTAAGGGAGCTGACGTTTCATGACGAAACAAGGCTTTTTTACGTAGCTGTGTCAAGGGCGAGAAGCAATATTATCTTTACCGCGAGCCCTGACGAGAGCGCTGTTTCCAGCGCGTTCCTGCACAGGCTTGGCATAAAGCCAAAAACGCTTAACCTGAAAGAAGAAGACATCCTGGTGAGTTTTTTTGAAAAAACAAATCTCATGGAACCTTTTATCGGGACAGACGGGGTCCTGAGCGACCTGGTTAAAGACATGCCTCTGAATCCCACCAGCCTGGATAATTATCTCAGGTGCAGGCGGAAATTTCTTTATGATAACGTGCTGATGCTCCCTTCAGCGAAGAAGCAGAGCCTTATATTCGGGAACGCAGTGCACGCGGCGCTGGAAAACTTATACAGGGAATATATCAGGAAAAAAAAGTTCCCTGATTTTCAGTTTTTTAAAGAGAGGTTCATAGAGGCGTTAAAATTCCAAGGGCCGGAGAAGGCCATGGAATTAAGATGCAAGGAACAATTTGAAGGCCTGAGAAAATATCATGAAAAGGTTTCTAAAAAGCCCGTAAAACCAATCGGGCTTGAAAACAGGATGCCTGTAAACATAGACGGCATTATCTTTACGGGCAAATACGATAAATTAGAGCTGGAAGACGAGAAAAATAATTTTGCAAGGGTTGTTGATTATAAAACAGGCCAGCCAAATAAACACGCTAAAGGGATACTTGAAGCGAGGAGCCTTGAAGACGAGGAATGCGATGGTTACCTGAGACAGCTTGTATGCTATAAACTTTTATATGAACGGGATAAAAACAGGCAGGATAAGTCTATGGTTGTAAGCCATGGCGTACTCGTGTTCGTAGAGCCTGCGAAAAAGGATTTAAGAAAGTACGGGATAAAGCAGGGCGAGCCCACAGAATTTAAGGTGGAGTTCAGGGAAGAGATGGTGGATGAAATAGCCGGCATTATAAGGAATACATGGAGAGATATCCAAAACCTGAGTTTTGAAAAGCTTCAAGAGCGCGATAAAGATAAGTGCAGCTATTGCGATTTCGACCGCATATGCTGGGAACAGGGACATATCTAGCTTTGGCTTCAGAACCGTCCCTGAATGGGGTAATAGGAGAGTTTGGAGATTCGGAGGTTTTCTAGGCCTGAGTCGTCCATTGTGTTGATATATTCGTAGTGACTCATTTCTTTTGAGAATTCCCTGAAAATAAATTCCGCTATTCCTTTAAATCTCAGGTCGCAGACTTCCAACAGGACGCAGAACATATCTTTCTTAATCTCAAATCCAAACGTATAGGCCGCAATCCTCCCCTTTATCTTTATTACCCTGCCTGTCAGGCGCAGCTCTTTGAAATTTTCCATGGCAAGCTTATGCGCGGAAAAGCTGTCTTCCAGGAGCTTGTGATAGTAAAGGTCTGAAAATGTCTTTTTTCTTGAACGGGACCATTTAGAGAAAAGCTTAAGGCAGTCGTTTTCCATCTTCGGTTCGTAAGCGAGATATTGAAATCTGTAATTTTTCGAGAAATGATTACAGCTAGCCCTCTTGTGTTTATATTTGTTGCCTTTGAGCTCAGCAATGTCTTTAGAGGAGTATATATAATCAGGAAATTTTTTAAGGGAATCAAAATCTATGTAGTCGAAACCTGTTTCTAATAATATTTTTAAAGAACCTTCCGCCGATCGTTGATCGGCATCCATATCGGCGCCCATCTTCCACCAAACTGGATTTTTTTCTTTCCAGATATACAGGTTTACAAAATTACTGCAGGAATCCTGGGCGACTGTCTTCCCGAAGAACCTGTCAAACTCTGGCTTATCCTTCAGAGAGATCTCCTTAAAGCCGTTTTTAGCAGGATTTTTTATTATCAATTTTGTGAGGGTGCCTAAACTGGAAAATTGCGCGACATCTTCCTGAAAATTTCCTATAAAGGCGGGATTGCCGGCTATCAGCGCGGAGATATCTTTTTTTTCCAGCAGGTCAACCAGGTAGTGGAAATAATTTTTTATAGAGCCCTGGTAAGCTGGATTTGCGCTGAACGGGCATTTTTTATCTATGCCCAGGATAATCTCTTCTCGCTTTCCATCAAACATTATTGCGAAAGGATACAACCGGCAGTCGAGCGGCCTTTTTGGATAGATGGCGCATTTGTTATTTTTAATTTTGAAAAAAGGACAGGCGTAAATGTCTTTGCAGGATTTTAATCTTACCCGGCCGGATTTGCCTAAAAAAGGTTTTATCTTCAGCGTTATTTCATGAGGAAGGAAAACCGGGGCAAGGCCGGCGTTTTTATCAAGAAACCTGCAGCACACATCGCACGAAAGACAGATTTTTGAAGGCGTAATCTGTTTCAGCATAGAAGCATTTTATCACTAAAACCTTCACTTTACATTGATTTTTTGATATAATAATACAAAATCAAAAGGAGGAGAAAGCATGAGAACCAAAGCCTATATCGTTGTGTCTATACTGGCCCTCGCATCCTTTTGTGGCTGCAATATTGTGCCTAAATCGGTTCAGTATCAGAGGGAAGAAGAAAAGCTGATCGGAAGCACTGATATAATTAATCCAAAGATTGAAGATGTGCAGGTTATATTGCAGGATGAAGGATATGAACCCGGTAATACTGATGGCAGAGTGGGCAAGGAAACCCGCGACGCTATAAAGGCGTATCAGGAATCTATAGGCGTTAAGAGCACCGGCTACATAGATAAAATTACCCTGACGCAGTTAGAGGATGCAAGAAGGACAAAAGAAATACTGCAATCTAAGAAAGACTATGTTTCAAAGACAAAGGATGTCAATCAAGTTGACTCTTCAAGTGCGGAATTCCGGCCAACCACAAAAGAGATACAGGCAGCTTTGAAGAATGCCGGTTTTGATCCGGGCTCATTTGACGGTAAGATGGGGCCCAGGACCAGGCAGGCGATAAAGGATTTTCAAAAGTCAAAAGGCCTTGTGCCTGACGGCGTAGTAGGTCCGAAGACCTGGAATTTGCTCGCTAAACACTTATAAAGGTATTGACAAACATAGTTTTAAATGGTATAAAGAGATGTATTAAAACATGAAGGAGGGGTGAGAAATGGGGAAATTTATAACAGTACTTGGTGGCCTGATAAGTATTATTGTTGGCGCATGGGGGCTTATATCCTGGTGGTATAGCTTTGTAATACTCTTAAAAGGCTCTGTCCCGCTGATATTGATTTTAGGCGGCCTGGCTGCGTTTTTTGCAGGCGTGAGCGAAATAAAGGACTGCATGCAGGCTAAGAAAGAAGAAACCAAAAATAAAGAAGAGAAGAAATAAGTTTCTGATAATACAATATTAGTAAAAGAAGAGCCCCGTAGCTTTGGGCTCTTCTTCATTTGTATTACCTGATAACCGAGGTGACAGGGATGAATTATCTTAAAACAGGCTTATTATTGATTTCCTTAACAATGATTTTTGTGTTTGTAGGCGGTTATTTCGGAGGCCAGCAGGGCGCCGTATATGCGTTTGTATTCGCTTTTATAATGAATATGGTTTCTTACTGGTTTAGCGACAAGATAGTGCTTATGATGTATGGGGCTAAAGAAGCAGATGCAAGCGAGGTCCCAGAGCTTTATAATATAATAAAAGGGCTGATTGTTTCCGCGAATATGCCTATGCCTAAGGTGTACATAGCTCCTCAGAATACGCCTAATGCTTTTGCTACAGGCCGTTCGCCTAAACACGCAGCGGTATGCGTAACCCAAGGAATATTGAATATTTTAGACAAGGAAGAGTTAAGAGGCGTTATAGCGCATGAACTTTCGCATATAAAAAACAGGGATACCTTGATTATGACTGTGGCAGCTACTATTGCCGGCGCAATCACAATGATCGCCAACTGGGCTAGATGGGCGGCTATATTCGGAGGCAGGGGAGCCAGGGACAGAGAAGGAAACAGCGGCATAGGCATGTTGGTTATGTTGATAGTGGCGCCGATAGCAGCCATGCTTATACAGCTTGCGATTTCGAGGTCCAGGGAATACGCAGCTGATAAAATAGGCGCTAGAATAGCAGGTAATCCATTAGGGCTTAGCCGCGCGCTTTTAAAGTTGGAAAAAGGCAATAAGATTTATCCTATGGACGCAAATCAGACAACAGCTCATTTATTTATAGTAAATCCTTTAAGGCGAGATGCGCTGGCAGCGCTTTTCAGCACGCATCCTCCTATAAGAGAAAGAGTAAAGAGGCTTGAAAGCATGATAATATAAAAGATCCCTCGCCGCGTATACGGGAGTATAAGAGCGGCTCGGGATTAAATTTTGCTTCGCAAAATTTGAGAGGTGCATATGGCAGATTCCAATCCCAAGTACGGCCAGGACATAAAGCAGATTAACGAAAAAGTTAAAGAATCGGGCCTGTTTATTCAGCAGATTACTCAGGAGCTGTCCAGGGTAATAGTCGGCCAGCGCTATCTTGTAGATAGGCTGATGATAGCTCTTCTTGCAAATGGCCACATATTGATAGAAGGCGTGCCAGGCCTGGCTAAAACGCTTGCCGTCAAAACGCTTTCCAAATGCATCCAGACGAAATTCCAGCGCATACAATTCACGCCTGATTTATTACCAGCGGATTTAATAGGGACGCTTGTTTATAGCCCAAAAGACGGGGGATTTACTACTAAAAAAGGCCCTATATTCTCAAATCTTATACTTGCTGACGAAATAAACAGGGCTCCAGCAAAGGTGCAGAGCGCGCTTCTGGAAGCAATGCAGGAAAGGCAGGTTACCATAGGAGAAAATACGTATCCTCTTGAAGAACCGTTTCTGGTTTTGGCTACTCAGAATCCGATAGAGCAGGAAGGGACTTATCCTCTGCCTGAAGCGCAGGTTGACAGGTTTATGCTGAAGATAAAGATAGAATACCCGGATAAAAAAGAAGAAAGAGAAATCATGGAACGCATGGCGGGCCACAATCCGAGCGAAGTAAAAGCAGTTGTTTCTCCGGGGGATATTTTAAAGGCGAGAGGGATCGTAAACGAGATCTATATGGATGAGAAAATAAAAGATTATATAGTGAATATCATCTACGCGACCCGTACGCCGGAGGAATACAAGCTGGATATAAAAAACTTTATTGCTTACGGCGCATCCCCAAGGGCTTCCATATACCTTAACATAGCCAGTAAGGCCCACGCCTTTATCCGCGGAAGAGGTTATGTGACGCCTGAAGACATAAAGGCGGTCGGCATGGATATCTTAAGGCACCGCATTATTCTTACTTATGAAGCGGAAGCGGAAGAGATGACGAGCGAGGATATCGTTAAGAAAGTATTCGACGAAATCGAAGTCCCCTGAATCGCGTAGTTCTGCGGCATAAACATGATCCCCAAAGAAATTCTAAAAAAAGTAAGGCAGATAGAAATTAAGACCGGAAGGCTTGTGAACGAAGTCTTTGCCGGAGAGTACGAGTCTGTATTCAAAGGCATGGGCATGGAGTTTCATGAAGTCCGGGAATATGTACCCGGAGATGACATCCGTTCCATAGACTGGAACGTGACTGCCAGGGCGGGCCATCCGTATGTCAAAAAATTCATAGAAGAAAGAGAGCTAACGGTAATCGTTATGGCGGATGTGAGCGGCTCCGGGAGTTTTGGCACCAGAAACAAGATGAAGATAGAATTGATGGCAGAGATAGGCGCGGTGCTTTCTTTCAGCGCGATAAAAAATAATGACAAAATCGGCCTGATGTTATTTACGGATAAGGTTGAAAAATTTATACCCCCTAAAAAAGGCAGGCCGCATGTATTAAGAGTAATAAGAGAGCTTTTATATTATAAGCCTGAATCGAGAAAGACATCAATTAATTCAGCCCTTGAATATCTGGGCAAGGTTTTAAAAAAACGCGCTGTAATTTTTCTTATCTCTGATTTTATAGATACAGGCTATGAGAGGATGCTTGGGATTCTCAATAAGCGGCATGACATTATAGGCATCTCTATCTCTGACCCGAGAGAAAAGGATATGCCGGATATAGGCCTTGTAAAATTTGAAGACGCGGAGACAGGAGAGATCCTGTATCTGGATACGGGAGATGAATTGCTGAAGAAAGAGCTTTCTAAAAAAAGATCCGCCCTGCTGGATAACAGGAACAAGGCGTTTAGGTCCATAGGGCTCGATTCAATAGATATATTTACGGATAAACCTTACATAGAGCCGTTGATAATTTTTTTCAGGATGCGCGCGAGGAGATTCAGATAGTGAGGATAGGGTTAAAAGTCATAGCGGGGGCCAAAAGAGAGCGCCTGGAAAAAATATCGGAAGCTAGTTACAGGATAAAGGTGGCCAGTCCGCCTGAAAAAGGAAGGGCGAATAAAAGAGTGATAGAGCTTTTGGCTGCCGAGTTCGGGGTGCGTAAGCGGGATATAATAATAGTATCCGGCGAAACCGGCAATAAAAAAATATTAGAGATAAATAAATGAATGATATAAGGCCGCTAAAAGATGTCGTGGATATAGCCGGGGCGTTTCCCGTGATTCCGGCCGTTATTTTTATTTTGATCTTGCTCGCCATAGCCGCATTTATCCATTTTAGAAAAAAACGCGGGACAGTGGCAAAACCAGTCGCTCCCCCAAGGCCCGCCGAAGAGATTGCCATAGAGGCTTTAAAGGCTCTTGTAGAAATGAGGCTTATAGAAAAAGGGCTTATCAAAGAGTATTATATAAGGCTTTCCGATATTATGCGGGCGTACATAGAAAGCAGATATGAAATATTCGCTTTGGACAGGACTACGCGGGAACTTTTTCAGGAGATGAGATCAAAGAGGACGGAGCGCTTACATGCGGATAAAATCAATAGTTTACTTGAAGATTGCGATATGGTGAAGTTTGCAAAATATGTGCCTGATCAAAAAGAGATCGAAAGGATTCATAAAAAAGCGGAAGAGATTGTAAATATAACAACGCCTAAAATTACAACATGAGATTTGCAAATCCTTTATTTTTAATATTGCTAGGCATTATTCCGTTACTAGTCTGGGATTATTTCAGGCGTGCCGGGGCGCGCGAAGCGGGCATTATTTTTTCAGACATAGCTATCCAGAAAAATATAAAACCGGGATTTCGCGTAAAATACAGATATACGCCGATGATATTAAGGATGGCGGTTGTTTTTATTTTTATCCTTGCGCTTGCGAGGCCTCAGGCTGGCCAGAGAGAAGAAGAGATAATTACAGAAGGCATCGATATCATGCTCACCCTTGACATATCAGGCAGCATGAAGGCGGAAGATTTTGCGCCGCAGAATAGATTGGGCGCTGCAAAAGAGGTCCTGAAAGAGTTTATAAAATCCAGGCGCAACGACAGGATCGGGATGGTTGTGTTCTCAAGATATAGTTTTACGCAATGTCCCCTTACGCTTGACTACAGCACGCTTTTAGAGCTTTTGGATAAGGTAAATATAGGCATGATAGAGGATGGGACCGCTATAGGAATGGCAATTACAAACGCTGTAAACAGGCTAAGAGATTCTACTGTAAAAAGTAAGACGATAATACTCTTGACGGACGGGATTAATAATGCGGGGAAGATCGACCCTCTTACTGCAGCTAAAGCAGCCAGGGCCCTTGGTATAAAAATATACACGATAGGCGCCGGAAAACCCGGGGGCGCGATGTACCCGATAGAAGATCCTATTTTCGGAAAAAGATATGTGCATATGGATACAGAGATAGATGAAGAGCTCCTTAAAGATATCGCTGATGAAACAGGAGGTTTATATTTCAGGGCAAAGGATAAAGAGGGATTGACAGAGATATATAATACTATAGGCCGGCTTGAAAAAACAAAGATAGAGACAAAGGAGTTTGCAAACTATACAGAGCTCGCGGGCCTTTTTATATTGCCGGGTTTTATAATGATATTGTCGGAAATATTATTGGCGCATACGTTATTTGCCAAGATCCCTTAGCTTTGCAGGATAATATGAGGTAGATTATGAATTGGGCGGCACCGGTATATTTGAATTTTCTTTTGTTAATTCCCGTGCTGGTAATATTTTTTGTATTTATCGGGATAAGCAGGAGAAAAAAGATAGAAAGATTCGGGGATACAAGGCTTGTGGAGAAGCTTTCTTCTTCGAAGAGCCTAGCCAGGGCAATGATAAAGAAGGTTCTCGCGGTAGTTGCCGTAAGTTTCTTGATCCTGGCTTTGGCCAGGCCCCAGATAGGTTCCAAGCTTACTCTGGCCAAGCGGTACGGCGTTGATATATTGATAGCTATTGACACCTCTTCGAGCATGCTCGCCCAGGATATAAAGCCTAACCGCCTGGAAAAGGCAAAACTTGAAATCAGTTCCTTCATAGAAAAACTTAAAGGTGACAGGGTAGGCATTTTGACATTTGCCGGGGATAGTTTTATGCAATGTCCGCTCACGCTGGATTATGGCGCAGCAAAGATGTTTTTAAGCGTAATAGAACCGGGTATGATGCCTAGGCCGGGCACTGCAATAGGGGATGCGATCAGGATGGCTAGCAAAGGGTTTACTAAAAAAGAAAGAAAATATAAAGTTATGGTATTGCTTACGGATGGGGAAGACCATAATACTAATCCTGCAGAGGCCGCTAATGAGGCTAAAAAAGACGGTATTATAATATACGCAATAGGCATGGGCACGAAAAAGGGCGAGCCCATACCTGTTGTAGACAGGGCCGGCAATATCAACGGATACAAAAAAGATAAGCGCGGAGAAGTGGTAATGACCAAGCTGGACGAAGAAACCCTGCAAAAGGTAGCGGTGATTACAGGCGGAAAGTATTATCACGCTACGGCGAACGAGTTCGAATTGGATAAAATTTACGATGATATAAGCAAGATGGAGAAAAAAGAACTTTCGGACAGGTTGTTTGCGCAATACGAAGACAGGTTCCAGTATTTTCTTGGTATAGCGTTCATATTGTTATGCATGGAATTCATAATAGGGGATAGAAAGAGAACATGAGATGGCTGGCCCGGATAGTCTTAATACCTTTATTTTATATTGCTATATTGGGATGGGCGTGGGGAGATTCGCTTGCCTCGAAGAACAAAGAAGGCAATAAACTTTACAAAGCCGGCAAGGTTGATGAAGCGTTGTCCAAGTGGCGCGACGCTCAAATCGAAAACCCTGATAACGATAAGCTTCACTATAATATAGGTAACGGCCTCCATGGGCAGAAGAAATACGAAGACGCATTCAACGAATACGAGAAAAGCATTGATTCAAAAAATAGTGAACTTCAGTCAAAAGCGTATTATAATATGGGGAATACGCATTACAGGATGGATAAATTGCAGGAGGCGATAGCGGATTATAAAAAAAGTCTAGAGATAAATCCCGATGACGAAGACGCAAAGTATAATATAAAATTTATAGAGGAAAAATTAAAAGAGCAGCCTAAAAAAGAAAACGAGCAGCAAGAAGAATCTCAGCAGGATCAGGATAAAGAACAAAAACAATCAGAGGGTCAAAAGTCTCAGCAGAAAGAAAACAATAATCAGGAGCAGGAAGAGCAAGATCAGTCTTCCGAATCTCAGCAGGATCAGGATAAAGAACAAAAACAGTCAGAGGATAAAAAGTCGGAAGAAGATAAGAAAGAAAGACAAAATAAAAATCAGGCCCGGCAGACAAAAGAAGCTGAGCCTCGGGAATCTTCAGGGGAAGAGAAAAAAGACGAGATGTCAAAAGAAGACGCCATAAGGCTTCTGGATGCCATGAAAGATGATGAGAAAAGCCTGCAGAAAGAATTGAGAAATAAACCCATAGAAGGCGAATATAAGACGGATAAAGATTGGTAATGTTTACCGGCGTGCGGCGCTATTTGGATTTATGAAATATTGCATTCTATTTTTATTATTTCTGTCTATTGCCGTGATCTCTTATGCGGAGGATATTACTATATCTGCTGATGCGGACAGACAGGAGATTACTCTGGACGAACAGGTGGCTCTTACCGTAACGGTATCAGGCAATATATCTAATATGCCTCAGCCTGATATCCCGGACCTTAAAGGCTTTACCTCTTATTCATCAGGCAGATCTCAGAACCTTTCTATT
Source organism: Candidatus Omnitrophota bacterium (assembly GCA_030649895.1). Classification (GTDB taxonomy): domain Bacteria; phylum Omnitrophota; class Gorgyraeia; order Gorgyraeales; family Gorgyraeaceae; genus UBA10183. The sequence continues at coordinate 12,894 of JAUSEX010000040.1, forward strand.
ATAAACGGCCAGATTTCAAGCTCAGTTACTTTTACATATATATTAGTTCCTAATAATACAGGCGATTATACTGTCGGCCCGTTCAGCATTAATTACAAGGGAAAAACATATTCTGCCGGAGCTATTAATATAAAGGTATTGCCTAGAAACGCTCAGGCGCAGGCGCCTTCTCAATCCGCGGTTCAGTCATCTGAGCCCATGGATCAGACTGGCCAGCCCCAGATCGGAAAAGAGCTTTTTATAGAAACATACGTAGATAAGCTCAGGGCGTACGTAAATGAGCAGATAACGCTTACCTTTGCTGTTTATCAGGCGGTTAATCTGTTTGACAACCCGGTTTATAACCCTCCTGCCACTACAGGTTTTTGGGCGGAGGATATGCCTCCGCAGAAAAAATATTACAAGGTCATAAACAATATAAAATATCTTGTGACGGAAATTAAAACCGCTTTGTTTGCGACTGGCCCGGGAGAATTTACCATAGGCCCTGCCAGATTAGAGGCTGCGATAGAAGACGTAAACGCTGTTTTTCCGAAGAACCCTTTAGATATGTTTGATCGGGACTTATTCGGCATGTTTAAGAGAGGCAAGCCCGTTATCCTACAGACAAATCCGATAGAGTTAGAAATATTGCCTTTACCGGAAGAGAATAAGCCTGCTGATTTCAAAGGAGACGTAGGGGATTTTAATGTTTCCCTGGAAGTTGATAAAAATGCGGTCGAAGAAAATCAGCCTGTAAACCTCAAAATAAAAATCAAAGGAAAGGGTAATATAAAAACAATAGCCTCTCCCGTAGTGCCGGATATTCAGGACGCTAAATTTTACGATTCAGGCAGTTCCGAAAACATCTCAAAAGATAATTATGCAGTCCAGGGCGAGAAGGTATTTGAAAAGATGATCATCCCGAAAAAAGCCGGGAATTTGATGATAGGCCCCGTAGTCTATACTTATTTCGACCCTGTTTTAAAAGATTATGTGTATAAGAAATTTGAACCTGTTGCAATAAATGTCACAAGATCTAAAGATGAGCCTGCGGAGAAGACGGTTTTCTCGCCCGCTGTCTCCAAAGAAGAGGTCCGGCTTCTTAAAAGCGATATAGCGTATATAAAGATTTCATCGGCACGATTCAGCCCTAAAGATAGTTTTTTATATAAAAATAAAATGTTTTTATTGATAAACATATTGCCGTTTCTTATCCTTACGGGTCTTTATTTGTTTGAATTATACAGGAACAGGTTAAGAACTGATATAGGCTATGCAAGGTCTTTGCGCGCAAGAGGCGCTGCTTCAAAAAGGCTCAAGGTCGCTAGAAAAATAGCCGGTAAAAATATGGTAAAGGAATTTTATACGGAGATCCACAAAGCGGCAATAGAATATATGGCTGATAAATTAAACATACCGCATCCGTCCATTACAAAGGATTTACTGGAGGAGAAATTGAAAAGGATAGGCGTTACCGATGAGATCGTAGGTGGGGTAAAAACATTATTTGATGACTGCGATATGGCGCGGTTTGCGTCAGCTAAATTTACAAAAGATGACATGGGCCGCACCCTGAAGCAGGCAGAAGCTGTTATAACCAGCCTGGAGAGATATATATGAAGAGGATTTTTGCGTTTTCTTTTTTGATGTTTTTTATATTTATCAGCCTGTCGATCGCCTCCGACATCCCGGAAGAACTTTTTATAAAGGGGAACTCAAGCTATGAAAGCGGGGACTATGAGAAGGCGGTTTCTGTTTACGAAGAGCTGGTGAGAATGGATAAAATAAGCCCGGGGGTGTTTTATAACCTGGGCAACAGTTATTTTAAATTGAAAAAGATAGGCATGGCTATTTTGAATTACGAAAAGGCGCTAAGGTTAGACCCGCGCGACAGAGACATGCGTTTGAATCTTAAGATCGCCAGGTCAATGGCTGTCGATAAAATAAATACCCCGGAAAGAGGTTTTATCCTAGGCGCAATATTTTTTTTATACGACAGGATGACGATAAATGAGCTGACGGCGATGTGCTCATTTTTTTATCTGGTGGTAATTTTATTTCTAATTTTATCAATATTTTTAGTTGCCAAAAGGCGGCTTATGTTTTATACTGCAGGGGTATTTGGAATTACATCTTGTATTCTATTAATATTTTTATCCGCGAAAATAAATAAAGAAAATTTTACAAAGACAGGGATTATTGTAGCTGAAAAAATAGATGTAAGAAGCGGGCCTAAAGAAGATTATCTTTTGCAATTTACTCTACACGAGGGCGCAAAGGTCAGTATAGTAAAAGACACCCAGAACTGGTATGAGATTGAGCTTTCCAGTGATCTGAAAGGCTGGGTTCCCAAACCCAGCGTCGATATTATATAACCAAATTTGCAGAGCAAATTTGATCTTGAAGCACTGTTAAACAATGCGACGAACAGGAGCATTGTAAGTGCTGAAAGACCACAACATATAGATATCGTCGTTAAATTTGCATCAATATATTGTGTTTTTTGACTTGACATATAATTGACAAGTGATATACTTATTTTTCATAAGGCTTCTCGTTCGCCGCATAATCTTGGCGGACTGGGAATTAAATTTGTTTCGCAAATTTTGGAGGGAAGGTAATGGAATTAAAGACTAAAACTGAAAAGAAATTAGACATCTCGGAAAATTGCCTTAAAGTTCTTGAGAAAAGATATCTGATGAAAGATGAGAATGGCAAGGTAAAGGAAAAGCCGGAAGAGATGTTTAAAAGGGTAAGCTGGTATATAGCTAAGGCGGACAAGCTTTACGGCGCAGGCAATCCTGAGATAAAAGAAACAGAGAATAGGTTTTACAAGGCATTGTCAAATTTTGAATTCATGCCCAATAGCCCCACCCTTATGAACGCGGGAAAAGATTTAGGCCAGTTGTCCGCGTGTTTTGTCCTTCCCATAGGCGATTCTATGGAATCTATTTTTGATGCGATAAAGAATACGGCTATGATACATAAAAGTGGCGGTGGAACCGGGTTTAGCTTTTCAAGGCTCAGGCCTAAGAACAGCGTTGTCCGCTCTACGGGAGGCGTATCAAGCGGGCCTGTTTCTTTTATGAAAGTTTTCAATGCTGCCACTCAGGCGGTTAAACAGGGCGGGACTAGGCGCGGGGCAAATATGGGGATACTTCGCGTGGACCATCCGGATATACTTGAATTTATCAGATGCAAGGAAAATGACAAAGAAATAACGAATTTTAATATCTCTATAGCTGTTACGGAAGATTTCATGAAAAAGGTTATTAGCGACGAAGAATATTCCTTGATAGACCCGCATAATAAAAAAGAAGTAAAGAGATTAAAGGCAAAAGAAATTTTTGACCTAATAGTGGAGTTATCCTGGAAAAACGGAGAACCCGGTATTGTTTTTATAGACAGGATAAATAAAGATAACCCCACCCCTAAACTCGGGGAGATTGAAAGCACGAATCCATGCGGAGAGCAGCCGCTTTTACCTTTTGAAAGCTGCAATCTGGGCTCAATCAATTTAGCCAAGACCGTATGCGGGAATGGCAAAAAACAGGTCGACTGGGATGCGTTGAGAGAGCTTGTGCATACGGGAGTGCATTTTCTGGACAATGTGATCGACATGAACAAATTCCCGCTTGAAGAAATAGGGAAGATGACCAGGACCAACAGAAAGATAGGGCTTGGCGTGATGGGCTGGGCAGATATGCTTATAAAACTGGAGATACCTTATAATAGCGAAGAGGCGGTGCAACTGGGCGAAAAAATAATGAAATTTATATTTGATGAGTCCAGGGTTAAATCCCTGGAACTCGCAAAGAAAAGAGGGTCTTTCCCTTCTTTCAAGGAAAGTAAATTCCCGGAAGAAGGCCTGAAAGAATTAAGGAACGCCACGCTTACAACAATTGCCCCAACCGGCACAATTTCAATTATTTCAAATTCTTCAAGCGGCATCGAACCTTTATTCGCGTTGTCATATTACAGGAATGTAATGGATAACGATAAACTTATAGAAGTCAATTCTCTGTTTGAAGAGGTGGCGAAGAAAGAAGGATTTTACTCGAGAAAGCTTATGGAGGAAATTGCCGCAAAGGGCTCTATTAAAGAGATAGAAGATGTGCCTGAAAAATATAGAAAGATTTTTGTCACATCGCATGACATAGCTCCCCTGTGGCATATAAGGATGCAGGCGGTGTTCCAGAAATACACTGATAATGCCGTATCAAAGACAGTTAACTTTCCGCACGATGCAGTAAAGGATGACATAAGAGAAGTATATATGCTGGCTTTTAAATTGGGATGTAAGGGCGTAACCATTTACAGGGATAAATCCAGGGAGGAACAGGTGCTTAATATTAATTCCAATGACACGGTGAAAAAAGAAGTAAGCGCTGATTCTGCAGTAGAACCCAAAGATAAGAAAAGCGTTGCTCCGAGGCCAAGGCCTGTTGTTACAAACGGCACTACGACAAAGGTTGCGACGGGATGCGGGAACCTTTATATAACTATAAATGTTGACGATAAGAGCCTGCCTTTTGAAGTATTTATTCAGATGGGCAAGGCTGGCGGATGTGCTGCGAGTCAGCTGGAAGCGATCGGAAGGCTGGTATCTTTGGCACTCCGTTCAGGGGTGGAGAATAGCAAGATAGTAGAGCAATTAAGAGGCATACGCTGCCCGTCGCCTTCGTGGGAGAAAAGCGGGAGAATTTTTTCCTGCTCTGACGCAATTGCGAGAGTCCTGGAATTAAGGCTTGGTAACGGAAAGATGCATCATCAGGAAGAAGCCATGGAAAAACATTCTCCTCATACCATGATAGAGGACAAGCTTGGCACGGTGGTGGGGGTGTGCCCTGATTGCGGAGCTGCGTTAAGGCACGAAGAGGGCTGCGTGGTTTGCCGATCCTGCGGATATTCTAAATGTTAAAACCGGATTCCTGGATCAAAAAAATGGCTTTAGAGTTTAATATGATAAAGCCATTCGAGCCCCGGCAGATTAAAGATAAAAATATTTCATACGGCCTTTCAAGTTATGGTTACGATATAAGGATCGCGGATGAATTTAAAATCTTCAAAGGCTTCCGCGATAAAGAAATCTTAGACCCTAAAAATATAAGGCCTGATCTATTTGAAGATTTTAAAGGGGACATTTGCGTAATCCCGTCTAATTCATTTATCCTCGCAAGGTCCTTTGAATATTTCAAGATCCCGCCCAATGTCCTTGCGCTTTGCACAGGTAAAAGCACATACGCCAGGATAGGCGTAATAGTTAACGTTACGCCTCTTGAGCCTTCATGGGAAGGTTATCTTACTATAGCTATAAGTAATACCTCTGATTCTCCGGCAAAAATTTATGCAAACGAAGGTATAGCCCAGGTTGTATTTTTCGAATCAGACGAGCAGTGCGACGTCACTTACGCTGACCGCAAAGGCAAATACCAGTCCCAGCAATCCATCACTCTATCCAAATAATCCCAAGTTCAATATTGGCGATTTTTAGTTGTTTTACCGGCTTGACAAATAGAAGTTTATTAGGTATACTAATTATAGAGTTTATAAAAGAATTATAGGTTTTTAAAACAGGGGGTTGGCCATGGGCCTCTGTGATATAAGCCAGGCGGCAAATCCTGGCTTTTTTATTGTAATCTTTGCTAGTTATACATTTCTCGGGCATTGTTTCTTATTGAATAGGGCCTCTCTCCCATGGCGAGGATAAGTAAACCTATAACACATACAGAAACATGCCCGGGTTTTTTATATGTTTATATATAATTTGTAAACCAAAAGGTGTCATGCAGTGTTAAATTATAAGAATAAAATCCCAGTTAAATTAATAGCTTTTATATTAATTCAAGCATTCCTCTTAACAAGCGTAGCTTGCCCGGAATCTCTCTCTAATAAAGGCACATATAGTTTATATATGCATGGTAAAGATCTCAGGGTGCCTCTTGGTTCTTCTGATAGGATGCGAGAGGTTTTGAATAAGACAACCTCGCGAGGAGAAATAAGAGAAAAAGGCTCGCCTTTAAACCTGTTAGTATATTTAATTATGCATAAGCACTATGGGGGAAATTCTATATCTATGAGAGATTTGATAACAGCCAGGATGAATCCAGAAACAGATAAGTCATATGCTAGGAGCACTATTCGTCTTGAGATAAATAGTTTAAAGAAAATAGGCATGTTGGTGGTTGATGGTGAAGGCTTGGATGCTAGATGCGTATTAAGCGAAAAATTTACGCTTTATGATATGGCAGTTATAAATGAAGAAACCAAAAAAATAATACAAAGAGAAGGCTTGCAAGGCGAAGAGCTTGGCTTGAATAGGTATACGTTAACTGATTTAAGTGAAGAAGAAATAGGTAAAATAAGAACAGCAGTGATAAGAGTCAAAGACAATATCAAAATGTCCAAAGAAGCTTTTAGAAGCCCTGAAAACAAAAGCCCCAGAAGAGTTTCTTATGTAAAATATGGAAGGCAAACAAATAGTTTTATTAAGCAGTGCGTAAAAGGGGGTTTAATATTATTATGCGGGTTTATTTTCATACTTTATGCGTATCGTTGGATTGGGCCATCACAAGAGGCGCTTGATGCATTCGGAGACATCAGCGGTACTCCTGGAATAGTGCGGATGTATCAAGATGACAGGCAGCAGCAGCGTTACGAAGCAGAGCAAATCATAAAAATGCAAGCTAATGATAAAGATTTTTTGGAGACAAAAGAAACTGCGCGCGTTGAAGCGTTTTTAAAAGGCAATAGATTTGACGCAATAAAACGCGCAGCCCAGGTGTTTGATTTAGAGCCGGAACTTATAGCCGGGTTTTTATATGAAGAAGCGATATACCAGGATACTCAAAATAAATTAGAGGTATTTACGAAAGAAAGCTTTTCCAGGTTGCTCAGTATAGGAGGTCCATACAGAGGTACGCTGGGTATGGGCCAGGTTGGCGTAGACTATATGATGAAAAAGGAATTTTTAGACTGCTTATTTGATAATATAGATTATTTTTTAACAACAGTTAAATCTGAGAGGGATCTGAAATCATTGCGTGAATTCAGGGATTTCTATAAGCCCTGGCGTAGTCCTGGCCAGAATCACGGCGCTTTAATGGCGCATGTTCAAAGCGAACAAGGTTTAATCGTAAGTCTGGCTGATGCAGAAGAAGTAAATATATTTGCGACAGGGTTTATTATCAGGGCAATCGCAAATCAGATTGCGGTAGATAATAAAGACGTTACTCTTATACCTAGTATGAATAGATTAAACGGTAATTCAACAAAGTGGGTTATTGTAGAATATAAAGAGATCCCGAAAGGCATGACTTCATTCGGAGATTTACTAAAGAGATACGGCGCGCCATTTTTAACAAGTTATTACCCTGCTTTAATGCCAGTCTTTGCTGATGCGCAGCGTTATTCAGGCGGAGATGAGAATTATTCCGCGAGAGGGCTCAGTAAAGTCGGAGCGTATGAACAAATGTTAAAATGGGGTGGTTTTAAAAGAACGCCAGATCCTAAAAAATCTTTTGTTGCCCATTTCTCTCTCTATTCCAGAAGCAATAGCCTTACCCGAGAAGGCCGTACTGACCAATTCCAGATAGGAGAAACTACCTACACAGTAGGCGAATTTAATAAAGAAGGCATAAACCAGTTAGGAGAGCCTGTAGTTATTCCTGACCAGGACGGCCGGAATATTATTTTTACTATCCGCGGCCCGCCTGAAAAAAATAACCTAGCGGAATATCTTAGTAAGGATACATTGCTTCTGCAAGAGGCTATATTCCGCTCGCAATCCCTTTATAATGGCGGTTTAGATCAAGATATAACTATAATATTAGCTGATAAATACGATTATTTAGCAGGAGACCACAGGCAAAATAATCTCATAATCCTGAATGCCTCAGACTTGGAAACTATGCTCCAACAAGATCAGGGCGCAATTCTTGTTTCTGAATTAATAGCCTCTTTATTGTCGGAAGAACTTGCTCATGAAAGAGGCGCTGATGGAAAAGCTGAAACAGAAGAGAGACTGGCGCAGGATGGCGCTCATGCTACTAGATACGCTATTACTCATAAGCCATATGCCCCTACATTATCGGAGTATATAAGTTTTCTTGAAAAGTATACATTAGAGATAAAAGAAGCTAAAGGATATTTGAGCTATTTGAAGGTGATGAATAGATATCAGGACATGGAATGGACCAGAAAGTTCTCTAAATTAGTTGCGGAGAGAAACGTATGTGTATTCCATATGGAGAATGCGCTTTCCAGGCAAATCCTGGACAATCTTTACAATAGATTTTTACAAAAAGGCTATACGAAAAAGGCAGCGGAATTTGCTGTTGGCCGCATTGCTCAGCTTACTATGGCAGGGGGCCTTGGGAATATAAAAAGGGAATTAGGAGATTCATGGAGTGAAAAAGGTGTTAATCCGAAATCTTTTAATCTGCTTTACGGTAGGTGGATTAAAGGTGTTGGCAATATAGATCAGTCTCTTGTGGGCACGGTATTAGAAACCATGGGGGATTCCCAGTTTAAATTTAAGACAAAGATTTTTAATAGAGATAATGTTAATGAGGAGATAGAGGTAGAGGTAACTATATATAGAGATCCGTTTTCTCCATCAAATTACTGGATATACTGCCCGGAAATATTTGACGGGGCATACCCTGATAATAAGGTTCATCTTGCGCAGCAGCTTCTTTTGTATCGTAAAGCGAGCTTGGAATATCTATTATATCTCCACTCAAAAGGAGAAATTAAAGATAAATTTTTATTCAGCTTGAGCGAGGTGTATACAGCTTTGTTAATCCCGGATGTAATCGAAGACGAATATAGTAATAACCCTGTTCTTAAAGATATATTTATACATCATTATAACCATACTGTTGTAGCTGCCGGCATGCCTAAACTACCTCAGTTTTTATACGACATTTTACATATAAAAGAAAAATATAGAAATTCTGTAGTGCAGTATGGGGAGATAGTTTTGGCGGATCTTATTGGCCAGGGCTCAGATGAAATAACCGGCTGTTCGATGAAACATACAAAGGTGTTGAGAGAAAATAATATGGCGAAATTTAAGGATAAAATATCTGATAATATAACTGAGGCAAATAGCGAGGGTGCGTATATAGATAACTGGCAGGACGAAGAAATGCAGAAAGCTTACGAAAGATATTTTTTAATGCTTGAGGCGACTGATGATGAAGATTTGTTTAAAAAGTTGGACGAAAATCAAGATATTCGTGAAAGATTTACAAAAGATATGCTGCTTGCCAAAGAAAGGCAGAAGCAAGTTTTTAAAGAATGGCAAATTTCTTATGGCATTAAGTTAGAAGATGGGCTTAAGTCAGCGTCCCTTACCAGGAGAATGGTGCCTTATAAGAGATTAGATGTAATCACTGCTATGCTTGGCATAGGAAGTTATATGAATCAATTGAGGGAATTCAAGATAGGGTTTTTTGTGGGAGGAAGGCATTTTGATATAGACCAATCAGATTTTGGTATAACCCAGCTAAATGTTATTAATAAGATATCAGAAAGAGAACCAGGGTATATTGCTACGGTTCCTGATAATACCGACTACCCAGGTTATAATATTTTCAATGCCCATAATATTTATGAAGGGGTAGATGCGACTATCATGCTTTCCGATGAAGATTTAGAAGCAGGGCCGACAAGTCCCAGTAAGGGCCTGGTGAACGGAGCTATTATAATAGCTACTCCGGATGGAGTCATGTCAGAGCTTTTAATAGATTTTAACGAAGATTCTGTAAATGGGAATGGCTTTAGAGTAGAGTATTACGATCCAGATATTCAAAATATGGTTAGCGATTTTATAAAAGCAGTTGATCCAATATCTAAAGAGGAAATCCTTGAAAAAGGAAGGAATGGCAGCACACATTTTGCTTTTAATATTTCAAGAGGAATGGTTTATGCTGAATCTATAGGTTTAAAAGGATTTTTTGATACACAAAATAGATTATTATTTGACAGGGTGACTATATTCAATGCCCCGGAAGATTATATTAATTATATGCTCTGCTTATTTAATGGCGTGAAAGGGGCAGAAGAGATTATAGCGTGGCTTACGAACTTGAGAGACAATAAAGAATTAGAAGCGTATGAAAAATATTCAGACGTAAAGTCTTTCTTAATAGAAATACTTGGTGCAAGGCGAGAGCCTACCATAAAAACTTTATTTAAGGCATTAAAGGGATTCAATGATGCATGGAACGATCCTGAAAAGAAAAACAGATTATTCTACAATGCATTTAAGACAGGGATGCTTAAAGCCAATACCTCAACGCACCAGGGCCCTGGGCTGATAAAACTCTTGGAAGAAGGTTTGGAAAGAAAACAACCTGAAAAAGCAGCTAAGAGCGCGCTTATAGATTTCTTGGATAGCCATAAGGATATTTTTATTAAGTTTGAAGAAGCGGATTTGGATGTGCAAAAACTTATAGAAAGAGGCAAGGAATTTACGGTTGTTATGCTTGATGGGGATAGTATCAAGAAACGTAATGAGGCTTTTGGAAAAAGTATTGTGGATTGGATGCTCCTTGAGATGATAGCCTCATTCCATGAAACCGCTAAATTGCTGGATAAAGGCCCATTTAAGATTAATATGAAAGTTTTTCGAAGAGGTGGAGATGAGTTTGGTTTTATTATTCAAGCAGATGGGCTTAATGATTTTGATGTAAAGGCGATTCTTGAAATTGTGCGCATAGGGTTGTTTGCAAAAATAAAGTCTAAATATGGCTTATTTATTATTGACGCAGAAGGCTTGGCAGAGGAAGACAGGACTAATATTATAGATGAATTGAAGAAAGAAAGAATAGTCAAGGAGACTGAAGAGGTTGGAAATAGCATTAATGTTTTATATGCCAAGGATAAGGAAGGTGGAACAGGTCGCATTAAGGATAAAATAGGCATAGCCAAGGTTACAGAAATAGAAGACGAATTTATTCTCACGGGTTCTATAGGCGGCTGTTATGTCAATCAAGCAGTGCAGAATGGCATTAAAAGAGAAAATAAAGAAATAAATTTAAACAGCATAATGGCGGGTGTTAATTATTCTCTATTAAAGGCAAAAGAGGTTAGCATGATGCCTGGCGAAAGCGGGAGAAGAAAAGGGAATAGGATTTACTTATTTAGCGCCAGAGAATCAGGTGAAGTAAGTGCTGAAGAATGGTTCCATGATATAGACAAGGTCTCCTCCTCCAGCATATTTAAAGACAGAGGCAGACAGGAAGAGATGGAGCGATTATTTATTGCCAGCGAAATTCCAGAAGATAAGCGGGATAATCAAGTTTCGATTGTCTATAACGAGCAAGCGCTCAGGCGAATGATCCAGAACGATCCGGTCGGTATACTTATGGCTATTGATGCGCTCTGGGCAAATCCAGAGTTTGATAAAAAGTCTCAAGCAGCCAGTCGGGCAGGAGAAATTCATAAAGCGAGGAGCTATCTTAAAAATTTCTATAAATTTGGAATGTTAAACGATACGCTTCCGGAAAAGATGTATGATGCGGACTGGGTAATCAAGGTTTTTGGTTATACAATCAAAGAGGAAATAGAAAAGGTTTTTGGAAGAGGTTTTGAAGTAATAATAGCGCGAGCGCCTCCAGGCCAATCACCTGAAAGATTTTTAATCTGGATTAGGCCAGCTGAAGAAGAAAAACTTACAATAGATAATTTAGGCGAACTTATTACTGGAATAGCCAGTAAGATCTCAGATGACACTATACTTGAACCTTCCATTGCTGTAACAGTAACGCCTATCCAGCGTACCATAGGTCGTACTTTTGAAATCATTGATAATCTGAGCAAATTATATATAAGTTATCCTTCAAATAAAATGGATATAGCTGTGGCAAACAAATTTGAAGGAACTTTTCTTGAAGAAGGCGAGAATGTAAGAATTACTAAAGACGGGCATAGTATTGTTTTTTATGATGGGGGCAATGAGCAGGAAACCAGAATACCAAGATTTATTGAATTACAAAGAGTCTATGCCTTAGAGGCGTTGCGAGCTAGTATACCTGAAAGGAAAGAAGTTTACGATAGGACGCTCAGGAGGCTTTATGCTGATATTGAGGATATACCGAGAGATTCAGAAGAGGCTAAAAATATTATCCCAGATGGAATAGATTTTAGTGAAGCTCGGCAGAAAATAATAAATGCAATAAAACACAAAAGAACGCCGGATAAAGCAGCGGCCAGAGGTAATGTTTCTGCAGCAATGTTAAATGACACAATAAGGCCCTTGCTTGTACTTTTAGAAAATTCGGAATCTGCTTTTGATCTTCATACGCTTCTTGGTTTCTTTCAAGATTTGGAGGCAAATCCAGCCTTATCTGACCCAGAGGATATGAATTTATTTAGATTAGAAATGGATAAACTTTCAAGCAAAGCAAAAGTAAGAATCGCTTATAATATGGAAATGCTAAAAAATGAAAAGAATGCGGATTTTCCTAAGTTGAGGTCAGTTTTTAATATACCTGAATTTTATGAATACGAGATCTTGGCGCAATTAAGCATAATTCCGTATATGGCTACTTATACTTCTTCGATAAATGAGATTGCCGCTATAGCTGATAATCGCGGAGGATTTAGATTAGCAGGAAAACCTGTCGAAGAAAACGATGGTTATGTTTTTAGATTTCTGAAAGACGGGAAAAAATATGAAGTTTTCTTAGCGAAAAATTTTGATTTAAGATTAAGAGATAATTTAGAAGAGCTATTTGTACCCAATAAAAATGTAAACCCTGTTATGACAAACTTAGACAGTCTTTCTGAGATTTGGTCGATTTTTATAAAGTTTTATTTAATGGCGTTAGGTTTGGAGGAAGAGGATGAATCAGACGGAATTGATTTTAATGGAAAAAGTTTAATATTTGTTGGCGCGGAAACCCCGGAAATCCCTTTGCAAATCGCTCGACAATTTCCTCTATCTCGAGTAATAGTCGTTAACCCAAAGTGGGAAACAAAAAAAGGCGGCAATATTATTGTGATAGGAGACGAGGTTCAGCAGCTTGCAAAATATAAAGATGAGATTGGAATGGTAGATTTTGTTTTCTCGTCAGGACTTTTTAACATGGAATGGTCAAGGTTTGTTGTAGATGCTCAGAATGATTCTAAAAGCGTATATGAAAGAATGATGAGTCCTCTGGTTGAGATTTTATCTCCTGATGGCATAATGATTATTTCTGAGGGCCCAAAAGTGCCATCTATAAAGAGCAAGTTAGAAGAAGCGATCCAAGCCGTGGGCCTGAGAATTTTTAATGAAGAGATCGACATCGGCAAAGACGGAGGCATATATATTATTCGTAGAGCGAATTTAAGAAATGAGATTTTGGAGCGGAATGATTCCATACAAGCTGTTCAGTCAGGATTATAAAGTTCATGCCGAAGCGAATATTTCTTTTGATTTTTTAAAACCCTTGATGTATAGTAAGGGCATATAAAACATTATCAAAAATAAAAATAGAAGTTCGAGATAAATCTGAAAAAGGGAGAGTTATGAACGGCAATATAAGGTTAGTTCTTTTAAGGCACGGGGAGAGCATCTGGAATAAGGAAAATAAATTTACAGGGTGGACTGATGTGGACCTTTCTGAAAAAGGCATGAGCGAGGCAAAAGAAGCAGGAAAGACCCTTAAGAAAGAAGGCTACGAGTTTGATGTAGCGTTCACATCTGTTTTAAAAAGGGCGATAAGGACACTGTGGCTTGTTCTGGATGAGATGGATTTAATGTGGATACCTGTATGTAATTCGTGGCGTTTGAACGAAAGGCATTACGGGGCGTTGCAGGGCCTTAATAAATCAGAAATGGCTCAAAAGTTCGGGGAAGACAAGGTGCTTATCTGGAGAAGAAGCTATGATGTTCCGCCAATGGCGCTTGAAAAAGATGATTCGAGATATCCTGGAAATGATCCAAGATATAAAGGCCTTAGCGAAAAAGACCTGCCTCTTACAGAGAGTTTAAAGGAAACAGTCGCAAGGGTTGTACCATATTGGAAGGAAGTAATCGCTCCTATGCTAGGGTCCGGCAAAAAGGTTATTATAGCTGCGCATGGAAACAGCTTAAGGGCGCTCGTGAAATATCTGGATAATATATCAGAAGAAGAAATAGTGAAATTAAATATACCTACCGGGATCCCGCTTGTTTATGAGCTCACTAGAAACCTGAAGCCTTTGAAGCGTTATTATCTGGGCGACCAGGAGAAGATACGCGCCGCTATAGCGTCTGTTTCCAACCAGGGCAAGGCCGGCAAATAAGTTCTTGAAATCATGTTAGTTTGATGTTAAAAGTAAAAAGTAATCGGCTCCCAATATACCACGCCCTTGACGATATCGCAATCATAGGATATACTTTATCTTTTAGAAAATGAAGCTCAATCCTGTCAGGTTGAAACCAGGGATTTTTTGGGCGAAATACAAAGTCCTGAGCTTGTCGAAGGACTGAGCCTGCTATTTTTCTGTGGCGGGCGAATGTAGAAAGGGGGGCATATATGGACTGGAACTTAATTGTAGTTGATCCAGTAAAAGCTATGTTGGTGAGGGCGGCCACATTTCTACCTACTTTAATAGGTATAATCGTTATACTTATAGTAGGGTGGATTGTAGCAGCGGTCCTGAGAAATGTAGTTGTAAAATTATTGAAGGTAGTACAGTTTGACGCTGCTAGCGAAAAATCAGGGCTAGCCGATGTCTTAAGAAAGGGAGGCATAAAGAATACTTTTTCGGAATTGATAGGCGGACTTGTCTATTGGGTAATAATGCTTTTAGTTTTTATGGCGTCTCTGAATGCGCTTGGTATGACAGTTGTAGCGTCTTTACTGGACAAGGTTATACTTTATATACCGAATGTTATAGCGGCTATTTTTATAATTTCTCTTGGTATATTTTTCGCAAGCACTATAGGCTCCATTGTGATGACCGCTTGCATGAACGCCGGAATGAAACAGGCAAAGTTAATGAGCCAGGTAACGCAGACTGTAATAGTGATATTTGTGGCGATTATGACGCTAGAGCAGCTGAATATAGCTACCACGATATTGAATACAACTATTACGGTAGTGTTAGGAGCCGTAGGATTGGCGTTTGCGCTTGCAGTAGGGCTTGGTTCAAAAGATATTGCCGGGAAGCTTATGCATGATTTAGTGGAAAAATTGAAAATTAAATAATGTCTTCAAATTAAAGGTTTACAGCCCCGCATTCCCGAAAAGGGATGCGGGGTTTTTTAATGAGCCTGCCTGAAAGTGGGCATATCTACTTGCAAATATAGCAAGTAGTTTGTATAATAAAATACAATATGAATAGCGCGAGAGAAGAAAAAGGCATTGCGTTGATACTTGTGGTAAGCGTCCTGGCTGTCGCAAGCATAATGGCGATATCTTTTGCATTTACCATGAGGCTGGAATTGAAAGCCGCAGCCAATTATCTGGAAGCTACAAGGGCGTCTTATCTCGCGCAGTCAGGCATCACGTACGCGCAGCAGATTCTAAAAGAAGACTCGAGGGATATAGATAGCTTCGAAGACAAATGGCACACTATCTTTACAGGCAGCGATATTGATAACGATGGAGACGGCCAGCCTGATTCAAAATGGATAAATATTTACAATGAGGAAAGCGAGGCCATAGGCAGGTATGCTGTCCTGGTGAGGGATGAAACCAGTTTTATGGATATAAATATAGCTTATAAGCACAATCTTTCGCTTTTAAAGGTTACGGAAGGCTGGACTCCATATGAGCTGGACCTGCAAAAATTTATAAATTCTTCAGGCTTGAAAGATCCAGATAAGGTGTACGAAGATATCGTTAGTTTTAGGTATGGGTCTGATGGCCAGCCGGGCGAGATGGGCGCGGACGATAACCAGAATCAAAGGATCCTGGATTCCGATGGCATCGATAATAACTCGAACGGCATCATAGATGAAGCGAGCGAAGGCGTGGATGAGCCGATGGAATACGAACCGTTTAATCTTCACGGGGACGACAAAGCATTCGAAACGCCTTTCGAAATAAGTAAAATTAAATCGATCGCAAAACAGGAGCTTTATAAATTGTATCCCTATATAACTACGTATTCGGTTGATAAGAATATAGATGTTCAGGGAAGGTTGAAGGATAATATTAATTCCATGGATAGCCAGACTCTTGCTGTATTGTTGGAAGACGCCGGCGTAAGCGACCCGTTTCAAAAAGCAGTTAATATTATAGACGCTTGTGACGATGATTTCAGCCAGAGTACCGTACCAAAATTATACAACAGGCTCGCAGTGATCAATAGAGGCGATACAGGAGACTGGATATGGAAAGGCAGCTGCTATCAGAGCGACGTAAAAGATGGGCAACCTTTTACGATTACCTGGATCAATCTTCCGGAAGGAGAATATTACATAGGCGTGTTTGGGATAAAAAATGAATTAGTGGGAGATGTTACTGTAAACGGCATGACCCAGAATTATGTGAGGGATGGCGAGCTGCTGAGGATAGGGGCTGTCTCGTTTGAGAATAAAATCTTAAATCTTTCCATAAATAACAGCGCAGGGTCGGTTTGTTATTTTTCTTATCTTGAATTATATCCCAGGCTGGGCCAGCAGAATTTCAACTCGAGCGAGATAAGAGGCGTTGAAGGCATAAGGATAAATGAAATAATGGTAAGGCCTGTTATTTCCAGAAGCACTTTTAGCAACCAGGCACCTGGCGGAGACTGGACATGGCAAAATGCATACTATCAGAATAGTCAGCCAAAGGGCGGAAAAACCGGGGAAGGCGAATGGACCTGGAAGGATGTTCCCAATGGCAAATATTACGCCAGGTTATTTGCGGGCGTAGCCGATCAGGAGATAGGAAATGTTGAAATAGGGGGCGTTCATTCGGAAGGGATGAGAGACGGAGATTTGTTTGGCAGCGGAAAAGTTGTTACTGTCTCAGGCGGGAAATTTACTATTAGGATTCAGAATCAAAGAGAAACAGGATCTACGTATTTTAAATCTGTAGATTTGAGCCAGCAACCTGACGGAGAATATATAGAGCTTATAAATCTCACTCCCAGGGACGTGAATCTGAGCGGCTGGACCGTAGAAGGCCCGAGCAAAGAAGGCTGGCCTGCTACTATCCCTCTTGGTACGACAATAGGCCCTCACGAGCACATTGCGCTGGCTATTGATAAAGACGATACACAGTCAGGGATAAATAATAACGGTATTTCATTTACATCGATATGGGGTAAAGAAAAATCCACAACTTTGCATTTTTTAAGGGTGATAAGCCCTAATTCCGATCTTCTGTCTGACGTTGCTTTTATGGGAGGGAATTTTATAGCGCTTAAAGAACCCATGGGCCATGTCGTGGATAAGCAGGAATATTTTAGCGGCAATGCAGCTGATTATAAGGCATTGGAGAAATCAGACCCTAGCTATGTATTGGATTCAAATAATAACGGCATACCTGACAACTGGTATGCGTCTACCGCGAAAAAAGGAGCGACGCCCGGCCTGCCTAATGATAATGACGGGATGAGAGAGAAGATAGGAGAAGAGATAATAGAGCATTACGATACCGAGGTGAACGCAAAGAACAAGAATTTTTCTTCGATAGGAGAGATTTCATTTGTTTCGCTTGGAACTGAACCATGGAAGAGCATAGCTCCGCAGGATGTCGCGAAGATTGCGGACAGGCTTACCGTATTCGGGATAAAACTGGAAGCGGAAAATAAAATCGTGAAAGGTTCCGAAGGAAACTGGAAAGTTGTGCAGAGGGCAGCTCCCTTGACAGACTGGTGCGAAAATGGAAAAGAGGATTCGATCGGCATGTGGAGATGGGAGGCGAAGGATGGCTTGGAAAACGGCTATTATAAATTGAAAATATTCGGGGAAGAAGGCGAGGCAATAGCCATATCAATACATCTCGCGGACGATACATGGACGAGTTTTACGCCGGCCCTCACCCCTGGGCCTGACAAAGGAATAAATTTTGGTAATATAGAAATAGGCACTGGTAGTTCTATAGCTACGCCGAGCGGGGTCCTGGAAATAAAAATAAAGAACAGTTCGGAGACAGGCGCCGCTCACTTTGATTTTATAAGCTTGGACCCAGTAAATAACCTATACGGCAGGATAAATGTAAATACAGCCTCTAAAAGAGTTTTAGCTATTCTACCAGGTATAGATGACGCCATAGCGGATAATATAATTAATAACAGGGTTTTTGGGAATAAAAATAGCCTTTATCTTGGCATAGGCGATCTTATCACCACCCAGGCGTTAGGCTCAACTGATGTGGATAAGAAAAATAGGTTCAGGCAGATTTCGAATCTTATCACAGTCCATTCCGATTGTTATAGGATTATTGTCACGGGCCAGGCTCTTGAAAAAGGGAAGGTCCTGGCTGAAAAGAAGATCTGGGTGGTGTTTGAGCGTTAAGTAACCGGAAAACTCATAATGTTGATTTGGAAAATAGGGAAAATAGGGACAGCGCCCATTTATTATTTATTTTTTATAGCATAAAAATGGGCGCTGTCCCTATTTTAGGAGCTGGCTATTATGTAATGGGTTGCCTAGCTATTCAAATAGTGCAAGATTGCTCAAGATTATGCTTGATTTTTTTTGCTGACAGGATATAATTAATTTAAATATGCATAGGATTGAATATAATAAAAAATATTTTATTCCAAAGACCGTTTTATTTTTTACAGCGGTCTTTTTTATTTTAGCGGTTGGGATCGCGGCTGCGAGCATAGCTAGCAGTAAAAATTATAAATTGCATACAGCCCTGGCAGACGGCGGAGGGGCAAGCGGGGTTTCAAAGAATTACAACTCGGAGAATAGCGTGGGTTACCCGTTAGGCACCAATGTTGCTACGGGCGTCAGTTATAAAATATACGGCGGATGGCTTTCCACCAGAAACACCATTCCTGACGTAGGCATATTAACATATAACGATGGCCAGGCTACATTTGAAAATCCTCTTACATTGAAATGGGCGGTTACAGATAAAGACAATGATCCTCAGCGTTACTATCAGGTCCAGATCTCTAAAGACAGTTTTGAAACAATAGATTTTGATTCAGGTATTGTTAAGACCAATTCCCAGCAATACACCACGCCTATATTGCCCACCACCGAAGGCTATGTAGACTATAAGTGGCGCGTGAGGGTAAGCGATGGATATGATTATTCAGGATGGGAAACAGCCAGTAGCGGGTTTAAGCTCGCAACGGGAACAATGGATCTGCCTATTATATTGGCTAAGACTTCGCCTGGTGGAAGCGATATCCCGTCAAAATTATGGCAGGGATGCGGAGATCCATACATGTCATGGGAATACCCTGTAAAAGGCGTTCAACCTGCTGGTTACAGTTATGCGTGGGGAGATATGCCGGATAACCAGGCTGATACTCAGGGCACTTCTTACCAGACCCCTTCCGATCTTTTGGGGGATGGCGTCAGGGTGTTTAATCTTAAGGCTGAGAATTCAGCGGGTAATTGGGGTGAAATAGCTTCTTATGAATTATGGATAGATAGAGGCAGCCCTGTTATAGGTAATTATTCTCCGGAAAAAGGTTCGCTAATAGCGTCCGATAGGCCTACTATTACCATAGCTGCCAGCGATGATAAAAGCGGTGTGGATCCAAACGCTATTAATATGAAGATAAATAAATCCACAGTAGGCGCTGCATATGATGAGAATAGCCAGAGCATTGTATATCTTCCATCTACGCCTCTCAGCGAAGGCAGTAATGTAGTGTCTATTGAAGTGGCTGACCTTGTGGGCAATAAAACATCCCAGGTTGTCTGGAGTTTTACTGTTGACACAAGGGGCCCGACAGGTTATGTGATAATAAATAACCAGGATGCTGTTACTAATTCCGTATATGTCAACCTTGTATTTGGCGCCAGCGACTCTACGACAGATGTGGCAGATATGGTAATCTCGAACGACGGGGTTTTTGACAATGAGCAATGGGAGCAGTTTAAAACCAAGAAGGAAAACTGGACGCTGACTCCTATAAGCGGTACCCGCAAGGTTTATGTAAAGTTTAAGGACACGGCAGGAAATGAATCAGAGGTTTTTAGCGATACGATAGAACTTATAATAATAGCGCCCGATACCATAATCACAAGCGGGCCGAGTTTGTTGACAAAGTCGAAAGAGGCCCTGTTTACTTTTAAAAGCAGCGTAGAGAATTGTGTATTTAGATGGAAATTTGATGATGATGAATGGTCTGCCTGGTCCAAGGATATTGCCGTATCCAAAAAAGACCTGAAAAACGGGAATCATTATTTCAAGGTTCAGGCTGCAAAAGATGTTAATAAGAATTCCAAAATAGACATAGACGAAATAGACCCTGTTCCTGCGGAAAGAACCTGGACCATAAGCGAAACAGGGGTTATAAAGCCGGAACCTGAGAAAAAGAAGCCTTTCAAATTTTGGAAAGAAGAATAATCTAACCTGTTTATTTTCAAGTAGTTACCTTCAGTCTTCAGCTTTCAGCCTTCAGCTTTTTCCAGTGCTACCCTTGACAAATACTATCAGATAGTATATAGTTATACCACTCTATATCAAATAGAGATAAGATATTGTTCTATTTTTACAGGTTGGGCAAGACAATAAGATTTTGAAGGCCGAATTAACAAAAAGTTCGGCCTGAGTCGTCTAAGGGGCTAAACATGTTATTGAATAGTGAGGTGGTATATATGAAAGAAAAATATTATTCCGCAGAAACTGCGGCGCAGTTTCTTGGCATATCTAAGCAGACTCTTATAAGATATGAAAACAAGAGATTGTTTCCAGCGGCCAGAAGAAATACCCTTAATGGCTGGCGGGAATACACGGAAGACGATATTAAAAAACTCAGGGCTATAATGGGAAGGACCAGGTAAATGGCCAAGTTCAAGGCAAGTTCAATAGCCTTAGATATAGGCGCTCATTTTATAAAGCTTGTTGAGCTTAAAAAAGAGAAGGATAGTATTGTGCTGACCAAAATCGGCTTAAAAGAAATCCCGAGAGATTTGAAGCTCGACAGGGATAAAACTATCAGTTCGCTTATCTCCGCATTATTATTGGAGAATCATATAAAGCCGAATCCTGTAAACATATCTATAAGCGGCCAGTCTGTTTTTGTAAGATTCGTAAAGTTGTTGCAGGTAAAAGAGGATAAATTAAAACAGACTATGAAATTTGAAGCGCAAAACCAGATACCTTTCAGCATGAATGAGGTCATGTGGGACTGGTCTCTGCTGGATAACGACAAAAATTCATCCAGAAAGGCAGTCATAGTTGCGATAAAAAAAAATCTGGTAGAAGAGATTATTTCAAAACTCAATTCCGTTAAATTATCTGCCGGGTTGATAGATGTGGCTCCTATAAGCGTGTATAACTGTATGATATTTAACGAAGACTTTAATGTCCAGGGGTTGGGAGCCATACTTGACATAGGCGCGAAATCCACCAATTTCATTATATTTAATAAAGGTAATATATGGATAAGAAGTTTTCCTATAGCTGGAGAGAGGATCGAGGAGGCTAAAGAGCATGGCGTAGAGGAGCTTCTGGCAGAGGTGGAGAGATCCCTGGAGTATTATTTTATGCAGGCAGGAGAAGACGCCCCGCAGGAAAAAAAGATAACCCAGCTTTTCCTGACAGGCGGCGGAAGCGTTATGGAAAATATAGAAGCATCGCTTGTTTCTAAATTTAGCGTAAAACCTCAGATTATGGATCCTTTTAGAAAATTAAGGGTATCTAAAGATGTATATCAAAAACTCCAGGTATGCGGACCTAAGAATCAATTTTCTACGGTTGTGGGCGTGGCGCTGAGGGGCATGACTGGTCTGAAGATAGAGGTAAATTTTCTGAAAGAAATAGCTTTGGAAAAGAAATCCTCGTTCCGGAAACGTTTTTATGCTGGCCTTTCAATGGCCACAGGCGCGCTGGTGCTTATAAGCTTTTCCATTTTTATGCGCCAGGATTACTATATAAAAAAGATCAAGCTTGATAAAGCGGAAGACATGATAGGGATATACAGGACCTATGAGCCGAAGATAAAGAATATACAGGAAGAGGAAAATATTTTAAGAGGGGAAATAGATACCTTATATCAAACAGCCTTTTCCAGGGCTATATGGCTCGGGATATTTAAGGCTATTTCAGAGATACTCCCCAAGGATGTCTGGGTTACGGATTTATCGGGAATCATCTCTATAGAAAAGAGCGGGCTTGGGAGAATGGATATGAACGGGAAAGCTCTGTCTTATCAATCAGTTAATAATTTCGTGTCGAGCCTTAAGGCGTTGCCGAGCTTTAGCGATGTGCGGCCTGTATCGTCTTCCGTGGAAAACGACAAAGATACAGGGGAAGAAATAGTTAAATTCAGCATCACCATGGATGTTGTTTTATTGACGAATCAGTAGGGGGCAGGCGCGCCTGTTCTCTACAAGGGTATGGTGCGAGATGTTAAAACCCGGCAGAGAAAAAATTATTCTGAAACAGGGGCTTATAATACTTGCTGTTTTGGCGGGTATTTATATATTTTTCCTTAGCCCGTTTCTTAAGGAAGGCCGCTCAATAATGGACGAAGAGCTGGAGCGAAAGATAAGCGAAATGAAAAGATTTATTACGCTTACCGGGACAGTGCCTTCAAAGGAAAGCTTTACCAGGATGGAGAAGGACAGAGAGTCCCTGGAAGAAAAATTTTCCAGCCTGGTGAATTTTATAGATCCGAATAAGGCGAGGTTTTCTGAAAAAAATACGGAGGCAGGGCTTTATTTTATAGAAAAACTTCATTCTACGATGAAAAAATTCGAAATAGACGCAGGGTCCAAAACCGTGAAGCTTCCAGAGAACCTTGGTTTTGGGGATGGCCTTCCAAAGGACGCCATAGTGCCTGTGCTTCTGAGGCAGCTTGAGATAGTGGAGTTTACCGTAGACGCGCTTTTAAAAAGCAATAGCTCGGATATTTATAATCTGAAACCGCTTAAGCCTATTGAATACATAGAGCCTATTTCAAAGAAACTTTTTTATACTGAACTGCCTATCCAGATTTCCATAAAAACAACAACTGACGCGTTTACGAATCTTTTGCTGGAGCTTAAGAACGCCAGCCCAGTAATCAACGTAAAAGAATTGCATGTTAAGAGCGTCGAACCTGGTTCAGGAGAATTGGAGATAAGCCTGGTATTAAGCAGCCTTATGGTCACGAGGAAAGAGAAATGATTATAAAGGAAAAAATTATATTCCTGGCTCTTTTACCTGTGTTAGTAGCCACCATAGCGATAGGCATCAATACGCAGGAAAATAAAAAGAGATCAACGGACGAGTTTCTAAAGGATATTGAATCCGTGACAGAAAAGGCCAAGGCCAAAAAAAAGGTGGCCAAGGATAGTTGGGATATTGACGGGTTGAAGAAGCAGGAAACAATGGAGGATTATCTGGCCCTTGCGGAAAGAAATATCTTCTTCAGGCCTGTTTCTGAAGTCAGAAAGGAAATCCAGAGGGATATCGTGTCTTTAAAGGAAGAAGAGCCGAAGAAACCTTTGTTTGTCTATAAAGGCAGGATGACGATGGGGGCCAGGATTATAGTTATTATAGAGGATCAGAATACAAGCAAAAGTTTCTCCGTTAAAGAAGGGGATTCAGCGGGCGATTTTACAGTCGTCAGCATAGGCGAAAAAGAAATATTGCTCAGGAAAAACGACGGAGAAGAAATTATTATTTCTACTGTCAAGGAAGAGAAAAAAGAAGAAAGGAAAGATGCTGAGGGTGGTCGTGATCGCTCCATGCAGACAGATTGGTCAGAGGGCATAGATGAAAAGAAATAAGGGATTCTACTGTGTATCATTTATAATGGCTGTATTCATGGCGCTGGAGTGCCTGCCTTCCGTGGTTTTTGCGTCAGTGGACCCTTCTCTCTCAAGGACTGTTGTTGCGTCAAAGGTCAACCTTAGGAAATATTTTGAAGAGGCTATGTCCATGTTTGAATCAGGCAAATACAGGGAAGCTATTATGATATTTGAGAAATTGATTGAAACAGAGAAAGATGATAACCAATCGTATTTTACGCCTTTCGCGGAGATTTATATTGAAAAATCCAAAGCCCGCATGACAGAGTTGATGATCATGGAAGAAAAGAAATGGGAAAAGATGAAAAAAGACGTGGTGGGAGAGGCAGAGGCCCTGGCCAGGAAAGAAAGCGATAGGATCGTTCAGGAAGAGCAAGAAAAGAAAAGGGCGCTATTGGATTCAAGGAAAAAAGAAGTGTATGAAAAAGAGCAGAATATAAAGTCTACGTTTGACAAGGCAGTGGCATTTTACAAGTCCAAGGATTATCCTTTCAGTATAGTGGAGTTCAAGAAGGTAAAAGAGATGGATCCCGGCAGTCTGCTTGCCAGCCAGGCAGATTCTTATATACGCAATATGCAGCAGGAAATAAAGAAAAATCAGGAGAAGGTGCTTCTTGTGAAGATGGAAGAGGCAAGGCGCGCCAAGCTGGACATGGAAAGGGAAGCAGAACTCAATAGAGTAGAGCTGGCCAGAAAAGAAAAACAAAAAGAGGCGCTCAGGATGATGTTTGAGCGCAGGTTAAAGATCAAAGAAGCCAGGGACAGAGTGGCCAAGCTGGCGGATTCGATGGACAGCATAATAGGCAATATCAGGGAAAAAAGATTTGACGCGGCAGAGGCCCTGGTGGATAACGCAATGCAGGAATTTCCTGAAAATGAAAAATTTAAAGAGATATTGCATTATATAGATATGCAGAAACTGAAAGCCGAAGAGATTGCACTGAAGAAAGCCCGGGAGCTGACAGAAGAAAGGATGATGCTGGATGTTGCGAGAAAACATATACTGCCGGAAGAAAAAACAGCTAAGCTGGAAAACGAAAAAAAAATAAAGCCTATCATAAAAATCCCTGAGATAAGGAAGCGGTTAAAAATACCCATAAGCGTTGATTTTAAAGACGTGGAGCTGGATTATGTTCTGGGTTTCCTGTCGGATACGACAGGTGTGAACATAGTGCCTTCAACGGAAATAGATATGGCTGATAAAAAAGTGAGCATGAGGATAAAAGACATGCCTCTCGAAGAGGCGTTGAGGTATATATTGAAATCCCAGGACCTGGTTTACAGGATAGAAGAAGACGCTGTATGGGTGGCTACAAAGGATGAGATCTCTAACGAAAAGATAGACACGAGGGTATATTTTTTAAGCCAGGGCATAGGCAGATTTGCTGAGTTCGCGACCCAGTCTTCATCAATCGGGGAGACGGGAGAGAGCAAATCCAGCCCCGCTGCCTCTTCAGAAGTAAAGACTGTTAAAGATATCCTGGATAATGCGGTTGAATGGCCTAAGGACTCAAAATTGACGCTTGATGAACGCACCGGCGCGCTTATAATAAGCAACACGCCGTCAAACCTGGAAACCATAGAGAATCTTTTATATAATCTGGATATAACTCCCATGCAGGTTTTGATTGAGGCCAGATTTTTGGAAGTCAAGGTGAGCGACCTGGACGATATAGGGGTTGAGTGGAAACTGAATGGCATATGGGCTATGGATAAAAACAGGGCTGGAAATGATGTATATGGGGTTAGCCAAAATAGCGGGGTGGATTTTTCGAATTTCAGCCGCTCAGACGAAGGGTTTAACCTTACGTATCAGGGCATATTGAGTAATCCGCAGTTTCAGGCAGCGATGCACGCGCTTCAGGAAAAGCAGAATGTAAAAACATTATCCGCGCCAAGGATAACCACTCTTAACAATCAGACAGCCACGATAGAAATAGTTGACGAATATATATATCCTACGAGATATGAAGCGAGTCTTGTCCAGTACGACATAAACGGGGATGGGGATTTCAATGACGCCGGAGAGACGGAATGGGTGAACGTGCCGCAAGATTTTGTGACGAGAAACGTGGGTATACTTTTGCATGTTAAACCAAGCGTGGGAGCGGACAAAAAGAGCATCACGCTTGCGTTAACCCCTGAAGTCAGCGAAGACGCTGGGACTTTCACGTATTCTGGAAATGTCAGTATACCTAATTTTACTACCAGGAACCTGAGCACAAGCGTAATGGTTAAAGATGGCGAGACAATAGTGCTTGGCGGGCTTATAAAAGAGACGAATACAACTGTGAAGACAAAGGTTCCGGTGCTTGGCAATATACCTTTTGTAGGCGGATTATTCAGAAAGAACACTGATTCCAAAGAAAGAAGGAATCTTTTAATATTCGTTACCGCCACTATTACAAACAAAGAAGAGAATAAAGTCGCAAGCGTTGAGACCCTGGAAGAGGGTTTTTAAAACAGTAAAATGGCCATGAATTTTATGATACGTATATTGTTATGCATAGTCTTATTTTTAAGCCCCGGAGCTTGTTTTGCTTATGAGATGAAGTCTGTCAAGGGAGACAGCAGCGTCACCAGCGATAAGTCTAGCATTGTAGAAATCCCTGAGATAAGAAAAAAGCTCAAGACGCCAATAACAGTGGACTTTATGGATGTGGGCCTTGACTATGTCATGGATTTTTTATCAGAGGCCACAGACGTTAATATAATACCAGGCAGCGGGGTAAAGCTTTCAGAAAAAAAGGTTACCATGAAGGTTAAAGATATGCCTCTGGAGAGCCTTTTGAAATATATATTCAGAAATCAGGGGCTTATATACAGGATTGAGAAAAATGCCGTATGGGTGGATACGATAGATAACATGGATAATGAAACTTCTGAGACCAGGATGTATTTTTTGGATCAGGGCCTTGCCATGTTCACGGAATTCAGCGGCGGCTCAGGCGAAGGAGGCGCTGCTATATCAAAAATAAAAACCATAAAGGACATACTTGAAAAT
Organism: Candidatus Omnitrophota bacterium; assembly: GCA_030649895.1. Taxonomy (GTDB): domain Bacteria; phylum Omnitrophota; class Gorgyraeia; order Gorgyraeales; family Gorgyraeaceae; genus UBA10183. The sequence goes on from JAUSEX010000040.1 coordinate 39,728, forward strand.
GCGGTAGTATGGCCTTCTGATTCTAAGATCAACCTGGATGAACGCACCAGCGCTTTGATAGTGACAAATACGCCGTCCAATCTTAAGATTATAGAAGACATATTATATAATCTGGATATCGATGCTACTCAGATCCTGGTGGAAGCGAGATTTGTTGAGGTAAACATCACTGACCTCAGCGAGTTAGGGGTGAATCTATCGTTGGACGGCCCGTGGGCCATAAATAAACAAGAAGTCAGCGGCACTGAAAATGGCGCGATTACTCAGGTAGGCTCGTCAAGCGGTTCAAGATTTTCAACATTTACAGGTTCGCCGGACGAAGGGCTGAACCTTACATATCAAGGTATATTGACAAGGCCGCAGTTTTCCGTAGTGCTGCACGCGCTTGATAAAAAGACAAATATAAAAACGCTTTCCGCTCCAAAAATAACTACATTGAATAATCAGACCGCTACCATAGAGATAGCCGATGAGTTTGTGTATCCTACGCGATATGAGCCGACCCTTGTAAAAGAGGATTTGAACGGAGACGAAGATTTTCTGGATACTGTAAATGGCGTCAAAGAGACTCGTTTTGTGAACGTGCCCCAGGGTTTTCAAACAAGGCCTATCGGGATTTTATTGCATGTAACCCCGAGCGCTGGCAAAGATAAGGAGACGATAACATTAACCCTTAACCCTGAAGTCAGCGAGGCTACAGCCGATGCATTTCAATATAGCGGAGAAGTTAAGCTACCTAAATTTACCACCAGGAACCTCAGCACTAATATAGCTGTGCAAAACGGGGATACCGTGGTCCTGGGAGGGCTCATAAAAGAATCAAGGACAAACACAAGGACAAAGGTGCCTTTTTTAGGGGACATACCTATATTGGGCATGCTTTTTAAGAAGGATTCGGACGGCACGACAAGAAAAAATCTTTTGATATTTGTCACAGCTACTATCTTGAGCCCGGAAGGAGAGAAGTTAAAATGAGCATAAAAAATATTAAAGACGTGGCAAGGGAAGCCGGCGTGTCAATAGCTACTGTCTCAAGAGTTGTAAATAAATTAGGGTCTGTAAAAAAATATAACAAGGATAAGGTGGAGCTGGCTATTAAGAAATTAAAATTCAGGCCCAATATGAGCGCCCAGCGCCTTGCGTCAAAACATAACAATAATATAATAGGCCTTGTCATACCCAGATACACTGATATATTTCATTCGTTTTACGCTCTTCAGATATTGCAGGGCGTAGGGGTTGAGGTGGAACGCATGAAGATGGACTTGTTGCTGCACGTTACCAACGGAAGCTCGTTTTTAAATATCTCCAGCGTGGAGGGAGTGATATTTTCTGATATTATAGGCAATGAGGATCAGGTAGATGGGGTGATCGAGGCAGGGCTTCCATGCGTTATAATGAATTATGACACCAAAGATCTTCCTGTAACATGTATATCAATAGACAATTTTAACGCAGCCAGCAACGCGATTAATTATCTTGTAAAATTAGGGCATTCCAGGATAGCTACTATTACAGGCGCCCTGAAGACGCAAGTGGCGATAGACAGGTTAAATGGTTATTTGACAGCGCTGGAAAAAAATAAGATCGATAAGAAAAAGGATTATATAAAATACGGAGATTTCGGAAGAGAATCCGCGCGGACCCTGACAAAGGATCTTATAAAGATGAAGTGCCCGCCTACCGCGATATTTGCCGCGAGCGATGAGATGGCGGTAGGGGCTATGCAGGTATGTTTGGAAAACGGCGTCAGCGTGCCGGGAGATATGTCAATTATAGGATTTGACGATAACCCGCTGGCGCTGAGTTACAGCCCTTTGCCTCTTACGACCATAAGACAGCCTTTGCATAAAATGGCCTTGATTGCCACGCAGACGCTTAACCAGATTATCCAGAAAAAAATAAGATCTAATAAAAGAATTGTGCTCTCTACGGAGCTGGTGGAAAGAAGTTCCTGCCGGGCGTTGGCTTGATAATAATCGCGGAACCACGCGGAAGCCATGCTTAAATTTCGCATGGTTTCGCGATTGACAAAAGGGGCAATTATGTTAAAAAAGGCTTTTATGTTTTTTATAGGATTTCTATGCGCTTGGATTATTTTTTCGATGGGAATAAAAAAAGGCGTATGTCAGGTAAACACGCCGTCTAATATTTATTTTTCCGGGGATAGCACTAATATCTATTTTTTTGACAAGGACGAATTTAAGATATATAAGTACAATACGCAAGGCAAACTAACCCGCACCTATACAGTCAAAGAATTAGGAAAAGACTTTCTGTTGAAATAACGTGTTTCATTTACTCGTATCAGATAAATCAGGCAAGATATTCGATATTCCAGAGCTGGAAGCCGCAGGGATGAAGGCAGGTCATTTTTTCAAGCCCGACAGAGAAGAATTTATTAAACTTCCGGAAGCCAGCAAACTTTTTATGCTGCCTGAAAGAATACCTGTGGGATACGATAGTATTAGCGGAAAATGCAGGGCGCTGGAAAATTATTTTGCGGTAGCCGCGTTTATAGCGCCGGGATTTACAGGCACTTATAGCGCTGCTCATGAACTTATCCGACTCCGTGAGTCGCCGTACGGCGACTCACGGAGTCGGAATAAGGCGCTCCCGCTTTTCTGTTACACCGCAGCTGGTTTTTATAAAGGGGATATCTATGTTGCTGCAGTCAGGGTAGACAGGTCAAGCAGGCATGATCCGAGACTCATAAATATCAAACTCGTAGCTAAAAATATAATAAAAATAAAAAAGTTATTTCCCGCTAACAGGCTTATCAGGCATCTAGAAGGCTGCGCTATGATCCATGGCTGTCCAGGCGCGCAGAATTTTTTCTTATCAAGAGAGGAATGCCCTTTACCCGTATCTCCTTCCTGCAACGCAAGCTGCGCAGGATGTATCTCATTAAAGACGCAGCCAAGGATAAAATTTACGCCTTCTCCGGAAGAAATAGCAGAGACAGCTTTATTTTATATTCGTAATGTTACAGCAGGGGGCGGTCGCAACCGCCCCCTGCTTAGTTTCGGCCAGGGATGCGAAGGCGAACCTTTGATGGAGGCTGATTTAATTGAAAAATCAATAAGGTTGATCAGAGGCAAAACCGATAAGGGCGCTATAAATATCAATACAAACGCCTCTAGGCATGAGGCGATAGCCAGGCTGTTTGATGCGGGGCTGGATAGCATCAGGGTCAGCATGAATAGCGCCAGGAAAGAATATTACGAAAGGTATTATAAACCCAGGGGGTATGGTTTTGAGGATGTATTATCGTCTATAAGAATAGCTAAACAGAAAAAAGGTTTTGTGTCAATTAATTATTTAACTATGCCTGGGTTTACGGATTCTGAGGATGAATTTGCAGCGTTTAAGAAATTTATAGAGGCTTACAGGATAGATATGATCCAATGGCGCAACCTGAATTTTGACCCTCTTCATTACTTTAAGATCATGAAATACTATGGCCGGCCTTCTGCCATGATAGGCGTCAGGCAATTGATAGTCTCCCTGAAAAAATCTTTCCCCGCCCTCAAGATGGGCTACTATAACCCGTTTTTATAAAAAGCTATTATTATATTAATTGATTTTTCCATATATATAATGTTATAATCTAGAGACATATGAAAAAACTAGCTATAGTTGCTATATTTATATTATGCGTGATGGCTGGGCCTGCGTTTGGGTATTGGATATGGACTCCTGAGAACGGCAAGTGGGAGAACCCTAAACATGCTGCCAAGGACACCCCTGAAGATCAGATGATGTACGCTAAAGAGCTTTACGAGGCTAAAAATACCAAAGATGCGCTCAGAGAGTTTAAGAAATTATTAAAATATTACCCTCTTTCAAAAGAAGCGCCTACGGCGCAGTATTATGTGGGTTGCATAATGGAAGACATGGATAATTTTTACGAGGCATTCAAGGCGTACCAGAAGGTTATAGACACCTATCCTTATACTGAATTGGTAGACGATGTAATAGAAAGGGAATATAAAATAGCCGATGCGTTCTTTTCAGGCAAAAAGATAAAGATTGTAGGTAAATGGCAGATGCCCGCAAAAGACAAGGCGATAGAAATATTTAAGGCAGTGGCTGACAATGCGCCGTACGGCAAGTACGCAGACATTGCCAGGTTTAAGGCTGGGATGGCGTATAAAGATATCCAGGATTATGATAGCGCTATACTTATGTTTAAGGATCTAATAGACAGGTACCCGAATAGCCCTGTAATTGACAAGGCGAGGTTTCAGATGGCAGAATGCTCCAAGCTTTTATCTGTAAAGCCGGAATATGACCAGACTCCCACTAATCTTGCGCGTAAAGAATTTGAGGATTTTTTAGATAAACATCCTGATAGCGTTATGGCGCCTGACGCCAGGCAGGTTGTGGATAAGCTAAAGTCGCGGGAAGCGGAAAACGCATATGAAACAGGTAAATTTTATGAAGCGCGTAAAGCGCCTGAAAGCGCTATAATATACTATAAAGATATAATTCAAAATTACCCAGATACGGAATGGGTAAAAAAAGCGCAGGAGAGGCTTAATGAACTGGAAAAGAAATAAAGCTTTATTGTTTAAGCGGGTCTGTCGAAGACAGTTTTGCCGAGAACTTCTCGACCTTGCTCGAGGTTTATTATTAGTTATATTTTTGCTTGCTTTCGCAGGCTGCGGCTATACCGCAAAGACTATCTTCCCGAATAATATAAAGACGGTCCATGTGGATATGTTCAAAAATAATATAGATATAACCAAAGAGGTCAGCGCAAAGGATAACTACGAGGTCTACAGGCCAAACCTGGAAATGGATTTGAGGGACGTGATCGTGAACAGGATTTTTCTAGACGGTAATTTTAAAGTGGCTGATAAAGATTCCGCAGACGCGGTGTTGGAAGGCGAGATCCTGCAATACAGAAAAGATCCATTGAGGTATCAGGATGAGGTTGCGCAGGAATACCGGATTAGCCTTATATGCGATGTTAAGCTGATAAACCAAAAAGACTCTTCTATTTTATTTGAAGAAGAAAATATAACAGGCGATACCACATATTTTACAACCGGCGCTCTTCAGAAAACAGAGACATCCGCTCTGAATGACGCGATGCTGGACCTTGCAAGGCGGGTCGTTAACAAGATCATAGAAAATTGGTAGAATACAAGCCCAAGATTAAAAACTTTGTTTTTGAGTTTTGGTCTTCACCTTTTTACTTTCGATCTTTTACTTAACAAGTTTACTTATCATTTAATTTTATATGCCCACCAAAGAGCTTACCTCGTATCTTTTCTTAGGGGAAGAGGATTTCTTAAAAGAGACAGAGCTTAAAAAATTAAAGTCCAGATTCCTGGAAAACTCCACCAGGGATTTGAACTATAATGTCTTTTACGCGAAAGACAAAGACTTCAAACTTAAAGAGGCGCTGGATATCCTGAACACGACGCCTTTCGTATCTCCCAAAAGGTTTGTGATCTTGAAAGACACTGACAGCCTTTCCGCCAGCGATAAAGAATCAGTGCTTTTTTATCTGAAGAATCCCAAAGAAAGCTCTATTTTTATAATAGATTCAAAATCATCCAAGATAAAAGAAGGGTTTATGTTAGAGGCGTCCAAGCTCACAAAGCTTATACGCTCCGACAGGCTTATGGATTCTGAAATCAATGCCTGGATTTTAAAGAGAACCCTGGCGGCCGGGAAGAAAATAAGCGTTGAAGCCGTTAACCTGATAAAAGAAAATCTCCCCAATGATTTGAACATACTTTGTTCCAGCGTAGACACCCTTATTCTATACGCAGGCAAAAGGCCTGATATAACAAAACAGGATGTTGAGAAGATAATATACGTCGCGCCTCTTAAAACCAGTTTTGACCTGCTGGACGCTATAGAAAAAAAAGACGTGAAAAAGGCCATGAATATTTTTGCAAGTATCCAGAAATACAAAAGAAGGGAAACAGAGCTTTTGTTGGGGCTTTTATCCTGGCAGTTCAGGATGCTATTGAGAGTGAAGGAACTTCTTAAAATAAGAAATAAACCGGAGATACAGAAAGAATTAAACCTGTATAGCTCGAAGTTTGATCAGATTGCGCGTTACGCAGCCAGGTTTAAAAGGCAGGAGATAGTCAGGGTTTTAGATGAGATATTAAAGGCGGACAGCGATATCAAGACAGGGGAGTCGTTGCCTAAGTTTGCGCTGGAGAAATTAATATTTAAGATGTGCTTATGATCGGCGCCACGTCCCGGTCGCAGCTATGCAACTTTTAATTTTTTCATCAAGCGGGAAATTTTACGTGAGGCGGTATTTTTAGGGATAATGCCTTTTGATTGCGCCTTGTCAAGCTGGGATATCAGATAGGCGAGTTGTTTTTTAGCCTCTTCCGTTTTCTTGGAAGAGATAAGGTCTAAAAATTTCTTCGTCTCTGTCTTGAGCTCGGATTTTACGGATTGGTTGCGTAGGCCCCTTTTGGCGCTTTGTTTTATATCTTTATAAGATGCGTGTAAAATTGGCATATATTGCTCCTTTTTGTGTGAAGAATAAAATAACATATGCTGTTAATTATGTCAAGGGATAATAGTTGCGTTATATTTCTTTCTGGTAGGCTGCCTGTCAAAAGAGCAATAAAGAAGCAGCGCAGGAAAGCATTGCATAATGTCTAAAAAACATATTATAAAATCAGCCGGGACGATAGGGTTCGCCACAGTGATAAGCAGGGTGCTGGGCTTTGTGAGGGATATTATCATTGCCAGGTATTTTGGCACAGCCAGGTATGCCGAGGCTTTTGTAGTCGCGTTCCGTATACCGAATATGTTAAGAGATCTGGTGGGAGAAGGCGCCACGAATGCGGCTTTTGTGCCTGTCTTAAGCGAATATGCGGTGAAGAAAAAAGAAGAGTTCTGGGAACTGGCCAATGTTATATTAAATCTGTTGCTTGTGACGCTTTCCGCTATAACCGTTGCCGGCATTTTTGCTTCGCCATGGATTGTCAGATTTATGGCCCCGGGTTTTTTGGATGATCCTGAAAAATTCGCAATAACAGTAAAGCTGACGCGCCTGATGTTCCCTTATATACTTCTTATCGGCCTGACTGCTTACACAATGGGCGTATTGAATTCTCTAAAGCATTTTTCAGCGCCTGCGTTCGGGCCGTGTCTCCTTAATATAGCGATAATAATATGCGCGATCATTTGGGGTGAAAGCGTGATGGGCCTAGTGAGCGGCGTTTTAATAGGCGGGATACTGCAGCTTGCGGTACAGATACCGGTCTTATATAAAAAAGGTTTCAAGTTTTCGTTTGCAATAAAATTAAACCACCCGGCTGCAAATAAAATAGGGACCCTGATGTTGCCACGCGTTATCGGCTCATGCATGTATCAGTTAAACCTGTTTATAAACACTATTTTAGCGTCTTTATCCGGCGTGGTGGGTTCAGGAGGGGTTGCGGCGCTTTATTATGCAAACAGGATTTTCCAATTTCCTCTGGCCATATTCGGGATTGCAATAGCTCAGGCAGCATTGCCTACCATGTCCAGAGAGGCGCTGGAAAAAGAACCGGATAAATTAAAGCTCACGCTTTCTTTTTCATTAAGGGTTATAAATTTTATTATTATTCCAGCCTCAATCGGTCTTATAGTTCTGGCGGTTCCAATAACGAAAACCTTGTTTGAAAGAGGAAAGTTTGACCAATATTCAACTTTAATTACAGCTAATGCGCTTGTCTTTTATTCCATAGGCCTTTTCAGTTATTCCGGGATAAAGATACTTGTAAGTTGTTTTTATTCTCTGCAGGATACGCTTACTCCGGTAAAGATTGCAGGCGCATCGCTTCTCCTGAATATAGCGCTTAATCTGGCGCTGATGTTTCCTTTAAAGATAGGCGGGTTGGCGCTCGCCGCCTCTATTTCCGGGATTTTTAATTTTTTAGCGCTTTTTTTTATATTAAGAAATAAGATAGGGCCTCTGGATGGCCGCAGGATACTGAATTCTTTTCTAAAGGTGCTATTGGCAAGCCTGGCAATGGCCGCGGTTATTTATATATGCGCTTTTAAAATAAACCTGAACCTTTTTATTGTGATATTAATAGCTATGCTAAGCTATGTCGGCGCAACGTTTATTTTTGATGTAAAAGAGGCGAAGGAATTTTTGTCATGGGCGTCAACGAGAAAATGAAGCTCCGCGGGTTAAAACCTTCAATTTCCTGTAGCGAATGTATAAAAGATATCCCGCACCTCCCAGGGGTTTATATTATGAAGGATGCTTCCGGAGAGGCCATTTATATAGGCAAGGCCAAAGACCTTTTTAAAAGGGTGTCCAGCTATTTTCAGGAATCAAGGCCCAGGACGGCAAAGCTTATATCGTTGTTGGAGAAAGTAAAAGGCCTGGATTACGTGGTTACCGGTTCGGAAGAAGAGGCTCTTATATATGAAGCGAGCCTGATAAAGGAGAAAAAACCGAGATATAATGTTGAATTAAAAGACGACAAGACCTTCCCTTTTTTAAAAATTGGATTAAACGAAAAGTTCCCGAGGCTTACCATAACAAGAAAAAAAATAGACGATGGTTCTAGGTACTTTGGGCCTTATACAAAGGTGGGGCTTTTAAGAAACGCTGTAGGCATATTGAAGAATATATTTCCTATGCGAATCTGCAAGAGAATGCCCGGCGAGGTATGCCTGGCTTACCATATAGGGCAATGCATGGGCCCGTGCGTGAATAAAGTGGATGAAGAATCATATAGCGCAATAGTCAGGCAGCTGATTTTATTTCTGGAAGGCAAAAAAACAATATTGATACAGGAATTAACGGACAATATGAAAAGGTTTGCCGATAAAAAAGATTTTGAGCGGGCTGCAATCATGCGCAACAGGCTGTCAGCCCTTTTGGAGGTATCTGACAGAAAAACAGCCGATTATAGCTCGTGGGGGAATGTCGCTTTAAAATTAAAGAAAATCCTGAAGTTAGCTAGCCTGCCGCTAAGGATAGAGGCGTTTGACGTTTCGAATATATCCGGCAAAGAAGCTACTGGTTCGATGGTTTATTTTAATAACGGCGTGCCGGATAAATCAAATTACAGAAAATTCAGGATAAAAAACGTAAAAGGCGTTGATGATTACGCTATGATGAAAGAGATTGTCCGCAGAAGGTATAAAAGATTAAAGGAAGAGAACGTAAAATTTCCGGATCTTGTTATAATAGACGGCGGAAAAGGCCATTTGGCCGCAGCGCATGAGGAGCTTCTGAAATTAAATCTTAGCCATGTGCCTGTAATAGGCATCGCCAAGCAGGAGGAAAAGATATATACGCTCGATTCATCAAAGCCGCTTGATATAAACAGAGACTCGGAGATGTTGCATTTTATACAAAGCGTAAGGGACGAGGCGCACAGGTTTGCGTTGAAGTATCACCACGTTCTTCGCCACAACAACTTTACAAATTCCGACTTCGCGAGTCGCCGCAGGTAGGCGACTCACGGAGTCGGATAGGTACGATAATGGCAAAAGAATTGACACTTTTTGAAGAAAAGGTATATACTGTGGTAAAGAAAATACCTTTCGGAGAGGTGAGGTCCTATGCGTGGGTAGCTAAAAAGGCCGGAAGGCCGGCAGCTGCCAGGGCAGTAGGCAACGCCCTTAATAAAAATCCCTTTCCTGTTGCAGTCCCATGCCACAGGGTGGTGCATTCAGACGGCTCTATTGGAGAATACGCATTTGGCTGGGATTTGAAAAGTAGATTATTGGAGACAGAGGATGCTTTCAGAAATAAAGGTAAAATTAAAAGACGCAGAAATTAAACTAACGGATTTAAAGCTGTATCTGAGCGTAGATAAGAACGAAATCAGGCTTAAAGAATTAGAAACTCAGCTTGCGAATCCGGGTTTCTGGGATGACCAGGAGAAATCGAGGCCTGTTATCCAGGAGTTAAAAGCGGCGCGCGCCATACTGGATCCTTATTTTGAAGTCAGGAAAGAACTTGATGAGCTTGGGGAGCTGGCTGTTGTGCTTGATGAAGAGGACAAAGGTTCGATAAGAGAGGTTTTGGAAGCCCTGGACAGGCTAGCTAAAAAATTGGAAGCCCTGGAATTTAAAAGCCTTTTAAACAGTGAAAGCGATATGAGCAATGCTATCGTCAGCATACATTCAGGCGCAGGCGGGACTGAGTCCTGCGATTGGGCCAGTATGCTTTTAAGGATGTATTCGATGTGGGCTGAAAAAAAAGGTTATAAGATTGAAATGATTGATATGCTGCAGGGCGAAGAGGCGGGCTTGAAAAGCGTGGATCTTATAATAACAGGGCCTTATGCGTACGGGTATCTTAAGTCGGAAAAAGGTGTGCATAGGCTTGTCAGGATTTCCCCTTTTGACTCTAATAAAAGGCGGCATACGTCTTTCGCGTCCGTGGATGTTATCCCGGAAATTGCAGACGATATAGTGATAGAGATAAATGAAACGGATTTAAAGATCGATACTTACAGGGCAGGAGGCAAGGGCGGGCAGAATGTAAACAAATTGGAAACCGCGGTCAGGATTACGCATGTTCCTACGGGTATCGTTGTGCAGTGCCAGAAGGAAAGGTCTCAGTTTAAAAATAAAACCCTTGCGATGAAGGTGTTGAAGGCAAAGCTTTACGAACTGAAGATGGATGAAAAGAAAAAAGAACTGGAAAAAGAATACGCCAAGAAACAGAAGATAGAATGGGGAAGCCAGATACGCTCGTATGTTATGCACCCGTATTCAATGATAAAGGACCACAGGACCGAACACGAGACGTCTAACGTTGATGCGGTAATGAGCGGCGAGTTGGACGAATTTATGGAAACATTTTTAAAATGGAAGGTAAACAACTAGAAAACCAGTAATTTAACGGCCCCTAACGCGCCGAAATATATGATTAATTGGATATTGAGCAAGTTTATAGGAACGCAGAATGAACGTGAGATCAAAAGGCTGAAACCTCTGGTAGATAAGATAAATTCTTTCGAACCGCAGGTTCAGAAACTTCCTGACTCAGAACTGCGCCGGAAAACAGATGAGTTTCGCAAAAGGCTGGCGGGCGGGGAGACTGTAGACGATATTTTACCCGAAGCTTTCAGCGTAGTGCGGGAGGTATCGAAGCGCACAGTCCGCATGAGACATTTCGATAACCAGCTTATCGGCGGCATAGTATTGCATCAGGGAAAAATCAGCGAGATGGCGACGGGAGAAGGAAAAACCCTGGTCGCGACTCTGCCCGCTTATCTAAATGCCTTGAGCGGGAAAGGCGTTCATATAATAACCGTTAATGATTATCTTGCGCACAGGGACAGAGACTGGATGGGCCCGATATATGAATTTTTGGGGCTTACGGTAGGGGTTATACAGCATGATATGGATCCGCAGCTGAGGCAGATTGCCTATGGAAGCGACATTACTTACGGTACGAATAATGAATATGGTTTTGACTATCTAAGGGACAACATGGTTGTCAGGAAAGAGGAGATGGTCCAGCGCGAATTGAATTATGCGATCGTGGACGAGGTAGACAGCATTCTTATAGACGAGGCGCGTACCCCGCTTATTATCTCAGGGCCTTCGGACGAGTCCACTGATAAGTATTATATTTGCGATAAAATCGTGCCGAGACTCAAAGGACGGATTATTTTAGAAAAAGATGAGATAGACGCAAAATTTAAAGGCATAGACCTGTCAAAAGGCTATGATTACATTGTAGATGAAAAAGCGAACACGGCGCATCTTACGGAAGACGGAGAGATTAAAGCGGCTAAAATGCTCGGCGTGGATAACATGCATGATATAGCTACCATGGAATACCGTCATCACATGATCCAGGCCTTGAAGGCTCATAATCTTTTTGATAAGGATGTAGATTATGTCGTAAAAGACGGCGAGGTTATTATCGTGGATGAATTTACGGGCCGCTTGATGCCGGGGAGAAGATGGTCCGATGGCCTTCATCAGGCGATAGAGGCAAAAGAAGGGATGAAAATAGAGAGAGAAAATCAGACGCTTGCCACAATCACATTTCAGAATTATTTCAGGATGTATAAAAAACTCGCTGGCATGACAGGCACTGCAATGACAGAGGCCGGAGAATTCAGCCACATTTATAAATTGGATACAGTCTCGATACCTACTAACAGGCCTTTAATAAGATTAAATCATCCGGATGTTATTTATAAAACGGAAAAAGAAAAATTTAACGCAGCGTGTAACGAGATAGAGGAACTATATAAGAAGGGAAGGCCGGTTCTGGTGGGGACTATCTCAATAGAAAAGTCAGAACGCATGAGCTCTATTTTAAAAAGGCGCGGGATCCCGCATAATGTCTTAAATGCAAAATATCACGAGATGGAAGCGACTATCGTGGCTCAGGCGGGAAGGCTGGGCGGGGTTACCATTGCCACGAATATGGCGGGCCGCGGGACAGATATTTTACTCGGCGGAAATCCCGAATTCATGGTCAATGACTGGATGAAGGCAAAAGGCGTGGGGCCTAAAGACGTGAGCCTGGAGGAGCGCGAGAAATGGCTGGTTGAGGCGAGAGAAAAAGTAAAAGAAGAACACGACAAGGTTGTGGGCTTGAGCGGGCTGCATATCATGGGAACCGAACGCCATGAATCCCGTCGCGTGGACAATCAGCTACGAGGCCGTTCAGGCAGGCAGGGCGATCCGGGCTCGTCTAAATTTTATATATCTTTAGAGGATGACCTGATGCGGCTTTTTGGGTCGGACAGGATCTCTTCGATTTATGACAGGCTTGGCATAGAAGAGGGCCAGGATATCCAGCACCCTCTTATAAGCAGGGCTATCGAGGTTGCCCAGAAAAGGGTTGAGCAGCATAATTTTGATATTCGTAAACATGTGCTTGAATATGATAACGTGATGAATAAACAGAGAGAGGTTATTTACGAAGAGAGAAAAAAAATTCTGACGGGCGATAATGCCAGAGAGCATATTTATGAGATAGTAGAAGAAGTCCTGGATGATGCGATAGTTACTTATATGAATCCTGATATGCACAAGGCTGATTGGAAATATGCGGAATTCAATGAGTGGCTCTGGTCAAAGTTCAATATAAGGATACAGGATATGGAAGAAATAACGGAAGGAAAAGATTCCGAAGCTATCCTGGACTATTTTATAGAAATAGTAAAGTCAGCATACGTGGAAAAAGAAAAAAATATGCCGCCTGGTTTAATGACGCATATTGAAAAGATGATCATGCTGCAGGTTATTGACACAAAATGGAAAGACCATCTTCACGCAATGGATATCCTCAGGGAAGGGATAGGCCTCAGGGCGTATGGCCAGCGCGACCCGCTCATAGAGTATCAGCACGAAGGCTATGACATGTTTATGGCAATGATAGAAAGCGTAAAACATGAGACGATAGAATTTTTATTTAAGGTTCAGGCGGCGAGAGAAGAAAGTCCTATAAGAGGCGTGTTCCAGTCTTTGCCGCGGGAATTTATAAAGTCAGAAGCAGCCCCGATGTCTAAAATTCCTGCGCCCCAGGTGCAAAGAGGAGAGGATTTTAAGGAAGGGCTTAACGAAGAACGCCCGTCGGTGGAACAGTATAAACGTTCTGAGTTAAAAGTTGGCCGTAATGACCCATGCACGTGCGGCAGCGGCAAAAAATATAAAAAATGCTGTGGGAAATAATTTTACCTGTCCGACTCCTTGAGTCGCCCCTCATGGCGACTCAAGGAGTCGGATATAGGTCATATGCCACTTTTAATACTTTCTGCGATACTATTAATTCTTTCTTTCCCGAATTTTAATCTCAGTTTTTTTGCCTATATCGGTTTTGTCCCTCTTTTTTTTGCAATAGAAAACAAATCTCCAAAAAAGGCATTTTTCATTTCCTATGTTTTTGGGTTTATTTTTTATCTGGGGACTTTATATTGGCTGTATCATGTGACAACCGTCGGGCTTATTAGCCTTTGTTTATATTTGGCGTTATATTTCGGAGCGTTTGGATTTATTCTTCGAGCGAGGTCGAGAAGAATAAATTGGATAGCTCTCGATTCTGCGCCTTCGGCGTCGCGCTTGAGCAGTAGTATTAATTTTCTGCTTATTCCTGTTATATGGGTTATTCTCGAATATATTCAGGCAAATATTCCAATTATGGGTTTTGGCTGGGCGTTGCTGGGATATTCGCAGTATAGAAATTTGCCCCTGATTCAAATAGCTGATTTTTCAGGAGTGTATGGCGTTTCATTTGTAATAATGATGGTGAATGTAGCAATTTGGCATGTCATTGCGAGATTGCGCGTTCGCTTCGCTCAGCGTAAACTCCACAGTTGGAGTAATCCCGTTAAAAAGGTTGCTTCGTCGTCCTTCGGCCTTCTCGCGGCGACAGGTTTAGTTTTGATGGCTGTATACAGTTACGGATTTTTTAAGCTAAACGAAAACCATGAGTCTGACTCAATAAAAATTTCAGTTGTACAGGGCAATATCCCGCAAGAGCTTAAATGGGATCCGGAGGCTCAGGATATGATAATTGAAAAATACGCTGCTCTTACAAAAATGGCAGCGCTGGATAATCCTGATTTAATAGTCTGGCCAGAGACGTCTTTCCCAGGATTTTTTGAGATAGACAAAGATCTGACCGATAAGGTTTTAAGTTTGGCTAGGGAGATAAAAATTCCACTTTTACTGGGAGTTAATACGGAGAAGGATGAAAAATATTTCAATAGCGCAGCGCTGGTTTCAGAAGATGGCAGAATGACAGATAAATACGATAAAATTCATTTAGTCCCATTCGGAGAATATGTCCCATTTTCGAATAGATTTTCAGCGTTGCATAAGCTAGTACTGGGTGAGCTTGGAGAATTTACTCCGGGAAAGGAATTTAAGTCCTTTAGCCTTCAGCCTTTAGCCTTCAGCCAAGCTGTTAAATTCTCCGCCTTAATTTGCTTTGAGGATATTTTTCCGGAAATTTCTAAAGAGTTTGTTAAAAATGGAGCCAGGTTCCTGGTTGTTATTACGAATGACGCATGGTATGGTAGAAGCGGGGCAGCGTACCAGCACGCAGCGTGTTCAGTTTTTAGAGCTATTGAAAATAGAGTCCCTGTAGTAAGATGCGCCAATACAGGTTATTCCTGTTTTATAGACCCCAGAGGCAGAATTTACGATAGCGTAGAAGAGAAATCGACCAACCTGTTTATCTCCGGCTACAAAACCTCAACTTGCCGGTTCTAGTTTTAATAGAGATTTATTTCTGAAAAAAAATAGTTATTGGAAATATGTTGACATGATGTTTCAACATAGATATAATCTACTTTCTTTTAAATTAATTTTACTAAACTTTTCAGAAAGGAGAATTGGCGTGGCTAGGTTTAAGTTGTACTTTCTTATATTTGCCTGTCTGGTTATTTCTATAGCTTTTTCAGGTTGCGGAACTATAAAGGGGATAGGTAATGATATTAGCGTGATAGGAGGCATATTGAATAGGGTTTAAATGCGAATCTAAGAGCAAGATATGTAATGGTAAAAAATAGAAGGCCTTGTCTTTTTTATCCCAAACTATAAAATTTCAGTCGTAAATATTAAGTAAGCATTTATCTAAAACAGCTTTATGGACCAATAATGTTGATTCATAGAGCTGTTTGCTAGTCTTCCCGCCTAATTATATTGACACCTATATAGCATATAATATATAATTAAACAAAAACAGGGAGTTGGTCATGGAAGAGATGAATGAGTATATGCAGCAGCGCATTGATAAGTTAAATGCTCTCAAGGAGATAGGCGCTGAGGCATACGGCAGAAGGTTTGATAAGCCTCTCAGCATAGAAGCAATGCTTAAAGATGCCAAAGAAGGCGATCCTGTTCAGACAGCAGGCCGCATTACTGCTTTAAGGGAACATGGAAAATCCAGCTTTATAGACCTTAGAGATTCAAGCGAAAGGATTCAGGTCTATATCAAGGTTGATACAATAGGCAAAGATACATACGCTAATATATTTAAAAGATTAGATATAGGGGATATATTGGGCGTTAAGGGAAAGTTCTTTAAGACCCACACAGGCCAAATTACCATAAATGCGGAAGAAATCACTATTCTTGCCAAAGGCCTGAGGCCTTTGCCTGAAAAATGGCATGGCCTGAAGGATGTAGATACCAGGTACAGACAGAGATATGTGGATTTGATAGTAAACGAAGAGGTGCGCAAGGTTTTTCAGGTTCGCAGCCGAGTTATTTCTAAAATAAGGGAGATGCTTGATAAAAAGGGATTTATGGAGGTTGAAACGCCTATGATGCAGTCAATGGCAGGAGGCGCCGCAGGAGATCCTTTTAAGACGCATCACAATGCCCTTGATATTGATTTATATTTGCGCCTGGCCCCGGAATTATATTTAAAAAGATTGCTGGTGGGCGGGTTTGATAAGGTTTACGAGCTCAATAGAAATTTCAGGAACGAAGGTATTTCAATAAGGCATAATCCTGAATTTACTATGATAGAAATATATCAGGCTTATTCTGATTGTGACGGCATGATGCAGCTTACAGAAGAGATTTTTAATTTTGTTGCGAACGAAGTCCTCGGAACCAATAAGATAAAATACGGGGAAGAGCTTATTGACCTGACTCCGCCCTGGCCAAGATGGTCATTTGCTGAAGAGATAAAAAGGAAATTTGACATAAATCCGGACGATTCTTCCGAGGCGTGGATAAAAAAGCTTAAGGCCAAAGGCGTAGATTTTAAGGCCAAGGATATTACGCGGTCTCAGATAGCCAATATTATCACAGAAATGCTGGAGCCTGAAACAGGGGACAGGCCTATCTTTGTAGTGGATTTATTTGCCGAGCTATGCCCTCTGGCAAAAAGAAAAAAAGATAGCCCGCTTTTAACAGACAGGTTTGAGCTTTTCATGGGCGGAATGGAGATCGCAAATGCGTATTCGGAATTAAACGACCCTATAGAGCAGAAAAAAAGATTTGAAGAGCAGCTGATAGGGCAGGAAGGCGTAAAGAAAATAGACGAGGATTTCGTAAGGGCTCTTGAATACGGGATGCCGCCGGCAGGCGGGCTTGGGATAGGTATAGACAGAATGATAATGCTTTTAGCAAACCAGCCGTCTATACGGGATGTAATTTTATTTCCGCAGCTTAAACCGGAAGCATAACGTAGAGGCAAGGTATGTCATATGAACTGTGGATTAGTTTTAGATATCTGATTTCAAGGCGCAAGGAAAAATTTATTTCCATTATAAGTCTTATATCAATAATGGGCGTAGCTTTGGGCGTGACAGCGCTTATTGTGGTGTTGGCTGTAATGAGCGGCTTTGACAAAGACCTTCGCGAAAAGATAGTCGGCACAAATTCGCATATAATAATTGAAAAAGAAGGCGGGATAACTGATTATAACGCGGTTATAAGCGAGATAAATAAGATACCGCATGTAAAAGCGAGTTCCCCTTTTATAAATGGCCAGGCTTTGATAAGGCGGGACGAGCAGGTCCTGGGGCTGATATTGCGAGGCATAGACCCTGCAAGAGAAAAAGACGTCACTAACATACAAAAATACCTGGAATCAGGCACATTAGAGCTTAAGAAAGACACAGTCATGATAGGTAAAGAGCTTTCTTTAAGGCTGGGTTTAAAGATAGGGGAGATTATCTCTCTTGTTTCCGCCGCAGACCCTCAGCCGAAGAGCTTCAAGGTAACAGGTATATTTAATTCAGGCATGTTTGAATACGATATGAACCTTATATTTACAAATCTTGAAGGCGCTCAAGCATTTTATGCCACAGGTGATGTAGCGGGCGGCATAGGCGTAAGGGTAGATGACGTAAACAGCGCAGATCGCATAAAAAAGGATGTCCAGGAAAAAATAGGTTTTGATTACTGGGTGAGAAGCTGGTCTGAACTCAACAAAAATCTGTTTAGCGCGCTGAAGCTTGAGAAGATAACTATGTTTATAATACTCGCGCTTATCGTGGTGGTGGCGTGTTTCAATATAGCCAGCACTCTTATAATGATGGTAATGGAAAAGACAAAAGATATAGGAATACTTAAATCAATAGGCGTTGACAATAGCGGCATAAGAAGGATATTTATGCTGGATGGCTTTCTGATAGGTTTTGCAGGGACTGTCATAGGCGCTATAGGGGGTTTTGGCCTGTGTTATTTATTAAAGACGTACCAGTTTATAAAACTGCCGAAAGATATTTATTATATAGACAGATTGCCTGTTAATCTGGAGCTGTCGGATTCAATAACAGTTATAGCTGCGGCAGTGCTTATAAGTTTGTTATCAACGCTTTACCCTTCATGGCAGGCGGCAAAAATGGAGCCGGTAGAAGCGTTAAGATATGAATAAATAGCGTTTAACGTAGAGCGTATAGTTTTTCTATCCGCTATCCGCTATACGCTATACGCTAATATTATGCTACGGGCTGATAATGTTCATAAGATATATAAAGACGGAAAAAAAGAGCTGCATGTTTTAAAAGGGGTCAGCTTAGAAATAAGGAAAGACGAGATAATAGCTATAGTAGGCCCTTCCGGGGCGGGCAAATCAACGCTTTTGCATATACTGGGAGGCATAGACAAACCAAGCTCGGGCAAGGTATTTCTGGACAATTCTGATTTTTACAGCCTGGATGACGTTAAAAGGGCGAGGTTTAGAAATCAGAAGATAGGGTTTGTATTTCAGTTTTATCATTTGTTGCCGGAATTTACTGCATTGGAAAATGTAATGCTGCCGGCGTTGATAAAGATTAAGGAAACCGGGGGCAAAAGGCCCGTGGTAAAAAACAGAGCTGAAGTTTTGCTGGAAGATGTTGGACTGGAAAAGAGGATGCATCACAGGCCTGGCGAACTTTCAGGAGGGGAACAGCAAAGGGTTGCGATAGCAAGGGCGCTCGTAAATAATCCAAAGGCGCTATTGTGCGACGAGCCAACAGGCAACCTGGATTCTGAAATGGGCCAGGAGATATTGAACATACTGTTCAATTTGAATAAAAAACATAAGACTGCAATCGTGATCGTCACTCACGACAAAGAAATAGCAAAAAAGGCGCATAAGATAATAGAAATGAAAGACGGAAAAATACTTTGAAAACAGTGTGCCAAAACATTTTGTTAGCGGAGGGAACATGTCATTGAAAATTTATATCAACGGCGAATATTTTGAAAAAGATCAGGCAAAGGTTTCTGTTTTTGACCATGGGCTTTTGTACGGCGACGGGGTGTTTGAAGGCATCCGCTCGTACAGCAGGCTTGTATTTAAGCTCAAGGAGCACATAGATAGGCTTTATGAATCAAGCCAGGGTATCATGCTTACGATCCCGCTTTCAAAAGAAGAAATGATAAAGGCGGTTGTGGCCACTCTTAAATTAAATGAACTGGAGAATGCATATATCAGGCTCATAGTTACAAGAGGCGTGGGGGACCTGGGATTGGACCCTAGAAAATGCAAGAACGCCTCTGTCATTATTATTACGGATAATATCAAGCTTTATCCGGAAAAGATGTACAAGGAAGGCCTGAGCATTATTACAGTGCCTACTCCAAGAAATATCCCCGAGGCGTTAAACCCTCAGATTAAATCCTTGAACTATCTCAATAATATCCTCGCTAAGATAGAGGCCTTGAATTCAGGGTACGAAGAGGCATTGATGTTTACTGCCCATGGATATGTGGCAGAATGCACTGGAGATAATATTTTTATTATAAAAGATAATAATCTGATCACGCCTCCCGCCTTTCTCGGTATACTCAAGGGCATTACAAGGGCGTGCGTCATGGATATTGCAAGAAAGGCCGGTATGACGGTCAAAGAAGAAGTTATTACGCGGCATAGTATTTTCACGGCTGACGAATGTTTTCTTACAGGCACGGCAGCGGAGATTATTCCTGTTGTGACCGTGGATAAGAGGGTTATCGGAAATAAAGAGCCTGGAAAAATTACTCTGAGCCTGATGAAAGAATTCAAGAAGGTCACAAAGATAGACGGCGTAAAATATTGATTTAAGTAAAAAGGCAAAACCTGGACCCAAAATTTAAAAAAACCGAGATTTTTACTTTTAAATTTAATAAGGGGGTTTTATGTTGTGTAACATATGCGCTAAGAATCAGGCCACTGTTCATCTTACAGAGATAATAGACGACCAGATAACAGAGCTGCATCTGTGCGAGGAGTGCGCCCAGAAAAAAGGCGCGCAGATGGAAAGCCATTTCGGGCTGTCTGATTTACTGGCTGGCCTGGCAGATCTTGGCACGCAGTTCTCTAAGACTAAGACAGAGGCGGTAAAGGTTAAATGCCACAAGTGCGGCCTTACCTATGAAGATTTTAAAAAGGTTGGAAGGCTTGGCTGCGGCGAATGCTATAATGCCTTTAAGGAGGCGCTTGTGCCTCTTTTAAAAAGGATACACGGTTCAACGCAGCATTACGGCAAATCTCCCAAGAAGATAGCTAAGGTGATAAAAGCGAAGAACGATCTGGAGACATTAAAAGAAAAACTCCAGAAGGCGATACAGAAAGAAGATTTTGAAGAAGCCGCTAAACTGCGCGATAAGATAAGGGAAGCGGATAAAAAGAATAATAAATAAGAGGGAGAAATTATGACGTTAGATGACCTGTTGAATAATACGGGAGAGTGGATCAGGTGTACGGGGCCTGCCTGCGATATAGTAATGTCTTCTCGCGTCAGGCTGGCGAGAAACCTTGCTAATTATCCTTTTTCGCATTGGGCCAGCAAAAAAGAGCAGGAAGCCGTGCTGGAGGCCTCTAAGCAAAGCATATTTTCTATTAAGAGGTTGAAGGATTCATTGTTTCTGGAAATAGGAAAACTGGATCCGATAGACAAGCAATTTCTTGTGGAAAGGCATCTTATGAGCAAGGAGCATATGGTGGATTCGGAAAACAAAGGCTTATCTGTCGGCCAGGACGAGGTCCTAAGTATAATGATAAACGAAGAAGACCACCTGCGCATGCAGGTCATGAAATCAGGTTTCAATCTGAAAGAGGCGTGGCAGATATTGGATGAAATAGACACCGAGCTTGGCAATTCTCTGGACTTTGCGTACTCCGTGGATTTTGGTTATCTGACAGCCTGTCCGACAAACACAGGCACGGGCATGAGGGCGTCTGTGATGCTGCATCTCCCTTCGCTTGTTATGACAAAACAGATCGGAAAGGTGCTTCAGGCGATTACGAAGCTGAGTTTGACTGCGCGTGGCCTGTATGGAGAAGGCACGGAGGCAACCGGCAATTTTTTTCAGATATCCAATCAGGTTTCTTTGGGCCATAAAGAAGAGGATATAATTGATAACATAGACAGGATTATAAAACAGATAGTGGATCACGAACAGAACGCCAGGGAAACGCTTCTTGCGCAAAATAGAGAGGCCCTGGAAGACAGGATCTGGCGGGCGTACGGCACATTGAAGAGCGCGCATATAATAACCAGCACGGAGACCATAGACCTTCTTTCGCTGGCAAGGTTAGGCGTTGACTTAGGGGTCGTAAAACAGGCAGACAGGACGCTTATAAACGAACTTTTTGTGATAACTCAGCCTGCGCATCTTCAGAAATTGGAAAAGAAAAAACTTACACCTAACCAGAGGGACGTTAAAAGGGCGGAGATTATCAGAGAAAAATTAGGAAAATAATAAATAGGAGGAGCTAGTCATGTTCAACAGGTTTACGGAACGCGCCAGAAAAGTAATATTATTGGCAAAAGAGGAGGCAAAAAGGTTTAACCACGATTATATAGGCACGGAGCATATATTGCTCGGCCTTTTAAGCGAAGGCGAAGGCGTGGCTGCGGTTGTTTTGCAGAAAATGGGATTGAACCTGCAGCAGATACGCATGGAGATAGAAAAGATAGTAAAGCCAGGCGCCCCGATGGTTGTGTCAGGCGACATACCGTTTACTCCTACGGCTAAAAAGGTTATAGAGCTCTCGAACGAAGAAGCCAGATCCCTGGGCCATAATTACATAGGCACGGAACATATTTTGCTGGGGCTTATAAGAGAAGGCGAAGGCGTTGCGTCCCAGGTGCTGGTAAATCTCGGGCTCGACCTGAATAAGGTCAGGGAAGGGATAGCCGAACTTTTGGGTTCCAATATACAGCCGGGTTTCAGCGCGCCTCAACAAGGCCAGGGCCATGGACAAGGCGCTGGCGGCCATACTGCTACGCAGCAGAGACCGGGTTCCAAAACTCCTGCGCTTGACGCATTCGGTAGAAACCTTACTCAGCTTGCGCGTGATAATAAATTAGATCCTGTCATAGGAAGGGAGAATGAGATAGAAAGGGTTATCCAGATACTTTCAAGGCGCACAAAAAATAACCCTGTTCTTTTAGGCGAGGCAGGCGTTGGGAAAACAGCTATAGTGGAAGGCCTAGCGCAGAAGATAGTAAAAGGAGATATTCCTGAAGTGTTAAAAGATAAAAAGGTGATAATCCTGGACTTGGCGCTCATGGTGGCAGGCACGAAATACAGGGGCCAGTTTGAAGAGAGAATAAAAGCTGTGATGGACGAGATAAAAAGGTCTGAAAATGTAATGATTTTTATTGACGAATTACACACGCTGGTAGGAGCGGGCGGCGCAGAAGGCGCCATAGACGCCTCCAATATATTGAAACCCGCGCTTTCAAGAGGAGAGATACAGTGCATAGGCGCTACAACCCTTGATGAATACAGGAAGCACATAGAAAAGGACGCTGCGCTTGAAAGGCGTTTTCAGACAATCATGGTGGATCCGCCTAGCGTTGATGAAACAATTGAGATACTGAAAGGCCTCAGGGATAGATATGAGGCGCATCACAGGGTTGAGATTACGGATTCCGCAGTAGAGGCTGCGGCAAAATTTTCAGACAGGTATATTGCTGGAAGATTTTTGCCTGACAAGGCTATAGATCTTATAGATGAAGCAGGCGCAAAGGCCAGGCTTTCCATCATGACCGCGCCTAAAGAAATAAAAGACATGGAAAGCGATATAGAGAATATCCATAAAGAAAAAGATTCCGCTATAAAAAACCAGGATTTTGAAAAGGCGGCCAACTTGAGAGACGAGGAAAAAAAGGCCCGCGTGAAACTTGATAAAACGCGCGAAGAATGGAAAAAATCCAGGATGGAGGCGAGGCCAAAGGTTGACGAGGAAATGATCGCGAATATAGTTTCAAAATGGACAGGCATACCCATCTTCAGGCTCGAGGAAAAGGAATCCGAAAGGCTCATGAAGATGGAAGAAGAACTGCACAAAAGAATCATAGGCCAGGACGAATCTATAAGCGCTATTGCGCACGCGGTCAGGAGGTCGCGCGCAGGCATAAAGAATCCAAAGAGGCCCATAGGCTCTTTTATATTTCTCGGGCCTACGGGCGTAGGCAAGACCCATTTAGGAAGAGTGCTTGCGGAATTCATGTTTGGCGACGAGAATGCGCTTATACAGCTCGATATGTCTGAATACATGGAAAAGTTTAACGTGTCAAGGCTCGTAGGGGCTCCTCCGGGGTATGTAGGCTATGAAGAAGGAGGGCAGCTTACGGAAAAAGTAAGGCGCAGGCCTTATTCAGTAGTGCTTTTAGACGAGATAGAAAAGGCGCATCCTGATGTATTTAACATATTGCTTCAGGTTCTGGAAGATGGGCGTCTTACAGACAGTTTCGGCAGAAAAGTAGACTTTAGAAATACCGTACTTATAATGACGTCGAATGTCGGAGCGGATATATTCAGGAAGCAAGGTTCGCTTGGTTTTAAATCAGAATCCAAAGAGGTGACTTACAAGGATATGAAAGAAAGGCTCCTGGAGCAGGTCAAGAAAACATTCAAACCGGAATTTCTAAACAGGATTGACGATACTATAGTATTTCATCCGCTTACAAAAGATGACCTCTATAAAATTATAGAGATAGAGATGAAAGAGGTGATCGGCAGATTAAAAGAGCAGGCCGTGGATATAAGCCTTGATCAGTCGGCAAAAGACTTTTTGATAGAACAAGGTTTTGACCCTGTTTTCGGGGCCAGGCCTTTAAAGCGCACTATACAGAGGTTTTTGGAAGATCCGCTGGCAGAAGAGATTATTTCAAAGCGTCTTGTAAAAGGAAAACCTGTAAAAGTAACTGCTGAGGATGGAAAGCTGATATTTAAGTAACTGTATCATAGGATAGACTTTAACTTGCCAAAACGTTCGAAAGTTATAATAGTGGTTACAGCGTTAGTTTTTGTTGTCATCCCGACTGCGCCTGCTCTGGATCTTGGAATAGATAAGGCGATCTCTTTAGATTTTTATTTTTTTGACAGCAAGAGATTGGTTTCAGAGTTAAAAATAGACAATCTGGATATCAAAGGCGCTGCGCTTTCCGGTAAATTTATTTTAAAGGCAAAGGTTCTGAAAGATAATGGCCTGACGGGAAAAATATATTCCGGAGACATGACCATGAATTCAAGCGCCTTGCCGGAGTTAAAAATATTTTTTAAAATTACAAAAGATAAACTGAGGATCTATTCCCTGAATTTCGGAAAAGCCTATCGCTTAAGAGGGACAATAGGCTTGAAAGAGCCTTTTGAAACAAACGCGTATTTTGAAATACTCAGGGCGAATCTCAGGGATATGGCGTTGATATTAAAGGCCAAAAGGCCTGATGTCGTGACAGGGATTATGAACGGGCTTTTTAGTATAAAAGGTCCGCTGGCTAATCTTGAATCAAGCGGTTTTATAGGCGGCAGATCCGGGAAAATAGGGCCTATCTGGTATGATTCCGCTGATATAAGAATCCATGGCGCCGGACCTATAATAAATATAGTGAATTCCAGGATCAGGCAGGCTCAGGCCACCTTTACGATGGAAGGCTATATAGACCTGAGGAGCATGGCGGGTTCCAACCCGTTGGATTATATAAAATTGAAATCCGATATGAAGACTATAGTCTGGGACGGATGGGATATCAGCAAAGACGGATCTGACAGCCTTAAGATGGTAAAAGAGATAGGAGAAAAGGTATCAGTCGGGTTCAGGACATTTGCCAGGGAAGAATTGCCGCCTTATCAGAAAAGGGACAAGCTGGATGAAATGAGCCTGGAATATAAGCTGGATAACGGCCAGATGTTTCAGATGAAATTAAAAGAAAACGAAGAATTTTTTGGCATTGAGCATAAAAAAAGGTTTTAAGGAGTTTTTATGAGAGAGTGGATAAACAGCCTTGGAATAAAAGCCCTGAATTTTTTTATTTATATAGGCGGTATTTTTAATCTGATGGTTAGCACTGTCTTTCAGGCATTAATCCCGCCTTTCAGAAAAAAAGAATGGGTTATTCAGATGTATAAGATAGGCGTCATGAGTTTTCCTATAGTTTTCCTGGTGGCATTTTTTACAGGCATGGTGCTGGCGCTTCAAAGCGCGTATCAATTGACAAAGATGAACGCGCAGATGTATATATCAAGCCTTGTCGCGCTTTCCATGCTGCGGGAACTAGGGCCTGTTTTAACGGCGCTGGTAATTGCCGGAAGGGTAGGGGCCAGCATTACAGCTGAACTCGGGACGATGAAGGTGAGCGAACAGATAGACGCCCTGAGGACTCTTGCTGCAAACCCTGTTAAGTATCTTGTTGTGCCTAGATTTCTTGCGTTGTGCATAATGCTTCCCTTGCTGACGATTTATGCTGATTTTATAGGCATAATAGGCGGTTACATGATAGGCGTTTATAAACTTTTGATAGGTTCTACGATATACTGGAAAATGACATTCGACACGCTTGCGTTCAAAGATATATTTACAGGGCTTTTCAAGTCATTTATATTCGCGGTAATTATATGCGTAGTTGCGTGCTATGAAGGTTTTGTTACGGAAGGCGGGGCTGAAGGCGTAGGGAAGGCTACGACGCGCTCTGTTGTCATATCGTTTATTTTAGTAATTGCGGCTGATTGTCTTTTCACGGCGTTGTTTTATTTTATATTTCCATGAGAATATTAGGGATCGATCCAGGGCTTGCGATTACAGGTTACGGACTTATAGATTCATGTGGAAACGATGTCAGATTAATGGAGGCCGGGATTATAAGGTCTAACGTAAAAGATAAAATGGAAAGACGCCTGGCGAGTATTTATAAAAAGGTTATGAACTTGATAAAAGATACGGCTCCGGAGGCAGTGGTGCTGGAAGATCTTTATTCGCATTACAAACATCCGAAGACTTCTATATTAATGGGCCACGCGCGCGGCGCGATATGCCTTGCGGTAGAGCATCAAAACGTTTCGCTGGTTAATTACCCTACTACGAAAATAAAAAAGGCGATTACCGGACACGGCAGGGCTTCAAAAGAACAGATACAGAGGACTGTTACAAGTTTATTGGGATTAAAAAAGCCGCCTGAGCCGGTTGATGTTACAGACGCGCTGGCTTTAGCTATTACGCACGCCAATATATGGAGACATAGAAATGATTTGCAGGATTTCAGGTAAATTAGTAGAGAAGAGAGAGGATTCAATAGTGCTGGATGTTAACGGGATATGTTATGAAGTACTTGTCCCCGGCGCTGTGATGCAATGCATGGGAAGCGCCGCGCAGCTTAACGGGACTGTTTCCCTTATTACGTTTCATTATTTTCAACTGGAGCCGTCAAAAGGATTTCAGTGCCTGATAGGCTTTATGAATGAGATAGAAAAAGAATTTTTTGAAAAATTCATAACAGTTTCCGGTATTGGCCCAAAGGCTGCTGTAAGGGCGCTGAAGATGCCTATATCCATGATTGCCAGGGCAATTGATATGGCGGATGTGCCTTTTCTGAAATCTTTGCCTGGAATCGGAGAGCAGAGGGCGAGGGAAATCGTGGCGAAACTTCAGGGCAAGGTTGGAAAATTCGGGCTTATGCAGGATACAAGAACCGGGGCTGAAGCCTTTACGGGAAAACACGATATACAGGAAGAGGCAATGGGCGTTTTATCGCAGCTTCAGTATAAAAAAAATGAAGCCAAGAGCATGCTGGACGAGGCGTTGACGCGCAATCCTGGAATAGAGACGGCGGAAGATCTGCTGAACGAAGTCTATAAGCAGAAGTCGAAAAAATAGGAGAGCTATCAGAAGTTACAGGGAACGGTTTAAAACCGTTCCCTGCGGCCTGTAAAAAACTTATGGATATAAAGCCTAAAGACGATAGAGAGCGGTTAATCATCGGCCAGGAAGCAGAGGAAGAAGCGGTGTTTAATATATCGCTCCGGCCTGAGAGTTTAAAACATTTTGTAGGCCAGAAACATGTAATTGATAATGTTAATATCGCGATAAAGGCGGCTAAGAAAAGAAAGGAAGGGCTTGAGCATATTTTACTTTCCGGGCCCCCTGGGCTAGGCAAGACTACGCTTGCTCATATAATAAGCCATGAGATGGATTCCAAGATTACCGCCACGTCAGGCCCTGCAATAGAGAGGGCCGGGGATCTCATAGGCATCCTTACTAATCTCGGCGAGGGCGATATACTTTTTATTGACGAGATACACAGGCTTTCAAAGGTCGTGGAGGAGTTCATATATCCAGCAATGGAAAATTATCAGATAGATTTTCTTATAGATAAAGGCCCTTACGCGAAGACTATAAAGTTTAACCTGAAAAGATTTACGCTTATCGGAGCTACAACCCGCGCAGGATTATTGAGCGCGCCTTTAAGGGGCAGGTTCGGTATGTTTTACCACCTTGAGTTTTACGAGGCGGAGGACCTCGTGAAAATAATAGAGCGGTCTAGCGAGCTTTTAAGCATACCTCTTGATAAAGACGCAGCCTGGGAGATCGCCAGTCGTTCGCGAGGCACGCCCCGCGTAGCCAACAGGCTATTGAGAAGGGTCAGGGATTACAGCGAAGTGAATGGCAATAAGAAGATAGATAAAGAGATTGCCATAGCGGGCCTTGCGTCTCACAGGATAGATAGCGCGGGACTGGACGATATAGACAGGAAAGTCATAAAGGCGATAATCGATTTTTACGACGGCGGGCCAGTGGGCATCGAATCTCTTGCGGCAACCTTGAATGAAGAGAGCGATACTATAGTGGATGTGGTGGAGCCGTTTTTATTGAAGATAGGATTTCTGAAACGTACGCCAAGAGGCAGGGAAGTTACGAAACTGGCGTATGATCATTTGAAGATAGCGTATAAGAAAGAGAGCCAAAAAGAGCTGTTTTAAAATGGCGTCATTCAAAGCTATGATAGAAATTATAAATCTTTCCAAGTCATTTGCCAGGTCAAAAGTTTTGGATAGCCTGAACCTTATCATAAATTCAGGCGAGATTATTGTTATAATAGGCCGCTCAGGCTGCGGCAAGAGCGTGCTTCTGAAGCACATAATAGGTCTCATGAGGCCTGA
This sequence comes from Candidatus Omnitrophota bacterium, assembly GCA_030649895.1. Taxonomy (GTDB): domain Bacteria; phylum Omnitrophota; class Gorgyraeia; order Gorgyraeales; family Gorgyraeaceae; genus UBA10183. The sequence goes on from JAUSEX010000040.1 coordinate 68,018, forward strand.
CACGGGCCAGGTCATTGTAGACGGGAATGACATGACAAGGCTTGAAGAACATGAGATGGATAAGATCAGGCTGAGTTTTGGCATGCTTTTTCAGGGCGCGGCCTTATTTGATTCCATGACAGTGGGCGAAAACGTGGGGTTTACATTGAGAGAGCATACTGATACGCCTGAAAAAGATATTCAGAAAAAGGTGGCTACTTCTCTGGAGCTTGTAGGGCTGAAGGGCATAGAAAAGCTTATGCCAGCTGAACTGAGCGGAGGTATGAAAAAAAGGGTGGGGCTCGCGCGCGCGATTTGCAATAATCCAAAAATTATATTATACGATGAGCCTACCACGGGATTGGACCCGATAATGGCTGATGCTATAAACGAGCTCATTGTAGATTTGAATAATAAATTGAAAGTGACGTCCATAGTGGTTACCCATGATATGGTTAGCGCTTTTAAAATAGCTGACAGGATTGCGATGTTATACAAAGGAAAGATTATAACAATAGGCACCCCTGATAATATTAAGGGCACAAAAGATCCTATAGTGAAACAATTTATAACGGGGGCGGCAAAGGGCCCGATAACTGAAGATGCGTAATAATCGCGGAACTATGCGGAAGCGTAATTTCGCGATAGCATGCAATATAAGGAGGTAGCCAAATGCTTACAAAGATGAATTTTGAGTTGAAGGTGGGCATATTTATTTTCATAGGGATAGTGATACTTTCTGTAATAGTATTTTCTATAGGAAATTTTTACAGCGTTAAGCGCGGATATAACATGAATGTGGTTTTCAGTTTTGCGAACGGTATCGGCGTAGGCGCGCCCGTGCGTTATTCAGGGGTACAGGTGGGAGAGGTGCAGGATATAAAGGTTTATTTTGACGAAAAGGAAAATAAACCTCTTGTCAGGTTAAATATCTGGGTGTCCCAGAATACCTGGATTAATGAAAACGCAAATGCGTCTATCAATACGCTCGGGCTTTTAGGAGAAAAATATCTGGAAATATTTCCAGGCACCAGGGATACGAGGCTTTTGCAGAAGGGCGATACATTGAGAGGAAACGACCCGGTGTCCACGGAAGAACTCACCAGATCCACAAAAGAACTTATAGAAAAATTAGGAATCCTTACGGAGTCCGTTAATAAGATTGCAGGAGACGAGGCCCTGAGAGCGTCTTTAAAAAATATTTTTAGCAATATGGAGGCGTTGAGCGGAGACCTGAGGGATTTTTTATCTTACGCAAAGCAGGGCAAGGGCACGGTCGGAAGGCTTATGTCGGATGACACACTGTACAAACATATTGATGAGATGATCCTTGATATAAAAGAGCATCCTTGGAAACTTTTATTCAAGCCGTCTGAGCCAAGAGATAGCAAGAAAAAGAGATAGGAGAAACGAAATGACTCTAATATTTATACGTATTTTTTTTGTTGTACTTAGCGTGATAATAGGTTTTCAGATAGGTTCTTTTGTCCAGGTAGGCGGGGCTGATTTCAGCGTGCTTGGCGCATTGATAGGTTTTTTAATAGCGGCGCTTATAATTATTCTTGAATTCACGATGAGGAAGGTTTCAGTGAGAGGGCTTTCGTCAGCTGTCTTCGGGCTGCTCTTTGGGCTGATAATGGCGAAGCTGGTATCCGACACCCTGGCGCTTATCTCCCTGGACAAGAATATGGTGTATTCCTTGCGCGTTGTCCTGACGCTTATATTCTGCTATCTTGGCATGATCATGGCAATGCGCGGCAGGGACGAGTTCAATATAATAGTCCCCTATGTCAAATTTTCAAGACAGGACCAGAAGGATGAAATGATACTTCTGGATACAAGCGTTATTATAGACGGCAGGATTGCGGATATATGCAAGACAGGTTTTCTGGACGGGAAATTTATAGTACCGCGGTTTGTATTAAAGGAATTGCAGCAGATAGCTGATTCTGCGGATTCCCTTAAGCGGGAAAGGGGCAGGAGAGGCCTGGATATACTGGGTAAACTCCAGAAAAATACTAACATAGATGTTAAGATACACAATGACGATTTTCCCGATATAAAAGAGGTCGATCTGAAGCTTGTAAAGCTCGCCAAGGTGCTTAGCGCGAAGATATTTACAAACGACTATAACCTGAATAAGGTTTCAGAAATACAGGGTATAAGGGTTTTAAATGTAAATGAACTTGCGAATGCCCTGAGGCCAGTGGTCCTTCCGGGAGAAATAATCGAGACGAGGCTTATCAAAGAAGGTAAGGAGTATAACCAGGGAGTCGGGTATCTGGAAGACGGCACAATGATAGTCGTGGATAACGGCAGGAGATTGATAGGCCAGAACGTAAATTTGGTAGTAGGCAGCGTGCTCCAGACAGCAGCCGGCAGGATGATATTTGGAAAATTACCAGACGATAACAAGAGAAATAATAAATGAGAGTAGCAGCTATTGTCCCTGCAGCAGGCGTAGGCGCCAGATTAAAATCAAGGATACAAAAACCTTATATAGATCTTTGCGCTAAGCCGATACTTGCCCACACCTTAATAGCGCTTTCCGGAAATAAAAATATTGCCGAAATACTGGTAGCTGTAGAAAAAAACAAAGTAAATAAAGCTCAAAGAGAAATAATAAAAAGATACGGCATTAAAAAAACAAGGCTGGTAATAGGCGGCAAGGAGCGCAGCGATTCTGTTTATAATGCGTTAAAGGCCGTTTCAAAAAACGTAGATTATATTTTAATCCACGATGGCATAAGGCCTTTTATCACAGATAAGCTTATCGAAGCCCTGTTGAAAGAGGTATCCAGGTCCGGCGCAGTAATCGCAGCTGTGCCCGTGAAACCTACTTTGAAATTTGTAGGCCGGGGCGGGCTTATCAAGAGCACCCCTTCCAGAAAATATTTCTGGGAGGCGCAAACGCCCCAGGTTTTCAGGAGAAGCCTCATAGAAAAGGCGTACCGGATAGCCAGGCAGAAAAATATTAAAGCCACGGATGATTCCATGCTTGTGGAAAAAATAGGCGCGAAGACGAAGATTGTCATGGGCTCTTACAGTAATATAAAAATTACCACAAAAGAGGATTTAGAGTTGGCGAAAATAATTATTAAAAGACATAGATGAGGTGTTTATGCGAGTAGGCATCGGTTATGATATTCACAGGCTTGTGGAAGGCAAGCCGCTTATGCTGGGAGGCGTTGAGATACCGCATATAAAAGGGTTGGAAGGGCATTCTGACGGAGATGCGCTTCTCCACGCAATATGCGACGCGATTTTAGGGGCAGCTGGCCTGGATGACATAGGCTATCAATTTCCCGTGAATGATAACAGGTATTTAAATATATCAAGTTTAGAGCTTTTAAAAGAGGTTTCAGAAAAAATAAATAAGAAAGGCTTCAAGGTGGAATATGTGGATTCCGTGATTATACTGGAAGAGCCAAAGATAGCGCCTTTCAAGGATAATATGAAAAGAGAGATTGCGGCTGCGCTGGGCATCGGCGTTGATGTCATAAGCGTAAAAGCCACTACCCAGGAGGGCGTTGGCGCGATAGGAAGAGGCGAAGCGCTCGCAGCGTACGCAGTCGCGTGCCTGGTTTAACCTATCCGACTCCGTGAGTCGCCGTGCACGGCGACTCACGGAGTCGGATGGAGGTTTGCGTGAGTATAAAGATATATAACACCCTTACAAGAAAAAAAGAAGAATTCCAGCCTATTAAAAAAGGCGAGGTTGGCATGTATGTCTGCGGGCCCACTGTTTACGATGTTCCGCATATAGGACACGCTAGAAGCGCTTATGCGTTTGATGTTGTCCGCCGTTATTTTATATATAGAGGATACAAGGTTAAATTTGTCAGGAACGTGACAGATGTAGACGATAAAATAATAAATAAGGCAAAAGAGGAATTCAAGGGAGAGGATTTGAACGGCGCGATAAAAAAAGTTTCCGATAAATACCTTAAGGTCTATCACGAGTATATGAAAAAGCTCGGGATCATGAGCCCTGACAGAGAGCCCAAGGCCACAGAATATATAGAAAAGATGATAGATTTTATAAAGATATTGATTGAGCGCGAAGTGGCTTATGCGTCTGGCGGCGATGTGTATTTTGAGGTGCGGAAAGTCAATGGTTATGGAAAATTATCTAACCAGAGCTTCGAGATGCTGGAATCAGGCGCAAGGATCGTTTCCGGGGAGAACAAGAAAGACCAGCTGGATTTTGCCTTATGGAAGTCTGCAAAAGAGGGCGAGTCTTCGTGGCAAAGCCCTTGGGGAAACGGCAGGCCGGGATGGCACATAGAATGCTCGGTAATGAGTTCTGATATTTTAGGGGGAGAGTTTGACATACACGGAGGAGGCATAGACCTGGTTTTTCCTCATCACGAAAATGAAGTTGCGCAGTCAGAAGGCGCAGGCAATAAATTCGCGCGTTACTGGATACATAACGGCCTTTTGACTATCAATAAAGAAAAGATGGCCAAGTCGCTCGGGAATTTTATTACCATGGAAGAAGTGTTAAAAAAGTATTCTCCCGACGCGCTCAAGCTTTTATTTTTAAAAACACATTATGCGCATCCGGTAGATTTTTCTTGGGAAAGAATGGAAGAGGCGAAGAAAGCGGTGGAGAGATTTAAGATACTATTTGATAAGATAGGTAGGCTCAAGGCTGAAGGCTCAAGGCTGAAGGCAGATTTCATGGAGCCCAGAGACTTAAACCTGGAGCCGGATATTAATTCTTTTCGCGTAAAATTTGAAAGCGCAATGGATGATGATTTCAATACAGCGGAGGCGCTGGCGGCGTTGTTTGATCTGGTGACATATATAAACAAGCAGGCGCCAGGGTCGAGTTATGCAAAAGATATTCTGATCGAGCTGGGGAAGGTATTCGGATTATTTGAGCATAAGGCCGAAGGCATAGATTCTTCAAAAAAAGCAGAGATAGAAAATCTTATTAACTTAAGAAACGCGGCAAGAAAAAATAAAGATTTTAAAGAAGCTGACAGGATAAGGGATAAACTGAGCGATATAGGGATTGCAATAGAGGATCAGAAAGGCGAAACAACCTGGAGATTGAAATAAATAATCCCTGGGCAGGCCTTAAAGAAAAGCGTTACCAGGAAAATAGGGACAGCGACCATTTTTTGTTGTCCTTTGTTTTTTAATTTTAAAAAAATGGTCGCTGTCCCTATATACCAGAAATTTTTATGTCGTCAAGACTACTTTCGGTATAAAAAATTAGCCGTAAACCGTAGCGGACGGCAAAACTATTTCAGCGCCGAATGGCCCAAGCCCGCTCCAGAACATAGGAGCTACATGTTGAAACGCGGATTATTCATAACATTCGAAGGGCCCGAAGGAAGCGGGAAGACAACGCACGCTAAGTTGCTGTGCGAATTTTTGCGCAAAAAGGGTTTTAGGGTTTTGCATACGCGCGAACCAGGTGGCACATCGATAAGCGAGAAGATACGCAAAATTCTTCTGGACCCCAAAAATAAAGGCATGGATGTGGGATGCGAAATGCTTCTGTATATGGCAGCCAGGGCTCAAATAGTAGAACAGGAAATTTTACCGGCGCTTGAACAGGGCAGGATAGTTGTATGCGACAGGTTTACAGACGCTACCCTCGCTTATCAGGGATATGCCGGAGGCATGAGCCTGAAAGTGATAGAAAACATAGCGGGTATTGTCACAAAAGGACTTAAGCCCGACATTACATTTTTGCTGGATATAGACGCCAGGCTGGGGCTTTTAAGGGCCGGCAGGTCCAAAGACAGGATGGAGAGAAAATCCATCTTTTATCATAATAAAGTAAGAAACGGCTATCTTTCTATTGCAAGAAAAGAACCCGGGAGAGTAAAAGCGCTGTCTTCAACCGGCGAAATAAACGTGACTCAGGAAGAGATCAGAAAGGCTGCTCTAAAGATATGCCGCTAAGAGATATAATAGGCCAGGACAACGCTATAAGGATATTAAAAAGCATGCTCGGCAAGGAAGATATAAACGGCGCATATCTTTTTTCAGGGCCCAAGGGCGTGGGAAAGCGTACCGCCGGCGTAGAGTTTGCCAAGGCTATAAATTGCGCTAAATTAGAGCCGGATGCGTGCGGAGAATGCGTTTCATGCAGCAAAATAGATTCTATGAATCACCCTGATCTGTTTATTATACAGAAAGAGGAAGAATCCCGTTTTATCAAGATAGACATGATAAGGGATATTATCTATCAGGCGAGCCTGAAACCGTATGAGGCCAGGAAAAAGATTTTTATAATAGCTGAAGCGGAGGATATGAACGAGGAATCGCAGAATGCGCTTCTAAAGATACTGGAAGAACCCCGCGAGAACCAGATATTTATATTGACCACTTCGCGCGTTTCCGGAATATTGCCTACGGTTTTTTCCAGATGCAAGGCTGTGAAGTTCAATCTTTTGAGCCAGGCCGGGATTCAGGAGATTCTCATAGGGAGAAAAGGTTTTAATGAGGAAGAAGCGGTTTTATTTTCGCATATGGCCCTTGGCAGCCCGGGCAGGGCGATAGCCTTTAAAGAAAACGATGAAATCAGTGAGCGCGACAGGATGTTGAACGACTTCTTTTTTAGAAAGCGGGCGATATTCAGAGAAGAGGTATGCGACGAGAGAAAATATAACGACCTGGACGAGTCGCTTGGCATGCTTTTGTCCTGGTACAGGGATTTATTGGTCTCAAAATTTACAGAAGACAGGGATATCTTCCTGAATGTAGACAGGATAGAAGAGATATTTTCTTATTCTGCTAGATTTTCCGCAGATAAGCTTGAGAGGGATATATCCAGCGTTATGAAGGCTATAAATTATTTAAGAAGAAACGTAAATCCAAAGATGGCGCTTTTTAATATGGCGCTTGAGCTAGAAAGGCAATAACTATGCGCGGAATTATAGAGGTAAGGATAAGGGAATCCGGAAATATAGTATTTTATGATTCAAATGGCTTGCAGGCAAAGGTGGGCGGTTATGTGATAATAGACGCTGAAAGAGGCCAGGATTACGCTCAGGTTATAGGTATCCCCGAAAAGATCTCGGAGGCGGAGCCTAAAGGGCCTTTAAAGAAAATAATACGCGTCGCTACCCAGGAAGACGTAAATCAGATAAATGATAACAAGAAACGCACGAAAGATACATTCCAGATATGCGCGAAGAAGATACAGGAACACAAGCTGGAAATGAAGCTTATTGACGCCGAGTATTCTTTTGACGGCACGAAGCTAATTTTTTATTTTACTTCCGAAGACAGGGTGGATTTCAGGGAACTCGTAAAGGATCTGGCGCATGTCTTCAAGGTCAGGATAGAGCTGAAGCAGATAGGCGTCAGGGATGAGGCAAGGATGCTGGGCGGGTTCGGGCATTGCGGGCGGGCTCTATGCTGCGCCAGTTTTTTAAAAGGTTTTGACGCGGTTACCATAAGGATGGCGAAAGAGCAAAATCTGTCTTTGAATCCTACCAAGATTTCAGGCGTGTGCGGAAGGCTTATGTGCTGTCTTTCTTACGAATACGAGAGTTATAAAAAATATCTGAAAGGCCTTCCGAAAGAAGGAGAGAAAATAACGTTACCTGAGGGAAAAGGCAAGGTTGTAAGCGTGAATGCGTTAAAACGCAAGGTCATGGTAGAGCTTGAAGAAGGAAAACACATAGAACTGGATTACAATAAATGAAAAAATTTTATATAACAACGCCTTTATATTATGTAAACAGCGTTCCTCATATAGGGCATTCTTATACAAATATTGCCTGCGATACGCTCGCGAGATACAAAAGGCTTATGGGGGACGAGGTCTTATTTGTCACGGGTACTGACGAGCATGGCCAGAAGATAAAAGACGCGGCGCAGGCGAAAGGCCTGGAGCCCAAGGAGTTTGTTGACACCATAGTGCCGATTTTCCTGGGGCTATGGAAAAAACTGGAAATAGATTATACTGATTTTATTCGCACGACAGAACCAAGGCATGAGAAAGTGGTAAAAGAAATATTGGAGATGTTTCATGAAAAAGGGGATTTGTATGAAGGCGAATACAGCGGCTGGTATTGCACTCCATGCGAAAGCTTCTGGATAGAAACGCAGCTTATAGACGGAAATTGCCCGGACTGTCAGAGAAAAGTTGAACATATAAAAGAAAGGAATTTTTTCTTTAAGCTTTCGAAATATCAGGATTGGCTCATAGATTATATAAAATCGCACGATGATTTTATATTGCCTGCAATGCGGCGCAACGAGATGCTCGGTTTTTTAAAAAATCCTTTGAGCGATCTATGCGTATCCAGGCCGAAATCAAGGCTATCGTGGGGCATAGAAATACCTTTCAGCAAAGATCATGTTACGTACGTGTGGTTTGACGCCCTGATAAATTATATAAGCGTGTGCGGATACGGAAGCGATACTGAAAAGTTCAATAAATTTTGGCCGGCTGACGTGCATATGATCGGAAAAGATATCTTAAGGATGCATGCGGTCAATTGGCCTATTATGCTTCACACTGCAGGATTAGAACTGCCAAAGACAATCTTTGCGCATGGCTGGTGGAAGATAGGCGGCGACAAGATGTCCAAGTCAAAAGGCAATGTTGTAAATCCCATCGAGATGGTTGATAAATACGGGGTGGATGCGTACAGATTTTTTCTTCTAAAAGAGGTTCAGTTTGGGGCGGATGGGTCATTTTCAGAAGAGGCGTTGATTTCTAGGATCAATAGCGATCTCGCAAATGACCTGGGGAACCTTTTGCATAGGACCTTAGCGATGGTAGAGAAGTATTTTTCCGGCGTCGTGCCGGAAAGAAGAGACCTGAAACATTCAGATGAAGTTACGAAAGCGCTTATCGATAAAGCCGGGACTCTTGGTCCTGAAATAATAAAAGGCATGGATAATATGGATTTTAGCTACTCCCTCAACGGTATATGGGGTTTGATAAGCACGGCAAATAAATTTATAGAGCAGAAAGCGCCGTGGAAATTATCAAAAGAAAACAAACAGGATGAACTGAAAGACATGATGTATGATCTATGCGGGGTCCTTAGCATGGTGGCAGTGGCATTGGCGCCGTTTATGCCCGACACATCGGTTAAAATAGCGGGGCAGCTCGGCCTTAAGGGTATAGAAAAAATGAATTTTAATGATTTAAAATGGGGCGTACTTAAATCAGGTACGAAGATTAACAAGGCTGCGCCTCTTTTTCCCAGGATCGAAACAACCTGAGGATCAGCATCGTTGTTTTTCCGGTTGTCTGAAAGCTTGCACAAAAGGAGTTGGAATAATGAAACAAATATATCTGGATCATAACGCCACAACGCCGGTACGTAAAGAAGTTTTGGAAGCAATGATGCCTTATTTTTCCGAAGATTACGGAAATGCCTCGAGCGTATATTCAATGGGCCAGAGGGCGAGGCAGGCGGTAGATAAAGCGAGGGAAACTATAGGTAATGCGCTGGGCACAGAAGCTACTGATATTATTTTTACTTCAGGGGGCACAGAGTCAAATAATTTTGCCATAAAAGGCGTTGCAATGGCGAATCTGAATAGGGGAAGGCATGTGATAACGTCTAGCACGGAGCATCTGGCTGTTTTAGAGCCCTGCAGGTTCATAGAAAAGGAATTAGGTTTCGATGTTACGTATCTTCCTGTGGATAAATACGGTTTAGTCGATATCAATAAATTAAAAGAGGCTATAAGAAAAGATACGGTTCTCATATCTATAATGTTTGCCAATAATGAGACAGGTACGGTTCAGCCTGTAAAAGAGATCGCTAAAATAGCCCGCGAGAATAAAATATATTTTCATACAGATGCTGTGCAGGTCCTGGGTAAGATACCTATAGACGTAGAAGACCTGGGGATCGATATGTGTTCTTTTTCAGGGCATAAGGTTTACGCCCCAAAAGGCATAGGCGCGATGTATCTCAGGAAAGGCGTCAAGATAGCCCCTTTTCAGCATGGCGGACATCATGAGAGAAATAAAAGGGCAGGCACGGAAAACGTGCCGGGCATTGTAGGTTTCGCAAAAGCCGTTGAAATAGCCGGAAGGGATATGAAAAAGAACGATATCCATATAAAGAGGCTCGCAGAAAAGATGTGGGATGGATTGAATAAGGCGCTTAAGGAAATATATCTTAATGGCCATACTGAAAACAGTCTTTCCAGCACGCTTAATATAAGTTTTAAATATATAGAAGGCGAATCAATGGTGTTGAATTTTGACATGAAAGGCATATTCGCTTCAACAGGCTCTGCCTGCACCTCCGGGTCTTTAGAGCCTTCGCGTGTATTGACAGCCATGGGCGTTCCTCCTGAGCTGGCTCAAGGGTCTGTAAGGTTTTCTTTTGGATACGAGAACACAGAAGAAGACGTAGATTATTGCCTGGCTGAAATCCCTCCTGTAGTGGAAAGGCTCAGGAAAATGTCTCCTTTATGCTGATAGATACCCATTGCCATCTGGATTTTAAAGATTTTAATGATGACAGGCCTGTTGTTTTAAAGCGCGCCAGGGATGGCGGGGTGGGTATTATTATAAATGTCGGATCCAGTCTGGAAGGGACAGCCAGGTCTGTGGAGATCGCCAATGAGAACGATTTTATTTATGCGGCTGTCGGCATACATCCCCACGAAGCTGATAGCGTAAGCGAGAAAGATTTTAAGCTTTTTTCCGGGTTTCTTGACAAGCCGAAGGTTGTGGCAATAGGCGAAATCGGACTGGATTATTATAAAAATATCTCATCCAGGGAAAATCAAAAGAAATTATTTACCAGGCTTCTCGAGACTGCAAAAGGCGCAGGCCTGCCTTTAATAATACACAACCGCGATTCCCATCAGGACATGATCGATATTTTAAAAGATGTCATGGGTAGTTCAGTGAGCGGAGCGATGCATTGTTTTTCGGGAGATGAAAATTTTTTAAAGATATGCCTGGATATGGGATTTTTTATATCCTTTACCTGTAATATTACATATAAAAATGCCAATAAGCTTAAAGAGACAGTCAGGTTGGTTCCAATGGACAGGCTTCTTATTGAGACAGATGCCCCGTTTCTGGCCCCGCAGGATTTCAGGGGCAAGCGTAACGAACCTGTCCATGTTAAGTATGTCGCGGAAGAGGTTGCAAAGATAAAGGGGATTAGTTTCGAGAAGGTTGCAGGCGTAACTACAGAAAATGCCAGGCGGTTATTCAAGATAAACGCTTAAAGCTGTTTTTCGACGAAGTCTATCCAGAGAGAAGCCGATGGGGCTCGAGCAACATGTCCTGGGATTGTCGAAGGATATTCTTCGAGCGAATGAGTCGGAAAGACAAGATTATGTCAAATTTTCTTAGGCGCGAACGCGCATATATCTGGATGGCAATTTTTATATTAAGCGTCAATCTTCTCGGTATAGGGCATGCGCGCGGAAAAAATTTAAAGGCCAGGAAAAACATATCCTCAATGTCTTTTAAAGACATGGGCGTTACAGAGGAAAAGATAAAACTATTCCTTGAATCAGAAAGGCCAGGCGCGAAATTTTTTAGATACGGGTTTTTCGCCGGGGTTTTTATGCTTTTGGGAGGGGCGGTGACGAATCTAATCCTTCTTTTAGGGAGGAAGAAAATAGTCCTTGAAAAAAATCCGGATAAAATATCCGTATCGTGGGGGATAGCGGATGTGCTAAGGGTGGCTGTTGTAGTGATTTTTTCAGGGTATATGCTGGGGGCGTCAAGCAGCGCGCTTTCGAACCTATTTCATTTTAACATTGACGCTAATCTGGGCATGATACTGGGCACGTTTTCTATGGATATGATTGCGGGCGCAGCGATATTGTATTTTGTCCTGATAAAATACAAGGAGAGATTGTCCAGCCTCGGCGTTATGGGAGCCGGTTTTTATAAAAATGTCTTATCCGGGCTTACCGCTTATGTATTTATATTTCCTGTTTTAGTGGCAGTCCTTATTTTATCGATGATGCTACTGAACGCAATAGGATATAAATTTCCAGCGCAGCCCGTATTTGATATGTTTTTAGAAGAAAAAAGAAGCAATGTGATTTTATTTTTAACGGTATTTGTATCCATCCTGGGCCCTATTATAGAAGAAGTATTTTTCAGGGGATTTTTGTATAGCGCCGCAAGGAAGCGTTTTGGCGTATTGTCCGGGGCGTTGCTCAGCGCGGTTTTGTTTAGCATACTGCATACAAATATCGCGGGTTTTATCCCGATTATGATACTGGGGATCCTGATGGCGTTTTTATATGAAACGACGGGATCTCTAATAGCGCCTATAACCGTTCATATAGTCCATAATTCGATTATAGTGGGTTTTGTATTTTTTATAAAACAGGTTATTCGCGGTTGAGTGAGAGATGAAGACAAAGGTCAGCATTGTAAAATGCAGGAGTTACGATATAGATGAAGTTCAAAAGGCTGTAAGCAGGGCTTTTGATCTTTTGGGAGGGATAGGGGCCTTTATAAAAAAAGGCGAACGCGCGCTTATTAAACCTAATATGCTTTCAGCCCGTTTGCCTAAGGACGGGGTATGTACGCACCTGGAAGTAATAAGAGCTGTTGTCAGATTAGTCAGAGATTGCGGCGCAGTGGCTTTTATAGGAGATAATCCCGGAGGTTCAATGAGCCCCCTGGCAGTATACGAGGGCGCCGGCTTGAAGGCTCTTGCAAGCGAAGAAGGCGTGGAGTTAAAAGAAACAAAAGGCGTAAAGATAATAAACGGCGTCCCTATAGCAGCTTATATTTTTGAATGCGATAAAATAATAAATCTGCCTAAAATGAAGACTCATAGCCTGATGGGGCTTACGGGGGCGGTTAAAAATATGTACGGCGCTTGCGCAGGACTTCATAAAAGCGAATTGCATAAAAAATATCCAGGCCCTGAGGAATTCGCAAAGGTTTTGGTGGATGTCTTTGAGATAGCGAAACCCGGGCTGGTTTTAATGGACGGCATAGTCAGCATGGACCAGGGAGGGCCTGCCTCCGGAAGGCTGAGGAATACAGGCGTTTTAATAGCAGGAGCGGATAGCGTGGCGGTTGATGCTGTCTTTGCGGGATTAATAGGGGTCAAACCGCTTGATATATTGCATACAAAGGAGGCGTATAAAAGAAAACTCGGAGAGGCAAATTTGGAAAATATTGAGGTGTTTGGGGAAAGCATAAAAGACAGTTTAATAAAAGATTTCGAGATCCCCGGCAAGCCCGGATTAATAGCTACCCTGGGGCCTTGTGCTAAATTTGCAGCAAGGTTTATAAAATTCGGGCCGCATATAACAGGAAAGCTGTGTAAAAAATGCATGATATGCAGAGACAGCTGTCCGGTGTCGGCTATAACAATAAATCCCAAAAAGTCGGTTATAGATCTAAGAAAATGCATCAGATGCATGTGCTGCCACGAGGTTTGCCCTCATAAGGCAGTGGAGTTAAGGCGTAATTTTTTAGCAAGGGGGGTTGGCTTATGATAGAGCCTATTAAGTGGAAAAACGGAAAAATAGTTTTTATTGACCAGACAGAGTTGCCCAGGAAACTGAAATATGTAGCGTGTAAGGATGTGGATATATTATGCGAGGCGATAAAAAAGCTCAGGATAAGAGGAGCTCCTTTGATAGGAGTGGCGGTTAGTCTGGGCTATGCGTTGGCTTGCCTCAATTCAAAAGAAAAAACACTTACAGGCCTTAAAAAGGATTTAGCCAGAGCATCTAAAAAACTCAGGTTCACCAGGCCTACTGCGGTAAATTTATTCTGGGCATTGAATAGGATGGAGAAAAAGTTTGAAACTTCTCGACTCGGCCTTTGGCCTCGCTCGAAGAATATTGTTCGAGCGAGCGGAGCGAGTCGAGAACATAAAGCCGTAATAACGCAAATCAAGAGGATTATTTTAAAAGAAGCCCTTAATATCTTAGAAGAAGACAAATTAATGTGCATTGCGATCGGGAAAAACGGCGCGAGGCTGATAAAAAACGGAGACGTGATATTAACGCATTGTAATGCCGGAATTTTAGCTACGGCCGGACAGGGCACTGCACTTTCAATAATCTACGAAGCTAAAAAACAGGGCAAAAAATTCAAGGTCTACGCCGATGAGACAAGGCCGCTTATGCAGGGTTCGCGGCTTACTATGTGGGAGCTGATGCGGAACAATATAGATGCCACTCTTATATGCGATAACATGGCAGCGAGCGTCATAAAAAATAAAGGCGTTACAAAGATCATAGTCGGGGCTGACAGGATTGCCGCTAACGGAGACGCCGCCAATAAGATAGGCACATACGGACTCGCTGTGCTTGCGAGGTATCATGGCATTCCTTTTTATATAGCGGCCCCGAGCTCTACTATAGATAAATTTATAAAATCAGGCGAGGATATTCCTATTGAAGAAAGAAAGCCGGAAGAGATTATTTACGCAGGCTCAAAACAGACTGCGCCGGTCAGCGCTAAGGTTTACAACCCTGCGTTTGACGTTACTCCTAATGGCTTGATTTCAGGTATAATAACTGAAAAGGGTGTTTATGAGATTAAAGGATTTAGGAGAATTTAATTTTATAAATAGGATAAGCAAGACTATAAAATTATCCAGCCGGGTTATAAAAGGTATAGGCGATGACGCAGCTGTCCTTAGGCACACAAAAGATAAATACCTGCTTTTTACTGCTGATATGCTTGTGGAAGGGAAACATTTTCATAAAGGCGCCAAGGCCGGGCTGGTAGGGGGAAAGGCGTTGTCTTGCAGCGTAAGCGATATTGCGGCGATGGGAGGGGTGCCTAAGTTTGCGGTTATATCGATAGGCTTGCCAGGTTCTCTGGGTTTAAAATACGCCGATGGGATATATAAGGGAATAAAAAAGGCTGCGGACAGGTTTGGCGTGGATTTAGTTGGCGGGGATACCGTTGGTTCTGAAAAGATAATTATCAATATCGCGCTTACGGGAGAGGTGGAAAAGAAGAGCCTGGCACTAAGAAGCAACGCAGAAGAGAATGACGCTATATTTGTTACGGGAAATATCGGCGGTTCAATAAAGCTTAAACATCTTAATTTTACGCCGCGGCTTAAAGAGGCGAGATTTTTAGTAAAAAACTTTACTGTTAATTCAATGATAGATATATCTGACGGGCTTTTAGCCGACCTGGGGCGCATATTAAAAGAAAGCGGCAAAGGAGCGATAATTTACGAAAGCGCGATCCCTGTCTCTAAAAATGCCTTAGGGTTTGATTCAGCTGTCAGGGACGGAGAAGATTTTGAATTGATTTTCACTTTGCCAGAGTCGAGTGCGTGCAGGTTAAAAAAATTCTGGCCGTTTAAAACGAAGATTTCTGAAATTGGCAGGATATGCAGCTTCCGGAAAGGTTTTTTTCTTGTGAGAAAAAACGGAAAATCAGAAAGAATAAAACCTGCGGGCTTTACTCATTTTTAGAATTGCATACCGACTCACGGAGTCGGATGGGTTACGGCATGATAACAAAAAATGCGGAAGAGACAATACTGGCAGGAGAGAAATTGGCGAAAAAGCTTAAGCCTGGCGATATAATAGCGCTTTCGGGAAATCTGGGCAGCGGCAAAACTACTTTTACAAAAGGTATCGGAAAAGGCCTTGGCGTAAAAAACCCAAGGCGCATAAACAGCCCCACGTTTGTTTTGATAAAAGAATATAACGGGAAAATTCCGCTGTACCATATTGATTTATACAGACTGGACGGGCTCAAGGAGATAGAAAATCTTGCGGTAGAGGAGTATATTTACGGGAAAGGCGTCACTGTCATAGAATGGGCCGAGAAAATGAAATTTGCCCTTCCCAAAAAACACATATCTGTAAGATTTAAAGTAAAAGGCGGGGATAGAAGAGAGGTAGCGATTGAAGATCTTAGGGATTGATACAAGCTCAAAATTTTTGAACATTGCTCTTAGCGAGGATGAAGATATAATAGAAGAAGAATCTCATTTGCTAGACAGAAGGCAGGCAAGCCAGCTGACGCCAATAGTAAAAGAGCTTCTGCGAAAATCCAAAACGCCTGTAAGTAAAATAGATGCTTTTGTAATAGGCCTTGGGCCGGGTTCGTTTACAGGCCTGAGGATAGGCGTTAGCGCGATAAAAGGCTTTGGCATAGTTACAGGGAAACCATGCATCGGAGTGGCAAGTATAGACGCTATTGCCTGTAACGCAGAGGAGAGCGACAGAGATATTATTCCTGTAATAGATGCGAAAAGGGGCCAGGTTTACGCTGCTGTTTACAGGAGAGAATCCGGACAGGTAAAGAGATTGTCGGATTACATGGTGCTTCCCGTAGCGAAGCTTTTGAAAAAGATAAAACGAGGGCCTGTTTTTTTAGGCGATGGCTTGTCTTTTTACAGGGAAAATATATTGAGCGCTGATAAAAAAGCGGTATTTTTACAAGAAAAATACTGGTATCCCGGAGCTGGAAATCTTATAAGGCTTGGTTTTTCGAGGATCAGGAAGGCTAAAAAAACAGGCCTGGATAAATTGACGCCTTTGTATTTATATCCGGATGATTGCCAGGTGAGAAAATCATGAAATTCTACCGTCCTACGTTAGCAGAGATAGATCTGGGCGCTATTCGCCATAATCTTGAGATAGTCAGCCATATTGTTAAAGAGGATACCAAGATTCTAGGCGTTGTGAAAGCGGATGCCTATGGTCACGGGATGCGAGAAGTTTCAAAGGCTATAGTGGATTGCGTGGATTATTTCGGGGTCGCGTCTCTTGACGAGGCAGCAGACTTACGTAAGATAGGGATAGAAAAACCCATACTTGTTATAGGCGCTATTCTACCGGAAGAAATAAACGGGGTTTTGAAACTTAACGCGATCCAGACAGTCTCAGACCTGCATATTCCCGAGAGGCTTTCCAGACTCGCCCAGCTTAAGAATAAAAAAATAAAGGTGCATGTAAAGATAGATACGGGTATGGGCCGTCTGGGATTCTGGCACGAAGAGGCAGTGGACTTCATAAAGAAAATAGCGAAATTAAAAAATATTATTATAGACGGAATCTTTACGCATTTTCCGAACGCGGAATCAGACAGGGTTTTTACATATAATCAGATAAAGAATTTTAAGCGTCTCATAGAAAGGCTGTGGGATAACGGCATAGATATACCTGTAAAACATACGGCGAACAGCATGGGGCTTATAGATTTTAAAGACAGCCACATGAATATGGTCAGGCCAGGCCTTATGATGTACGGCGTCTATCCCAAGAAAAGCCTTATGAAAAATATACTTTTACGGCCGGCGCTTACTTTGAAAACAAAGATAACCAATCTGAGATCAATGCCAAAGGGCCGCAGTATAAGTTATGGAATGACTTATGTGACCAAAAAGCCCGCAAAGATAGCTACGATACCCGTAGGCTATGGCGATGGATATTCTAGGCATTTTTCAAATAAGGCGGAGGTTTTAATAAACGGCATCCGCTGCCCCATAGCAGGCAGGGTCTGCATGGATATGTGCATGGTAGATGTGGGGCGTTTAAAAAACGTTAAGGTGGCAGACGACGTGATTCTTATAGGCAGCCAGGGCAGAGAAATTATAAGGGCGGAAGAGCTTGCGTGGCTTATAAATACGATACCTTACGAGGTGTTATGCAATATAGGCCGCCGGGTTCCGCGAGTATATAAATAGGAGGGAATATGTCCGAAGGCACTTTTTTGACAAGAGATGGATGCGACAGGCTAAAAGAGGAATTAAAAATACTCAAGACCATAAAACGCAAGGAAATAGCAAATGCCCTTGAAAAGGCAAGGCAGATGGGCGATCTAAGCGAGAATGCCGAATATGATTCCGCAAAGCAATCTCAGGCAATAAATGAAAAAAGGATAAGAGAGCTTGAGGAGAAGATCCTGACCGCCAGGATCCTGGAGAACGAGAGCATTTCTTCGGATAAGGCGTATATCGGAGCTAAATTAAAATTAGTGGACATAGATTCAAAAGAGGAAATGGATTATATGCTTGTTACCGAAGACGAGGCTGATTACGCGGCGGGCAGGATTTCCATGGCTTCTCCTGTGGGCAAGGCGCTTCTAGGATGCAAAGTCGGGGACATAGTCAATATAAAGGTACCTGCGGGCGCTTTGAAATATAAGATAGTGAGCATATCCAGATAATAAAGTTATTGAATTTTGTTTGTCAAAATGAGATAATAAAAAACCAATGGCTATAGACCTCTAACCCGGCCATGGAAAAGGAGATGTCATGCATATCAGAAATAATTGGTTTGCGGTAGCAGCGGTTGCGGTTTTAGTGTTATTTTGCGTAGCTGTCAGTTCCAATGCGGCTTCCAAGAAGGAAGGGTTTGCGGCAAAGGTTAACGGGGTGGGGATAAAGGCGGAAACGCTGGACGCAGCAGTTAATAATTTTGTAGAAAATCAGAAGATGTTCGGCGTTACGGTAAAGGACGAAGAAAAGGATAAATTAAAAAAAGATATACTCAATGAACTTGTATCTGCGGAATTGTTATACCAGGCGAGCCAGAAGGCAGGCCTGGGGGATCTGACAAAAGAAGTCGACGCCCAGCTGGAAAGCATTAAAAAAGGTTTTGGTTCCGAACAGGAGTTTCAAAAGGTGCTGAAGGAAAGGGGCATAGATACCAAGGCTCTTAAGGAAGATGTTAAAAAGGGCGTCTATATAAACGCCTATCTTGAAAAGGATATCTTCTCAAAAGTCACCCCTGTGACAGAGGATCAGAAAAAACAGGAATATGAAACCAATAAGGATAAATTAAACGTTCCTGATGAAGTAAGCGCCAGCCATATACTTATAAAGGCGGACGAGAAGGCGACACCCGAGGAGAAACAAAAGGCAAAGGAAAAAATAGATGCATTAAGGGCCAGGCTGATGTCAGGCGAGGATTTTGCGAAGCTCGCTAAAGAAAACTCGGAAGACGGTTCAGCTGCTAACGGCGGAAACCTTGGGTATTTCAGAAAAGGCGAAATGGTAAAACCTTTTGAAGATGCCGCCTTTACGTTAGAAAAAGACCAGATCAGCCCTGTGATCGAGACCCAGTTTGGTTATCATATAATAAAGACAATAGATAAGAAAGCGGCGCATACCCTTACGTATGAAGAGGTTTCAGGCGATATAGAAAAATTTTTAATGACTAAGAACAAGAGGGACATGGTCAGTAAAACCGTAGAGGGTTTGAAGAAGGGCGCGAAGATAGAGATTCTGTAAGATAAAATTTAAGAGGTTTTAATATTCTTCGAGCGAAGTCGAGAAGAATATTAAATAGTTCTCGACTCGTTCGCCATCTTTGGCGGCGAGATTCGCTTGAACAATATTTTTACGGAGGTAAAGTTGCGCAGCGATATTATTAAAAAAGGTATTTCCAAAGCAGGCAACAGGGCGCTTTTGTACGCTACAGGCGTATGCTGCAGTGACCTGAAAAAGCCTTTTATAGGCATAGCGTCCAGTTTTACAGACCTTATACCGGGCCACATGCATATGCGCACCCTGGAGCGCTCTATTGAAAATGGGGTTTACGCAGGCGGAGGAAAGCCTTTTATTTTCGGTATTCCTGGTATATGCGATGGCATTGCAATGGGCCATTCAGGTATGAGATATTCTCTTGCTTCGAGAGAGCTGATAGCTGACATGGTTGAGACTATCGCAGGCGCGTATTCGCTTGACGGGCTTGTGCTTTTAACAAATTGCGATAAAATTACTCCCGGCATGCTTATGGCAAGCGCAAGGATGAACATACCCGCTATTATTGTTACAGCAGGCCCTATGCTCACAGGCCGGTATGAAGGAAGGCGCCTGGATCTCGTGAGGGATACATTTGAGGCTGTTGGAAAATTTAAGAAGGGCGAGATTTCAAAAGAAGACATGGATGAGCTTGAGATGAACGCGTGCCCGGGCCCAGGTTCTTGCCAGGGCCTTTTTACAGCCAACACAATGAGCTGTCTTGCTGAGACAATGGGCATGTCCTTGATAGGATGCGCCACGTCTCTGGCAGTGTCCAGTAAAAAAATGAGGATAGCTTTTGAGAGCGGCAGAAGAATCAACGAGCTTGTTGCAAAAAATGTAAAGCCGCGTTCTATTATGAATAAAAAAGCATTCTTAAACGCTATAACTGTGGATATGGCTTTAGGCGGGTCTACAAATACGGTTTTGCATCTAACGGCGATAGCTAAAGAAGCAGGGGTTCATTTGCCGCTTGAGATATTTGATAAAATAAGCAAGGTTACTCCTAAGATTTCTGATTTGAGGCCAGGAGGAGAATATTTTCTGGAGGATTTAGAAGCCGCTGGCGGCATACCGGGCGTTTTAAACAGGCTGCAGGACAAATTAAATGACAATGCCACTGTCAGTGGTTTGTCCATAAAAGAAATCGCAAGATTGAGTAAAGTTAGCGATGAAGAAGTCGTAAGGCCACTTAATAATCCTTATAAAATAGAAGGCGGGATCGCCATATTAAAAGGCAATATTGCTCCTGAAGGTTGCGTTGTGAAGCAGGGCGCAGTGAGCGAAGAGGCGATGTTATTTGAAGGCGCAGCAAAGGTATTTGATTCCGAAGAAGAGTCAATGAGCGCCATATTGAGCGGCAAGATTAAAAAAGGCGATGTAGTTGTGATTAGATATGAAGGCCCTGCTGGAGGGCCAGGTATGAGAGAGATGCTTTCTCCTACCTCGGCCATAGTAGGGATGGGCCTTGCTAATGACGTGGCGCTTATTACAGACGGAAGATTTTCAGGAGGAACGCGTGGCCCGTGCATAGGCCATGTTTCTCCCGAAGCCAGTAAAGGCGGGCCTATAGCTGTTATTCGAAATAACG
This sequence comes from Candidatus Omnitrophota bacterium, assembly GCA_030649895.1. Taxonomy (GTDB): domain Bacteria; phylum Omnitrophota; class Gorgyraeia; order Gorgyraeales; family Gorgyraeaceae; genus UBA10183. Next base: position 88,760 of record JAUSEX010000040.1, read on the forward strand.
ATAAAATTACAATAGATATACATAATAGGCGCATAGACGTGGATTTGACTGGCTCTGAGATAGAGAAGCGCCTTAAAAAATGGAGGGCGCCTAAGCCAAGAGTTACAAGTGGCTGGCTTTCAAGATACAGCCGCATGGTGTCTTCTCCGTCAAAAGGCGCGGTATTAGAGTAACGATAGATAGCGTACCATGTCCACCCCGTAGGTGAGCCATATGGCTCACCTACGGGGTGGACATGGTGATTATTATGAAACTTAACGGTGCAAAAATATTAATAGAATCTCTTAAAAGGGAAGGCGTTGAAGTGATATTCGGCTATCCAGGAGGCCAGGTTCTGCCTATATTCGACGTTTTATATGAAGCTGATGTTAAGTTTATATTGACCAGGCATGAGCAGGGAGCAGCGCATGCGGCAGACGGTTATAGCCGGGCAACTGGAAAAGTCGGCGTGTGTTTGGCCACATCAGGTCCTGGTGCCACTAACCTTACTACAGGTATTGCTAACGCATACATGGACTCTATTCCGATGATAGCGATTACAGGCCAGGTGAAAAGTTTTCTGATAGGAAACGACGCGTTTCAGGAAGCTGACGTGACAGGGGTCACGCGGTCTATAACAAAACATAATTATCTGGTTAAAGACGTTAAAGATCTGGCAAGGACTATCCGCGAAGCTTTTTATATCGCTTCGAGCGGAAGGCCTGGCCCGGTTTTAATTGATATACCTTCTGATATTCAGCAGCAAGAAACAGAGTTTATCTGGCCTGAGGAAATTGAAATCAGAAGCTATAAGCCTACTAGTTTCGGCCATCCCGGACAGATTAAAAAAGCAGCTAAGCTGATAAGTTCTTCTAAAAAACCTCTTATCTACGCCGGCGGAGGGATTATTACATCAGGCGCCACTCATGAATTGAAAAAGCTGACTGAAAAACTGAACGCGCCTATTACGTGGACATTAATGGGCATAGGATGTTTTCCTGCCACGCATAAACTTTCTCTGGGTATGCTAGGCATGCACGGCACAGCTTACGCAAACCACGCGATTATGGAAGCGGATTTAATAATCGCAGTAGGCGCCAGGTTTGACGACAGGGTTACGGGCCGTCTTGATAAATTTGCGCCCTACGCCAAGGTTATACATATTGATATAGACCCCACGTCCATCAGTAAAAATGTGAAAGTGGATATCCCTATTGTAGGCGATGCAAAAAATATTTTAGGCCAATTGATAGAAGATATAAATAAAGCGCCGGATACGTCTGAGTGGCTAAGGACAATTGAGGCGTGGAAGAAAAAATACCCTCTTAAATACCTGGATAAGAAGGGTATGATAAAGCCGCAATATGTGGTGGAGCAGATCTGCGAGATTACGAAGGGCAAGGCTATTATTACCACGGAAGTCGGACAGAATCAGATGTGGGCTGCGCAGTGGTATAAGTATGATTATCCCAGGACTTTTATTTCATCGGGCGGGCTTGGAACCATGGGATTTGGTTTTCCAGCCGCAATGGGCGCTAAAATAGGAATGCCTGAAAAAATAGTTTTCGATATAGCCGGAGACGGTTCTATACAGATGAACATACAGGAGCTTGGCACGTGCGTCGCAAATAAAATCAATGTCAAGGTAGCCATACTTAATAACGGCTATCTGGGGATGGTCAGGCAGTGGCAGGAACTATTTTATAAAAAGAGATATGCCTATACTACTATGACTAATCCTGATTTTGTCAAGCTTGCCGAAAGTTATGGAGCTGTCGGAATTCGCGTTACAAAAAAAGAAGATGTCCGAAAGGCAATAGAAAAGGCGATTTCTGTAGACAATGTCGTGCTGATTGATTTCAAGGTAGAAGGAGAAGAAAATGTGTTTCCAATGGTTCCTGCCGGAGAGGCATTGAACAGGATGATAGAGGGGTTGGCATAATGAGACACACGATCTCTGTTTTAGTTGAAAATAAATTCGGGGTGCTGGCCAGGATAGCCGGGTTATTCAGCGCGCGCGGCTATAATATAGCGTCGCTGGCAGTATCGGAGACCCTGGATCCTACTATTTCCTATATGACGATGGTTGTAGAAGCAGAAGACGAGAAAGTCCTGGAGCAGATAAAAAAACAACTTAATAAGCTGATAGATATTATCAGCGTTACGGATTTTACAAAGAAAGGCCATGTTGACAGGGAGCTTATACTGGCAAAGATAGGGTATTCTTCGAAAGATAAAACCAGGCTTGACGGCGTGCTGAGCAAGATTTACGCAAAAGCTATTCAGCGCGGAAGCGATACAGCTATCATTGAAATGATAGGCGATCAGGATGAGATCAGGACTTTCCTGGAAGGATTAAAACAGTTCGGGATCAAGGAACTCGTCAGAAGCGGCCGCATCGCAATATCCAAAGAATAAGGGTCTTTGCTACAAGATTGCAGGGTAGGCTTTAGTCTGTCAAAACTTAAAACAAGAGGAGGCGGTAATGTTAAAGATCTATTATGACAAGGATGCGGATTTAAATATCCTTAAAGGTAAAAAAGTAGCTATCATAGGATACGGGATTCAGGGCAGGGGGCAGTCCCTGAATTTACGGGATAGCGGCGTGGAAGTGCTTGTGAGCGAGCTAGAGGGAACGGAAAATTATAAGCTTGCAGTGCAGGACGGCTTTAAGCCTGTCTCTGTCAGCGAAGCTGCAAAGCTCGGAGACATAATACAGATACTTACCCAGGATCATGTGCAGGCGCAGGTATACAAAGAATACATAAAGCCTAATTTGAAGAAAGGCAAGGCATTATGTTTTTCTCACGGATTCAATATTCATTTTAAACAGATAAAGCCTTCTAAGAACGTAGATGTGTTTATGGTAGCCCCGAAAGGCCCGGGCGCTTTGGTAAGAAAAATGTATGTGGAAGGCAAGGGCGTTCCTTCATTAGTAGCCATATACCAGGATGCGACAGGCAACGCCATGAAGCTTGCTTTAGCTTACGCTAAAGGATTGGGCGCGGCAAAGGCAGGCGTAATAGAAACAACGTTTAAAGAGGAGACTGAAACTGATCTTTTCGGAGAGCAGGCTGTTTTGTGCGGAGGCGCTAGCGAACTTATCAAAGCAGGGTTTGACACGCTGGTAGAAGCGGGATATCAGCCTGAAATAGCGTATTTTGAAGTATTACACGAGTTAAAACTTATAACAGACCTTGTGCAGGAAGCGGGCGTTGCAGGTATGAGAAGAAAGGTTTCCAATACGGCATGTTACGGAGATTTAACGCGCGGCAAAAGGATTATTACGGAAAGAACCAGAAAAGAGATGAAAAAGATTTTAAGTGAAATCCAAAGAGGCAAATTTGCAAGGGAGTGGATAAAAGAGAATGAAGCAGGCAGGCCGAATTTTAACAAGCTGTTAAAAGAAGGCGATGACCATCAGATCGAGGCGGTTGGCAAGAAGCTCAGAGAAATGATGCCTTGGATGAAAAAATAGAATAGACTTCTCGACTCGCTTCGCTTGCTCGAAGAATATTGTTTGAGCGAGGCCACGAAGCGGACGAGTCGAGAACTTATGATACCATGAAACGAATAATTATTTTTGACACAACTTTAAGAGATGGCGAACAATCTCCTGGCGCAAGCCTGGACGTGAACGCCAAGATAGAAATAGCTAGGCAGCTCACCAGGTTGGGCGTTGATGTGATTGAGGCCGGATTTCCTATCGCCTCAAAAGGCGATTTCAGCGCTGTGCAAAAGGTGGCTAGCGCAGTAAAAGGCGTTACTATCTGCGGTTTGGCCAGATCTGTAAAATCCGATATCGATGCATGCGCAAAGGCTGTGAAACTTGCGAAGAGCCCTAGGATCCATGTTTTTCTGGCTACTTCAAAGATTCACATGCAGTACAAGCTGAAAAAAGCCGAATCAGAGATACTGAAGCTTGCAACCTGGGCAGTCGGGTATGCTCGCAATCTCTGTGATGATGTGGAATTTTCCCCTGAAGACGCCTCGCGCTCAGACAGGGATTTTTTGTGCAGGGTAGTGGAGTCTGTCATAAATGCGGGCGCGAAAACAGTGAATATTCCGGATACAGTAGGCTATGCAATGCCTGCTGAGTTCGGAGCTCTTATAAAAGAAATAAAAACAAGAGTCCCTAATATAGATAAAGCCATTATCAGCGTACATTGCCATAATGACCTGGGCCTGGGCGTAAGCAATTCTCTTTCAGCCGTAGAAAACGGGGCAGAGCAGGTAGAATGCACTATTAATGGCATCGGAGAAAGAGCTGGTAATGCGTCTCTTGAAGAGATAGTCATGGCTATTGATACGCGCAAAGACATATTCGGCATCATAACCTCTATAAATAAGAAAGAAATTTACAAAACCAGCCGCCTGGTCAGTAAGCTCACTGGAATAGTTGTTCAGCCGAATAAGGCGATAGTGGGCAGGAATGCCTTTAGCCACGAATCAGGCATTCATCAGGACGGGATGTTGAAGAAGAGCACTACTTATGAAATCATAAAACCGCAGGATGTGGGATTTGGCGCTACAAGGCTTGTCCTGGGAAAACATTCAGGCAGGCACGCGTTTAACGAGAGATTGAAAAAACTTGGATTTGAGCTGGATGAAAGCGAATTATTAAATGCGTTTGAAAGGTTCAAGGTCCTCGCGGACAAGAAAAAAGAGGTATTTGACGAAGACCTTTTATCCATAGCCCAGGACGGCAGGGCCTCTATACCTGAAACCTTTATTCTTGAAGATTTAAATATAACGAGCGGAAATAAAATTATCCCAAAGGCTGACATAGGCCTTAAAAAAGGCGCAAAAATATTCAAGAAGACTTCTTCCGGAGACGGCCCGGTAGACGCGTGCTATAAAGCCATAGACGCTATAACAGGCTTGAAGTGCAAGCTCCTGGATTATTCCCTGAAATCTATTACCGGAGGCAAGGACGCGCTGGGCGAGGTTACGGTCAGGATAAGATCCAGTAAAGACGAGGTCTCTGGCAGGGGCACATCTACAGATATTATAGAGGCCAGCGCGAAGGCGTATGTGAATGCTGTCAATAAACTGATCTTTAGCCGTTCGCGCAAGGCAAAATCCAGCCCCGCAAAATTAAAATTATAAAATAATGGATACATACGGAGTAATCGGCTGGCCTATAAAACATAGTTTATCGCCTGCAATGCACAATGCTGCCTTTAAGGCGCTTGGCATCGACGCGGAATATAAATTATTTGAGGTAAGGCCTGAAGAGCTGGAAGATTTTATTTTGAATAAAAAAGAAGTGGCGGGGTTTAACATAACTATTCCGCATAAGATAAAGGCAAAAGAGATTATAGATAATAATTTTTCTGTACCTGTAAGCAAGGATGCAAGACTAATAGGATCAGATTTGTATTATGTTGAGCTGACGGGCGCTATAAATACTGTAAAAAGAAATAACGGAAATTTGGAATACTGGAATACCGATGCGCCTGGTTTTTTAAGAGCATTGAAAGAAGATTTAAAATTTGACGCTAAGAATAAAAACGCTTTACTTATTGGATGCGGCGGTGCTGGCAGGGCAATTATAGCTGCTTTAAGCTGGAAAAATATAAATTTAAATAAGTTATATGTATATGAGTTAAATAGAAGCCAGGTTGATGCTGCAAAAAAATATTTTTTAACATTATCAGAAGAATGGCGGGATATTCTAGAGAAAAAGATAGAATATATATCTTTAGAACAGTTGCCTGAAAAAATAAAGGAATGTCAATTGTTGGTTAACGCATCTCCGGTGGGTATGGAAAAAGAAAATAGTTCACCTATTGATAAGAAGTTTCTTCATAAAGATTTATATGTATATGATGTGGTTTATAACAGAGAAACACAATTAGTTAAAGATGCCAGGGCTCTATTCGGGAAAGAACATGCTGTAGACGGCAGAGGAATGCTTGCGGCCCAGGGCGCTTTTAGTTTTTCTCTTTGGATAAATGGCGTTAAGCCTGCAGACGTTGTAGGCGTGATGAGGAAAGAGCTGGATAAAGCCTTGCTTTAAATAAACCTATAACCACTTGCGAAGCGCAATAAGGGTAAAATAGAAAATATGACGTATTTGCTTGTAGTTATTTTTGGTTTAGTAATCGGGAGCTTCCTTAATGTGTGCATATACAGGATGCCCAGGAGCGAGTCTCTGGTTTTTCCTGGCTCAAGGTGCGTCTTATGCAAAAAGCCTATACCATGGTATGATAATATACCATTACTTAGTTATGTTTTACTGAGAGGTAAATGCAGGTCTTGTAAGGCCAGGTTCTCTCCGCGGTATTTTTTTGTAGAGCTGATAAGCGCCGCATGTCTTCTGATTTTATTCGCGAATTTTAGATTTAACTACATATTCTGGATTTATGGCTTGTTAGTAGCCAGCCTTATAGTCGTTACATTTATAGACCTGGAATTTCAGTTGATACCGGACAGCATCAGCCTTGTCGGTATATTTGTCGGAATTATCCTGAGCGTAATTTTTCCTGGATTGCAAGGCGCTTTTACGTGGCAAAGAGGCCTTTTGAATTCCATATTGGGCGCCATAGCAGGCGGTGGCTTGATATATCTTACAGGTGTCTTAGGCAAACTTGCATTTAAAAAAGACAGCATGGGCGGTGGAGATGTGAAGCTAATGGCAATGCTTGGCGCGTTTTTAGGCTGGAAGATGGCGGTTCTTATTTTCTTTTTAGCGCCTTTTTTCGGAGCGCCTATCGGAATCTATGTGAAATTTGTAAAAAAAGAGGATATAATACCGTATGGACCTTATATTTCTTTAGCTAGCTTTGTTGCTATGATCTGGGGCCATAAAATTTTAAGTTTATTTTTGAATTTATAAGGAGGGGAAGATGTTGAGATTTTTGACTGCAGGGGAATCGCATGGAGAGACGCTGGTGGGCATATTGGAAGGCATGCCTGCTGGATTAAAGATAAACGCAAGCGACATAGATAAAGAGCTCAAGAGAAGGCAGGAGGGTTATGGGCGGGGCCAAAGGATGCAGATAGAAAGCGATCGGGCTAAAATACTCTCAGGGCTTATAAGAGGCGTAACAATAGGAAGCCCCATAGCTATTCTCATTGAAAATAAAGATTCCAGCATAGATAAATTGCCAGCTGTTAAAAACCCAAGGCCAGGACATGCTGATATGGCGGGGATTCTTAAATACGGGTTTAATGACGCCAGATGCGTGCTTGAAAGGGCTTCGGCTAGGGAGACGGCTGCGAGGGTGGGTATCGGGGCTATTTGTAAAGTTCTTCTGGCGGAGTTTAGCATAAAAATTATGAGCCGGGTTTTAATGATAGGCGGGGCTAAGGATGAAAAAGTTATTAAAGATAAAATAGACGAAGCTGTAAAATCAAAAGATACCCTGGGAGGAATATTTGAAGTAACGATCAAAGGAGCGCCTCCGGGTTTAGGCAGCTGCGCGCATTTCGACAGGCGCTTAGACGCCGGGCTCGCGGAAGCTATTATGTCTATACCGGCTATTAAGGCGGTAGAGATAGGCAACGCTATTGAGTGCGCTGGAAAACCAGGCTCAAAGGTGCATGACGAGATTTTTTATTCCAGGGAAAAAGGCATTTACAGAAAAACCAATAACGCCGGAGGCATAGAAGGCGGGATGTCTAACGGCGAGGATATAGTATTGCGCGGTTATATGAAGCCTATAAGCACATTAATGGACGGCCTGAATACTATAGATATTGATACAAAAAAACAGGCAAAGGCTTCCACGGAACGCTCTGATTTCTGCGCTGTGCCGGCAGCAGGATTAGTAGGGGAAGCAGTGGCAGGTTTTGTGATAGCTAGGGCGTTTTTAGAAAAATTCGGCGGGGATAGCCTTGTTGAGATAAGCAGGAATTATAAAGGTTATATAGCCGGACTAAAAATGTAGAATAAGAGAAGTCGTTGCGTAGTCTGAGTCAAATGCGTGGATCCTGTCAGTGTGGCGCCAGCCGATTGCCAAATCCAAGGTTTTATTTACTTCGTAAGGTATTTCTACTAACACTTCATTGAGCCCTGCAGAGCCTTTCTCCAGATTATATGAGTATTCGTTCCAGACTTTGAAAGAAAGCTTTTTAGTCAAGGGAAAGTTAAGCCCTAATTTCGTAGTCGTTTCCACTGACATATTGCCCGGGTCGAATGTCATGTAATCAAGAAGCTGGCCGGAAATAAAATGTATCGATTCTCCGCAATAAAGGTATTTTAACAAATATTTCTCCGCCTCTACGCCCGATGTTATCTTATCCCATTTAGAGGTTCCTAAATGCCATTGGCCTTCTCCGAAAAGAGAGATTTTCATATCGTATCTGGAGATATTTTTTGAAACGGAAAAGCGGTTCAGGCATATAGAGTTATCCCTATTTCTTATATCCAGAAGAAAGCTGCTTTTATCTTTAATATCAGCGCCGTAAGCGGGATTTAAAAATATAAAATGGGCTAGTAGTATGATTATAACGGGCAGTAGTTTCATTTAAATGAAGAGTATAACATATAGGTTTAGTAAATACAAGGGATTTGACTATTGTATCGTTATCTGTTATATTAAATTTTATGAATAATATAATCTTGGTTGGTTTTATGGGGACGGGTAAATCCGTTGTAGGAAAACTATTGGCAAAAAAGCTTAATAAGGATTTCGTGGAACTAGACGACATGGTAGAGGCGAAAGAAAAAATGTCTATTAAGGATATATTTGAGAAAAAGCTGGAGCCATATTTCAGGCAGGTTGAAAAAGAGGCGGTGAAAGAAGCCGCCAATCGCGAGAATGTCGTTATATCCGCAGGGGGAGGATCGGTAGTAGATGAAGAAAATTTCAATAATCTGAAAAACAGCGGCGTTATAATTTGCCTTAAGGCGTCTCCTGATACGATACTTAAAAGGACAAAAAGCCTAAAAATCCGTCCGCTTTTGAATGTCCCTGACCCTAAAAAACAGATAGAGGATCTCTTGAAGAAAAGAGATCCATATTACAATAAAGCAGATTTTAGCATAGAGACAGACAGCCTAAGCGTAGATGATATAGTTTCCAAAATTATAAGCGTCCTGCCAAAGAGCGCCCTGCTTTAAAATAATAGTAAAAATAATTGAAAGAAAACATTCTCCAGATGTGTCTTATACGGTAGAAAGGATGAAAACGATACCGCTATGAATGATACCGAGAGACTGATAGTTCTTAATATGGTAGATGATATAGGAAGCGTTAGGACGCAGGGTCTCTTGAAACATTTCGGATCTCTGGAAAATATTTTTAAAGCAGATGAAACCCGGCTTAAAGAAGTAAAAGAAATCAGCCCGCTCATAACCTCAAGAATCCCTCAGGCTATCAAAGAGATAAGCCTGAAGGAAGAGACGGATCTGATAAAGAAGCATGGCGTGAAAGTCGTTACTTTTTTAGACCACGATTACCCTGAGAATTTGAAAAGCATATATGACCCGCCTGTAGTTTTGTATATAAAAGGAAAGATCCTTCCGGAGGATAAGTTAGCTGTTGCGATAGTTGGTTCTCGTCTGGCGTCTTTTTATGGGACGCAGACAGCCGAGAGGCTTGGGTTTGAATTGGCCTCGCATGGCATTACAGTAGTTTCAGGCCTTGCGAGAGGCATTGATTCCGCTAGCCATAAAGGCGCGTTAAAGGCAAAGATGAGGACAATAGCTGTTTTAGGATCAGGCCTGGCTAATATTTACCCTAAAGAGAATACAAAACTGGCTGAAAGGATTTCTGAATCGGGCGCCGTGATCAGCGAATTCCCAATGCTTACTATACCTGATAGAGGTAACTTCCCAAAGAGGAACAGGATAATAAGCGGGCTTTCCCTGGGAGTGGTATGCGTTGAGGCAGCTGAAAAAAGCGGGGCGCTTATTACATGCGATTGCGCCCTGGAGCAGGGCAGGGAAGTCTTTGCGGTTCCGGGAAAAGTAGACTCAATGACCTCGAAAGGCACCAATAAACTCATAAAGCAGGGTGCTAAATTGGCGCAGGGCATAGAAGATATATTAGAAGAACTGAACCTATCCGACTCCGTGAGTCGCCAGGATGGCGACTCACGGAGTCAGTCAGTATTGGACAAAAATGAAAATTTAGTATATACTTTATTATCCAGCGATCCTAAGTGTATAGATGATATATGTCTGGAAAGCGGCATAGTTTTTAGTAAGATTGCCGGGATATTATTAAGCTTGGAAATCAAGAAATTTGCAAAGCAATTGCCGGGCAAAAATTTTGTTAAAATATAGAATGGAGAATTTAGATGCCAAAATCCCTTGTTATTGTTGAATCGCCCGCAAAGGCCAGCACTATAAATAAGATACTAGGTAAAAAATTTATCGTCTCTTCTTCGATGGGCCATATAATGGACCTTCCTAAGTCGAAAATGGGCATAGAGATAGAGAAAGATTTTACCCCTGAATATATAATGATACCAGGCAAAAAAAAGATAGTAGACGCATTAAAGAAAGAAGCGGCGGATTCGGATAGCATATTCCTAGCAACTGATCCTGACAGGGAGGGAGAAGCTATAAGCTGGCATCTTGCTAATCTTTTAGGCAAAAAGAAAAAAATATACAGGATTGCGTTTCATGAAATAACAAGGTCTGCGATAGAAGCGGCGATCAATAACCCTGGTAAAATAGATATGAACATGGTGGACGCCCAACAGACAAGAAGGATTTTGGATAGATTGGTGGGTTATAGCATCAGCCCGTTATTGTGGAGAAAGGTTGGCAGGGGCCTTTCGGCAGGCAGGGTTCAGTCAGTTGCGGTAAGGCTTATAGTTGACAGGGAAAAAGAAATCAATGTCTTCGTGCCGAAAGAGTACTGGGAAATAGAGGCGGAGCTAAAAAAGAAAAACTTAGAAAATTCTAAATTTACAGCCAAGCTTGATAAAATAGAAGATAAAAAAATAGACCTTAATAATCAGGGTGATTCCGTGAGCCTGGTTAGCGAACTTGAAAAGGAAAAATTTACGGTTGTAAGCGTTGATAAAAAAGAAAAACGTAAATACGCTCAGCCGCCTTTTATAACCTCTAAGCTTCAGCAGGAGGCATTCTATAAGCTAAGGTTCCAGGCAATTAAAACTATGAGAGTGGCGCAGCAGTTGTATGAAGGTTTGCCTATAGGGAGCGAGGGGAACGTAGGCCTCATAACTTACATGCGTACAGACGCCGTAAGGGTCTCGAAGGAATCCCAGGATTTTGCAAAAAAATATATAATTGAAAAATATGGCCCTGAATTCATACCGGCTGCGCCAAACGCATATAAATCAAAGAAGAGCGCCCAGGAGGCTCATGAAGCGATAAGGCCTGCGTTGCCGCTGAGAGAGCCAAACAGCATAAAAGAATTTCTTACGCTGGACCAGTATAAGCTTTACACATTGATATGGAACCGTTTTATATCCAGCCAGATGACCCCTGCTGTATTTAATGTCGTCAGCGTTGAAATAAAAGCGGGGAGGTGTACTTTTAAAGCCAATGGTTCTCAGAAGGTATTTCAGGGTTTCAGCGTAGTTTACGAGGAAAACGAAGAGGATAAGGAAGAAGAGAAAATACTTCCGTCTCTGGAAGCAGGGGAGATCCTGGACCTTTTAAAACTGGATCCAAGCCAGCATTTTACAAAACCTCCCCCAAGGTATTCAGACGCCTCCCTTGTAAAGGCTTTGGAAGAAGACGGGATAGGAAGGCCGAGCACTTACGCGCCTATCATTCAGACTATCATCGCCCGTAATTATGTAAAAAGAAAAGAAGGATACTTCTGTCCATCTGAACTGGGCGTAGTGGTTACAGATCTTTTGATGAAAAGTTTTCCAAGGATTCTGGATCTGGAATTCACAGCTAAAATGGAAGAAGAGCTGGATGAGATAGAGGAAGGAAAGCAAAAGAGCGCTGAGGTGTTAAAAGAATTTTATACGCCTTTTGCAAAAGAAGTAGAGTACGCCAAGATAAATATGCGCAAGGTAAAAGGCGAAGCTGTGAAAACCTCGGAGATCTGCGAAAAATGCGGCAAACCGATGGTCATAAAATGGGGCAGGCTAGGGAGGTTTTTAAGCTGTTCTGATTTTCCTAACTGCAGGTTTGCCAAAGCCATACCTACCGGAGTGAAATGCCCGGAACCTGATTGCGGCGGAATGCTTGTCGAGCGTCGCTCAAAAGGAGGCAGGCATTTTTACGGCTGTTCAACTTATCCAAAATGCCATCACATATCACGCAGGCTTCCCTCCCAGAACGATGAAGACAGCGTAGCGTTAGAGGGGGAAGATGCTTGATAGATTTGTCCATAAGTTCATAAATTATCTGCAGATTGAAAAAAACGCCTCGGACCACACTGTAATAAACTATAAAATAGACCTCAGGGAATTCAGCGAGTCAATAAAAGAAAAGCCTATAGAGCAGGTAACCCATCTGGATGTGAGGCTTTTTCTTGCAAGGATGAAGGAGAAGAATTTTTCAAAAAGGTCTATAGCGAGAAAAATGGCATGCCTCAGGAGTTTTTTTAAATTTCTTTACAGGGAAGGATACATAAAGATCAATCCTGCATTAAGCCTCTCAACACCTAAGATAGAAAAAAAATTACCGCTGTTTCTAAGCACGGGAGACGCTGTGAAGCTTTTAGAATCTCCAGACATTTCTGAAGGCATGGGCTTGCGAGACAAGGCTATTCTTGAAACGCTTTATTCGACAGGCATAAGGGTAAGCGAGCTAGTGGGCCTGGATAAAGAAGATATTGATTTTATAAGCGGGGTATTAAAGGTTCGCGGAAAGGGCAAAAAAGAAAGGCTTGTTCCTATAGGGGACAAGGCGTTGAGAGTGATAAGGGCTTATTTTGAAAAAATAGGCGTAAGCGATATAAATGAAAGAAAGCCTGTATTTCTTAACAAGGCTAAACGCCGCGTGAGCGACAGGGCTGTAAGGCGCATAGTGGATAAGTATATCAAAAAAACCAGCCTTAATGAAAATCTTTCTCCTCATTCGCTAAGGCATTCTTTTGCCACTCATATGCTTGACAGGGGAGCTGACCTGAGAAGCGTGCAGGAGCTTTTAGGCCACGCAAATCTTTCTACTACTCAAATTTATACGCATGTAACCACAGATAGGCTGAAGGCAATCTACGAAAAGGTTCACCCGAGGGCTTAGGGTTCTCGACTTGTCCTTAGACAAGTTTAGGACTCGCTCGAACAACATGCCCTGGGCCTGTCGAAGGATATTCTTCGAGCGAAGTCGAGAAGAATATTGATAAATATGATTAAAAAAGCAGTAGTTTTACTTTCCGGAGGGATGGACTCGGCTGTAACCCTTTTTATTTCCAGGAAAGAGGGGTATAAGCCATACTGCCTTACTTTCGATTATGGCCAGCGCCATAAAAAAGAAATATTGTTTGCAAAAAAAATAGCCCAAGCCGCGAAATCTAGCTGCACTGTTTTGAAAATATGTCTGCCATGGAAAAAAAGCGCGCTTCTGGATAAAAACATCAAAGTACCTGAGAACAGGAAACTTTCAAGTAAAGAAAATATTCCGCCTACTTATGTCCCCGCCAGAAACACTATTTTTTTAAGTTTCGCTTTGTCTTACGCTGAGGCAATAGGCGCAAAGACGGTATTTATAGGCGCAAATGCAATAGATTTTTCAGGCTACCCTGACTGCAGGCCTGAATATTACAAGGTGTTTAACGAATTATTCAAGAAGGCTACAAAGTTAAAGGGCATAAAGATAGTCGCCCCGCTTTTATATAAGACAAAAGAGGATATTGTTAAACTTGGCAAGCAGCTGGGAGTAGATTTTAAGCGCACATGGTCATGTTATAAAGGCGGGGAAAAACCTTGCGGCGTATGCGATGCCTGCAGGCTCCGCTCCAAAGGCTTTAAATAGAAGCGCAAGATGGTTATGAAAAGTGCGAAGATAGTAGAAGTGTTCAGTTCGATTCAGGGCGAAGGCGTGTGTCTTGGCCAGCAGCAGACATTTGTCAGATTCTATGGGTGTAATTTAAGATGCGGGTTTTGCGACGAAGCCGGAAAGAATAAATTTAAAGAATATTCAGGCAAGGAGCTTGTAAAGGCTATTATAAAAAAAAATAACAGGGTAGTGTCTTTGACGGGAGGGGAGCCGCTTTTATACGCAGGATTTTTAAAAGAGGTTTTGCCTGAGCTTAAGAAAAAAGGTTTTATTATATATCTTGAAACGAATGGGACATTAAAAAATAAACTTTTGGAGATTGTTGGTTTTTTAGATATAATAAGCATGGATATCAAGCTCCCGTCTTCTACGGGAGGCAAGGCATTTTGGAAGGTGCATTCTGATTTTTTGAAAGCGTCAACCAGAAAAAAAGTTTTTGTAAAATCAGTTATTACAAATAGAACTACGCTATCTGATATAAAGAAAGCAGTGTCTGTAATAGAAAAGGTCAATAAAGCCGTATTTTTTATACTTCAGCCTGCAACTAACGATGACAGGGTGCAAAAAATAAAACATATTCAGAAATTTTTAAGCGTGTCTAGCTCAAGGCTGGATAACGTAAGATTAATGCCACAGGTTCATAAAATATTAGGTGTAAGATGACAAGAATAGTAAGCGCTGGATTAATAACTGATGCGGTTAAGCATTTATTTATCAAGGCAAATACTTCCCTGAGGCCTGATATGCTTCGAGGCCTTAAAAATGCAAGAAAAAACGAGACAAAAGAAAAACCAAGATACGCCCTGGGCGCAATCATAAAAAATGCGTTCATTGCAAAAAAGAAGATGCTGGCTATATGCCAAGATACAGGCATGGCAGTCGTATATTTAAAGGCAGGCCAGTCTTTGATAGTAAAAGGCGATCTTAAAAAGGCAGTCGCTAAAGGCGTAGCGCTTGCGTATAAAGAAGGTTATTTTAGGTCTTCAGTTGTAAGTGACCCGTTAATAAGAAAGAATACAAACACAAACCTGCCGCCTATTATCTATACGGATATAGCGCCGGGAAATAAGATGAACATAAAGGTCGTGGCTAAGGGTTTTGGCTGCGAAAATGTGAGCAAAATCAAGATGTTCAGGCCTACTGATCCTGTTTCAAATATAGAAGATTTTATAGTTGATGCTATGAAGGAGGCTGGTTCCAGGCCTTGCCCGCCTGTATATATAGGTATCGGGATAGGCGGGACCCTCGATAAGGCAGTGTCTCTTTCAAGGGAAGCAATATTCAGGCCGCTTGGAAAAAATAGCAAAGATAAGTATATAGCAAAGCTTGAAAAAAGCGTATTGAAAAAGGTGAATGCGCTTGGAATTGGGCCAGTGGGCGTAGGCGGAAAAACTACAGCGTTGGGGGTAAGCATACTTACATATCCAACGCACATAGCAGGCCTGCCTGTTGCAGTTAATATAAGCTGCCACGCAACGCGCACGGCAGAAATAACGATATAGTATTCTTCTCGACTCGCGAAGTTTATCCCGAGCGAAGTCGAGGGGCTCAGGATAAACTCCGCGGAGGATCTCATCTTGGGTATTCGTAATGGGATTCTTCGTCGCGTTGCTCCTCAGAATGACAACTGGTTTGATCCCCGACAAAAGATTTCGGGGATGACAATTACACTACAAGCCGCGGTAGGCGGCACGTGATAACATTATATAGCACTAAAATATTGAACGTTTTTCAAAATAATCCCACCGCCACGCACGTCATGATCGCTGACCAAAACAAACCGCCCCGTTTCGGGGATTTCATCAAAAGTATCGAACGCAATGGGTTTTTTAGTCGAAATAATCATCTCAGCGACCTCGTTTTTTGCGACTTCATGGGAATTCTTGGAAATTTCCTCAAGCGTTGAGGAATTGATCACTTTTAAAATCGACTCGATTACACATTCGATTTCTTGGGTTGCGATTTTTAAAATATA
>JAUSEX010000051.1 GCA_030649895.1 Candidatus Omnitrophota bacterium
ACCATTACCTGGTCTGCTGTGCGGGCGTAGTTGTAGATTTTAACGTCGTCAATTGTGCCATTAAAATAACCACCGCTACCTCCTACTAATTGCGCTCCTATTAGCGGAGAAGTTCCTTGCCCCTCTATAAATCCGTCCCAAGTTAAGCTATTGTAAAAACTACCATTCATATAAACATAAATCTTTGAATCAGACCTAGAAAATACAACAACTATATGGTTAAACACACCGTTTTCATAACCACTTATTGATATTTGTTTATATGAAGGGCTACTACCCCCTCCATATAAAGAGACAAGGCCACTCCTAATGCTCCATCTGCCCCATGTATGGTTACCATAATCAACATGGACTATCGGCTTATTGCTTGTAGAAGTTTTAAACCATGCTGAAACACTAAAATCTCCAGAAGTACCTATTGATGCTGGTGCTGTAGTGCTAACATAATCATCCGTCCCATCAAATTGCAGTGCCTTGCCAATCTTCCCAGGCACGAATTTCGCATGATTAACTAGCGTCCCATCATTATTATTAGCGCTTTCATCATACGCAGTCGGCCCACCGCCCTCATCAAATCGCCAGTAGGCGACTGGATCCGCGCCTTTGCTCGCGGCGTAGGCAGGAGAACAGAGCCAGTCTAATATTGTTCGAGCGAACGAAGTGAGTCGAGAACTTCTCGACTCGGTCTCGCTTCGCTCTACCTCGCTCGAAGAATATTGGGCGAAAACCACAGCTGGATTGCCCTTGCTTGCAGCATAAACTAGGCTCGAGGCTGAAGGCTCGAGGCTGAAGGCAAATATAAATACCGATATAAATAACAGCTTGAGGCTCAAGGCTCGAGGCTTAAGGCTGAATGGAAAAGATAAAATCCTATGCGATAGAGATGTTTTTGTCTTCATTGATCCTCCTTGTAATAATAAGGTAATAAGGGGACGTTCTATTCCGGGACACCCTACAAGACTGCGTGTCCCCTTTTAACACGTCCCTGTTCCCTCTGTTCCAAATCTAACTATCTCTCCGTTTCCCTTAACGCATCCAGCCTAATTTTTGCTTTTTATCTTCCTAAAAGCTAACTTTGGTAAATTGAAAAGATCAATTAATATTAGTATGCCAAGAATCATAAAAATCATCCTTAACTGCCGGATTTTTAAAATCGCTTCCGGGATATTGACCTTTGCAGCTTTGGACGGATCTCTAAGAATATATACATTGAATCCGTTATTGATACTATCGAGCAAAATATAATCGCCGGATGGCGCTACTTTTGCCACCACCAATTTTATTCCTTTTACTAGCGTCATGGCGTTTTTCTGAAGCGTTACAGAGGCTACTGTGGAGCGCATGCTATTCAGGGCGACTTGATTATTTATATTATTGCTGGACTCTATCCAGAAAAATTCGTCATCTTTAACATTTTCTTTGACAAGCTTTGTAATCTGTTCGCGGTCAGTCATAGAGAATGTGAGCTTAGGGCGAAGCCATATACCCGGATTCCTGAGGTAATTCAGAGTCGGAGTTTTTACTTGAACTGGCCAGTTTGAGACATGATAAAAAAGCCAGTGGCTAGTTAAAAAGATGAAAATAAAAAATAATAACCCGATAACAGCATTTTTTATTGTCCGAGCGAGCGAAAAAATCTTATTTTTGCTCCTGTTTGAAAAATAATCATGAAGGCAACCCATCGCTACCCCGCCTAAAAGCGAAAAGATAAACAAGCTCGGAACCCCCCAGAATTTTATCTCCTGGCCTGTCCACGCCATAGGTAAAATTGCAAAAAAATAACTTGGCAGAATCAGAAACTGTTTTCGTTTTAAATAGGAAACTGCTAAGCCTGCCACAGCCAGCCAACCTAAAAATACATGGAACTGTCCCCTTACATCAAAAATTCTGTGAAAAGACCATTTTATTGAGTCTATAAGCGTACCTCTAGAAAATCCTACTGAAAGATGGATTGCCTTGATGCGCTGTATCCCAAATAAGACAAGCGGAAAACTTATTAAAAGCAACGCGCCCAATAAAATAAACACGGCCTTACGATGTTTTTTATTCTGCAAAGCATAGATAAAAAGAAATGGGAGCAAAAATAGGCCTGTAAAATGCGTTGCCATAGCGCAAATAGTCAGCAGAAAAACAGTAATATACCGCTCCTTAGCCAAAGCTAGAAATATTAACGGTGTCAAAACGTATACCAAAGCTTGCGGAGACGCGCCCCACATCTTCTCTATCCATACAGGCGAAAGGCCTAAAAACATTACTGAATACAAAGCCGATCTTGAGCCATACACATTATAGACAAACAATAAAACCGCTAGAAAAGAAAGCGGTAGAAACATCCAGCTCAGCCAATATGTAAGAAAATATGCGCTTGTGCCCGCGGAAAGCATTAAAAGTCCGGCAATATGATAGAATGGAAAATAGATATTAGGAGTTCCCTCAATAGAATACGCCGCCCAAAAATTATTCAATGTAAATCCGCCGCAACGCTGAAGTCCCACAGCGCTGGCATTATGATAGGCAATATCATAGAACTCCATAGACAGCGGATATTGCTCCTGCCAGTATTTCAGGCTAAGCCAGCTAATAGCAGCTATTATCGCTATGGCAAAAAATAGATGTAAATATTTCATGAAAATATATTGGGCAGTTGCCGAAAGGCTGCGTCCATAAACGCGCGCTTTCGCGCGCTACTCCTTCTCTCCAAAGCAATCCGGCGCTAAATACTCGCCTTTCTTAGGCAAATCTTTTCCGCCCTTTTCCTCCTCTATTATTATAGGATGCTTGACAGCATATGCATCTTTACGAGTACCAGTAACCTGCCACGAAACCCTCATGCCTTGTTCTCCGCCTGCAATCACAAATCTATTATCCTTAATCTCTTCTTTAATGAAAAGTTGGGCTGGCTTACCTATAGACGTCAATTGATAACGAAAATCCCTATTGAGAACCTCAAAATAATCCGGTAAAGTAACTATTGCCTCGCCATTATCATCCAATACAACAACACCGTCATATATATTCTTCATATCAGGCGATTCCACAAAACTGTGCCTCAGAATTTTATTTGCCGGATCTAACGGATGGTCAATCATAAATGAACCACTGGCTTTGCTCAACGCGCCACCGACACTAAGATTGCCAACAATACTGACATTGCCAGAGAAATAACTTTCTGATTTTGATATTCTTGCTACTATTGGATAACCAGCAGTAGAACTATCTTTAAAGAACCATCCCGTACTACTGTCCGCAGGACTAAGATATTCAACCCATGTTGCTTGATGCCCACCAGTAACAGATCCGTCTGAAGCGACTATACCTCTCATTGTAATAAAATGGTTATTATTATTGTATCCTTTTATTTGACCATATGTATTTGCACCACCACTTTCAAGTAGCAAAGGACCACCTAAAACATGCAATTTAGTCGCTGGCGCCGCCGTCCCGATGCCGACGTTGCCGCCGCCTCTTGTTTGAAGTGCCAATGGCTCATTCGTTGCCCCCGTGGAAATTTCAGCATAGTTACGACCCACCTGATAAGGCATAATTGTCAAAGAACCATAAGAAGGAACTGAGGAGTAAAATAATCTAATCCCGCTTGCGCCTTGAACATCCAAAACCGCCCCCGGTCCCGTCGTCCCGATGCCGACGTTGCCGCTTCCTAAAATTGTCACTTTGTTCCTAAAAGTTGTTCCATCATATGAATTAATAGTAAACCTACCTTGATCGGTGGTACCATAAGCAAAGTTTGCTGCAAACTCATAACTATTCCCCGTTGAATCAATACCAAAACCAGCCCTATTTCCAACACCACCATTATAGACATATTGCTTGAATCCCGCAGTTCCACCCAAATCCAAAACTGCCCCCGGACTCGTCGTCCCGATGCCGACTTTGCCGCCCATTGTTACAACCATAGCATCATCGACAGAATGTCCGCCAAACGTTAAGTAATTGCTGGTGCTTCCGGCTCCCGCATAATAAAACCCCACATATCCGGCATTTCTAGCT
>JAUSEX010000052.1 GCA_030649895.1 Candidatus Omnitrophota bacterium
AAGCCGAGGGATTTTCGACAAGCTCGAAGAATATTCGGCCGAGTCGAGAACATTAAGCTCATATAAAAAATTTATTGTTAGCTCCTACCCATTCTATTAACTTTTCAAGCCCCTTTTCCACGGTAACGCCAGGTTTCCAGCTCAAAGCCTTTGAGACTTTGGAGATATCTGAAATATATACTTTCTGATCGCTCGGCCTCCAGTCTTTATGCTCTATTTTTCTGAATTTAATGCCGGTTTTTTGTTCTATTAAATTAATAAATTCCAGAAGCGACGTGGTGTTCCTGGGGCCTCCGCCGATATTAAACACGTCATGTTTTATATCGCTATTTATAAATTTATCATACGCCTCCACCAAATCATCCGCATATAATAAATCCCTTACCTGTTTTCCGTCTCCATAAATAACAATATCCTGCCCTGTGAGATTTGCTATGACAAACCACGCCACCCAGCCCTGGTCTTCAAAACCAAATTGCATTATGCCGTAAATACACGACATACGGAATACAGCTGTCTTCATGCCGTAAATATGGGCATATTCCTGGACATAAAGATCCCCAACGAGTTTGCTCACTCCGTAAGGGGTGTGGCCAGTCATATCCACTGATAATGTTTCTGGAACTCCCTTTTTGCTTTTATAAACATACCTTGTTTCTTTTTCTTCCAGCGTAATGGTGTCAACATTCTCCCCGTAAATTTTATTTGTAGAACAATATATAAACGCTGCTTTAGGGCAAACTTTTCTCACGCACTCCAGGGCATTCAATGTGCCGTACGCATTTATACTAAAATCTTCTTTCGGGATTTTCATGGAAAGAGGCACTCCAGGCTGGCCCGCTGTATGTATCACAGCATCCACGCCGTCTCCCAGGGCTTTCATTATATCCGACTCTTCCCTCACATCTCCCTTTATCCGTTTTATATTGTCAAACTGCGCCAGATAGTTCCAGTTAAACTCCACACTGTCTTTATTGTAGCCGAATAAGCTTGAACGCATAAGATTATCCAGCACAATAACCTCTTCGCCTTTTTTAGCGTAATACTCTGCTGCATGTGAACCTACCAAACCCGCGCCCCCTGTTATTAAGATTTTCATTTTTCTCCCTTTCTAACCATCTCCCAATATTTTGCATAACTAAAAACCTGATATAATGCGCTGTTCATTGCCACTACAAAACCTATTACGCCGTCTTTATAACCTTTTTTACCTACATACGCCCTAAAAAACCTGTCCGTCGCCTTCCAAAGCATAAGGCCTACGCCCATTTTCCTGCCATCATTAAACCACTTCTGCGCTTCCAGGGTAGTCTGGCCATTAAGGCCTCTAAAAAGCTCGCTAAAGTCTTCATAACCTTTATGGATAATATCGCTATTTAATCTGCCGCATACGCCTTTATAAAAAACTCTTGGATGCACACCGGTTTCTTCATATTTAAATTCTGATTTTTTAAACAATCTATCTTTGCGGCCAGGATACCACCCTCCATATTTAACCCAGTAATTTCCTATATAAGTCCTGAGAGGAATATTATAAACCACATGATCATCTGACTGAATCGCCTTCATTATTTCTTCTTTTAACTCGGGCGTAACTTCTTCATCCGCGTCCAGACTAAGCACCCATTCATTCTTCGCCCTGGAATATGCCCAGTTCCTGTGAACGCCTTCTATGTCCATATGGCGCTGGAATACAATAGCTCCATTAGCCCTGGCAATCTCCACAGTCCTATCAGAACTGAAATCATCCACCACTATATGCTCGTCTGCCCAGCCTTTGGCGCTATTAATACATGCGACGATATTCGCCTCTTCATTTTTTGCGATTGTAACTACTGAAAGTTTTTTTAACATTGTAACTCCTTAAACATAGCTTCCTTAATTATTTTTTAAGCGCCTTTTCTTTCTTTTCGCATAAAAAAGCAAACTCCCTTGCAAAATAAAACGGAACTAAATAATAAAACCATAGGTTTCTTAAAAATTTAGCGATAGAGCGAATTTTTCCATCTTTCCAGAGTACAGGCCTTTCATTAACCTTGTACGCCTTTAACGCCTTCAGGCCGTTTGCCTCCAGAAATTCCTTCCACTGCCCAAAACTCGCATCCCTTTCTATTATTTGAAAGCCTTCGTTGCCAGATTTGCCTTTAAACAGAACGTCCAGAATAACGTGCATTGAAAATTTATTAGGCAAAACTATTATTGACCTGCCGCTATCTTCCAAAAGCCTCGCTATTTCTCTGCACCCTGCTTCAGGATAATTATAATGCTCAAGGCTCCCAAGACATGTCACATAATCAAACTTCGCATTAAAACAAATATTCTCTCCGTCACTTAATACCAGAAACGATGCAGGGCTGTTTATTTTTGTCTTCTTGAGCGCTTGCTGCGATATATCAAGACCGAATGTTTTCGCGCCTAGCCTGCCAGCCTCTCTTAACACTATACCCTCGCCACAGCTAATATCCAGAAATTTCTTATTGCTCATGCCGCCAAGAATACGGATAATCCACTTATAATATGAATCATCAGCTCTTAGGCCATGTGTCGAAAAAATCCTGTCATAATCTTTTGAAACTTCACTTTTTGATTGCATTGTTCAAGGCCTCGTATAATTGTATATTCCCAGCTTCCAACGTAAGCTTATAATGCTGATCGATATAAGCGTGGATTTTATCTTGGTATTTTTTAATCCTTGGCATAAAAGGATCCATCTCGGGATATTGTTTTCTGTTTAATATAAATTTTGGCTTCTGAAGCGCGAGATCTTTCATAAGCTCTGCATGCCATTCGGGATTATAATACGAAAACATGGGAGTTTTAAGCCTGCCAGGCGCAGGCCTAGCTGTAAGAAAATTATATATGCCAAGATCGGGAAAAGCAAAAACAATATCCCGGCCAGAACTATGAGACATAATATAAGCGCTCACCTTTTCTAATTCTAACTTTTGGTAATCCGGGACAACAATGCCTTGCGCCCTATCCAATTCCAGCTTGCTATATGGCTCATCTTTAAATATAATCTTTAAACCTTTCTTTTCAATAAAAAACTCCTTAAAATATTTTACTATAAAAAATCTTTTTTGAAACCTCTGGAGCGGGTATGCAACAGAATAGCACGCCACAATAAGCAATAATACATAAGCAATCGCCTTTTTATAAGAAACGCCTGTTAAAAACCGCGAAAAGATCTCATCCAAAAATAGATACGCCAGCACTACAACAGGCTGTATCGCCATTAAATACTGGGGCCCTTCTATATCCCTAAAAGAACTATAATAAAGCAGCGCGCCATATACAGAGATTGAAATTATTATTATATCTTTCAAAGAGACGCTTTTTCTTATTACCTTTGTAAATATATAGATACAAATCCCGCAGTAGAAGAAAAACGGCATCATATATTTAATATTATGATTAAAAGGGGATAAGGCCGATAAAAATTCTTTAAAATTCTGAGGCGTTCCTAAAAGCCAGGGCATATTGATTACAGCGTTGGCATGAAAAATGGCGCTAAAAAGTTCTTTTATATATACCGCCACGCCCCCTTGAATATATATATACGTAAAAAATGGAATTAAAGCTAAGCATGCGCCGGCTACATAAAAAATTACCAGATTAAACTGCGGCCTGTCAAACTTAAAAAAATAATAAAAAATAATTCCCGTAAAAACCGCACAGGCGGAAAAAAGACCCACCTCGAAACTTATAAGAAATCCAAGGCCGGAAAAAATACCGGATAAGAGTATCCAAAACTTTGTTCTTTTCTCTAAAAATAAAATAAAAGATAACAGCGCCAGCGCGCCTAACCCAAATCTTATGCCGCCCCAATTAGAAAAATTTACCCTGGGAAATGTCCTTGCGATGAATACCAGCGCCATCAGGTAACAAAAAATACGCGTTTTGTATACGCGGCGGGCCAATAATACATACAGAACCATTGTCAACACTGTTCCGAAATAAAAATACGCCTCTAATACAGATATATTTTTACCAAAAATCTGCATGAAAAAAGCTGGAATATAAATCTCCAGCGGTCCACGTAAAATAAAAATATCTTTATATGGAATTTCGCCATGAAATAACGCGTCTATACCTGGCAGGTATATCCCTAATTCATAGTAATTAAGAACTCCATGCTTAAAATACGGCTGCAAGGTAATAAAAATCACTATAAACGCCAATAAGACATAATCTATGGAGAGCTTTGTTTTTTCTGTCATAACAGTATTTTTAAAATTTATAAATTTTTCTTCGCCTCTTTGTTGTTTTCATCGGATTGCGGTTCTTTTTTGCTTTAATATAATATTGATACGCAAGAAAATTCTTTAACTTATTCAGAAGTATAAAATTCAGGATCCTGAATCCCCTGGCCGCTACAATATTCCTTTTGATCTCCACTATTTCATAACCAGCCTTTTCAAAAAGCTCTACGATATTTACCAGCCCAAAAAACCTAAGATGGGACCTGTCCAGCATCCCGGCATCGTTATAATCCCATGCCCCGGAAAAAATCAAACGCAGGATGATCTTATAATATCTTACATTAGGGATACTCGCTATTACGCAACCATCCTTTTCTAGATAAACTTTATGTTTTTCCAAAATATTTAAAGGTTCTACTAAATGCTCCAGGATATCCGCGTACATAATGCAATCGAAATACCCTTCCGGATAATTTAACTTTAGATTTTCAATATCTCCTAAAATCGCAGCGCTTAATTTTTCCTTAGCCAGGTCGCATAGTTTCTCATCTTTCTCTACGCCTACCGCCTCTACGCCTTTTTCTTTAAGCTGGCTGGAAAGGCCTCCTGAGCCACATCCTACATCCAATAATCTTTTTGCGCCTAGAGGCACAAGATCTAAAAATTCATTACGTTTGTCTTTCTTTTTATTCATATGTTTGAGCTTTCAAACTTCAGTCCTAGTTTAAGAGCAATATAGTTAAGCATGCTCTGTACTCTATGGAAATAGGCGTGCTTTTTAATCACTAGCTGATAGCCATTATCAGCTATTCTATACCTTTCTTTTTCATTCTTCAGGTAATGCTCTATCAATTCCAGCATCTCTTTATTGTTTTTATACGCAACCAGGTCTTTTTTATCCGTAAATAACTCATCAAATCCATTCCCTTTAATCTTATTAGTGAGAAGAAGCG
The DNA here is from genome assembly GCA_030649895.1 of Candidatus Omnitrophota bacterium. Classification (GTDB taxonomy): domain Bacteria; phylum Omnitrophota; class Gorgyraeia; order Gorgyraeales; family Gorgyraeaceae; genus UBA10183. The sequence continues at coordinate 5,156 of JAUSEX010000052.1, forward strand.
CGCCGCACGCCATCACCTCAAATACCCGCATATTTATATCATTTAATATAGACGAATTAAACCCTATTCTGGATGAGCTGTAGATCTCGGACATTTTTCTAAAATCAGCTCCTCCTATAAAACTATTCGGATATTTTTTCTTTAAAAGTTCCAGCTGTTTTCCCCTTGCAAACTTTTTGGCATCCCTTCCAACGAACCCAATATCGTATATCTTAGACATGCCTAACTTCTTATGGACATCTGGATCGCAACCAAGAGGTATCCACTTGGTATCTATTTTTAACTCACGCTTCAGCCTATCTGCGCCATCTTTTTGAGCGCAAAAAACAATATCATAATGCTTTGCCTGGCTTTTGATTTTCTTATAAGGCTTCTTCAAATGAGTGTCTATAGCATAGAATGCTGACGGATGCAGATCTGCCGGTATATCATACTTGTAATCCCCGTGGTCTATCCTAAAATATAAATCAAATTCCTTCGGGATGTCACAGCTGCTTTGAGTCCAGAAGTGAGCGTATTCAATACCGGCGTTCTTTATAACTTTTTCTATATAAGCGCCTGTGGTAAACTCATTTTCTTTGTTGTATATCAGGGCTATTTTCATAAATTTACAAATTCTGATTCATGTCCGAATAAATGAAAAACTTTTACTAAAAATTTTGAATCCGCGAAAATCTTATCGAATCTTTTTTTGCGCATCAATACGCGCCATAATATATTTACATTACTTTTTATTTTAAAAACGCTCAAAGACATGTGTTCATTGATTCCTGACCTTGGAACATTGCGTTTAAAAACAACATGAACAAAATGCCCTGCTTTTAAAAAATTACTTATATCTCCTTTGATCGTATCGTATTTATCTTCTTCCTTTATGATATAAATTATCCTTTCTATCCTGCCCCATTTCTTATTAAATATATCTAGATTCCTTTTAAACCTCTCGTCCCAGTCTTTTCTTTTCTTAAATCCGGTATTCTGCGCGTGGTATACATAAGAGGCTTTCGCCATCGCGCATTTATACCCTGCTCTTTGAGCGCGCCTTGAAAAATCCGTATCTTCAAAATTTCCAGGGCTATATATTTCATCAAGCTTGCCTATCTTTTCAATCACCTCTTTTTTTATCAGCATGCAAAAACCAATGCAGGATGACATTTCTATCCATTTGCCGGAAAAACCTTCCGAAGGTTCCGGCTGGCCAAGATTATTGCTCGAAGGATTCACTATACCGATATTAGCATCGCTTTCGGCTATACTGATCATCTCTTCAAGCCAGCCTTTATATGCTTCCGTATCATTATTTAAGATACATATATATGGCGCGCCGCATATGGCCATTCCCTGGTTTACCGCCTTAGGGAAACCTGCATTTTCTTTGTTTCTTATAAGAACTATAACGCCTTTATTTTTTTCCGATAATTCTTTTAGATAAGAAGCGGTTTCTGTGTCGCTGGCGTTATCTATAAGAATAATTTTGTAAGGGGTAGCTGTATTCTCTTGTATGCTTTTTATGCACTTTTTGGTAAGCTCGCGCTCGTTCCAAACAGGTATAACAATATCGCATTTTATATCAAGCATAAGACATGTCTTTTTTTAAAAAAATAAGGCCTGTTTCGCAATCATAGGGTTTAGCAATCTTTTCTTTAATCAATTTATCAACTTTTAAGCCGCCTTTTGACGGGCGAACTGCTTTTAATTCTAAATCTTTCAGCTTGACCTTTTGTATCAATCTCTCATCAAGCCCGAAAATATCGGCAATTTTATTGACATAATCGTATCGGTTAATAAATTCTGCCCCTGCGCCATGATAAACGCCTTTGGCCTTTTTCTCTATAAGTTTTATTATTATTTCAGAAAGAGATCCTGCGTAAGTAGGCGTGGAATATAAATCATCCGCTGCATATACTTTTTTATTATTCCGCATATTGTAGATTATTTTTATTGCGAAATTGCTGTTTTGGACCACATTAACCGCGTAGGACGCCTGCGGCGAAGTACGCGGTTTTTGCTCTGCTGCGCCATAAAGCTGGCATGTCCGGACTATTAAATAATCTTTTAACCTGGTTCTGACAATATTTTCCGCTTCCAGCTTTGTCCTGCCGTATATATTTACAGGGTTTGGCTTGTCATCTTCTTTATACGGCCCGTTTTTTCCGTCAAATATGTAATCAGTAGAAATATAAATTAACTTTGCGCCGTATTCTTTTATCTTTTTTACCAGATTCAGCGTGCCTTTTACATTTACATCTTCGGCAAGCTTGGGTTTTAATGTGCACAGGTCTACATCCGTAATTCCGCCAGCCATAACTACTGCTTCTGGCTTAAAAAGATTAAATACCTTTTCAAGGCTATTTTTATCTCTTACGTCCAGATAAGACAAGCCAGCGCACTCATGAGAACAATACGTCCCCATCGCGTTCCATTTCTTTTTTATAGCGTCATTAAATAGCCTGCTTCCAAGAACCCCGGAAGCGCCGATAATTAATAGTTTCATCTTATTTGGCTTTATTTTTTAGCCTTGCTATGGCCCATATATCTGCCCCGGCAAAATGTTTTGTCAATAAAGATATTACATTTGAAGATCCGTCATCGCACCAGACTTTTGCTTCAAAATCTCTAAGCAACCTCCTTACATCTTTTGTAGTCTGCTCATTAACGTGCATATTTTCATCATAATTATATTTGCCGCGCGTATAGAAAAAATCTTTTTTAGCCGATATTACGGAAGGCCAGTTAAGTATGCGTTTCAAAGGAAATATTATATTTATCCAGGTCTTATTCGGAGCGGTATGTATGACAATCCTCCCGGTATCCTCCTTCAGGATCTCCGCGGTCTTTTTAAATAATTCTTCTAACTGCCAATCATACAGATGTTCTGCTAAATCCGCCATGAAGATCACATCATATTTTTCATCCGCTTTTAAATCCCTGAAATCCATTTCCTTGACAATCATATTGTTTCTGAGATTTTCAGGCAAAGCATTCCTAGTTTTATTGGCTAACTCTATTGCAGCTTTACTGTAGTCTACAGCTACAGCAGTACAACCGTTCATAACGCAATAATACGCCAGATGGCCCCTTCCGCAACCTAAATCCAATACTTTCTCTCCAGATTTTAAGGATCCATAATTAAAACATCTTTTAAGAGAAATGGGCATTTTATCTAAATCTAAAATATACTGTTTTTCATCTCCCGCGTAACCATATAAATAATAATCAGCGTCATAAATATCAGGCTGCACCATTTCTGCGCCGCTCTTTATTCCAGCTGATTTTTTCTGAACAGCCCTCTGTTTAGAAGCAAGAAAAAATCCTACTAATAAATATGCCGCGCAAAAAAGTACGCCTAAAAAAATAATGTTCATACGCTACTTATCGCCTCTACTACATATTTTATTTCTTCTGTGGTCAGTTCAGGATACATGGGTAAGCTCATGATTTCTTCGCAGTATTTTTCCGCAACAGGAAAATCGCCTCTTTTATAGCCAAGCTCTTTATAGCATTCCTGCAAATGCACGGGTATTGGATAATGAATCAATGGGCAAAGGCCTTTATCTGCCAGCTTTTCCATAACTTCTTTTCTGTTCTTAATTCTGACAGCGTATTGATGATAAATATGTTTTGCGTAATCCGCCTCATAAGGAAGCGTTATATCCATCTTTGTTTCTTTAAATAGTTTCGTATAAAGCGTTGCATTTTTTCTTCTTTTTTCATTCCACTCGTCTAAATGTTTGAGCTTTACGCGTAAAATAGCCGCCTGCAATGTGTCGAGCCTGGAATTATAGCCTTTGATTATGTTTTCGTATCTCCCTTTTCTTCCGTAATCTCTCAGAAGTAACGCCCTATCCTTTACCTCTTCTGAATTTGTAGTTATCATACCGCCGTCGCCAAATGCCCCGAGATTCTTAGTAGGATAAAATGAAAAACAAGCCGCATCCCCAAGGCTTCCGACTTTTTTATTTTTATAAAGCGCTCCGTGCGCCTGGGCGCAGTCTTCTATAACTTTTAGCTTATATTTCCTGGCAATCTCGATTACAGGGTCCATATCAGCTGGATGGCCATATAGATGCACAAGCAATATAGCTTTTGTTTTTTTAGTAATAGCCTTTTCTATCTTTGAAATATCAATATTATAAGTTTTTTCTTCTGTATCCACAAAAACCGGCGTTGCGCCTGCTATAGAAATCCCGAAACTGGTAGCTATGTAAGTATAAGTCGGGGTTATTACTTCGTCGCCTTTTCCAATGCCACAGGCAAGGCAGGCCAAAAATAAAGCGTCAGTCCCGGAGTTCACGCCTATGCCATATTTTACGTCGCAATATGCGGCAAATTCCTTTTCAAAAAGGCCTACATCTTCGCCTAATATAAATGCGCCCGATGTCATAACCTTTTCTATAGGGCCTTTTAGTTCATCTTTTATCTCGTCGTATTGTTTTTTAAGTGTAAAAATGTCTACTTTCATGGTTTCTCCTATGTTATCTTCTCGACTCGGCCCTTCTGGCCTCGCTCGAAGAATATTGTTCGAGCGAGCAAAGCGAGTCGAGAACCCAATCCACTGAAATATCTTCTAGGCATTTTTTATGCCCACATTCGGGCAATTTAAATTTCTTATAGCACGGCCTGCAATCTGCGCCTGAAGTTACTGTAATATTATTACCGAGCGGATACGGACCGTAAACCTTCTCATCTACAGGCCCAAATATAGATACTGTTTTTACTCCCTGGCTATTGGCTATATGAAGAGGCCCGCCTTCGCTGCAAATTACAAGCTTACATCTTTTGCACAGCGCTGCCATTTCTCTTATTTTAGTAGCGGGCGCGATGAATGGCTTTTGTTTCATTAAAGACGCTATTTCTTTTACAAGGCCTTCTTCTCCAGGCCCCCATATTAAAACCACTTTTGCATTAATCTTATCCGCTAGTTCTGCAAATTTCTTAACGCCCCATCTGCGCCTGTCCTGGTTTTTCTGGCCAAAGCTCATACCGCCGCCAGGAGCAATGCCGATTAAAATATCGCTATCTTTAACGCCTGATTGGTTTAAAAAATTATAGATATATTCTTTATCATATTCTGTCGTAACTAAAACTGTTTCACACTTCTCGACTTCGTCCTTCGCTTCGCTCAGGACTCCGCTCGAAGAATATTGTTCGAGCGAGCCGCAAGCACAGCGAGTGGCGAGTCGAGAACAAAACAAATCCAAATAATATTCAGCCACAGGCTTATCGTTAAACCCGTCAAATTCTATCTTATGAGTTAAAAATCTTCCCCGTTTTTTATAATTAAATCCTTTGCGCTCTTTTATGCCAATCCACCAGCATAAAAACGCATACTCCTTGCCAAGCGAAAGGTCAAATACTACATCAAATTTTTTCTTTTTTATTTCTCCCCAGAACCCTAAGAATTTTTTTACGCCCTTGACCTTTGATTTTTTCCACTCATTCCTGTATTCATCGCGCTCAAATACAAAGACCTCATTGATATCAGGATTTGTGGCCAGAACATCTTTTACCTTTAGGTTACATATATATGCTATATAACTACTAGGGTTATCTTTTCTTAATTGCCTTACCAGTACTGTTGAAAACAGAACATCCCCTATACCGAAAGGATTTATAATCAGAATATTCTTTCTCATTTGAGTTTATAATATACCATAAAAGACGGAAATATGATATAATATTTTCGCTATGGAAAAGTGGTTTAAATCTGTAAATAACCTTGTGGAAGAACTATATAATGGCAGTTTTAAAAATACAGGTTCTACTGCTATTGAAAAAACCATATTAGACCTTTTGGCCGCGAATTTCACGCTCTGGGGCTATGAAGATGAGGCGAGACGTAAAAACGTACCTGATAGCTACATAGCTGAACTAAAAAGAAATATTGATAAAGAAAACCAGAAAAGAAATAATATTATAGACGCTTTGGACGCTCTTATAAGACAAGACGTGGAAGATAAATTAAAATCCATAGACCAGGCTCTTTCCATGAACTCCGAAAATCCCGGAAGCCTTTATGACCGGCTGACAATACTTGCCCTCAGGTCCCATAACTTAAAAAAAGAAATAAACCGCAAAGACGCTGATATTGCCCATATAGAAAAATGTTCTACCATGCTTGAGCAAGTCCTGGAAAAATCAGACGATCTTCTTAAGTGCCTTAAAGAATTAATGGATGATATCTATTCCGGAAGGAAAAAAATCAAATCCTACAAACAGCATAAACTCTATAACGACCCCGCCTTAAATCCGGCGTTACGCAAGTGATGATAAAAATTTATCCGCGTTGATAATACGTATATCATCTTTCATTATATCAATATTCTCTTCTTTTATCACCTGATACGCGAATGGGATATTAAGTTTTTCTTTAAAATATTTCAAAGAAGGCGCAGCGCCTCTATCTGAAAGCTTTGCCTCTACACAAAACCACGGCTTTCCGTCAATCGCAACCAAGAAATCAACCTCCCGCTGGTCTACGCTCCTTATATAATATAACTGCGCCTTATATCCTTCCACGTCATAGAGGAAACTGCAAAATTTAAGGAGATGCGACGCTATCATATTTTCAAGACGCGCAGATTCATCCGCAATCTCTGACCAATCCCATAAATATAGCTTCGGTTCTTTTCTAAGCGATTTTATAACAGTGCTCTGGAAAGGGTATATTCTAAAATGGTAATAAAACCTCTCTAATATCTCTGTCCAGGCAGATATTGTTTTATGAGTAACCTTTAAATCTTCGCATAAAGAATTTAATGAAAAAAGAGACCCTACCTTCTTCGGCAAGAGTTCAACCAAAATCTGGAGCGCGGATATATCCCTTAAATTTTCAATATCCCTGATATCTTCTTTTATTAACCTATCAACCCTCTCATTATGCCAGCGCCTTAAATCCCGCTCATTCTGTTTAATAAAAATCTCTGGGAACCCTCCAAATACAAAAAGTTTTTCAAATATCTCTTTTTGTTTTTTGCCTTCTTCCAAAAATATAAGCCCCTTAAAAAGTGTATATTTTATATCCATTCCTAATAATTCACGCAGGGATAAGGGATGCAGCCTGTATGAACGATACCTGCCTAATAAAGAATCTCCACCCTTTCTATATACATCAAGCCTGGCGCTGCCTGTTACTAATATACTAAAAGCCTTTTTATTTTTATCGTATTCCCCCTTTAAATAGCCCTTCCAGTTTTTGTACTTATGTATTTCATCGAATATGCGCATTTTTTTATCCGCCTGAAACATTCCATCTAAAATACGCTTTCTATCCTGCCTATTATCCCAATTAAGATATTCATAGTTATTTTCAAAAAAATCATCTCCTACCTGCCTGCTCAGCGTAGTCTTTCCCACCTGCCTTGGCCCTGAGATAAACACCATCTTATCCTGTAAATCGCCAGCTATATATTTTTCAAGATACCTTTTCAGCATATATCATCCTTTTTATTCCCATATAAATTATACCATAGTATAATATTTTGTCAAACTTTTTATACTTTGGTATAAATTATTTGCAAGCAGTTTTTATTGTCTGCGCGGAACTTGCTAACACTCGCTCCGCTACTCCAAAGCTAAAGCAAATTTTATAGCAGAATTAACCGCATTTATCTTTTCCTGGCGCAAAAGGCTAATGCGTTCTTTAAGTAACGCTTTACGGATAGTAACTATAGTGTCTAAATTAACTGCGCAGGATTTAGACAGGCCATCTTCTTTTGACAACAGCACTTCTACTGAAATTCCCCTGATATTTGTAGTTACTTCTGCCACAGTAACTGCGTTGCGCACATTATAAGCTTCATCCCGCGAAAGCAATACAACAGGCCTTCTACCTATGGGTTCGGGTAAATCTGCCCACCAAATCTCGCCACGCTTCATCTCCAACCCCCTTCTTCCGATAAGGCCTCAAGACCGGCCTTTTCTAACGCAATTATTTCAGAAACATTCTCCGGCTTTTTTTTGTAAGAATCCTCGTATTCTTTAATAAGCTCTTCATCCTGCTGTCGTTTCAACCAGAAACTTATTGCCTTGTCAATCATTGCGCTGCGAGAAATACCAAGCTTTCTCCTGAATTTTTCTAAAAATTGGTATTCTTGTTTAGGCAAGCTTATAGCGATCTTCACTGTATTATTAGGCATACAATCCTCCTTTTAGTAATACTTTATTCATACTTAAGTATGCCATAAAATTAGGTATTTGTCAAACAATTAAGAAACTCTATTGCTGTATTTTGCCAGGTAAACAATTCGGCTCTCTCAGAACCTTTGATGATTAACTCCTGCCTAATCGAACTATCACTAATAATTTTTAATATTGCTTCTCCTATTTCTTTATAATTCTCTGGATTTATTAATAAAGCTCCATCCCCTGCTATCTCTCCGCAGGATGAGGTCTTTGACGTAACTACAGGCGCGCCATGACTAAATGCCTCTACTATGGGAAATCCAAATCCTTCATAAAATGACGGATACACAAAAACTGAGGCATTTCTATAAAGTTGCGCTAATTCTTTATCGTTCACATACCCTTTAAATATTATCTCATTTTTAAATTCAGAGTTTTCATATTCTTTAAAAATATCTTCATACATCCAGCCTTTCATGCCTGCGATGATTAATTTATGCGCTATATTGTGTTCTTTTTTTAATAGGTTAAATGCCTTTATCAGGCCCTGGATATTTTTGCGCGGCTCGATGGTGCCGACAAAAAGAATGTACTTCTCGACTCGGCCTTCGGCCTCGCTCGAAGAATATTGTTCGAGCGAGTCCCTCGACTTCGCTCGGGATAAACTTTGCGAGTCGAGAACTACCCCAGGATATATCACTTTAATCTTTACATCCTGAACTCCATAGAATTTCATTAAATCAGACTTTGTATTATGCGAATCAGCTATTAATAAATCAGCTTCTCCTAAAACCCTCTTCAACTCGCCATCTACTTCTTTTATCGTCTTCTCGCTATGGCCATAGGGATAGGCTTTAATAATCACGTCATGGACAGTAAGTATAAATTTCCCGGCTTTCCGCGGCTTTGTCAGGTCGTATGAAGAGGTATGAAATATATCCGGTTCAGGTAGAACTTTGTCAGGACCCTTTTTAAAATAATCTACACAATGGTGGAAATTTCCAGCAGGTAATTTTGGGAGGCGCCTTTTAAAATCTAATAATTTTTTCTGGCTATAAAGATAATAATCATTGGCCTTGTCAATTTGGCCTAAAGCATTTATAAGATTGAATGTGTATTTCCCAATGCCGGTTTGTTTTTTGAGGGTTGAGCGGATGTCTATGCCAATGTTCATATTATTTAGGCAGGATATCTGAGATCTTTTTATACCTTATATCAAGGCTATTGCAAAGGGCTATTACTTCTTCCAGGATGTATTTTTCTATGCTGGGTATGGCTATTATGAGCTCGTTCACTTCTTTAGTTTTCAGGAATTTTTCCATGTCTTTTCTGGTTCCAAGGACAACTACCCCATGTATGTGGCGGCCTGTTTTTTCTTCATTATCATCCAGAAAACCCACAGGATCATAACGAAGGACTTTATTGTTCCTGATTTCTCTGAGAATAAATTCCCCTGCATCGCCCGCGCCATAGATAAGAACCTTTTTGCCGTTAAGGCTTGCCTGGTCAAAAATCTCTTTATATACCCTCTCAAGCACTCTGGATCCTGAAATAAAAATAAAAAGCAACAGCCAGTCTATTACAAAAACAGCCCTTGAAAATCCCTGAAACCGCCATATAAAAAGCACTGCCAGGCTAGAAACGATAGACGCGAAAGATACTGCTTTAAAAATATTTACAAGCTCTAAAACGCTCACATAACGCCACATGCCCCTATAAAGCCCGAATCCGAAGAATACAATAAATTTTACAATCAATATTAAAGGCAAAGATTTAACTATCAGATCCTGGCTGGCAATGGGTAAAATACCTTCATATCTTAAAAGATTTGCCGCGATATACGCCAGGCATATAAGAATAAAATCCGCTCCGACTTCCAGCATTCTTCTTTTGTGCATTAAAACGCCGTTTAATACAACCCCTCCGTTCTTTTTCTTGGCTCCGCTCGAACCACTATTTTCATACACCTTGACCTTGCCTAAAAAAGCTCCGAAATAAATAAGGCTTATAACGGCTAAAAGCATAAGAACAGCTGTTACAGCCGGGCCTACAAACATAGAAAGTATACTTATGGCCCCGAAAACTACGCTTATAGAATAGAGCGCCAAAACAGTCTTTTTCTCAGAAAGCCCCAAAACCACCATCCTGTGGGATAGATGGTCTTTGCCGCCTTGAAAAACCTTGCGCGAATTTATGCTTCTCATTAAAGTCACAAACATTGTGTCGAATATTGGAACCACTAAGATAAGCATGGGTATGAGGAGCACCATCACCAGATGCGTTGATTCCTGCCAATTCCCATGTAAAGTAATAGCCCCCAGCATTAAGCCTATAAACATGCTTCCCGAGTCTCCCATAAAAATCTGAGCGGGTTTAAAATTATACCTTAAAAATCCTAAAAGGCTTCCCGTAAGGATAATAGCAGGCAGCCCCACTTCAAAATTCCCGCTTAAAATAGAAAATAAAAATAAGACCGCGCCTACTATAGCGGCTATGCCTCCGGAAAGCCCGTCCATATTATCCAGCAGATTAAAGGAGTTGATAATCGCGACTATCCATAATATTGTAAAAGGCGCGCTTATGAGAGGATAAGGAATCGCGTTTATCTTTATTCCAAAATTAAGAAGCAACGCGGCTGCCACTATCTGAGCAAGAAGTTTTGTGTAAGGCTTTATGCGGGCTATGTCGTCAAAAATCCCTACGCCGAATATAAAACACCCGGCTATGATAATCCCCAGATTTTCCATGTTGAATTTCACAAAGATGACATACGGGATAATAAAACTCAGGAAAATAGCTATCCCGCCGAAAAGCGCTGTGGGATTTTTATTCCACCTGTCTTCGCGAGGCTTGGCGATACAGCCTTTTAGTATAGCTATTCTTTTGACAATGGGGGTTATAAGTATTGAAAGACTAAAAGATAAAAGAAATGGTATCAGGTAAGACTTGAGCATAAGTTATATTATCTTCTCGACTCTGCTCCCTTGACTTGCTCTCGTGACCGCTCGAAGAATATTAGAAGGGGAACATGCGCTCTTTAACAATAATGTTCGAGCGGACATCCTAACTATACATGTAAGCACAGTCGAGAACTATTTTTTGTAATACTCTACAACACTCTTTATGATGCCTTCTAAATCTATGGTAGGTTTAAAACCGACTAAATTTTTCACCTTTGTAGTGTCAGGCACGCGGCGCTGCATATCCTCGAAACCTTCTTCGTAGGCTTTTTCGTAAGATATGTAAGTAATTTTTGATTTACTCTTGGATATCTCTATTATTTTTTTCGCTAAATTTTCTATTGTTATTTCTTCCTGGCTCCCTATATTAAACACATTCCCAACCGCGTCTTTATTATTCATAAGCTTGATCAGCGTATTAATAACATCTTTGACATGCAAAAAACACCTGGACTGTTTACCTGTTCCATACACGGTCATATCTTCATTTTTAAGAGCTTGATTTATGAATCTGGGCACTACCATGCCATAAGCGCCTGTCTGACGCGGCCCCACTGTATTGAAAAGCCTCACTATAACAGTCGGAACTTTTTTCTCTTTCCAGTAGATGTAAGCCAGCATTTCATCCACTGCCTTAGCAGTAGAATAACCCCATCTTACTTTGAGAGGCGAGCCCAGGATCCTGTCATCATCTTCTTTTAAAGGGCCGTTTGTATTCTTGCCGTATATCTCGGACGTAGAGGTAATAAGAATCTTTTTGTGATACCTGTGCACCATATCAAGAACAATTTCGCTTCCCTTTATGTTAGTAACTAAAGATTCCAGCGGCTTCTTTACTACAAGATCCACTCCTACTGCCGCGGCTAAATGATATACCACATCGCATCTTTCAACTAATTTATCTACAAGCATTTCATTAAGTATAGTGCCTTCTATAAATTGGAATGACTTATTTCCGTCCAGATGGGCAATATTCTCAAATCTTCCCGTAGAAAGGTCATCCAATATAACTACTTCATTCCCGCCTGCTATCAATTCATCGCTTAAGTGCGACCCTATAAATCCCGCTCCGCCTGTAATAAGAACTTTCATTTTGTCTCCCTTAACTTCTCGACTTTGCTCTCTTGGCTTGCTCTCGTGACCGCTCGAAGAATATTAGCAGGGGAACATGCGCTCCTTACAATAATGTTCGAGCGAACATCCTGACTATACATGTAAGCACAGTCGAGAACTATTATTTAGTTAATTCTAGCTTCCTGATTCTTGTTTCGTGATCATCTACTCTGTGGCTAGTGTCAAACAAAGCTGTCTTCATAGCGCTAAACTCTAAATCGATTCTGTCAAATCTCAGATCAACTCTATCAAATCTCCTATCGTGTTCCTCCAGCTTTTTAACAATACTTCCATACTGCTCAGCCACTACCCTGATTTCTGAGCGTAGAGCTTCAACCATTACGCCTGTGTGCCTTTCTAAACGGCTTTCCAGGCGCCTTTCCAGTTCCGCAAAAGATCCGGTTAATTTCTTTTCCATGGCCATAATTAGCCTCCTTTCTACTACACTAGACACATCTGGAGGCTATTTTCTTTCAAATATTTTTATCTTCTCGACTGGGCTTGCGTGAATAGCTTGCTTTTTCCGCTCGAAGAATAATACTGTTCGAGCGGACATTGCGATCCAATCTGAAAGCCTAGTCGAGAACTATTTAGACAGGATAGTATTATACAACTTCTCAGTATCTTTTATCAATCTTTCTTTTGAGAATCGGTTTTTCACGATATTCCTGCCATTTTCGCCAAATTGTCTTCTTTTTTCAGGTTCTCTTATTAAATCCATGAGTTTTCGACCAAACTCTTCCACATCCTCTGACTCTACCAGATATCCACTCTTTCCATCCTGCACCATATCCACTACACCGCCTACTTTAGTAGCAACCACAGGCCTTGCGCCAGCCATAGCTTCAATAAGCGATACCGGCGTCCCCTCATTCAGTGATGTCAAAACCACTATGTCTAACCCCTCATAAATCGCCTTTAAGTCCTTCTCCCATCCTCTAAACTCTACTATATCTTTTATGCCCAATTCCCCTGCATATTTTTCTAATTCTTCCCTTAATTCCCCATCGCCTATAATTATAAATTTAACTTCTCGACTCTGCGCACATGATATGCTTTCATGCCCGCTCGAAGAATATTTGCTACCAATATCGTTCGAGCGGACATGTTGTTTCAGATTGCAAGCACAGTCGAGAACCATCTTATGATTTTTTATGGGCACAAGCCTGCCAACTATGCCTATATTTACAATGTCAGCATTTTCCTTCGGCGCTAATTTAAATAACTCCTCTAATTCAAATCCTAACTCTATCACAGAAATTTTATTCTCTGGCGCTATTCTATATTTTTCTACAAGTTCTTTTTTTAAATTTTCGCTTACTGTAATAATCTTATCCGTAAACAGCGCCAGAAATCTCTCCACCCATATAAAAAATAACGTTTTAATTTTCCCGAAATATCCGCTAAACGCATGGCCATGAAATGTATGGACAATAACAATACTGTTCGAGCGAGGCCGAATATCTTCTCGACAAGCTCGAAGAATATTCGGCCAAGTAGAGAACCTTATAACTTCACACAACACTCCCGCCATCCTACCCAACGCTCCAGCCTTCGCCGTATGTGTGTGAATAATATCCGGTTTTTCCTCGCGAATAATCTTATATATTTTACAAAATGCCGTCCAATCATCTTTCCATGACAATTCTCTGCCAAGTTCTTTTACAATAACCGGCTTAATGCCCTTCTCGGCCGCCAGGTAAATCATGTCGCCTTCGCTCTCAGCCACCTCGCCACACACAAGCACAGTTTCATATTTTATCTTCTCGACTTCGCTCGAAGAATATTGTTCGAGCGAGGCCGAAGGCCGAATCGAGAACCCTTCTGTCAACAATACTGCATTCCTCGCCGGCCCGCCAATATTAAGTCTCGCAATAATCCTGACTATTTTAATCATCCGATTATCTTTCTTATATTCTCTTCTACTTTATTTAAGTCGACTTTCGAAATTTCTCCTATTTTCCTGAAAATCATATTTGACTTTATTGTTCTTATAATTCCAGTAACCAATGAAGGGTAGAGCAACCCTGCTTCTTTCCATTGAGAAATCTTTGTATCGCCTAAGAGTATCCTATCTACATTACTGGTAATAGCTAAGATAACCACTTCTTGCCTTTCTGTATGATATGCTTCACTGCTTATAACCAATGCCGGCCTTTTCTTGAATCCTATCCCTTCAGAAAAACCAAAATTCACCAGCGCGATGTCCCCATGTTTACATTTTATCATACTCAGCGTCCTTTTTGTTTTCCCACACACTATGCAATATAGGATCCTTATCCGGATATGCGCTTATATTGGATAATTCTTTTCTTTCAGTTTCTTCGTGCAGTTTTTTTTGCACACATTCTAATACATATTCTCTCATTGTTTTGCCATATAGCGCTGCATAAGCCTTGATTTGCCTATGTTCTTCTGGTAGCACATCAATACTCAATCTTTCTCTCCCTAAATTTTTCTTTGCCATATAAAACACCTCCTACCAAAACTATACCACATTTACACAAATGTGTCAATACACATGTATATTATTATGGGAACTAGGCTTCTATAGCGCACCCAGATAAAGCAATGTGCATTTTTTGCACATTGCTTTTTTCTCCTAACTCTTTTGAGTTAAATATGTTACTAATATGTCGCGTTATTACACTTCTATCTATTTGAAATAGTTTCGCTATTTTAGCTTGAGTAAGCCAAACCGTATCCTGCTCAAGCTTAATTTCTAATAAAACTTTATTGTGCTTATCACTATAGATAACTATTTCTCCCTTAAAAAACTTATCTTGATCTACCATATTTGACTCCTCCTTTGTATAATAGACACATCTGGAGGCTGTTTTCTTTCAAATATTTTCATGGCTTTATTATAACTATTTATTTTCTTATTGTCCAGAAGTCTGCTGAAAGGGTTTCGAGGTATTCATACGGCATGATAAAGTAGCCATCTTTGCCCCATTTAGTTCCCCAGGAATTTCGCACAAGAAATCTCTTTTCTCGCTGGTCATATCCCACTGCCAGAACAGCGTGTCCGCCAAGGACTTTTTCCTTCTTCCTGGGCATATTAGCCACGCCTGTACGTGCCACTCTCTGCGACTGGAAACTCTCATAAACAGTAAAGCCAAATACAAATGGATATCCTTCAGCAAGGCAGGTAAGCATTTCAGGCAGGCTATTTATGCGGTGATAAGATTCTATACAGCGTTTCTTTGCTTCAGCATAGCATTTTTTAGGAGGTTTTCTGGTAAATCTTTCTATTACATACGGCCACGTCTTTTCCCAGCACGCGCCTTGTTTTCTCAATGTCTTAATGCCGTCTCTTAAAGATGCTCCTGAGTCATAATCAACTGTATTTTCCAAAACTCTCTCATTATAATAAATAAAAAGCCTGCTTACATCCGTATATCCCAACAACCTTCCCGTTCGGCGATCGGGATTATCTTTATCCCGATCGCCGAACGGGAAGGTTATGCCTTTTCTATCCAAATATTCCAAATTTCCAGCCAATGCATTCGCAGTGCAACTCCCAAGCGCCTCCTGATTTTCCACGATAGAACAAAATTCCCTCAAATCCACCTTTTTCGGCAATCTCACTACAGGCCTTATCGCCTTATATAAATAATCCCTCTGATCCGGCCTATCTGGCACCCAGCCATAACTTCTTTTCCCCTTAACCATCCCTCCCCTCCTCTAAACCTGGTCTACTGTGATTTTCTTAATGCCTAAAACATTGCAGAAACGCATGACGGTATATAGCGTGACATTTTTCCTGCCTTCTTCTATCCTGGAAACATCCGGCTGTTTCATACCTATGCGATGCGCCAATTGCTTCTGGCTCAACCCTTTCCGAATCCTCGCTTCTTTAATAAGCGCCCCAAACTTCCGGAAAAAAACCGGCGTGGCGCTTGCAGGTTTTCTGCGGCCTCGTCCATTCACATCTACAAGCTGTTCATAGATTGTTTCCCACCAATCCCTAAAATCTGATTGTCGCGCGCGTTTTATCCATTGAGCCCTGATCCTTGGCCATGCGTCTATAAACGTATCCTTGGCAATCAAGGAAAATAGCTCCTTTGACTTATCACAGCGCGACAGAAAAATTACCATTTTAACCGGAAATTGCGGATGTTCTGGATTTTTAAGTATCTTGGCTGTTTCTTTCAGGGCATTTTCACTTATGTCCCAAAAATATTTTGAAATAATCATCATCCTATTGCCTCCATGGCTAATTGCTTGACCTCGTTTTCCAGGTAAATAACCAATTCCTTAGCATTGAATTCAGTATCGTAAATATCCAGCTCCATTAGCGCAAGCTTGAGTTCCTGCCTGGAAAATGTTCGATACCAGTGGACTATCCCCTTTTGGAACCGGGGCGAAAGGCTGCGCAGGAATATGTGCAATGGCTGTATTTTTTTTGAAAGTATGTACACGTCAAATACATCTCGCGCCTCTTTGCGGCCTTCGCTGACTTGCCTGCCGACCTCATCTGTTATAACTTGAGTGCCGGAAATAGCGGCTATTTTATGCAGGTATAAATCCTCTGCACTATACACGCGGACACCGTCAATTTTCCGTATTGCCGGGTGAATGCATACAACATCTTCAACAAAATCAATCTTTAATGGCCTATCCGAACCCTTGACCGATATAGTATAAAACCGAACGGCCGCCTTATTGCCGGAAACAAATTCTGATTCCAGATGAATTTTCTGATCCAGATGTTTTTCAAAGGCCTCTGTTAAGGCAGCTATTTCCGGAATAAGGTATTTCCTTGAAAAAAAATCCAGATCCGAGGAAAACCTATGATGCAGATAATACAATTCAAGAGCTGTGCCACCGGCAAGCGCAAAATCCCCTGTCTCACGCGAAAAGGCCTTCAGAACAAGTTTTTGCGCCTCTCTTAATTTTAAGTTCATATAAATAACCTCTATGCTTATATATAGATTATAATCTATCTCTATATAGAGTATAACCTATATTTTTATTTTGTCAATAGGCGCTAACGAAATATGCCTGCCCCGTACCCTTGTGGTACGGGGTCTATTGGGCATGCCTTAAAATCCCAACCGCATATCCAATATTTCTTAAAGGATTATCCGGACGCATGGAGGAGACTTTTTTTGACTGCTTTGGCTACGTTTACCAGCCATATTCCCAATACGCGAGGGGTATATTGAGATATCCATGGCCTTCTACGCTATTGATACGGGCCTCAAAAGAGCCGCCATAGTTAAATTTTACATCTACCAGGCCATAACCTTTTAATTTTACCGATAAAGAATTTTTTCAAGCTTCTCAACCGCTGCCTTCCGGAGAAACGCGCTCATTTGATTTAAGTTATACAACTTCCACTGAACCGCCGGAAGCTTACTTGCGTCATCTAAACCTAAAAGCCCCCAATCAGGATTGCCTTGTTTAAATGATATAAGAAATTTTTTATCATCGTTAGTGAGATTTTCAAGCACCGTCCGAAATAATTTCTCGCGGGTTTCTATTAAGTCACTCAATTGCACCGGAATAGTGGGCATTTTCTCAAATTGCGTTTTAAAGACTTCTGTTAAATCCTTCCTATTCGGCATTAAAAGCTCTGAAATAGGCCGATTGCCACATATTAAATATACCAAAAAAGATTTTTTCAATGTCTTGGTAATGCCTTCATTCGCAAACAAAACCATAACATCAAAAAAATCTCGGGGATGCTGACGATCTAATGCCGCACATAATTTCCCGGCATACAGTTCATCAAAAGACACAACTGGAACTTTTACATATCCAAAAAAATTTTCAACAATACGAGATATCTGCATTTTCGTTGGCGAATACAGCAAGCCCCGCGATACGGGAGATGCTTCTATTTTAATACTCTCCGAATCATGCCAGACAACTAATTTAGCTATATTCTCGTCATTATTTTTTTGTGCGCTCACAGAAGAACCAACAATCGAATGTTTTATTTGAGCTGCCATCGATTGAAAGGCTTGCGTTATCTCGAATAGAGAAACAACCCGTTCCTTGATCGGGGTATACACAAGATCAATATCAACCGATAATCGCGGCATGTCCCGCACAAAAAGATTGATGGCTGTCCCACCTTTAAGCGCGAAACAATCACAAGCCGCGACATGAGGCAATACTCGCACCAATAATTGCACCCGTTTAAAATACGGGTTTATTGTATCAAACATTAAATTTTTCCGGCACTGTTATTAAATAGGTCTTATTTAATTTGCCTTTATTCACAATAAGCCTTTTCCCATTACCTAAATTAACGGCATCCTTGTCTATTGTCTCCAGCCAGGGATGCTTATAGTATTCTGCCAAAAATAAAAACAATCTCTTGACTGCGACATGCCTACAAGCGCGCAGTAATTCATTAACTACATTCGGACGTAATGTGGTTAACCCTTCCATAAGCTCTGCGGCAAAGGTAAATGAAAATTCATCTTTAACAAATACCAACGCTTCCATTATTGCCATTTCAGGCGATGAAATCTTTAATGGCCAGTCCTTTATAGGACTTTTTATTTCCATAAATCCCACGTTTTTGGGCACGCCTCTAAATAACTGTTTATGCACAACTCGTAAAGATACATTAAGAGTGACATTCCTAACCCACGAAGGGATTTTTGACAATCCCACAAGATATATCTGATTTTCTCCCGCTAATCTTAAATAATGAGAAAACCCCTGTAAATTAAGCGCTGTTTCTCCGCTAACATGATAAGCTACCCCCTCTATGTGTTGCCACGAAGCAACCAAGCCCTGCCAACTCACTTCTGTTGTCGGCCTGCTATACGCTCCTTTACCTACAGATTTAAGCCATCCACCTTTAACATAATTATGAGTACGCTGTCTGGAGTATCCTTTATCCTGTAGCCATTTGCTTGGAGCTATGGCACCTTCAGGTAAACATAGATATAATTGGTTTATTTTTTCGTTGTTTTGTATATTCATACTTTACAGTATATCATATTTCTAAACTAAAAACAAGCTTATGGTTTAAATTTTATTATTCTTGTATATTGTGGGTTTACTTTTTAATATTATTCTAAACATCGTCTCTGTATCTGCCATATCTGTAATATACATCTTACCATCCGTAGCCAGCATTTTTAAACCGTTACATTTTGTAACGGTTTCACTACCCTTTCGCTACTATATAAGACACATCTCAAAGGTGTTTTCTTTCAAAAATTTTAAAATATTTCATTCCTTAAAATCCCGACTACATACCCCACATTCCTTAATGGATTATCAGTGCGCATTTTGGAGACTTTTTCAACGGCTTTGCGCACATCATTTTCATTGTATTCTTTCATAATCCTTATGAAATTCTCAACCACTTTTGGGCTATAGCCTTTATCTATCATGAAGCTAAGCTCTCTGGCCTTCGCGACTTCGTCCTTTCCATAACGCGCCTCTAATCCAAGCCATTTTTTCTCCATATCTTTTTCTGAATAAAGTATACCCAGAAGATACTCGCTTGGCTCTCTATCCTCATAACCAGCGCCTTTAGCTACTCTGGCTCTTTTTATCTCCAGAACACCGTATTTTTCAAGCTCTCTCATGCTAGGGGAAATAGTAGTATGATCCACATGAAAATCCTGCGCCAGTAAATTAAGGCTCACAGACCACCACGGGCTATCTTTACTAAGAGATTCTTTATAGACATTGATAAAATACGCGAACTTAGCGCTTTGGCTTAGTTTCCTTGACCAGTCATATTCCCAGTAGGCAAAATGGAAGGATAAAAAGAAATTTTAGTGAAGAGTGTTTTCAACCTATAAACATCCTATGCTTATGATTATCCATTGCCTATTCTTTTCAAGAGCTCATCCGAGAATTTCTGGATTTCTTCTCTGGTTACCGGCTCACGATAATACAATTCATCCATCTCGTCCCGGAATCTCTCCTGAGATATACGTAAATTTTCGACTATGCTTTTTTTGTCTAAAGGCCTGAACATTTCTTTCTTTGCCAGCAATGCCAAAGCGTCATCTATATTCAATCCCAATTTTTTCTGTAATATAACCAAATCATACGGATCCCTGGGCCTTGCCCTATCGTTAAGCGTGCGTATTTTCTCGGCAAAAATCTCGCTTGTGTCCATAACCGGACAGGAAAGCTTAACCCCGTAATAATTCTTGTATTCCATTACTTTTGGCTCAAGCAATACTTTTTGATTAGTGTTTATATCTACCTCGATTGTATCCGGCTGGGCTAATACACCGCGGTATTGCACGGAAAACGCTAACCCGAATTTTTTCTCTTCTATATCCTTTAATTTAAATATTTCAAAATCTGAAAATAGACTCTCCACGTCGGATAGCTTTAATTTAGTCTTCGAAGTAAAATCCAGGTCTTTCGAGAAACGAATCTGGTCCAAATAGCAGTGATAGATGGCTGTCCCGCCTTTAAAGACAAGCGCGTCTTTTAATTCAGAACCGTAAATAATACTTAAGATTACCGCTAAGAAATAATCCTTTTCAGCATCCTGCAAATTATATTTAAGGCCGCGTTTATTTAAGACCTCTAATCGCGCCCTATCCAACAAATCTATCTTCATAATATAACCGCCATTTCGCGTTAAATTTCTTTGAATTAGGCGTAAGTTTACTATAACCTTTGGCTCCTACGGTCTTGCGCAATTCTTCAGTATCTATTTTTAATATATCTAAAATAAATCCTAATTTTCGTCTGGCCGCCTCAGGAAATTTCCGGGCATAGGTAAACAGCCTCCTAAAATTTATTCTGTCTTTTGCTTTTTGCAGTTTCTCCAGCAGTAAATCTATGGAATAAGTGTCATTTTTAAAATAGAGATAATCTAGAATCACTTTTTCAAGCTCCGCGACTTTTACGTAGTAGCCTTCTATGTTTTCAGTCTTAAAGCCAAAATACAGCTTTTTGTTTATCTTCAGATACCGATAGGTGTTTTTTTGAAACACGTACTTCTTGGACTTAAGATTGGTTACCGATGATACAGTACGCAACATCTGTTCGAAAAGGCCATAATGATTTAAAGCTGAATCCAGCGAAACATAAGAATCTTTATTAAAGGCATTCGCTATAATAACAGGCGAAATATTCACAAAGCCGCGCGAGGAGATATCTGAGATAAAATAAAGCCCTCTCCTCAAAGGAATGAGCCAGCCGTTTTTTTTGAGCTCATAGACCCGCTTCTTGAGGACAAATTTCGAGTATTTCCTGCCTAATGCCTTATGGATATCGTTGGCAGTTACGATCTTACCCGAAGCAACAATAATATCTTCTATATCCACAAGTCGTTTTTCCGTTAAAATAGTATTCTTTGAAACCACTTATACACCCCCTTTACGTATCTATCTAGAATTAAACCATACAAATATACTTTTGTCAAGTAGCTTTCTTGCATATATAAGACACATCTCAAAGGTGTTTTCTTTCAAAAATTTTAGTTAAATATAACTAATTTATGTAACACCTTTATTTGTAATTAATTGCAACTACTACTTAAAAGTCAATAAGCAGCTAATTCAAGAGTTTTTTGCTTTGAGTCTCCTTTAGATAATTTTCATGCGTTAATACTTTTTTACCGCTCTTTCTTTCCAATTCTTTTCTCGCATTGCCTGCGACAGCGCCGCCCTCTTGGGCCGCTTGCTTATTCTCGATAAATCCCTGAGCATTTTTATTTATGGTGATTTCTTTAGTGGATGCCTCTCCAAGCATTGAGAAGATTAATTCCAAGTCATTCATATGATCCCGCAGATTTTGCCGCTTTAACCCTTTAAACTTTTTATACGCGGATGGAGTCAGGCCAAAAATTGCTTTTGATATCTCAGCGGTTAGGATTTCATATTCTTTGGGTTTCTTTACGTCTCTTTTTTGCCACTGATCAGTTAGCTCTTCACGTATAGCTATGCCGCGTATTCTCTTTTCTATCCAATCATCACTATAGCCTTTTGCCTTATATAGTGCCCGCGTTCTCTTTGTCGCCAATTCAGGGTCTTCGATTTCCTTAATCCGCTCATAGCCGACTCTTGCCAGCCACCTCTTAAATGGTTCAGCTTTAGGCGAAGGGACAGATTGAATAATACGGAATATACCTTCGGTGTTGGCGCAATCTGTTTCATACTTTTTACCATCCAATGCTTCCAATTTCAGTCCGTGACAAAATGTCACGACCTCGCATCCTTCCGCTGTCAATCTTTGTTTGAGCTTTCTCCAATATGAACCTGCATCTAAGCTCTCGGTAAGAACACCGCATACATCCACAACCGAAAACCACCATTCATTCTTGTGAATGGTTTTCCTGATCTCTTTTTTCCGAAAAATAGCAATTTTAGTAACAGCTGTCTCTTTTGTCATTTATCCCTCCAGATTTTTAATTACTATATATAAATCTACCCACTTCTAACTTAAAAGTCAATAGGCGCTATCCGAATGTGCCTATTGGGCATGCCTTAAAATCCCCACTAAATATTCAATATTTCTTAACAAAAGTCTCGTTCATTATCTTAGTAGTTTTTTATCATGGGGTAGCTTTATATAACTGTCTTTAGTTATAACCTTTTTGCCTGTCTTCGACTCAATTTCTTTTCTCGCTTTCCCCGCAACATGCCCGCCCTGTCGTGCCACCTTTCGATTTTCCCTGAACGTCTTTGGTTCTTTTGCATTTGAAATTTCAGCAGTGCTGGCCTCCGCAAGCATATTCAAAACAAGCTCCAAATTCGTCATGTTATCGCGCAAATTTTCCTTTTTAAGTTCTTTAAACTTTTTATATTGCTTGGTCGTTAGGCCTGCCCAGGCAAATGTAATTTCATCAGTCAAAATAGCAAAGTCACCGGCCTCTTTAACGCCGCGCTTCTGCCATTCATCAGTTAAAGCCTTACGAAGCTCAATGCTTTTTCTGTAACACGCATCTTGCCATCCGCAGCCAGCATTTTCAAACCGTGACATTTTGTCACGGTTTCACTGCCTTCTTTTTTAAGGCGTTCTTTTAGCTTTCTCCAATACGCAAGAGGAGATACGCTATCAGTAAGCACTGATATTATATCCGCTACTACAAAAAACCATTTTTCTGTCTTTTCGTCCCAACTACGCCTGATTTTCTTACCTTCGAATAGAGCTATCTGAGATTTTTTCTCCATTTATCCCTCCAAATTTTCATTACAAAGATTTCTATATTAAACACTTTTATTATACCACGCTTTTCAATTCTTCTCTAAGAAACTGCATCATGCGCCACCTCCTCTCTACCCTATAAGACACATCTGGAGGTAGTTTTCTTTCAACTATTTTTACTTTTTTGATTTTTTGTGAAAAAGGCAGGTAAAACCAGATTACAAATATTAATCCCTTGCTTCTTTCCTTAAAATCCCCACTAAATATCCGATATTCCTTAAAGGATTATCCGGACGCATGGAGGAGACTTTTTTGACTGCATTAGCTACATTTTTCTCACCATACTCTCGTATAATCCTTATAAGGTTTTCTACTGCTTTGGGATTATAGCCCCTATCTATCATGAAGCTAAACTCTCTTGCCTTGGCCGCTAAGTCTTTTCCATAACGCTCTTCCATGCCGCGCCATTTTTCCTCCATGTCTTTTTCTGAATAAAGTATACCCAAAAGATACTCGCTTGGCTCTCTATTCTCATAATCAGCGCCTTTAGCTATCCTAGTTCTTTTTATCTCCAGGACGCCGTATTTCTCAAGCTCTCTCATGCCAGGGGAATTAAAGCCAATGATTTATCCTTTAAGAACCTGGCAGGGCATTTGATCATTACAATCTGCGCTTCATCTATAGATCTCTTATCCACAAAAGGCCGTAACTTAAGAATATTCTTTAATTTTTCCTTAGCATACTCTCTGGATATTATTAAATCCGCATTCTCGCTATTTAACCTGAATGCTGACTATGACCAGTTAGAGCTTCCTGATATTACAATATTTTTATCAATGACTATTAATTTATCATGAAGCCTTTTACCAGGCATAATAAATTTAACCGGCACGCCCTCTCTATAAAGCGCTAAAAAGGCAGAATCGTTCTTATCTTCATTATAGGGTTTACTCCTATCTAAATAGACCTCTACTTTTACACCTCTAGTATGCGCGTTTACTATATCCTGAACCAGCTTATACGCTTCGCTTTCTGTCTTATCCAACTCCATGGATATCTCATACATCGCTATATAAAGAGAGTCCTTTGATTTGGAAAGCGCTTCGTGGGCGGCCTGGAAATATTTATCATCGCTTATGTCTTTAATATCTACCTGAATCGCGAAACTTTTGATTGGAAATAATAAAAATGGAAGGATGAAAATGAAGCCCACCCAGGTTAAAGCCATGGGTTCTTGTGGGCGGAATACTGAGCGGCCTGAACATATTCGCACCCTAAAGGGCGTGGTTTTAGGCCGCGAATGTAGAAATTTTAGGGAAGAGTATTTCAATCTATAAACATCCTATCAGGCCTATCCGGCACCCCTTATAACACATTGCCTGCCCATAGTTCAGACAAAAAATCTCTCCAAGGTATAATCTGTATTTTACCGCTAACCCTTTTTTCCTTTTCATTACACACAAGCACAGCTTTTTTTGGAGAATATTCCTCAATAAATGCCTTCAATGATTTCAAATCCCTGCCATCAATCCTGCTCGAACCTTTTACTTCTATAGCCACTTCTCCCTTTCCAAGCACAAAATCCACCTCCAGCCCTGATTTGGTCCTCCAAAAATTAATATCAAAATCCGACTCGCTGTAAGAACGGTAGGCGTTTATCTCCATAAGGATTAAATGTTCGAATGCCTTGCCAAACTCTTCTCCCTTAATATCCTCTAAATGCCGCTTAGTCAATATCCCGCTGACTCCGACATCGAACAAATAATATTTCGGAGCGCTTATAATAACATTACGGCTTTGCCTTCTTTTAAAAGGCTCCAGCCTTATCGCCAATAACGTATCCACCAGTATCTGATAATACTCCCTTACGGTCTTCGCGTTTACCCCGCAGTCCCTGGCAATATTTGAATAATTCGTCAACTCTCCGTGCGAATATCCAATAGCGTCAAAAAACCTGGAAAACGCCGGAATATTGCGGACGAGCCCTTCGTTGAAGACCTCTTCCTTTAAATAATCCTGAACATATGCTATTAAAGATTTTCTGTAATTTTTATCATCCAGATAATGCGAAGGCACCATTCCATGGTTTAATGCTCTCAAGAGGTCTACATTCTTAAGCTCAGCGCTTACGAACGGAAAAAGCTGGTAACGCCATGCCCTGCCCCCCAGTAAATTAGCATGGCCTCTCTTTAACTTCCTGGCGCTCGAACCGCATAATATAAAACTTAAGCCCTTATTTTCTATCAGCCAGTGAATCTCATCTAGGATTTGAGGAATTTTTTGAACCTCATCTAATATTATAGGCTTAGTTAGACTTTTTTCTTCTTTCGCGAGCAGTCTTTCGCGGAATAAGGAAGGATTTTTGGATAGCTCAAAAAATAGATCAGTCTTCAGAAAATCATAATATAGACTGTCAGGAAAATGCTCCTTGAGATAGCTGGTTTTTCCGGTCTTTCTGGGCCCCCATAAAAACGCGGATTGGCCTTTGGGCAGTTTTATTTTTAAAAGCCTTTTTATGTTTTCCATATAGAACCTTACTCCTAATTAGTTCGACTAGTTAGGAGTATATCACACAAACTATAAGCTGTCAAGCGCCTCCTGATTTTTCACATGATCAAAACTCTCATCCCAACAACCACTTATAAATAGGCTTAACCATTATAACCTTCCCTTCTAACGCAATCTCTTCCTCGGTATCTTCAGTCAAAATAAGCGCAGTTTTCAACTTAAGTTCATCCATGGCTTTTATCAGCGCATTGAGCTCTCTCGATCTCGTTTTTTCGTTATCTAAATTATCCGCAACCTGAATAAGCAATAGATCATTTTTGCCAGACTTGACCAAGAAATCAACTTCCAGATTATTTGTGGTCTTATAATAATAAATCTCTTGGAACTTGCGCCTAAGCTCAAGGAATACCAAGTTTTCTAAAAACTTTCCCTTATTCTTGGAAAATTGGAATGCGACCGCTTCTGCCAAACCATTGTCGATACAGTAAATCTTCTTAAAGGAGACAAACTGCTGTTTGAGAGAATAAGAAAACCTGCTGATGAGGAATATCAAGTAGCTGTTTTCCAAGAAATCCGCGTAGCTCTTGATGGTATTCATGCTGCCTACTCCAAGAACTTTTTTCAGATTATTATAAGAGAATGTCCCTCCGAGATTACTCAAAAGATACAGCCCAAGCTCCCTCAATGGTTTAACCTGCTTGATACCATATCTTGCCACGATGTCCCGGTAAAGAATGTCTTCATATACCCGCTTCAAAAGGGTTGTATCTTGATACTTCAAATACTCGGGCATGCCTCCATGCTTGAGATATTCAGCAAAATGCTTCTTGATAGCAGCTCTAACTGAGGTCAAAGACAGGCTGTCCTTGGATAACTGGAAACCCTTGAAAGAGAGAAATTCCATAAAAGAGAACGGGAACAATTCAATGTTAACGTTTCTGCCTGTCAGTTTCGCGCCAAGCTCCTTGCTAAGCAATGAGGCATTCGAACCTGTGATAAAAAATTTGCATCCCTTACCTTGCATCCGACGCACAAACACTTCCCATTGGGGAACGTTCTGAACCTCATCGAAAAAGAAAACCTTTTTATCTCCATACAACTCCAGAAACACCTCGTAAAGATGATTGAAATCCTCAACATTGAAGTCCACAAGGCGTTCATCTTCAAAATTAAGATAATAAACACCTTTCTTGTAAAGATTACTGATAATCTGATTGAGCAATGTAGACTTGCCAGAACGGCGCACTCCTGAAACAACTACCGCATGGGGTAAAGTTGCATGCCGTGAAGCAACACTCAATGCTGCCCTTGGAATACCAATATCTATATCCTGACGATCTTTTTCTTGTTCAAGAACGATTTCTTTTAATAATGACTTATGCATCCTGTCTCCTTATGTTCTCACTGTTAATGAGAGTATATCATATATAGTTCTCATTGTCAATGAGAATAAGGATCTAAGTTCTTCAAAAATTCTGCAGCCTCTCTCATGAAATCCTCTATTAAGACCTACTGTATTGCTTTCAGCAATTCCAGATCGTTTAACATCCGATTCAGGCATCTGCACAGAAAGGGTGGTGGCAATTTGCCTCCACCCTTTAGCCAACTACGAATCCCTTTCTATATTATCACTCAATTCTCTATTAACAATAGCCATATCTGTAATATGCATCTTGCCATCCGCAGCCAGCATTTTCAAACCGTTACATTTTGTAACGGTTTCACTACCCTCTCGCTACTATATAAGACACATCTCAAAGGTGTTTTCTTTCAAAAATTTTAAAAATAAATAAACCGCGCAGGTGATTCATTAGTCTTTTGCTTCTTTCTTCAAAATCCCCACTAAATATCCGGATATTCCTTAAAGGATTATCCGGACGCATGGAGGAGACTTTTTCAACGGCTTTGCGCACGTCATTTTCATTGTATTCTTTCATAATCCTTATGAAATTCTCAACCACCTTTGGGCTATAGCCTTTGTCTATCATAAAGCTGAATTCCCGGGCTTTGGCTACCGTGTCCTTACCGTAAAGCTTTTCCATGCCAAGCCATTTTTTCTCCATATCTTTTTCTGAATAAAGTATACCCAGAAGATACTCGCTTGGCTCTCTATTCTCATGACCAACGCCTTTGGCTATCCTAGCTCTTTTTATCTCCAGGACGCCATATTTTTCAAGCTCTCTCATGCCAGGGAAATTGGAGCCAATGATTTATCCTTTAAGAACCTGGCAGGGCATTTTATCGTTACAATCTGCGCTTCATCTATAGATCTCTTATCCACAAAAGGCCTAAGCCTTAGGATATTCTTTAATTTTTCCTTGGCATACTCTCTGGATATTATTAAATCAGCATTCTCGCTATTTAACCTGAATGCTGAATATGACCAGTTAGAGCTTCCTGATATTACAATAAATTTAACCGGCACGCCCTCTCTATAAAGCGCTAAAAAAGCTGAATCGTTCTTATCTTCATTATAGGGTTTACTCCTATCCAAATAGACCTCTATATTTACGCCTCTAGTATGCGCATCTATTATATCCTGAACCAGCTTATACGCTTCGCTTTCAGTTTTATCCAGCTCCATAGATATCTCATACATCGCTATATAAATAGAGTCCTTTGATTTGGAAAGCGCTTCGTGGGCGGCTTGGAAATATTTGTCATCGCTTATATCTTGGATATCTACTTGGACTGCGAAACTTTTGATTGGAAATAATAAAAATGGAAGGATAAAAAAAATTTTAGGGAAAAGTATTTCAATCTATAAATTCCCTATGCCAGAGTTCCAGAAATAGAAGGCTCCAAATTCTGGCACCGTTGTTGGCTTTGCAGGCCATATGATCATCCAGAAGTTTCTTTACGGTCTCTTTTTTAAAATAACTTCTCTTTATGGCTTTATCGCTCATGAGGATATCATGCGAATAACCTTTTAGTTCATTGCGGAACCAAGAGTCTAAAGGCACGCCAAAACCCATTTTGCTTCTGGAAAGTATTTCTTTGGGCAATGCCTTGGATAATGCTTTCTTTAATATATATTTTAATTTTGTGCCTTTTATTTTCATGCTACTCGGCATGCTGGCGCAGAATTCCATCATTTTATGGTCTAGAAACGGCGAACGGCCTTCCAAGGAATTGGCCATTGTAGCAATATCCATTTTTACAAGCAGATCATCCAATAGATTAGTTTTTATATCAGCGCACATTACCTTATCCACCACATCTTCAGAGCCGCATTCATTAAACGCTTTATCTAAATAATTAAATGAATTCCTGCCGGATATTTCTTTATTAAATTCATCAGTAAACAGGTTATTCTTTTCGTGATCATTAAATATAGCCGTCCAATTATAATGTCTTTCCCTGTATGGTTTAGGCAATTCCACCAGAAATCTTCTAATCCTAGCTTTAGAATCCTTAACCCCGAGAGATTCAGGTATCTTCCCTGTAATCAATTTTATAATCTTTTCCTTAAATGGAGCTGGTATTTTATTGATTAATTCCGCGTATCTCGTGGCCATAAACCTCTCGTATCCTCCAAAACACTCATCTCCCCCATCTCCATTTAGAGCCACTGTGACTTCCTGTCTGGTCATTTTAGCTACATAATAACTCGGAAGCGCTGAAGAATCAGCGTATGGTTCATTGTAATGCCATACAAGTTTTGGCAAAAGATCTATAGCGTCTGGTTTAACAATATATTCATGATGTTCTGTTTTAAACCGTTCAGCGATAATTTTAGCGTATTTTAATTCGCTATACTCTTTATTATCAAAACCTATGGAAAATGTTTTTACAGGCTTTGAACTTAGTTTACTCATCATATATACTACAGCACTCGAATCTATACCCCCGCTTAAAAACGCTCCGAGCGGAACATCGCTTATAAGCCGTATCTTTGTGCACTCCTCCAGCATATCCATTGTCCTGTCGCAATATTCTTTCTCGGATAATTTTAGTTTCTTAGAAAAATCAAGCTTCCAGTATTTTTCTAATCTTATATTGCCTTTTTCATAGATCATAAAATGAGCAGGCGGAAGTTTCATAATGCCTTTAAACATAGTTTCAGGCGTAGGCGTATATCCGTAACTTAGGTAATCTGTAATGGCAGGCCTGTTGACCTCTTTAGAAATATCGGGATCTTGAAGAATGGCCTTGATCTCAGAAGCAAAGGTCAATGTTTGGTTCTTATATGTATAATAAAGCGGCTTTTTACCTATCCTATCCCGCGCCATAAAAAGCCTTTCTTTTTTATTGTCCCATATAGCAAAAGCAAAAGGCCCTCTTAAATCCTTAAGGCACTCCACGCCTTTTTCTTCATACAGATGTAAAATTACCTCTGTATCAGTATGCGACTTAAAAATATGGCCTTTTTTTACAAGCTCGTCTTTTAATTCTATAAAATTATAAATTTCACCGTTCAGAACTATCCAAATAGACCCATCTTCGTTACTCATTGGCTGATGGCCTGCGGGCGATAAATCAATAATAGCGAGCCTCCTATGCCCCAAACCAACGTTAGCAATATTGTTCGAGCGAGGCAAAATATACTTCTCGACTTCGCTCGAAGAATATTTTGCCGAGTCGAGAACCTTTATCCCCTCATTATCCGGCCCTCTATGCGTAAGAACCCCGCACATCTTTCTGATGAGCTCTTCCGTCACATTCCCATTCGCACTAATTTTCCCGCATATCCCGCACATACTATAATTACTCCTTATTCCGCATAAACGTTTTTATGGAATTTTAATTGCCGTCGTAGAGATATAATATTTAATGTCGATCATTAATGTTTACAAATATTCTCAAGGTCCGCTAGATTTATAAACTTAATTGTAAAATCACCATATCTATGACTATAGGAATGGCTCATATTATGAGACACTACATATACTTGCGCTTTATCATAATGCCTTAAAAACACTTTAGCATTTGCCGGATCAAAATCTTTATCCCGCCATTTACATTCTATCGCGATAAGAGGCTGTCCCTTTTTATTGATCACGAAATCTATCTCGTGCCCCTGCTTATCTCTCCAATAACCGATGTCTCTAGCTTGCCGATGGGCAAATATCTCATTTAAAACAAAATGCTCCCACAGATAACCCATGTCTTCATTTCTAAGTTCATGCCAGCCGCGGTAATAACAAACAAACCCTGTATCAAAGCCATAGACTTTCGGAGCGGATATAATCTCATTTTGCCTTTTGGAACTAAAAGGACGAATAACATGCGCAGTAAAAGTAGCTTCAAGCACTTTCAGATAATTGGAGATAGTAGTCCGACTAGCTTCACATGGCGATGCAAAGCTATTGGCCTCAAATATACCGCCGCTTTGAGCCATAATAAGCTCAAAGAACTTTTGAAACGAATATCTCCTTTCAAGCCTGAATAACTCCTGGATGTCTTTCGCCCAAAAGGTATCTATCCAATCTTGAAAATTCCGCTCCGGGTATCGAGCGGTCATAAAGAAAGGCGGTAATCCGCCATAGAGAAACCTGTGTTTCAAATCAGTATTACCAAAAGACTCCGCATCTAATAGCGTCATGGGGGTAAGCCACAACTCCCGCTTTCTGTCTGTCAATGTATCCTTAAATTTCGCCGAAGCGCTAAGAGTAGACGAGCCAGTAGCAATGATTTGTATGTCAGGATAATGATCAGCGGCTATTTTCAGTATTTCCGATGGGTTTGATAACCTGTGAATTTCATCCAACGCAATCCTGCGCCCGCGTAAATTTTCTAAAAATAACTCCGGATCTTCCATCGCGCGCCTTATCCGAGGAAGCTCACAGTCAAAATAATCAATACCATCAAAGCTTTTGCACAGAAATGTCTTACCTGAGCGACTTACACCCGTCAGCCAGATGATAGACTTTTCTTTAAACAGCCTTTCTATAACATTTTTCCAAAATGGCCTATTTTTCATAATTAAAGCATATCATAAAGTTTAACTATAAGCAATACTAAACTTCTATAGTTATGCCAATATTACTCAGCCTCCTATGCCCCAGGCCCATATCTCCTTTTACATACACTCCCTTTATTTACAACATTATATCAGTACTATTTTATATTCCTAGTATCTTTTTGAACTTAGAAGTTGCATTTCTTTCCGATAGTGTGTCCAGCTTAATTCGTGACGCAGCGCGTCACGATTCGAATACATCACATAGAAATGCCTTATATTTTAGAACCATAAGGCTCGTAACTTATTATAAGGTAAAATGTTACAGCTCAGTAAGACGTCCCCGATGCTATCTCTTAAAGGCTTCGTGGATGGTGGATTTATTTACAACTCAACATAAGATTGCGTTACAGATTCCCTGCTTCACGAACCAATCTTTTCATCTGCTCTGCCATATACAACGGCAGCGTTAACACTTTATCATGCAAAGATAGCTTCTCCTGCGAAAAGCGCACACCAAACAATGATTTCTTTTCTTCAATAAACAGTTTTAGTGATTTAAGCGTGCCGGTTTTTCCTGCCTTGACCTCCACCGGCAATATCAGAGAATCTACCGCCACAACATAATCAACTTCAGCTGAGCTGCTTTTTTTATCACGAGCCCAGAAAAATAAGCCGCACTTTAAATAACTGTCAAAATAGGCCCTCAGCTCCTGGCCAATGAGCTGTTCTGTTACAGCGCCAGCATTAATCAGAAAAAAATTATTCGTTAATGTAAGTTCGGCCTGCAGGCCGCAGGCATTCTGCATTAGGCCTACATCAAGGAAGTTTAATTTGAATTTCATTTCATTAGCTTGCGCTCCCAAAGGAAGCCCTGAAGCGGCAGTAGCGTATATGGGATAGACGATACCTGCTAATTTCAAAAGGTTAAGCGCCTGTTTGATATCCCTAGATTTACTATGAGGATCGACATTTGAATACTTGATACGATTACCAACAAGCCGCGGAGCTTCATCCAATACCTTTTGCAAATATTTGAGTTCGGAAGATTTTGCGTATTTCCCAAAATCATTCCGATACGCTTGCAGCAAAGAATTTTGAATTCGCTGACAATTTAAAAAGTTTCTATTATCAAGGTGCTCTTTAACCACAGCCGGCATCCCTCCCACAATAAGATATATCCGCAACAAATCCATCAGCTTCTGATGTACCGCATCATCAAATACGCTGTTCAATCGTATTTCCCGCAGATGATCCCGCAACAATTCATTCCCGGATGCCGTCAAAAACTCCCCAAAAGACAAAGGCTCAAGATATATAAACTGGATTCTCCCCACCGGCATTTTAAAATCTGAACTGTTAAGCGCGAATTCCATTAATGAACCTGCCCCAATAACGGCAAGCCGATCATACTTTTCCTTGAAATACCGCAAGGCCATTATCGCGTTAGGGCATTCTTGTATCTCATCAAGAAAGAGCAATGTTTTCTCTGCTTCTATGTTTTCGCCCATAAGAAGCTGCAACTTATTAATAATCTCGATAGGATCAAGCGTAGTAAAACATTGTTTGAGTTCAGGCCTAAATTCAAAATTAACAATAACTATATTTTTAAATGCTCTTTTTCCAAACTCTTCCACAATGTAACTTTTACCTACTTGCCGCGCTCCTCGCAACAATAATGGCAGCCTGTCTTTGCATTCTTTCCAGTTAAATAAATCTCTTTCCAAGTCTCTTTTCATGGCAAACTCTTTCTATGTATGGCTAATATACAAGCATATAGTATAACAATATTGGCTATAATACAAGGTATATTATGTGGAACCGATAGCTTCCTTTTATATATAGACACATCTTAAGGGTGGTTTCTTTCAATTTTTTTTAAGTCATTAAAAGCTTCGTGGAGCTGCTTACTCCATTAATTTGTTCTTCGATAACCCGTAGCTTTTCTATGACGCGATCAAATGATGGCGGCTCTTCAAAAAACATTTGTTGCATCTGGCGGTAATCGTTTTTCAGTTGGCTCACTTGATTATCACAAGGCACCAAATGCAAGGTACCCGGCTTTGCTTCATCGTAATGCGCCCAATTCGCTTTAAAAAATAGAGATTTATGATCAGACACATCTTTTAGTAACGAAATACTCTCTAGGGCTCTTTTATATATCGGCGAATCCGCCATCGCGTATATATCGTAATAATGACGCGACATTCGCAATGGCACATTCTTTTCAGACGGATAATGATATATCATATGCAAAATAGTCGCTTTCTCCCAAAAAGTCCGTTCCGCGGCTAAAACCCGTACAGAAGCTCCTTCAATGACCTGTTCACCGGGAACGTTCGCGATGTATGGGAAAATTATTGCGGTTTCAACCGGCCAATGATCAGAGCGAGCGCCAAATTCAACTTTGACCGAAGACCTTAAGTAGCTTTCCGCATGACTCATCATCGCATGGGGAAAAGTAAATAGAACAGTTTGTCCGTCCGCATCTTCTGTATCCAATTCGATTTTCCATTCACCGCTATCGGAAAGAACCGTCGCGACCCCTCTCTTTAAATCAGGAAGAATCATTTCATCAATTTTTGTTTTACAAACTAATTGCAATTCTTTAAGCCTTTTCTGATTTTCCTTATTGCTTTTTTCTTTATCCGGTTCGATAGCATGAGTCTTAGATAAAAAAGGCCTTTCTATTGAAATGTCAACGTCTTCCGAAAAACGTTTAATAACGTTATAACATTTTGAGAGGGATGTCCCCCCTTTAAAGGTTACATGCGTGCCGATCTGGGGTAACGAAAAAAGGATTTTTAGTATCCAGCATACCCAAAAGTCCTTTTCAACCAGCTGCGGCATTATGTTCAAGTTAGCAGCGGCCACTTCAAAATACGCGCGTTTATCTTTATGCGTCAACAATACGAATTTATTCATAGTCCTTTTATTCCTGCAGTTGTCTAAAGATTGATCCTATCCACGCGGGGGCATAGCGAAGATCGCGCATAAGCCGGCACTTGTCAATCCCGGTTAATCTCTTTTTGAGTATCCCTATTGTTTTATCATCTACGTGATCTTTTCCTAAATACCTCAAAGCCTGAATAACCAAACCACTAACATCCCCGGTAGCTGCCATATTCTTAGGTGTTGTTCTTTTTAAAACAATCCGTTGATTTTTTACCTGCACTGTTTTATTGCCGCCATCTGTCAGAAAAATAATTCTCGCCGGTACCTGATCGGTTAAGCCCAGGAGATTGGCGGCATATGCCCCCGAAGGTTGAATTTTCAAGCTATCCCTTCCTGCTAATGCTTGAGCGATGCGCTCATAATTCGCAGGTAACTCTCCCAACACAGGGTGTTTCTCCGGGTAATCATACAGGCCACGCGCGAGTCGGCGAATAGTTCCGGAATCTGCTAAACGCTCTAGGGTTTTAGCTACGGCCGTGCGGCTTCCAAGATCAAGAAAATGAGTCGTGGTGAATACCCAACCCCTCTTCATCCCATATATCCTGCTAACTACTTTACTATCAATGCTTTGTGTCATAATAATAACCTCTCCTATGTCGCAAAAAGTATATACTTTTTGCGACATATTGTCAAGATGTTTTTACGTAAATCCACCCTTAAAAGCAGTAGCCCAGGTTTAAACCTGGGCTACTGCTAATTCAAGAGTTTCTTGCTTTGAGCTTCTTTTAGATAATTTTCACGCGTTAATACTTTTTTACCACTCTTTCTTTCCAATTCTTTTCTCGCGTTGCCCGCGACAGCGCCGCCCTTTTGGGCTGCTTGCTTAGTCTCGATAAATCCCTGAGCATTTTTATTTATGGTGATTTCTTTAGTGGATGCCTCTCCAAGCATTGAGAAGATCAGCTCCAAGTCATTCATATGATCCCGCAGATTTTGCCGCTTTAACCCTTTAAACTTTTTATACGCGGATGGGGTCAGGCCAAAAGTTGCTTTTGATATCTCAGCGGTGAGTATTTCGTATTCTTTGGGTTTCTTTACGTCTCTTTTTTGCCACTCGTCAGTTAGTTCTTCACGGATAGCTATGCCGCGTAGTCTCTTTTCTATCCAGGCATCGCTATATCCTTTAGCCTTATATAAAGCTCTCGTTCTCTTTGTAGCTAGTTCAGGGTCTTCGATTTCCTTAATCCGCTCATAGCCGATTCTTGCCAGCCACCTCTTAAATGGTTCAGCTTTAGGTGATGAGACTGACTGGATAATGCGAAAAATACCTTCTGTATTTGCACAGTTCATCTTCTGTCTCCCACCTTCTGTGCGAATTTCAAGGGTATGTACAATTTGTACCCACCCTTTAGCCAACTCTGGATCCCTTTGTTTCATTCTCTGGATATACTGCTTAGGATCACTGGAATCAATCAAAGCCGAGACAACGTCTTCAATAACAAACCACCACTCCTTCTTATGAATGGCTTTCCTGATCTCTTTCTTCCGAAAAATAGCAATTTTAGTAACAACTGTCTCTTTTGTCATTTATCCCTCCAGATTTTTAATTACCATATATAAATCTACCCGCTTTTAACTTATAAAAGCAGTAGGGTAGGTTTAAACCTGCCCTACTGCTACTTAAAATTTATACCGTTGCATTTCTTTCCGAAGCTCCTCTGGGGTAGGAAGATACAGTTTGTACCGCGAGGCGAATATCTGCTTATTGCGCTCAGGCAATGTATATCGTACTACAGCGTCTTTTTTATCCTCGCATAATAAAAGCCCTACGGTAGGATTATCATCATGGCGCCTCAATATCCGATCATAGTAATTAACGTACATCTGCATCTGCCCTATATCCTGATGAGTAATTTTTCCTATTTTTAAATCAATAAGAACGTAACACTTCAGAATCGCATTATAGAAAACCAGATCTATGTAAAAATGATCTCCCTCTAGCGTTATGCGGTTTTGGCGCGCGACAAACGTAAATCCTCTGCCAAGTTCCAGGAGAAATTGAGACAGATGGTCAATAAGCGCCTGCTCAAGTTTATTTTCATAAAGTTTAGCCTGAGGAGATAGTCCGGTAAATTCTAGCACATATGGATCCTTTATCATATCTTCATATGTCTGAACATCCTGGCCTTTGGCGGCAAGCCGTTTCACAGCTTTCTTATCTTTGCTTAACGCAAGTCTCTCGAACAACATGCTGCCTTTCTGGCGTTCAAGCTCGCGGGATGACCAATTATTCTTCGCGCATTCTACTTCATAAAATGAACGGGCTTCCGGATTTTCTACCCGTATTAATATCCTATAGTGCGTCCAGCTTAATTCGTGACGCAGCGCGTCACGATTCGAATACATCACATAGAAATATCTTATATTTTGGAACCATAAAGCTCGTAACTTATTATATGGTAAAATGTTACAGTGCAGTAAGACGTCCCCGATGCTAATTGGCTGAAAAATTGCAGTTATTGCTTTTCTAAAGAGAATTTCTTTTGCGGATAATTAACTGTAAGAACAAAATTACTTAAAAAACTTCTTACCCCTAATAGCGGGACATTAAGATTTGGCATGAAATCTATAAGGGTTTCTTTAATAGTAATATCGAATATCTCGATTCTAACTGTATGAGAATACGCTATAGTTTTCCCATTGCCAGTATTT
The DNA here is from genome assembly GCA_030649895.1 of Candidatus Omnitrophota bacterium. Classification (GTDB taxonomy): domain Bacteria; phylum Omnitrophota; class Gorgyraeia; order Gorgyraeales; family Gorgyraeaceae; genus UBA10183. The sequence goes on from JAUSEX010000052.1 coordinate 42,464, forward strand.
ATTTCCTTAGCTATACCTGCTTGGAGATTATGTCCTAATATTGCGGCATAAGATGCCGGTAAAGCGCATTCATCCGCTCCTGTGTCAATTAATCCTAATATTTTCATCTTCTTATTGGAATGCGGGTTAACTATAGTAATAGGCAGCCACGGTCTTGAAATATCTTCAGAGCTTAGCTTTATGAAAGGAATATTAGAAAATTCCATTTAGTATATCTGAACCATATCTTTGGCAGGGATAAAAAATATCACAGGATTAGGGTACCCTTGCTTTACTGCTTTATCATATGCTTCCTTAGGATCCTTACCATCAGCAATAACAGTGCTATCGTCAAAATCCTTTACTACTACGTAACGACCATTATATTTATTTTCTTTTACAAGGACTTGTTCCATACCACACCTCTCTTTTCCTGCAGTCTATTAGCAATAATGCTAACTATATCTCTTTTAAATTCAGGCAGTTACATAAATATTTCCAATTATCTCCATGTCTTAGGTAATTATACATCAGATCTCAAGTAAAGTCAATAGCGCTCTGTCAGAATGTGTCTATCAGGCATGTTGCTTCTTTCCTCTAATACCTAATAACTCTTTTTTAAATCATTAAAAGCTTCCTGGATGGTGGATTCATTTACATTAAACCTCTTAGCTAAATCAGCCTTTGTTATAGAAGAAATATCCTCCCCTTTGCTTTTGAAGAGGGCCTCTATCATAAGAATAAATTTCAGGCGCAAGGTTAAATCAGGTGATTGCCTATTCATAATAGAATCGGAGGATATAACAAAAGAATCACCCGGGATATCCGTAAGCTTTATGAAGACGTCTTTACCATGCAAAAAGTCTACGCTTATAAGATCATAACGATCCTGGAGCCTCTTCAGGCTTCTTATTACCTGTCTCCTTAAGGCGCTATAACTCAATGCGCTCGGCAGACCCAAACTCAACGCCATGTCTTCCATATTTATGAAAAACTCAACCTCGCCCGTTAATTGGCTATAACCTAAAATTAAGAGATACAGATTAAAGACGCGTTCATCCTGGCCTGTAACCATGCGGGAAAAGTATTTCTTATTTACCAGGAGCTCTTCAGGGATAGCTATTCCCTCAGGCAGGTTTTCCAAATAATCAGGAATGCCGGATATTTCCGTATTTGACTTTACAAACTTCAACACATCTTCAAGACGACTGAGTTTTTCACCGGCATGGCGAGGCGAATCAATCAGGGTATTGGATTCGAAATTCCTCTTGAGAGCGGAATTAGACCAGTTTGTACTGCCTATTATCACATATCTACTATCAACTATTATGAGTTTATCATGAAGCTTACGGCTTGACGGTATAAGGTAAATATCACACCCTGAATCTTTCAGCTCCTTAAACACAGGGCTCCCAATAAAAGATCCTTCGGATTTATCAATGTCCCTAAAACGGGTATTAAGATACATCGTAACGCTGACTCCCCTTTTCCTGGCCTCCAACAAGTCCTTTAATAGTAGCATTACCGGACTTTTTTCTCCAAAACCAGGACTAATACCATACATGGAAACAACTATCGATTCTTTCGCGTTATCCAAGAGATCTATAAGAACTTGTTCATATTTACGGTCTGACAGGTCAGTGACTTTCTCTGAGGAGTCATTATCCGCAGGATACACGGAAAAAACATTCAAAAAAACTATAGCAAAAACTATAAAAATTATCGAAAGTCTGATATTAATCCTCCCCTATCTCAATCTTTATGGTAGAAATCCCGCTCGCAGGAAATTTCTTCGTCACCTGATTATTCACAGTATACTCCCATGTATCATAATCAAATGAAACCTTATAACACCTTTCCACCTCGACATCATTAAACTTTACTATCCATCCGCCCTTTGACATGAAAGGCCTCCTTTTTTACGCTATGCGATATGCTTGTGTATGCGTCCCGCACATCCAGTACATATTAATCTTTCCTTGTGGCAATCATAATAATATTCGGCGCGAAATAACCTATATTTCCAAATCTTAAAACTCTTTCAACCTTTGAAATCCAATAAAATAAAACTCTCAAAATATAATTTTTCCAATCTAAGAACCACGGACTTGGATATACGTAATAATGGCCCACATATTTATGCCATACTGGTATTTGAATAGGTTTTGCTATCATAGTCTTCATTACCTTAAACCCAGATTCTCTAAGCATGCTGGTCAACGTAGCTTGAGTAAAATGAGTAACATGCTCATAAGAATCAAATATATCATAATTTTTTACTTTTCCTACTATCTTTGCCAGCCATAATTTAAGCATATTATATTTTCCATTTGGAACTTTTATAAATAGAATACCATCTTTTTTAAGAACTTTCTTTATATCTTCCAGCATCTTTTTCGGATTCGGAATATGCTCAAACACGTCGGTCATAGTAACCACATCGAAATATTCTTTCTCAAATCCCGCGTTGTCGAGGTATGCTGTTTTTATATTTAATCCAAAATATTTTCTTGCCATATCAGACAAAACAGGAGACGGTTCCACGCCAATTACATTCCATTTTCTGCCTCTAGTATGCCTCAAAAAAGAACCCATGTTTGTACCAATATCTAAAAAATTTCCAGCAGATTTCATCTTTTCTATCATTTTTAAATCTTTTAAATAATTTGGATCTCTATGATGTCTTGCCGCGCCATTGAATATCAGTCTGGCCTCTTCAAAATATTTCTTTTCATCTCCCCAGTAATTCTTTTCCGGCTCCTTTACCATAGGATTTATATAAATAAGCCTACAATTATTACATCTCACAATGCCAATAGAACCCCTTTCCTTGTAAATCTCTAAATAATCGCTAGTATCGCATAAAGGGCAGTTTCTCTTTACGACTTCATCCTCATTGTAATGGGCTTTTTGAGTTCCGCCTCTTTCATAATCCATAAGTTACCTCTCAATATTTGAAAACAGCACTTCTTTTACAGGCGCAAACTTAAAATCTTCTAAAAGCTGTTTTAATTTCTTAAGATTATTATTTATCCCTACATATATCCTGAATTTATTTATCGGATCTATCTTTATCTTAGGCTGATTTGTGTCAAATTCAGGAGGGTGCAAATATACCATCGCAGGATAGCCATCCTGATTCAGTTTGTTAATACACAAGCGAGTAAAGCTATATGGGTAAAGCCTGAAATATCCTCCGCCGGCTACCGGGATATTTATTTTCAGAAATTTATAAGTAGCTAATGGAAATTCTAAAAGCCTTTGGCCTTTTTCCTGGCGCAGGACATATGGAAATCTCGGGCTTCCTATCATTCCATATTTATCGTGCATTACAGGATATATCGAAGAATCATACATAATCCCGTTTCTCAATAAAACATCTATTACCCACTGGGAATCAGGTGTTATTGAAAAACAGGCAGCCCTGTGGCCTAATACAGATTGGCCAGTGATGTTCTTAAGCGTATTTATAGACTTCTTGAGCTCGGCTTCAAACTCATCCGGAGATTGTTGATAAGCGCGCATATGCGACCATCCATGCGTCGCTATCTCATGGCCCTTTTCCGCTATCCTCTTTACCATGTCAGGATGCCTTTGTGCAACCCATCCCAGGATAAAAAATGTAGCAAGAGTCTTTTTGGTTTCAAGAAGACTAAGTATGGGTTCTATATTCCTTTCAATCCTAGATTCGTACCCGTCCCATTCGGAACGTTTAACATACTTTTCCATATTGGTGTTATGAAACCACTCCTCTACATCAAAACTTAGCGCATTTATAATTTTATTTTTCATTTTAATTTAAAAGGTATCCCAGTCGCCAAAGCTAAGAAACCAGTTTTTGCCATTAAGAAATACCGTTTTATCAGCAACGTCCTGATTGGCCCTGCCGACTAAAATAAGTTTTCTGGGATTCAGTCTTTCAGGCGCCTTTACAAAACCTGTATTTTTTAATGAGCTATAATATTTATTATTTTTAAGGCATCCGGTAATGCACAAATCTACGCCATCTTTTTTGAAATTATCAATGGCCTTTGTAACTAGTGCTTCGATAATATTATCTTTTCCAGGTAATACAAAATAATCCATGATAATTCCTATTTTCAGAGAAAACACATCAGCTGTCCTTGTTACTATATAACCTGCCAACTCTCCGTTCTTTAAAGCGCCAAAAACATGATATCTCTGATTCGGCCTTAACATAAACCTCCAGTTTAAAAACGCGCTATCCCTTGGTACCATTACCTTCGCCTGAGCCATAGCCTTTTTCCATAAAAAATCAAATTCCGGGCCAAAAGAATTCTTTGTTTCTATCTTTACGCTATTGGATTTTCTCTGCATACCAAAATGGTAGAACCACATATAATACAAAGGACTTAAAATAAAATAAAACAACAATGCCAGCAAAGGATTTTTAACAATCTTTTTTATCGTATTTTTTATATTCACTGGCCTTACTAACAAAGAAATTGTCGCAATAGACGAAAATCCCAATTTATTAATAAAACCTGGCCTGGATTTGTCATTAGGAAATGCGAAAGAAAATGTAATGCCCTGTTTTTTAAGTTCCTCTATAGAAACCCTGCCTAAGTTCTTAAATATGCCTCTATTTCTATAGTCAGCATGGGTTGTAAGGTGAAGCACAATGCCTGTCTTATAGATATTCTCGTTTACCTTAAGCCGCTCTAAAACATTTGGAAAATGCCCTATTACTTTTTCCTTATCTTCAGCTATAAAATTAACAGAACCTCCTCCTGTATTATCGCGATATAACCAGTTCCAGAAATCCGAAGTATAGATATCTTGCGACGCTGTCCAGTAGCCGCTAAAACTCTCCTTCAAGAGCTGAAGTATCTTATCCCTGTCTTCTTCTATGCCGGCTTTCTTTATATCCCAGCCCATAACATCCTCTCTATGCTATAACCCAACTCCAATCCCTCGCCCCTTATCTCTATATGCCTCATCATTATCCAGTCTCCCTTGTGCGTTAATGCGCCTCACATCTTGCGCATATCGAGCTTTCTCATCCATATTACCGTTCAAACTAATCTTCCCCCAGATATGCCACACATCTCTAATCCTATAAAATATTATACTTTACCTGATTCCGTAATAAATTCTATACCAAATATATTCAAATAATGTAGGATGACTCCATAATTTGGACAAGCCTTCAGGATATGGTTTAACATCGATCTGATTTTTTAATATATCATTTATTGCCTTTTTTAGTAACTCTATTCCCTCTGCCAGTTGAAGATATGGGTATGTGACAAAATTATCCTCATTAGAAAGAGAGATTGTTCCCTGTTCAAGTATATCGCCGGTATCAATGCCCGCATCGACAAAATGCACTGTAACCCCGCAATCTTTTTTATTACTTTCAATCAACGCCCAGTAAGCTCCATGCACGCCCCTGTACAAAGGAGTAATCCCGGCATGCAAATTGATAAACTTGGCAGGGATGCTTATCAATATCCTGTCCAAGATGATCCTGGTCCCGTTAATCACAACCACGGCAGGATTTATCTTTTGCAGGATAGCCTTTGTCTCATCAGAATTCGCGGACGCTACCCTGATTACCCTGGCGCTATCGATAGGAGAGTTTTCCATACCTGATTCCTGTTTCAATCGCATAATGCGTTTTCGTGAAACTAACCTGAGGTACGGAACCGCTATCAGCTGAAAAAGCGCCTGGCCGAATACCTTAAAGAAACCAATCTTTTTAATCCTATTTTTTAAAAATAATACTTTTGATATGCGGCGCTCTATTATGACTTTTTCTATCTTAAAACTGCTTTTCAGGGCATTATAGATAATATTTGTGGATTCTCCGTCCCCTGCCAGTATAACAACAGTTTTATCTTCCATGATTTATTTCCCTGATTACCTTATCCGAGAGCTCTCTCATATTAAGGCTCTCTATCCCATAAAGCTTTTTCATCTTCAGATAGTGGTCCAGTATCTTCTTCAGGAACATGATATTTTTATCCATATTGATTCCAAAATTATGAGGATGCCACCAGAGATGATAAACTTCCCCTCTTTTGGCCGCATGTGCAATGCCAGATAAGATGCGCTTTAAACGCAATGGTTCCAGTATTTTCAATGAATCGGAATAAGGCCGGAGAAACCTACTCGAGGGTATATTGCATGGAAATTCAGAAACGACCCTATCTACAGGATAACAATTATGCCCGGAGATGTTAATATAGGCATCCATCAACCTCAGCGCCTTTCTGAATAACGGCTTATTTTCCTCGTTTTTTGCCTCATAAATCCAAAAGGCCTCATTGCCCCTGTAAGCCCTTATGCCCATCTCTCTGCATATCGATATATAATCCCTGTTAAACTGATTTCTAGGGAAAACCAGGCTCGTAATATTCAGGTTATATTTCTTCGCGGCCCTTACCGCGGCATCCAAATCATCCCTGAACGTATCGATATCCTGGCCTTTCTCCAAGCAATAATAATGCGAAAACGTATGACTCCCTATTTCCTGAGACGGGGCATGAGAAGCTATCATCTTTATCAAAGAAGGCGCGTAATGAAACGGGTCTTCTTTTTCATCAGCGCCGATACTATCGATATGGCTGTAAGGAGAAAGTCCCGCGTTAAGATAACCCGGCTTCCGGCTTGGCAAACCCTTGATTAATTCATCGCGTGTCTCGAAAAATAAAAAACCTACAACCGCCCATGTCGCGTGAATGCCATATTCCTCAAATAATCTTAAAAGCGCGGGCACAACAGAACGCACCCCTAAGATATTTTCTTTATAACTTCCCAGCGTCCTTTTATCGCGCACGCCCCAGTAAAGCTCAAAATCCAGGGAAACGACAAAAACACCTTTTTGTTTTATCATATATGATTTTGTTAGATTATGCTTTTGGGATTTATTAAAAAAATTTGACCTTAAAAATAGCTATGAGCGCGGGAATAATATCCATGGCTTTTACCTTCTTCCCTTCCCTGGCGCTTCTGGCCTTATAGCATACAGGCACCTCTTTGATGCTAAACCTCTTCTTACACAGCTTGCTCACTACCTCAAAATCGAACGCTATTCCGGTGGATTCTATGTCTATTTTCCTGAAACTTGATGCCCTATACAGCCTGGTGCCTATAATATCCGTAAACCTTCTTCCATAAAAAAGATTTATTAAAAAAGTGGTGGCAAGCGTGCCCAGATAATAAGGCCTTTCTTTTACAAGCCTGCATACCGATATCAGATTTTTTTTAATACCATAAAGCCTTGAACCAAACACGGCATCCAGATTATCTTTTTCTGCCAAATTCAGCATCTCATGCACCGATCCTATATCATATTCAAGATCAGAATACTGCACATAGGCAAATTCCCCTTTAGCAAGCGATATGCCTGTCTTAACAGACCTGCCATATCCATAATTCTGCGGTTGAAACACAATCTTGATAGAATTGTCATTTAAAGCCTTTAGTATCTCCCTGCTGCCATCCGTAGAACAGTTATCAATAACAATTATCTCTTTTTCTATATTTAAATTCTTCGCCTCTTCTATAGCCTTCAGAATAGTGACTTTCTCATTAAAACAGGTAACAATAATAGTTAATTTCATATTTTATTTTTGAAAAAAGTATTAACAGTTTTTTCTATGTAATCTAACATTGGCTTCGTAAGTCCGGGATAAACCCCTATCCAGAAAAGATTGTTCATAACTAAATCTGTATTTTTTAAACCTCCGGATATCCTGTATTTTGCATTTTTATATGCCGGCTGTTTTGTTAAATTTCCGCCAAATAACATTCTTGTGGCAATCTTATTCTCTTCCAGATAATTTACAATATCCGCTCTATTAAACGGCGCTGTATTTTTTACAAGAACAGGGAATCCAAACCAGCTTGGCTCAGAATACTTCTCTGCCTTTGGAAGCATAAAATATTTCTCATATTTTTTAAAAACCGAATGAAGAAATTTAAAGTTTTTCTTCCTCGCTTCAATAAACCCGGATAATTTTTCTAACTGAGCAACCCCTACAGCCGCCTGCATATCAGTGACTTTAAGATTATATCCTATATGAGAATAGACGTATTTATGATCATAACCTAAAGGCAAATCTCCAAATTTCTGAGAAAATCTCTTTCCACAAGTATTATCTCTTCCCGTCTCGCAGTAGCATTCTCTTCCCCAGTCACGAAAAGATATTATTATCTTTCGCAGCAAAGGATCATTTGTTAAAACAGCTCCGCCCTCTCCCATAGTTATCATGTGAGGAGGATAAAAACTTGAAGTAGAGATATCTCCGAATGTTCCGGTATATTGTCCTTTATATTTCGAACCCAATGAATCGCAATTATCTTCTAACCACAGTAAATTATATTTCTTAACGATCTTCCTTACACTATCTATGTCTACAGGATTCCCAAGCGTATGAGCTGTAAAAATTGCTTTTGTTTTTCTTGTAATGGCTTTTTCTATTTTCTCTGCCTGAATGTTATACGTTCCAAGCTCCACATCAATAAACACAGGCACAAGACTATTTTGCAATATAGGATTTAAAGTAGTAGGAAAACCACAAGCAGTAGTAATAACTTCGTCTCCGGGCTTTAATTGTCTTTTTTTTAATAAAGGTGATGTCAAAGCCGTCACTGCCAGAAGATTTGCGGACGAACCTGAATTAGTAAGCAAGCAATGTTTTATTCCTAAAAACCCTGCCAAATTTCTTTCGAATTTCTCGGCATACTTTCCTGCTGTCAGCCAGAAATCAAGAGATGCGTCTATCAGATTTACGATTTCTTTTTCGTCATATACACGTCCAGCATAGCTAATCCTTGATTTGCCCGGTATAAACTTCTCATGTTTCTTTGATCTATAGAATCTTACAACTTTATTTAATATATCTTTTCTTATAAGTTTCTCTGTATTCATTTTTTATCCTCTGGCAAGATGTCTATAAACATATTTGACTTAAGTTCTTCACGCGATAAATAAGGCTCCTGGTCTTCTACAGGCCTATTGACAGATAATTTAGGAACAACTTTCATATTTGAACTTATATTTATTTCTAAAAATCCTGAACGCTTATTATTAAAAAGCTTCTTAAGCGTTCCATCGATTTTATTTGCCTGATTAATTTTCCAAACAGGTATCCTGTAAGCGGAAACTACGCTCTGAAAATCAGGGCAGCTATACCCGAGAACAGTTGATTGAAACCTGGAATTAAAATATTGTTCCTGAAACTGTTTAACCATCCCGTAACAACGATTATTCAATAATATTATTTTAACCGGCAGTTTATAGTGATAAATCGTCTGAAGCTCTTGTATATTCAACTGGAATCCGCCGTCTCCGCTTATGGCTATAATAACCTTGCCAGGGTTAGCAAAGGAAGCGCCTATTGCCATAGCTAAGCTGGACCCCATTGCGCCTGCGCCTCCCTGGGTAAGAAATCTCTGGGTTTTCTTTATCTCCAATGTTTGAGCGGCCCACATCTGATTCTGGCCCACATCCACACAAACTACACTAGACTTCGGCAAAAATTCTGACAGCCTGCTCATAAAAAAATTAGGTTCTATCTTGCTGCCAGAGGAGACACTGTACGAAGGATATTTCTTTTTATACCCTTTGACTAATTTTCTCCAGGACTCTATTTTATTTCTATCATAACCACTTATTTTCTTATTTATTAAAGTTAAAAAATAATTTATATCGCAATTTATAGGAATATCTGCTTTTCTCTTATTGTTTAATTCATGTTCGTCTATATCTACATGAATAATTTTCGCTCCTCTTGCAAAAGTTTCTGGTTTCGTCCCTGTCTGCCTGGTATCTAACCTTGTGCCTAAAGCCAGCACTAGATCAGCGTTCGCTACTGTCAGATTAGCGTAACGATTCCCATAAGTGCCTATCATGCCTAAAAACGCATCGCTATCATGCGTAAAGCCGTCAATGCCCATTAAAGAAGAAACAACAGGTATTTCTGTATGCTTTATAAATTTTAAAAGCTCGCTTTGCGCATTTGACAACCTGAGACCTCCACCTATAAGGACAACAGGCCTTGATGAAAATTTTATTGAATTAATAACCTTTTTGATTATATTGCTATCTGTTTTCTTGTATAATTCATCAAAAGTATCTGCGCGAAAAGACTTTAACGATTTTGGTTTTATCTCGGCTCGCTGTATGTTCATAGGCATATCTAGCAATACAGGGCCTGGCCTGCCGGATTTAGCAATATAAAATGCCTTTTCAAGATAATATCTGATTTTATCCGGTTCAGTAATAAGCACAGCGTACTTTGTAATCGGTTTTACCAAATTCACAATATCTGTTTCCTGAAATCCTACCTGTCTTACAGGTTTCTTAAATTTGAATTCATAAGTATTGACTTGTCCCGTTATAAATACGCAGGGAATAGAATCAAAAAAACAACTGGCAATACCTGTTATCAAATTGGTAGCCCCTGGCCCGCTAGTTGCCATTGCCACGCCTATATTGCCGCCAGAGCGCGAATAACCTTCTGCGGCAAACGCAGCTGCCTGCTCATGATGCATAGATATGGCCTGAATATCTCTTCTTTTATACAAAGAATCCAAAAGATGCGTAATAGAGCCCCCGCAAACCTCAAAGACATGAGTTACGTCTTTTGAAACAAGAAAATTAATTACATAGTCTGATAATTTCATAGCCGTCATTATTTATACAACGCAATATTTTTCTTAAACCAGTTAATATCTTTTTCCAGCCCCTGCCTTAAGCTATGTTTCGGCTCCCAGTTCAATAATCTCTTGGCCTTGGATATATCTGCCTGCCAGCATAATGGTTCTATCCTGGGATTATCTGTCTTTCCCCATTCCGGCTTAACCTTGCCGCCTGTCAATTTGATTGCAATATCTACAACATCTTTTACCGTATGCTGTTTCCCCGAGCCTATATTAAATACTTCGCCTTTAACCTTATTTTTATTATCAATAACCTTTTCATAAGCGCTGGTAACATCTTCTATAAAAATAAAATCCCTGACAGAATCGGACGACGACAGTTTTGGATTTGTAAATTTTAAGCATGACAATATCAAAAAGGAAACCAACCGGCTTTTCTCTTCATAATATCCATAAGGAGAAAATAGCCTGAGAGTTACCATGGGTATGTGTTCTTTTTTAGCAGCCGCATGGCAATAAGAAAAAGCAGCAGCTTTAGTAACCCCATATTCATTAACCGGCTCCAATACATCTGTCTCTTTCATCGGCTTTGACTTTATGCCATATTCTGAAGATGAACCGGTATTTATAAACAATTCTAATCCTACGCCTTTCGAGGCATTAACTAGATTTACTGTCCCTGCAAAATTTGCCTCTGTTATTTTCAGCGCATCATTTTGAAAAGAATAACCGCCATATACAGCAGTATGTATTACAATCTGCGGCTTAATTTTTTTTATTATCTTTTTTAATCTGGCTGAATCCTTTAGATCAGCCGAGTATTCAGAAACATCTTTTAATATATCCCGAATTCTCCATTTATTAGACCCTGCCCGCGTAAATATGGATATCCTGGAGCCTTTTTTTAAAAAATGTCTTGTCAGATTCGCGCCTATAAAACCAGTCGCGCCTGTAATTAATATCTTTTTATTTTTTAACATCCTAATCTTTTACTGTACCAATCTATGGCTTTTTTTAAGCCTTCCTCCAGAGTATATCCTGGCGCCCATCCTAAAACTCTTCTGGCTTTAGCGGAACATAGATACTGATGTTTTATCTCATACCGTGCTTGATTTAAAATCTTATAATCCGGCTTTCCGCCTATTAAATCATATATCTTTTTCACCATCTCAATTACCGTGATCGGGTTTTCATCGCTAAAATTAAACGCTTCGCCGCATAGTTTTAACTTCTTCATTTTTTCAGCCAGCGTTATATAGCCATTGACAATATCTTCCACATATACATAATCTCTGGTAAATTTTCCATCGCTTCTTATAATAAACTGTTTATCGCTAAGAGCACAGCGCATAGCGTCAGGGATAAGTCTTGAAAAATTAGTATCTCCCGGGCCAAAGATATTGCCGCAGCGCGTTACGCATACAGGAACCTTGTAAGTATTCCAGTAAGTATAACATATAAGATCCGCGCAGCTTTTAGAAACATCATAAGGATGATTGCCTTTTAAAGACGCGTCTTCTTTATAAGGTAGAACTTTATGACTGCCATACGCTTTATCGCTGGATGCCGCTACTATCGCTTCTATAAATTTTTTATCTCTTGAAGCTTCTAATATATTCCAAGTACCTTCTATATTAGACTTAAATGTTATGACAGGTTTTTTATTTGCCTCGCCTACTATCGCCTCAGCAGCTAAGTGAAAAATAACCTGAGGCTTATATTTATCAATGAGACTTTTTACCAAGCCAAGGTTAGATATATCGCCTTTTACGCATACTATCCGACTCCTCAATCCAGTTAATAAAGAATCCGGTCTATTTTTTACCTTATCTATGCCAATAATATCCGCGCCGCAATCCAATAAGGTTTTTGTAAGATTAGAGCCCAGAAAACCTTCGAAACCTGTAACAAGAACTTTTTTATTTTTCCAATATTTATTCGTCATTTCCAGACCTTCCATATAGCTTTATCACTATCCCACATATGATTTAATATCCCATATTCCCTGGGGGTATCCAAGCATTGCCAGAAACCGTTATGCTCATACACGCCAAGCTGTTTATCCTTGACCATCTTAGGCAATACTTCGGTTTCTAATATAAGATCACCGCCCGGCTTGAAATATTTCTCGATTACACCCTTGTCAAAAAGCATAAATCCGCCATTTATCAGCCCCATTCCCACGTTAGGCTTTTCACTAAATTCCGTAACTATATTACCTGATATTTCCATTTCGCCAAATCTACCAGACGGATGAACTCCGGATACTGTCCCTAAAACCTCCGCATCCTTATGTTTTTTTATCAAAGCTTTTATATCTATATCCGCTACGCCGTCTCCATAGGTAACACTGAACATGTCGCAGTCTTCAAGGTATTTTCTTGCGTTCCATATCCTTGCGCCTGTATAAGCGTTTTCGCCTGTCTCAACAAGTGTAATATTCCAATCTGATTCGTCATGCATATCATGATACTTTACAGAAGCCGGATCATCCAGTTTTATAGTTATATTCGAAACCTTGGCTTTATAGTTCAGAAAAAATTCTTTTATGACCCACCCTTTATACCCCAGACATAATACAAAGTCTTTTATGCCATAATGCGCATAAATTTTCATAATATGCCATACAACAGGCATATTGCCTATGGTCAGCATGGGTTTTGGCAGTACCTCAGAAACATCCCGTATCCTGGTACCTTGTCCGCCGCACAGTATAAGCGCTTTTATTTTTGACATTTTATCATTCCTTTCATCTTTTCTTCTACCGCCACAATCATAGGCGCTGATAATATTATATAGTAGGGTATGAGCGGAACGCCATACCGCCCATAACCATATATAAGGCTATATATCAGATTAGTATAGCATATTAATAAAAATAAAAAAATCCATTTCCTCCACATATCTTTCTTGATTAACATCCCGCATATAGAGAGTAAAATCAATATATACGCCAAAGACCTGAAAACACCCCTTATCAGGGAAAGCAGGGAGTTGCCATAAGAAAGATTGGTTATCTTGTCTATAAGATACCTCTGGTCTATCAATATCGACAGGTAGGTAAACTGCGTCATCTTCAGCAGATCAAGAAACGAGACAGCTATGAATTTGACGGGCCTTTTCATTATTTTAGATATCATGATATTTTTTATTTCTTCCGGGCTATATCCTTTGCCCTCCAGTTCCGGCAATATCTTTTCTCTGGCAATATCGTCTTCTTTATGCAAAAAATCCCTCGGGTTATCAACTATATCAGGGAATACCCGCTTTCCCAGATTTTCGGACATAATAAAAACCAGGTTCTGTTTAAAATCATTAAAACCATAATCGAGCTTCTGGACCTTGACGCATAAAGGTGTTTCGCTGCCTCCTCTTAACGAAAAACTCCCGCATTTTAAATAATTCCTGGCCATCCACGGTATTGTTAAAATCACAAAAGCCATGGTCATAACAGCTATTTTTATAATAAAACCTGCGCGGAATCCTGATTTAAATCTTAAAAATATAAGCCATAAAATCAAAATAAAGATGAATGGCAGCATCACTGCCTTACAAAGCGCTGTTATGCCTAACATGCCTCCTGCCAGAAGATAATAAGCTGTCCTATTTGTAAAATAAATCTTAATACAGCTAAACACTAATACGGAAAGCAGGAACGTAAACAGCGTTTCTGACAATATATAAGCCGGGTAATTGGCGAGCGTGGGGAATAAAGCCGTTATAGCCATGGAATACACGGCTATCTTTTCACAAAAAATAAGCCTGGCTGTTTTATATACAAAAATAGCGGTTAATAAGAATAATATTATCTGGGCAAGCTGGACAAAAAAATAGTCGTGATCGAATAACAAGTATATAAGCGCTAAAAAAGCCGGATACGCGGGCTCCCTTCCCATCGCTGGCACGCGGCTATCATCCACATATCCATGGCCTTTCGCGAGATTAAAACCTATTGAATCATATCCATAAGAATCAGGCTGCATCGGCTCCCTGGTTAATAATAATAACGCGAAGCTGAAAACAAAAGACACGCCTAAAATATAAAGAAATTTTTTCATATGCGCCTCTTATCAGAACCAGTCAATTCAAGGCCTTGTTGTATATCCCTTCCAGCCGGTTTATATAAAATCCTGGCGTAAAAATTTCCTTGACCTTTACCTCGGCATACGCGGCTTTTGCGGATTTTGCTTTGTTCTCTATTTTATTTATAATCGCGCCTGCCAGGGCGTAGGCATTATTGGGTTTTACAAGAGTTATGCCGTCCAATTCTTCCGCTATCTCATTTATGCCGCCTACCTCGCTTGCTACGCAAGGCACCCTCAAAGACGCAGCTTCTAATAACGCTATGCCAAGGCCTTCGCTCAGCGAAGGCATCACAAACAGGTCCAGCGCGCTCAGGAATCCCAATATGCCTAAGCGCCTCCCGAGAAAAATAACATTTTTTTCGATTGATAGCATCCTTGATTTTTCTGTCAGGCGCCTGTATAGATACCCGTCTCCGACAATAAATAGCATCGCGCTCTTACATTCCGCAAGGACTATTTTAAAAGCATCCAGCAGAATATCATGGCCTTTTTCCTTCCTGAGGGTGCCTACAGCTCCTACTACAAAAACATCTTCCCTTGCGCCCAGTCTTCTCCTCTCATCCTCCCTGACAGGTTTTGATTTCATTAAATCCAAATCCACGCAATTATAAAGCACCTCTATCTTATCGCTACTAAGGGCTTCCTGAGCCATTAAAAAATCCTTGACGCTTTTTGATGGAACGATGATCTTATATGTAAAACCGGATAATATCCTGTCGATCAATATGTGATACCACCTCTTCCACGCGTACATACCATGCTCTTCTATTATAACCGGCGTACTGACCAGCATACCTACTATGCGGGCATGAAAATTCGCGTTAAACAGCGCGCTCTGGATCAAATCCGGCTTTATCTTCCTGACCAGCTTGTATAATTTGTAAGTGGCCGCCAAGTTATAAAATTTGTCATTAATATTCAGGCAGATGACATTCCCGCCATTTTTTATTACTTCTTCTCCGATAATCCCTATTCTATTTATGCAGCAATATGTTATACGGTATTTCTCCTTATTTATATATTTTTGTATGCAAAGCTTGAGCTGTTCAGCCCCGCCCATTTCTAAATCCTGCATAATAAATAATATATTCTTTCTAGAATCTGTCATTGCCTGCATAGCCTTATGCATATAGGCCTCTTATATGAGAAAGCTTGCAGAATGTCACGCCGATCTCACGGCAATATCCTATTATGGATTCAAGATCGCCAATAAGCCTGTTGCAATCTTCCTGATTTCTGGAATAGGGACTCGCTCCTGGATAAAACTCCATACTGTGGAACATCATGTTCAGTACAATAACGTCAGATGAAGAATACTTACTGATAAATTTATGGACAAGCCTTTTCATATCATGCGGACTATTAAAAGACGGCCTGAGCCAGACAGGCCTGTTGAAAAATTTGTATACGCTATTCAGAAAAATTATCGAAACCGGTACCTCCAGTAAAATCTTATCCCCGCTTTTATTCTTTATAAAATACGGCTGGTCAGAGAATTTTGTAAAATTCGGGCCTCCTATATTACGCCAGGAAACGCCAGGCGTAACGCTTGTATCCACTAGATATCCCAGGGACGCGAGAGACGACGCGGTATTATCGCCAAACCCGAATTTACCGCCCCTGTAAACCTTGGAGCTACAGCCTATCTTTTCCTCAAACAATCTTGTAAGATTAGACAGCTTTTCCTTTTCTACGCTGATATCCAGATTATTGGAAAATTCCGTGGAATATGTCCCGGCGTATTTTAAATATTTCTTTTCAGGCCCTATGTATTCCGGATGCAGATGAGTCCCTAATTCGCTCTCATCACGGATAGGTTTCAGGATCCTTACTGATTCATCATCTTCGAGAACTTCGGTTGTCAGAAGATATGTCCCGATGGCTCCGTATTTTTTAAATACAGGCTGTAATACATTTGGGATACTTTCGGTTACGGATTTAAAAGCCAGAGGAGATGACTTTGTCCAATCAGTAGAGTGGTCGGCTTCTGTATCTATAGTAATCACTAAATATACGGCTGGTTTGTTCATTTTTTCAGTATAGCGCAGTAATTATACCCTAAATACTTTATAAACCGCTTGTCGCCTAAAAATCTGGCAAGAGGTTCAAATATTTTTGAAATAACAACTGTTAGCTTCAAAGACACGGTAAGTAATAGCGGATACGGCGCGAATACGGTAGTAAAAGACCGCTGAATAATAAAACCGGCATTTTGAAATTCCCTATTCCACCTGCATGGCGTATGGCTTATCATTTCTATAAAAGAATTCCTGTAAGCCCCATGAGGCCCGGGAAACGGGAAATACTTATAATTCTCTTTCAATTTGGAAAAACTCTGGACAGTTATTTTGCCGACATCATGACAAGCGTTGTTTCGTCTGAATATCCTCTCTTTTACCAGTCCAAAAAATTTCACGGCGAAATAAAGATAAAATTGAAAGAACGCGTAAATGCGCTCCATAAAATTAGGGACCACCAATATGACCATGCCCTCCTTTTTGACAACCCTCTTCAGCTCGCTTAACGCCTGGGCCTTACTCTTAAGATAATGCATGACATATGAAGAAAAGATTATATCAAACGTTTCATTCTTAAACGGCAGGCACTCTATCGAACATGCGGAAATAGAGATATTAGCCGCGCTCATTTTTGAAACAAGCCTCCTGGCGCTGTCAAGGCCTACGGTATGTGTTTTAGCGTCTTTCGAATACAAATCCGAGGCCACGACCCTTTTTGAGATATTGGATATCAAGTAAGATGCGAATCCATTGCCGCAGCCTATATCCAAAACCACGCCCGGTTCATTCAGCCCGGCGTATCTTAAAAGATTTCCTACCTCAAGGCCTCTCATAAGATAATAACCGTTCCATGGCTGCTCTCCGGCCGCGGCCTTAATACTTTTACCTACGATTGAATTTATATCAAGCATGCTTTAAATACCTATTTAATTTTGCAATCCGGGTTATAATACCTGTTAAATCTAAGCAGAATAAATATCTCAAACGGGAAGGCAAAAAATCTATTTTTAAGCCTGAATTTTGCCAAATTATAAAAAAACTTTTTTCCAAAAGTCCGCAATAATGACGTGCTTTTTGAATGAGTCAGAAGCTTCCCGTATTTATCTATCCTGTAAAAAAGCTCGCTCGTGTTCTTATCCGCCCACGGCAGCCAGGTAATCGGAATAGACCTTCCAAACGCGTCATAGATCTCATAATCCTCTGTCTTTTGAGGCAGTTTAAATCCCTCTTTTATGGCAAGCTTATAACCGTCTGTGCCGGGAAAAGGCAGAAATGTCTGATGCGTTACAACTATATCCGGTATTATTCTTGCCAGTTCTAAGCCAAGATTTATAGTGTCCTTTATCTCCGCAAGTGTTTCCGTAGGATAGCCTAATATAAAAGAACTACCTACCGCTATATTTCTATATTTTGAAAGAATCTTGAACTTTTCCAATATCATTTTTTTATTTGTATTTTTATTCATAAGAGAAAGTACTCTGTCATTGCCGGATTCCACGCCCGCATAGACCTTCCTAACGCCTAACTCATTTATTTTTTTCATGGAATCTTCTGTAATCTCGTCTACTCTGAGTTGAAATTCCGCGCAAGTAATGCCTATTTCTTTTAACCTGGAGAGTATTTCAAATGACCTGTTTCTATCTACAAAAAAATGATCGTCTGTAAACGCTATAGCTTCTATGCGGCACGTTTCCTTAATTCGCTGTATATCGGAAATAACCCTTTTTATGGAATGCGCCCGCCATCTTCTCTTATTAAAAACTTTATTATAGCAAAAAGAACAATCATGAGGGCATCCTCTTGATGTTATGTATATAAAACCTTTTGTGTTTCTGCCAGGAAACTCAATCAAACATTTTTGCATATCCACAAGCGACCAGTCTACCCGAATCTCATCCAGATCTTTAATAAAATCACGTTCTTTATTGAATATGAGCTTCCCGTCTTTTTTATATCCTATGCCATCTATGAGCTCAAGGGGCTTACCCTGCGATAAGGCATCAGCGAGTTCCAGCGCAGTTTTCTCACCCTCACCTATGGCTATAATGTCTACATAACTCTCTCTCAGAGTTCCTTCCTGTATAAGCGATGGGTGACATCCACCCCAGATTATTAACATTCCCTCATTTAACTCTTTAATCTTCCTTGATAAAATCGCTGAAAATTTTGTCTGCGGCCCTGTCAAAACCGAGAATCCTATAAAAAGATAATCCTCCTTCAATATCTCTTTTGCTTTTTCGTCCGCGAATGACCTGTCTTCGAATAACTTCGATGAAATTATCTCTAATTTCACGTCATAACCGTTGTCTTTTAAATAAGAGCCTATGTAAAGCAGGCCAAGAGGATTATAGACAGATTCATTTTCAATTTTTAATAGAAGTATTTTCTTTTTCATATATACCCCTTAAACCAATAATACGCTATGCCGAGATATTCATGGGTAATAGCTTTTATCTGTTCCATCCTTGCCCCTTCTTTATTGTCATAAAACTGGCTATATTCAACAGGCGTATAAATAACATCCAAACCTCTGTCCCATTTATTAAACACCAAAGCTGCGCGGCGCATGTTATATGGCGAAGAAACCAGCAATACGGAACGCCAGTTATTCCTGTCCAATATTTCCTTTGAAAATATTACGTTCTCGTAAGCGCTGTTTGCCTTTTGTTCCAAAATAATATTCCTTTCCGGGATGCCCATGGAAACCGCGAAAAGTTTCATATTTTCAGCGTCATTATAGTTATAGATATACCCGGACGAGAATATTATCTTATCCGCATATCCTCCTTTGTACAGCTTGACGGCATACCTTGCCCTCTCGATAGTACTCTTGCCCGGGCTGCCTGTCTCGCCTACGCCTCCGCCAAAAACCAGGATAGCATCCGCTTTTCTTGGGGCATCGGCTATCCTCAGGGGATCAGCCAAGAACCATAAAAGAGGGGTTTTAAACAACACTACATAAATAAGGAAGCATACCGCTACAGCGCAAAACAGTTTTCTCCTGGCGATTCTATAGAAATTCACGAGGTTTTCCTTCCACATCGCTTCCGCATCTATTCTTTTTCTTTTAATTTCACGCTCGATTAAGTCACTCATTTTCTCAATGCGTTTTTCCCAGTTATTTTGCCTGGCTATATCAATCCTTTTATTCTTCAGCACAGGCTCTTCTTCTCTTAGGGCCTTGTCAACGCATGATATGAATTCCTTCTCATCCCCGGCTGTATAAATAGCGCCTTTGTTTTCGGCACAAAATAGCCGGATTTCCGGCAAATCCGTTGAAATGACAGGCTTGCCCATCGCAAGATACTCGTTTAATTTTGTAGGGTAGACATTTATCGTATAATCATTGATAAGGTACGGGATAATACACGCGTCAAAATATTTTATAAAAAGAGGCACCTCTTCATGTTTCTTCTTGCCTAAAAAATAAACATTCTTAAGGCCTAATATCAAAGATATATCTGTCTGCACTGGCCCTATAAAAACAAAAGAATAATCCGAATAGATATTCGCTGTTTTCTTTATCAAGGGCAGATCGATACACTTGTGCACCCCTCCCACATACCCTATTACAGGGTGTTTAATATTTTTTAACTCTTCCGGCATAGTAGTATTTTTATCCCTCAGCCCTTCGAACTTTTTGAAATTCACGGCGAACGGAAAATTATACACCTGTTTATTGTACCTGGCGCTATGATTGTATAACTCTTTCGAGGTTACAAAGACCATGTCCGCTTTTTTTAATAATTTCTCTTCTGATTTCCTTATATTCCTTGCCGATGAGGAAGTAGCCGCGAAGTTATCAATGCAATAATAGACCATGATCTTTTTGAGTAAATTATCCGTTATATCCAGACTTAAAGGCGTCGGCAAAAATGTCCATACAACAGGGTCCACAAAATCCATTACCTTCATCCATTTATCTAAAACAGATGATATCAAAAAATAGTTTACCCATCTCGCGATACGGGAATAAGGAAAAGGCAGTACTATGGGAGAGAATATATAAAGGTTTTCGGCTTCTTTTCTTATCCCTTTGACTCCCCTGATCCAGTTCCTGATCCTGCTCTTGATGCGCGAGATGTCTCTCATGCCCGGAGCCCTGACTCCTGTATTCTCTATAAAAAGCACCCTGTTGCCGTTTTCTGCCAAAACGCTCATTATCTCCTGATGGCCCTGCCATATAAAGTCCCAATCGATGCTGGATATGCAGATTATATTTTCGCCTTTAAGCATCTATAAATCTCCTATGCCATAATTCCAGCATTAACAATCCCCACAAATGCTGTCCGTAGTTTTCTTTACCTTCCATATGAAGATGTGCGATTCTATTTAATTTATCCGGATTAAAATACCCGCGATCAAACGCCCTGTCGGATAAAATAATATCGACAAGATAATCCTTGAGGCAGCCCCTGAACCACTCATCTACTGGCACAGCAAAACCTTTTTTCGGCCTTTTCAATATCCTGTCAGACACTAAGCCGTTTAGCGACTTCTTAAATATATATTTCAAAGAATTATTGCGAACCTTAAATTTTGACGCAAGCGAGGCTGAAAACTCTACAAGACGGTGATCCAGCAGCGGAGACCGTGTTTCCAGCGAATTAGCCATGCTAGCTATATCCATCTTCACCACCAAATCATTTTGCAAGCCGAACATGGTATCTACATATAGCGCCGCATCTATAGCGTCTAATCCCTCTGCCTTTAAAAATAAATCTTTCAATAAAATATTGGAATCAAAGTCGTTGGTTTTATTATTAAAATCCTTAGTATATATTTCCCGTTTAAAATCCTCTGAAAAAAAACCGATCCAGCGCATATAGCGGCAGGGCCTGTCAAGCTTTGCCGCATCTAAAAAACGGCGTATGTTACAAGTAGAATTTGGACCGGAAGGTTTATCCGGAAAAATATTCACCAACATTCTCATTGGGGACCTATTTATAAAATTAGCTAGGGGCATAAAATTTTCAGCCAGATAGTTTGCCCAATATCTTCTGTAGCCTCCAAAAACCTCATCGCCGCCATCTCCATTTAATGCCACCTTAACACTCTGGCCGGCTAACTTACATATATAATAAGTAGGCAAAGCTGAAGAATCGCCAAATGGTTCGCCATAATGCTCAACCAATTTAGGCAAAACCTCGATATCATTTGCCTCTACGTAATCCTGAGTGTGGTTAGTAGCAAAATCACGGGCCGTTAAACCCGCATACGGCAACTCATTAAATTCATCTTCTTTAAATCCGGCGGAAAACGTCCTGACGCCTTTTCCTTTTAATCGGCTCGCGAACGCTGTTACGCAGGCCGAATCAATGCCTCCGCTTAAAAGAACGCCTAAAGGGACATCGCTAGTCAGCCTTATTTTTACAGCATCTTCCAAAAGCGCGTTTAACTGCGTGACAGCTTCATCTTCGGTTATCTTAATCTTTTTAAAAAAATCCGGCTCCCAGTATTTTTTTAACTCCAGTTTTCCGTTTTGACAGACAATTATCGAAGCAGGCGGAAGCTTTTTTATATTACGAAAAGCTGTCAATGGAGCCGGTATACATAAATAAGTAAGATAATGATGCAGCGCCTGGAAATCTATATCTCTATTAATATCAGGATGCTTAAGCAATGCCTTGAATTCTGAGGCAAATACTATCTTATTATTTGCCCAGGAATATAACAGGGGCTTCTTCCCTATCCTGTCACGGCCTAAGATTAATTTCTGCCTATTTTCATCCCATATGGCAAAGGCAAACATCCCCCAAAGATCTCTAATCGCATCCTCGCCTTTATCTTCGTAAAGATGTAATACAACCTCAACGTCGGTATACGATTTAAACCTATGGCCTTTTTTTTCTAATGCTGCCCGCAACGCCTGAAAATTATAAATTTCGCCACTCAGCGTAATCCAGATCTTCCCATCTTCATTGCTCATAGGCTGGTGTCCGGCTTCTGATAAATCAATAATACTCAATCTACGATGCCCTAGCCCAGCCTTGACCTTTGACCCTGATAGATATATTCCTTCGTTATCAGGGCCGCGGTGAGACATAGTATCGCACATTGCCTTAAGCTGCAATTTTTTGACTTCGTTTCCTGAAAAATCTACAATACCTGCTATTCCACACATAATAGTTTATCCTAAGATAGCTTTGCCCCTAGCCACAATTGCCGGCGAAGTTGTTATTATATCCGATAAACCAGCCTCCGTCAACCAACCCCTTATTTGCCATGGGCTATACTCATAAAGATATTTTGGAGAAAGCAGGTCAAATGTATCCAAAATACTCCACTCCAGAAGCTGACTTTCGATTAAAGGCAGTTTGCCCTTATAGTCGCACACAGGAATAACCCACCCTTTTAAAGAACGGCCTATTACCGGAACCCTAACTAAAGGCAAAACTTTTGGCACAACGCTCTCTATAATATTTAATAACCTTTCTTTTCGCATTCGCGTAGTAAAAATTCTGGCAATACTCGTAGCCTTTGGTAAAAATGGAAAACGCGACTTAGGCGACATCCAGATAGCTATGGCCCCTTTGTCGCGCAAAAGCTGCGCAATGCGTAAAAAAGCAGCCTTAGGATCAGGCGTATGGTGCAACACACCTATGCTATAAATCAGATCGAAACTTTTAAGCGGTAAAGGCAGGTTGTATATATCCGCCTGTATCAAATGAACATTTGGAAACTTGCGCAAATTCACCATAGCGGCATCAACAGAAAAACTTAAATCAATACCTATTACCTGATCAGCAGTTTTAGAAGCTGCCTCTAAAAACCGGCCCATACCGCAACCCGCTTCTAAAACAAATTTGCCCTTTAACTGCTCCGGCCCAAAACCAGTTACTTCTCTGAATCTAACTTGCGAAATCTCTGTCCGATTAAAAGAATCCAGCTGCGTCTTATTAAATCGATTCCATTCAAAGCTAAAATTTTCTACATAGCCGTCATTGGCTACAAAACGCGGGATACCATTGGTAACAGGATATTCCCTGCCGCAACCACAAACCAATTTCGCATATTCAATTTCGCCATTTATATATTCTGCATTATAAAGCTTTAATTTCGCTTTGCAGGATGGACAAATTAACAGCTCACTTAAAAAATCTTTCATATCTTATAGCCTTTTTTTAACTGGTAAGAGCTCTTCGTAAGCATCTAGATATCTCCTAGATAACTTCTCCAAGGAAAATTTATCGCTTATTTCAGCGCTTGCCCTGATTCCGATTTGCCTGCAATAAGCATCTTGTTTAAGAAGCCGGGTTAGTTTATCAGTAAGGGCTTTGGCATTGCCTGACTCAAAAAGAAGCCCGTTTTCTCCATCATTAATAAGATAATCAGTCACGCCTTTTAGGTACGCAGCTATACAAGCCAAACCGCAAGACATGGCCTCAAGCAGCGCATTAGGCAGGCCCTCCCTGCGTGAAGGCAAAACAAATATATCTGCCGCCTGATAACATTTCTCAATATCTAAAATTTTCTCAATAAATTTAACCGATTCTTTATTTTCTAAACCGGATGATCGGAATTTCATACCTTTTACTAAATTTTCTGAGATTTCATAATAACCGGTAGATGTTGCGCCGACAAACAGCAGTTGTGTTTTTTCCCTTATCTCGGGATCCATGTCTAACCAACTATTTAACAATAAATCAGGCGCTTTATCATAGGAAAAAAATCCTACAAAAAGAATTAACTTTGTATCCGATTTTAACCCTAACTCTTTTCGAAGCTCTATCTTTCTGGCATTATCGTTTAAAGGATAAAAACGTCTTGTATTTACACCGTTTGGAATAAAATATAGCCTTTTATGCCGCAGGCAAGAGCCCAGAAATCTATCTGTTAACCCAGGACTAACACTGACAAAACCATCAGCGCGGGAAAAGAAAAATAATTTAATCTTGCCCCACCGCTGCATACTAATAGCCAAAGGATCATCGCATCCGACAGATGTTAATTTCTGAAGGATTCTCTTGCGGAATAATTTTGCCAGCAATATAATCGGTATGTTCTTTTGCGTAAAACCATTCAATTGAATTATATCAATCCGTGACTGAATTTTTAAAAAATCTAATAACAAATTAAAAAACGCGCGAAATTTAGAAATAAAACTTCTCGGATCAAGATATATCCGGAAAACCTCTATGCCGTCTATGCGCCCCCTGCGCAAAGATTTTCTAATAGCGGAAGTGGTAATAACGTAAGGGCGTATATTTTCTCTCAATGCTTCAATTAAGGTTTTACACTGAAGCCCGCCACCGCTGACTTCCGGGAAAAAGGCTCCAGTTACCATACAAACACCTGGATTTTTTTTCATAAATCAAACACTTGTAAATTTACGCTTAAGGCGCCCTAAAAATGCGACCTTGGCTAATTTTTGGCGCTGTTGCCTGTAAAGACGCCGTAGCTGCGAAGATGCTGATTTTTTAAAAAACAATATTGTATGCAAATTTATTACTTTGTCTGCCCAGGAAAATTTATAACTTTCAGCTCCCAGCAATAGATCAAATTCATCAATGCCGCGCCCATACGAATTCTTAATCAAATTTACCAAAAGAAGCTTACCGGGTGAAAACGCGCTTAATGCAGGATTGAAAGCCGGCGCATAATAATAGTAACGGTTGTCGTAAGTAAAGCCAAGATGCATGGCTGCAATTTTCTGGCCAACCTTTAAACATGAAAGCTCTATCCTGCCTGAGCCAGACAAATCTTTAGCAAGAGCAACATATCTTGCCTTTGCGTTATCCTCATTAAATTGGCTCTTAAACCCTTTTTCTATTGATCTATGCTGATGAAATTCAAAAAATTTAGGAATAGCTGACTTAATTTGATCATAACTGACAAGGGTTTCTAGCGACACCTTTCCAAAATTTCTGAGTCTCTTCTCTTGCCATCTTAAATTGTTTTTTAGTTTTTTACTCAATTTTTTTTGAAAATATTCTTCCCATGTTGAATATTGCTTAAGATCCAAAATAACTGAGACGCCCCGCTTTTCTTTGACGTTTATCCATTGATAACCCTGGCAATTAAACCACTGCATGTGATTTGGAGAATTTTCAGGGATATTGATAAATTCCGCCCAATCCCATGTGTGCGAATACCTGTTGATTTCATCAAAAATCATGGTAAAGCATTCATCTGCCTTCTTTACAATCAAAAAATCCATATAATCGGAAACACCGGTTGCTATAAACTGCAATTTTCTATTCTTTGTAAAATTACCAAACCTGCTATTTTTAATCATTATAGGAGCTGCGGCAATCAATTTTCCGCTGTCCCTAATTAATATTACAAATAACTTATGGCCCTGACCGAAATATTCCCACCAGGTTGCAAGCCATTCAAAAGTCAAATAAAATGTATTAAAAGAACTTTCTTCCAGGGCTTCGTTCCATTCTTTCTTTAAGGCTTTAAATTTTTCAAAATTATCAACTATTTTAACTTCCATAATTACTCCAAAGCGGAATAGTCACAATTTGTCCGTAGAATTCCGGATATCCTTTAAGGCATGCCGGCAAAACCGGCCATGGATAGCATTCGATCCTGTTTAGCAACATGCGCCTGCAAAAACCATCAGGATCAGCTGTCCTGACAGGAAAGACATATGGGACTATGCCCTCAGTTAGCTTTGTAAAAACAGGCTCTCCTTCAGGCAAATGTTTAAGCCAGTAGTTAAAACCATTTCTGCGCCTTGCGGCTACATTTTGAATCTTAACACGCCTCATTAATAGCTTAGTCAACCCCGACTGCTTCACAAGATACTCTTTAATACTATACTCTTCTTTGCTATTTTCTTTTGCAGGTATAAAACGCTTTATTCCAAAAAGCCTCTTTAAGGCATTGCGCAGATCAATCCCTGTAAAAAACGCAAGATACTGATTTACCTGCCTTAAAGAATAAAGAAAATCGCATGATTTACTAAGATTTAAATCAGTATTATCAAGGTTTAATTTATCATTATTTATTACCAATGCAGCGCCGTTAGGAGTGCCCAGCATCTTACGCATGCTAAAAATAGAAATATCCCCGGATGTCCCGAGAGGCTGATTGCCATCCGAGCTTAAGAAACCATGCGCATTGTCTTCTATAAAAAATAAATTATGTTTCTGACATATCTTCTTTATTTCTTCGCTGCAAGTCGAAAACCCGAAATAATTAACCGCCAAGACAGCCCTGGTATTCTTATCTATTCCAGCCTCGATTTGCTCTAAACGAGGATTAAGCTGCGTATCGACTTGGAAATATTTTATTTCAATGTCAAGATGATTAAACGGCGCTAAAACAACATTACAAATATAAGACGGCAAAAGGACATTTTCGCCTTTTTTAATATTTAAAACTTTCAAAGCCTGCAGTAATGCCGTTCTTCCATATGCAAAAAATAAAGTTTTTTCTTTAGCAAAAGGACAGGACATACTATTGGCCGCTAAAGAAAAATCTTTAACATTTAAAATAGGTTCCCAATTAATTAATCGCATTTGAAGTTAAAGCCGCTAATTTTGTTTTAAAACGACTCCCTGTAATCACCTTTGTTTTAAAGGTATTAAAATTATCCCTGCCGGAAATAGTTATGCGTCCAATCTGCATAGGATTTTTGCCTTTAAGCGACGACTCCCATACAGCTGTAAAGGCAACTTTAAATCCTAATTCCTTTAATATCTGTTCGTGAATTTTATTAAAATTATCGCGCCTGCCATAAGGGTACGCAAATACCTTCGGCGCAATTCCAAGTTTATCCTCAATAATCGTCTTAGATAAAGCAATTTCATTACGTGCCTCCTCAGGATCCATGTTCGCCAAATTAACATGATTATGCGTATGGGCGCCAAAGGTAATACCGTCTTCTGACATCTTTTTAATTTCTTGCCAATCCAGAATTGAACGCCCGCCTTCATTTGTATTCACCTTAAGGCCGCTGCGCAACGCATCTAAAGCTAAACTTAATTCCGGCAAAGTAAGTCCCTCCAGGATAGATGCCAATCTTTGGAATGCCTGGACTTGATTTTTTAGATTGACTGCCTGTCCGTTGAATTTAAAATTTTCAAGTTTGGTTTCCGAAAGATATCGGTACAATTCTTCCCACCAAAATGCCTTATCTTTTCCTATAAAAGCAGTTGACAGAAAAACCGTTGCGCTGATATGGTATTTTTTTAGAACCGGGAAAACTATATCATAAAAACTTGCCATTCCATCGTCAAATGTCAAAAGGATACATCGAGACTTAAAAGACTGCCTGTTTTCAACGTGGATTAAAAACTCATCGAGTGAAATAACCTTAAATCTTTCTGTTAGATATTTTATTTGCCGTTCGAAATCATCGGCGGAAATAACTTTCTCGAATCGTCCGCTAACCAAAGACGCCGCCTCAACCCTGTGATACATCAAGACTTTACAGTTATACATTTCATCAAAGTATATTTTTAAATAAAAGCTTTGCCATGTTAATATAAATTTTTACTAACCGAATAATAATCTGTAAAAAATCAAAAAAACTCTTTTTTCTATATTCTTTGAAATTCTGCTTTACTACCCTGATTTCGCTGTTTCGCTGATTCCAGATATCCGAACTTATATTCTTGGAATGCAATGTATACTCACCCAGCATTTCATTAAGAAAATAAAAATTATATTTCTGTGAAAGCCTAAGCCAAAGATCATAATCTTCTACCGCAAAAAAATCCCTGCGTTCATTAAATAAACCCACGTCAAACAAGGCGTTGCGCTTGACCACTGTTGCCGAAGGCGACAGGCAATTACCTTTATACAATAATCTTCTGAACATTTCAGAAGTATACGGGCCATAAGATGAATATCCCTTATCTCCTGACTTATCCCTTATTAATTCATTATGACATACTAAACAGACTTCAGGATGCTGCTCAAATATTTCATAACATTTTTTTAATTTTTCAGGGTACCATATATCATCACCATCCAAAAAAGCAACATATCTTCCTTTAGAATATTTTATCCCATTATTCCTGGCAATCGCTGGCAACCCGCTATTATCCTGGAAATAGTATCTAAGCCTTGAGTCTTTGAAGCTTTCCACAACTCGCTTTGTGCCATCAGTAGAGCCATCATCTATGACAATTACTTCATAATCTCCAAAATTCTGGCATAGCGCAGATTCAAGCGATGACTTAAACAGCTCGCCATTATTATATGTCGGCATAATTACAGAAAAAGTTGGGCTTCTATCGACTGCCATTTAAGATATAAATTCTACTCTTTTTTAGAATGCGAAAAATCATTATAAACCATGCCCAGTAAGTTGAGTATCCCTTGCCCAAGATCAAAATAAGAACCGCTGACAATTTTCCTTGCGATTTTATGTTTAAATGTATAAGGTGTGATCTCGTAATGCTCTTCAAGTCGGGATGCGACATACTCTATATCTATCTTATTACTCATCATCTCCCTAATCATTACCAGCAGGTCTTTTATCTTAATTGGCTGATTTCCAGATATAACAACGTAGTCGTTATTATATTGTTCGTCCAACACCTCTACGCTTATCCTGGCTGCATCGTGCACATGTATATATTCCCGGATTTCCTCCCCATCACCCTTCCTGGTAATCTTATTATCTCTTACTGCCTGTTTTAATATACTGAATATCCAGTTCCTGTCGTCCGACCTTGGGCCGTATAGCGACCCATAACGCATAATAGTAAAATTTACTCCATAGGCCTTTTGATAATCTTCTATGATTAATTCAGAGGCCTGCTTACAGGTGCGGTAGAAAGAACCGGATTTGCTATATACATATATAGACGAGGCAAATAGAAAACGTTTCACGCCGTTTTTCCGACAGGCGTCAACTATTATAGAATTTCCCAGTATATTCTGTCTAATCGTCTCTATGGGATTAACCTTTGCCTCGTCAATATCTGATATGCCGGCAAAGTTATAAACGGCATCAGCGCCTTCTACAACAGCTCCGACTCCTCGAGGATCTAAAATATTCCCTAGCACCATTTCCTGCGACTTCTGTAGGTACGGAGACGGATTTAAATCATATATAGTAACCTTATATCCTTTTTTAGTAAGCTCGTCGGAAACATGACTACCCAAAAAACCTGAACCACCAAAAACTATAACTTTCATCTTAATCACCTCCTATGTTTTTTGTCTGACTCTATCTCTTGCAGAATATCATGAAGAGAAGTTAAATCCTTTATTATCCAAGGACGATTCTCTAATCTTGAATTTAAATTTGCCCTCCGTTCAATAAAAACTATACCTGCCTTTTTTGCAGCAATTCGGTCACTCTGCGCATCTCCTATATAAACAACCTCTTCTTTTGCAAAATTATAATTTTTTATTATACTAATAACAATATCTACTTTTCCTTTGGGGCTGCCTTGCATCTCTTTAAAGTAACCTTGCAGTCCTTTTTCATTAATAATCTTGCACAGTTCTTCTTCTGGCGTACCTGAAGCAATGAAAAATTGATATCTGTTTTTATAAACATCCAGAAATTCCCTTGTTCCAGCTACAAAATGGGCATCAACAACCTTTTGGAATACAATTTGGGAAAAATGCTTCCCTAATTCTACCTCTGCATCTTTTGAAAGATCTGTTTGCAGAATATGTTCATAGATATGCCTGAATTTAATATAACGCGAAATGCCTGCATTTATTAGATGATAATTAATAATTTCTTTGGCCTTTTCTGGATAATCAGAAAAAAGTTCTCTAAAGGCCCCCGTCTTAATATCAGCTGATTCAATAATTACACCGTCAAAATCAAAAATAATTGCCTTAATCAACGCAATACTCCAAATCCTTTCAAAAGATTACTTACTGCTTCGGTCTCCATCTCGATCCTTGTTTCTTTGGCATAGGAGCCTACATGAGGGGTAAGGATAATATTATCCAAAGCCCTTAACGGCCCTTCATAAGGCTCGTGTTCAAATACATCTAGCGCAGCTCCTGAAATATGGCCATTCTTAAGGGCATTATAAAGCGCCTGCTCGTCAACCATGCCTCCTCTTGAAAGATTGATAATCAAGATTCCTTTTTTCATCAATTCTATCTCTGCGTTTCCTATAATGCACTTGCAATTTTTCGAAAGAGACAGGTGTAAGGTAACAATATCAGCCCATTTAAGAATTTCTTCGAATGTTTTATGGGCACAAGTAAACGAGCAATCTTTCGGCTCTATATCGCAATAAGAAAGCTCTGCGCCGAAAGCAGAAAGCAGCTCGCAAACCTTCTGCCCTACAGAACCGAATCCTATTATCCCAACTTTTTTCCCGTAAAGCAAAGCCCCCATCTTTTTTTCCCACTTTCCTTCCCGAACAAGGCGATCCATCTGCGTAATTTTTCTAAGTAAATTTAACAGAACGCCTACTGTCAATTCCGCAACAGCCCTTGACGGGATACCCCTGGTATTGTAGACCTTGATTCCTTTCTTATCTGCGCTTTCCAAATCTATATTGTCTGTGCCGGAACCGCAACGAGAAATCACTCTTAACTTAGGCAAATGCAAGAGCACGTCATTAGTAAAGGGTTCTGTGCCCGCCACAATGCCTATGGCATTCTTACCCAATTCAATTACTTCTCCAGCATTTAACTTTCTCCCGTATGGATTTAATTTATAACTCAATCCCTTCTTTTCCATACAATCAAGCGGCGTTCTATCAAATTCCGCAAAAGTGGTTGTGCTGATCAAGACCTCTTTAATATCGCTTTCCATCTTTTATCCGCCTTTCAATAAAAATTTCTTCATCATATCCAAAACCCTCTGATGCGCCTTCCCATCCAATTTATAGAAAGTGGCTTCTATTAAATCCGGCCATTTTTCTTTAAACCTCCTGAATGCCTCTGGGTGATAAAAAATCATATCTATCGCAGAGTTTAATTCATCGGCATTATAAACTACAGGTCCTGCTTCGATTTCAAAAAATGTGCTCATGTTAACCGCAACTCCAGTATCAATGCAAATAGACGGGCAGTTCAATGCGATCGCCTCGTCTGCAGTCGTAGAATATGAAGTTACTAGAACATCCGAACTCAAGATTAACTGGTGGACATCGCCGTTCACAATGCTATAATTCTGAAAACCATATTCAAGAAGTATCGGCTCCAGGGGGCAATTAGAATGGGCCTTAAAAATAAAAAAGCTGTCGTTTCTGGCTTTAGCCGCCGCAGAAACTATCCTGACTATTTCTATGGTATCTTCTTCTGAATAAGTCGTGGCGACAAGTATAATTTTTTTATCCAAAGGGAGTTTTAACTTTATTTCTTCCTTCTTTGCCACGGACAAACTATCAAAGCGCGGGGAACCTGTCAAAAAACACCTCTCTTCGGGATAGCCGCTTTTAACCAGCAAATCCCTCCCCATCCTTCCCTGGAATACAAAATAATCTGGTATTGGCATGCTGTTTATATAATCATCGCCCTGAAGCAGTTCTGCCGGATGATAAATATACCAAAGCTTCATAGGAGTAACATTGGCATGCTGATAAGCAATGCTTTTAGCCATGGGATTTCCCCTTTTTAGGCCATAATAAATAGCTCGGGACGCAGGATACATCTCCAGAAAAGTTACAATGGCTTTAATTTCATATCTCTTAGCTAATCTTTCAATTGCTTTTGAAAGCAGGATACATTCGCTTATACCAGGCCCTATAAAAGACTGCCTTAACTCGCGCCTAAACAAACCAAATACATTCGTATCTTCAAAACTAAAGCTTTCTTTAAATCCGCGCCTCGCCTCTATAAAAATATATCTTAAAACATGCCTTATATCAAAAGCCCCAAGGATGTCCTTTATGGTCAAATATCTTTCATAGAAAATAATCCTTTTATCTTTGAGCTTTCCAATCTCTTTTATCAACTGATAGGCAGAGTTACAATAAAAAGAAATATATTTTGTCTTAAACCCCAACTGGTTTTCTATCTTTTCGGGTAAGTCCAGATAGTATCTATCGCACAAACGGCCATCTTTATATTTAAGCGTATTGGAATATATGGAAACGAACAATACATATTCATTCCACTGCTTATCGGCATCCTCTCTCCTGATAAACAGCCTAAAAACCAGCATTTTCAAAAATATAGATGCCAAAAACCTCACCTTTAATAAAAAGTAATATAAAACATACCCTTTATAAGAACCATCGCCTGTCCTTGCTGTTATTCCTGCTTTCGAACAATACAGATTTTTAAAAACATCGCTGCTCTCAGAATCCTTTTTCTGCATCTCGCTTAACCACCAATAAGAAAGGTCATTGTTCAAAACAAACAATTCCCTGAAATTTCTGCCGTTGTATTTAAATCTACCTGACCAGTCAGATATAAAATTTATGTATCTTTCCCTGGTTTTTAAAATTATTCCTCTGTCGCGCATTAACACACCTAGCTAGGTTTTCCCCTTCAATAACCCCTTCCAATCCATATATCTAGACGACCAACGGTTATTCCTTTTAAGGATAAAACCATAAAAACCTTCATAGTCAAATCTCTTCCAGATAGGTTTTGTTATTCTAAAAAAACTTCTTTTCGGATATTGCAGATAAATCTTTTCTTCCACAATACTCCATCCGCTATGTTTCAGAATCAGTCTCCAATCCTCCGGGCTGAATTCAAAGATATGCGTATTTTCAGCGCATACATCTTCCTGGCGGTCTTCTCTAATATGATGCAAGCCAACGCGGCTGGTTTTTAGATATGGGACAGTAACTATTAAATATTCCGCGCCTGTTTTCAATGACAGCTGATACAGAAAGCTGCAGGGGTCCATTAAATGCTCGAGTGTTTCAAAGCACATGATTATATCAGCCTTTACGCTATACTCATCCAGATCCTCTATCCTCGCATTAATAGCATCCAGCCCTTTTGCCTTTATCCTTTCGACTGCTTTTGCGTCCAGATTAACACTAAGACATTTTATATCCTTATTCTGCGCGTTAAGCCCGATAATATACTGCAGATGCGTCCCGCTGGAATCGCCTAAATCAACAATGGTGCAGGCCTGAAATTTTTCTACAATCCTGTTGAAAAGCGCTATTTGAAACGCGTGCATATTCCGAACCTTGGCCCGCATATATGCGCTATTAAGTTTAAATGTTGAATACTGGCCGCTTATATCAGGCACAACATCCTCAAGCCTGACCACTAGTTTATCTAAGCCCTGTTCCCTAGCAGCCTTTTTGAGTGAATTCACTAATATAAAAAAGAAAAACTTTCTAAAATAAGCCTTGATCCGTTTCATTCTCCACCTGAAATTGTTATTATTTCATTTGTTATGAAATTATTCTTGTCTCCACCCAAATGATAGGCCATGTCAGCTATATCTTCAGGCACACCCATCTTTTTTAAAGGTATCATTGCAATGCGTTTTTTCATATCTTTTGGAAATTTTTTATGAAAACTGGTTTTGATTACGCCCGGCCTAATCGTATTAACCAGTATATTGTATCTAGCACCTTCTCTGGCAAGATTCTTTGTTAAACCCTCAAGCGCAAGTTTAGAGCTCGCATAATGCATAGAATTGCATGAGCCGCCATACTTGGCAGAGATAGAGCTTATGCTGACAATCCTTCCAAAGTATTTTTCTTTCATGCGGTCAAATATATTTATAGCTATTAACATGGGGGCAAATACATTTACCATAAACGTATTCTCAATATCAGAGATTGTCAATTTACTAAAATGCCTGCTCGCTGTATAGGTTCCGGCGTTATTGACAAGAGTATCTATATCAATTTTCTTAATCCTTTCTATAAAATTCATTAACTGAGCTCTCGATAAAAAATCTGCCTTGAGCAGATGACAGCTGATATTATATTTTTTCAGCGCTTGCTTTAACCGATTGGCTTTTTCTTCCGAAGAAAAATAATGGCATACTATATCCCATCCCTCTCTTGCGAATCGCAACGCTATCTCCCTGCCTATATCGCTTGTTGCTCCTGTTATTAAAACAGTTCTGTACGAATGTCTTCTGCTCATTATATTGCTCCTTTATTTTTTTTCAACAGCACCTTGTTCTCTTATCCAATATTCAACCTGGCCAATCTGCCATTTAAAATCCACATCCAAACCTCCCCATTGTTTGAGCGGATATATCCTGCGGCCCATCCATCTCTGAGGCAGCAGTCCTTCTTTTATATTTTCCAAGCATTTGGGGCGAACTACGGAAACTCCCATATCTGCAAACCAAACATCTCCCTGGGAATCCCTGTCGCAATTTAATCTTTTCAGATCCCCAAATATCTCAAATGGAATAAAAGGCTCCAAAAGTCCATCCTTGTTAATTCTTCTCGCCCGTAATGGACTCCACATATTGTATCCTGATACGCTAACCGCAGAATCATAATCAGGATTCTCCCTTAATATCTTTATGCCTGCTGAAATTGTTTGCGATGTAATTGTAGCTGCATTACACATAAGTAAAATAACCAGCTCTATCTCCTGTTTTTTAACTCTATTTTTTATATAATTATACACATAGATATAAACATCCTCTCCGAGAGCTTCGTCAGTGCGTAACTCAGGTGGCCGCTGGATGACCTCTATGTTGTTTTCTTTTGCAATCCTCATAAGCTCTTCGTCATCCGTAGAAATATACCTCCTATCAATCTCAGGGCAATTATTAGCTGCTTTCATTGGATAATAAGCAAGCGGCTTGCCTAATATCTTATAGATATTCTTCCCTGGAAATCCTTTACTCTCTTTTCTGCCAATTAATATAGCGATAATCATGTTTTTCTTTCCCTTCCCATCAGTTTAAGTATCTCGCTATCCCTGAGATAACAGCCGTCACACGCAAGCACATCATCTGCTCTGCCATCTCTATGGGAATTTCTTATCTCACTCAATTTTTTTGAACGCCATGCTTTTTTAATAGAACCCTTCATAACATTCCCAAGCATAAGCAATCCATCATCATCATGATTGCAGGGTAATATTGTCCCATCCCACCAAACAGCCATTCGCTGCCATATCTGTGAACATGCCCATGGATACCTGACTCCCATCTTTTTATCTTTCATATCCTTATAATCAAGAAAACCCACTTCATCAGCGCGCTTTGACCAGAATTTCTTGTAGCTATCAAAGGACGCTTCTATGTCTGGAAGCATTACAGTCTGGACTCTTATCTTTGGATGCTTCACACCATACCTCCTCTTCAATGTCTGCATATTCTCAATATTTGACACCACCTTCTCAAACCCTGAACCGACTCTATATCTCTCATAAATTTCCTTTGTATGCCCTTCAAAGGAAATTGAAATCCTATCAAGCCCTGTATCAATCAGTTTTTTGGAAATCTCCTCGCTAAGAAGGGCTGCATTGGTATTGAAATAGACATCTATAAGCCCCTTTTTTTTAGCATATTCCACAAATCTATGTATCTCGGGATGTAAAAGAGGTTCCCCTCTTAAGCTAAATTTTACCCCGTACAAATTATTATCTGCGCCTTCATCAATTATCTTTTTTGCAGTATCTAACTGCATAAATCCCTTTTTTATCTGCGACCCTCTGAATGTAGTAGCGCAAAAAGAACAGCTTAAATTACAAACGCTGGTTGTCTCAATATCTATGAACAAAGGGAAATCTCCCGTGCAGAACTTTTCAGGCCATTCTTTCCATTTTTCCCTGTATTCACTAAACAATACATTATTGCTGCTCAACAGATCTTTTCCGGAAATGCGATGGTAGTTTGAATTAGAATTTACTATTATTTTCTTCATCATCAAAAACCTTCTATCGTTTAACAGCTATAAAATTTGGCTTCTTATTTAACTGAATCATTCTGCTTTACCTGGTTTCCCATATCTTTATCTCTTCAACAGGCCTAAAATATTTGTTACCTGTTTTCTTTCCAAGCCGCAAATGTTAGGATATATATATATAATAAACGCAACTGTCAATATATAGAATGTCAAGCAAAATGGTACGTAAAATAATGGATTAAAAGGGATATTCAAGATATTCGAAAGAATACCAGCCCCATTTTTGATTGCAAAAGATGCTGTCAACAAAAGGCCTATGCTTGCAAACTGGTATAGAAAATTAAATTTCCATTTCCATACCTTGCATATAAAATAACCATATATATTAACACCTATGATTTGAAAAATTACCATTTTCAAGGCCAGGCCTATTGAACCTGACGATAAACCAGGTATTGCTGAAGAGCGGGGCGCCAGAACAAAATAACTTACAAATATACTGACCATCATCAAGATAATCCCAATCCTGGAATAAAGCTTATTTTGCGCCGTAGCCAGAAGATAGGATACATTAATCTGGCCTAATGACTGATGTATGGGGTATAAAAACATTATTGCCAGACAAAACCATCCTGCCACATATTCTCCCCCAAGTAAAAGAACTAATATTTCCCTGCTAAAAGGGATTAAGAAACAAGCCCCCGCTGCGCCAACAAAACATAATCCCCGTGATATCTTCGAGTATAAATAATAAAGGCGCTCTTTATTCCCTAATTCATTTGCCTCTGCTACCTCTTTCCAGAATACCTTTAATATGGACGTAGTGCCGATTAAACAAATAGCGCTGAAGCGTAAACCGATCGAAAAATAACCCTGCTGAACTGCTCCTCCAAATTTCTGTAAAAACCAAACATCTGCAAATGAATATAAAAAACTAACAACGCCATACATCACGAGAGGAGCGCAGTAAATTTTGAATTCATTAATGGCCTCTGTTAAATTAATGCTCTCCTCTGTCATCAAGTTATCTCTCAACCTTCTCGATAACATAAAAGATGACAAAAGATAGGTAAAAATAATTATTATAAACAGATTAGGAATAGTAAGGCGATGCAAAAAAGCCATAGTAATAACTATACATAAATATAAAACCGCTATAACTATCTGATGGATTTGAACAATTACAGTGTGGCGAATAGATTCTCCCGCATGTACAACCGTCTCCCACAGTTTATTCATACTAAAACTTGCCGCAAAAGCTAAGGCAATCATGTTTTTTGAATGGCCTAACCAGACATTATTCCGCCATGTATCCGGAAAGATAAAGATAATAAGCGTCATAGCTATTATAAATTCTATCCCTATCCATAAAAGATAATAAAAATAAAACTTTAAACCGCGTCTTCTTTGTGAAAGGAACGTATAAAATGCCTCAGACATCCCCATATCAAGAAGAGTTATGATAGAGGCAAAACTGCCTAAAAGAAAACTATAATTTCCATACTCCTTGACTCCCAGTGTCCTAGCTATAATAACCCCTGCAATAAATCCCAATCCTATCTTTACAATATTTGCAAACAAGGTGGTAAAAAACCGGATCTTAGTACCTTGATTGTTAACAAATAATTTTAGATTAATCATTTCACCACCAAAACAAAAATTACCTAAACACTTATTTTTCTAGATACGGTTCTATGTGTTCTCCAAAAAACTTGATCATGGAACGCAAACGAATAGTCATTCTTCTTTTTTGCATCTTGGTATTATCCAGATATTTATTAATTGGATTTGAATCTCTGATTATATGGACAAATTCATCAATGCTGTCTAATTTTATCTTTCTGTCCAATTTTAAAAACTTAAGCCCTTTATAAAAATGCGGCAAAACCATCCCTGCCATAAATCCATAAGTTTCTCTTTTTAATATCTCTATTGGAGAAAGATAAGCAAGATTTGGTTCAATAGGATACAATAGCCTCAAAAACCTATAGAAATTAGCAGGAGTTAATGTGGTCGCGGGATAGCCATGCGTCGTATCAAAATCTCTTAATTTCTTATCCATTATCCTTGCGTATAAACGTCTCTGGATACTGTGAAACCCTTTAAGTGTGTATGGTGTCTCCAGCATAATCTTTATAAAATCCGGCTCGAGATAAGGTGTGTAGGAAGGGCAAAATAAATTTATAGACCCAACATAATCGCTTATATTATTCATAAAAAGGGAAGAATAAAATAGATATGTGCATAGATCCCCTCTCGTAGAATAAGTCAAAGGGGCCACTAAATTTTTGATATATTCTTCCAGATACGCATAATACCTTTCCCTGTTATAATATTTATCAATTAGGACGTCATTGTATCTCTGCATCCTTATAAATTCCTTTACATTAAAAGCTTTTATCTTCCTGAAATAAGAATAATAATTTTTTGTATACAGTTCGCTTCCTGCAAAGCCCCCTACCTCAATATCAGCTATCTTGGATACAGAATCAAAATAGTAATATCTATGGTAAGAGCCGATCGTCTTTATCAGCTTAAAAAAATCTTCATTTTCCTTTTTCCATTTAATTACGCTTTCCATATCGCCGCATATATTTCTGTAATCTAAATTGAATTCTTTAACAATTTTCTGCGTTATCGGAAGATCGCTGTATCTCCCTTTCTTCAAATAATCCTCGTGCTGCATAATTTCATTACCACATAAAAATTGTTTGTTCTTCTTTAATAGTGTGGATATATTCATCCTGGTATCAAATCCGCCTGTAATCCCGCAAAATATATTTTCAACATTATCTAAAAACCTGAAATTGGACTCAAAAATACCTGCAAGATTATCCAAAACCTCCTCAATATTTTTATACCTGCCAAATCTTATATCTTTATTTATATCATAATATGTTTCTATCTTAACCTCATTATTTCTAAAACTATAGATGCTTCCTGGCTTTAAATAAAGGACTTCCTTGAAAAGCGTATCATTGCTAAAGACATGGAAATGGTCATGACACGATAAATGCTGAGCCAGATAATCAAAATTTACAGAATATCTTACGTTATTATTCCGCGACAATAGATAATACGTATTTGAAACTTCTATGGTATTTCCTTGGCGCAGTAGATATACCGGGATTGTCCTGAATCTATCTGTGATGACCATTAATTTGCCTCTAAAATATAAAACCAAAAAGAACTGGCCATGCGCCTTCAATAGTAAATCTTCCAGCTTATCCCCTGAATTAAGGTCTTCATAGAATAGACTTACTGCGACCTTGTTGAAATTATCCCTGTAGATAAATACTCCGCCATTGGCTATGAAGTCCTCGCCTTTAGAATAATATGAAAGATGGTGGTTTTTAAAAAGTATCTTTGCCTGAAATCCGGCAATAAAAGGAATATTGCTGTATTCCGTAAAAAACCTTTTTATTTTTTCAAAACCTGAGTTTTCCTTGCCTGTATTAGATAAATAAAATATCTGCATCGTAACCTCTTAATTTTTATAAAAACGCTATTTTTCTATTAACCGGCTTAACTCCTCTACCCATATCTTCATCCAATCTTTCCTGGCATAAGCATATTGTCTGCAAAACTCTAACCGGGCATTCTGAATATCATTTTTCAGCCACCAGTCCAAAGGGGAAGCAAAAACGTCTTTTGCCTTTTTAGCAGCGCTCAATGGGTCTTTAAAAAGAATTCCGACCTCTCTTAATAAATCAAAATATCTCTCAACTTCCGGCCTCATCAAACGCACTTTGTGATCCCAGTAAAAAATAGAAGGAGTGTTTATGGTTAAGGCCTCAATAAAAGATGTATGGGAATTGTCTATAATTGTCAATCTTGCCTTCTTCATCCACTCAACCAGCCGTCCATTGGATATAACTTTAGCGCCTGGGCATATTTCTTTTAGTACATCTGACTCATTCCATCCATAATCATAAGTATAGAGCCGGCAAAGAATTTTATTTCTCATCTTTTCCGGCAAAGCATCAAAAAATATCTTCTGATCCTCAAAATATTTTGACATGTCTTCAGGAAAAAGGCCGTTATCAAACCAGAAATGATATCTAGGTATGGTGTTACTAATAAATAAAATATTGTCAAGCCGCGGCGAATAAGTATCCTTTAATTTAGAAAGGTGAGGACTTGGCAAAGGTTTGGTTTTATTAGCATTTTTAGAACCCCAACCCCATGTATAAAAAATATCCTTTTCCAAAGATATGGCCTCATGCGGAACAATCAATGAGATCCCATACCCGCCTCCATGTTGAAAATCAACAAGACTGGCTCCAGCTGATGCTCTCTCCGCAGCGAAAAATTTGAATCTTTCGTTAAAATACCAGCCTATTGCAGATCCCGTTATTTTCACAGAATCTATGTTTTTTATTCCCTTGATACTTCCCCTGTAAAATTTATAATTTTCCATATAACACATTGGTATGGCCTCTGGAAGAATCTTATAAAGCAGGAATTGAAACCTATCAGAAACTCCTTTTAATTCTATCTTGCTCCTGATTTCAGGAGAGTATTTGTTTTCTAAAATATTTTCTCTTATCGATTCGAAGAATATAAAGCGAACTGTTTTGAACCCTCCTTTTAATTTTAGCAAGGCCCTATCATAAGGAGATAAGTGGTACATGTCGCATAACACTATCGGACTTTTAAAAAATATATCTAATGATTCCAATAGGCCATTAAACAACTTTCTTTTCCAGCTAGACTTAATTGAATATTCATACATACTAGGTTTCTCTTTATATTCTTTTACTATGATATTAGGCCTACATACCTCATGAGCGATCAAACTGAATAGTTTAAGGTTATAATAATCCTCGTTTACCTTTTCAGCGTGAAAGTCATACGTATCAAAAGATGCCAGCATACCCTCTTCTATAGGAAGCGCATAAGTGTAAAAATCAGGGAATAGCTCAAAAACCTTTTCTATCCTCTTATACCTATCATAAAAAACTTCTATAAAATACAAAAGCCATGGCCCTAAAAGGACCTGCCAGTATTTCAAAGGATAAGACTCTTGGTGGGCATTATTCAATGATTCAGATAATTGAGGAAGCAACTCTATATAAATCCTGCGGCAATAATCCGCGGCTTCTTTTATTTTAAATTCCGGCTTCCAAGGAGAATCCGCTATCTTATAATCCCTGCCTTTGATTAGTTCCATAGCTGTTTTTCCTGTCAAGCACCATGGCCCTAAAAAAATCTGCCTGGTTTCCAAATCCCAAAAATCTACTATATTTGTCGTAGCCAAACAATAACGGTCTTTTATCAAATGTTTATTAACCATGCGCGTCTTTATTTCAATAAAATTAACTGGATGATTATTAATTAGTTTTTTCCTTCTTTAAAACCAAAATAATATTGGTGGACTCTTCTTCCGATACCGGGGATTTTTTTTCTTGTTCAATAATTTCTGAAATTATGCCATAAATAAATCTATTTAACAAAATTGAATTATAGTACCCCTTGTATTCAATGTCTTTAAAATAAGAGAAATATTTACCAAAAAATGCATAATCTACTATTTTAAATCCATGAGTTTTAACTATATTTTCCCATTCCTGTATAGAAAAAATGTTTTGGCCTATCGCATCATATTCAAAATAGCTTTTCATTGGATTGCCTCTTGGGTTATCTTTTATAATCCTCCATTTCTGATAACGCTCTGACCATTTTGTAGAAAATATTTTTCTAATCCTGACTCCTGGAAGATTTTTAAAGGTATTTTTTGAAAATCCAGTCATTACTAAATGTCCTCCCGGTCTCAATATTCTGCTAATCTCTTTAAGGCATTCATCTATATGAATTATATGATCAATAATATGAACCATAATTACAGAAGTAAAAATATTAGACCTAAACGGCAATGATTTAATGCTGCCTCCGATATAGTGCTTAATCAGTTTATGCATCTCTTCACTAAGCTCGCTTTGAGCATTCAAAAAACTATCCATAAAGTATTCACATCCAAATGTAATAGACTCTATATTATTTTTAAAAATCATATTTGTTGTCCTGGAATCGGCACAGCCAATTTCCAAGGATGGCTCCATAATATATTTCCCCATCTTTTTAAACTGGGCTATCTCTCCAGCTTTTAGTATCAGATTATAATAATTTCTCCATCCATAACAAAGCGCTTTTTCAACTTCGTTGCAATATTTTTGATGTAACATATTTTTTAAGCCTAATTTATATGAAAAAAATATAAAATTAATAAAGTGTATTACCTCTGCAAAAAAAAGCCGTTGAAAAAAATTTAACGATAATTCTTTATGGGGGTTTTTAATTTTTCTTTTATTAGCCGGCTGGTTTAAAAATCTATCACTATAAATCCCCATTTCTTCGTCTTTAATCAAAGCTGGTATACCAAATCTTATTTTAGGTTCAAAACCACAACTATTACAAACCATTTTATTGCTGCCATATTTAAATGATTCTTCAAAATGACACACAGGGCATCTTAAATAAGAATCAACGATTAATTGGTTCAACATAGATTTATATCATCCAAATATTCAACGCTAATTCAAAATCCTTGCAGGCACTCCAACTGCCGTAACGTCTTCCGGAATATCATCTTTTACAACTGCATTTGCTCCTATCTTTGACCTTTTTCCTATCCTAATGCCATTTATTATAACCGCGCCGGGACCTACAAACACCTGATCATCTATCGTTGAACTATCAGCTATATGCACTCCGCCGTTTAAAGTAATGAAATCCCCTAATTGACAATGGTGCCCGATAGAAACAGCATAGTTGAAAAGATTAAAATTGCCTATTTTGGCATACGGCGCAACTATCGTATTCTGAGCAAAAATATTACCATGCCCAATAACAGCTTTTTTTGATATAATCGCTGATGGGTGAATAATATTAGGAAATTCTACATTAGCACAAAGTTGTATAGCTTTAATTAATCCAGCCCTACCGATAGGGTTTATAAATGATATGACGTTTATCTCTTCTTTATGACTCATTAACCATTTTGGCGTATCTAGCACCTTATAACCAAAAAATTCCTCACCTTGTTTTCCTAAATCTGAATCGATAAAACCAAGAATTTTGTAACTCCTATTATCTGGCCTGTGTTCATATTGTGCATCTAAAATTTCCTCAATATTGACCACATATTTGCCTACTCCTAATATGATATATTTATCCATTCGAACCATACCCTTCAGCAGGTGTTTTTAAACCCAGCAGTTCTCGCGCCTCAATAGGTTTCATGACAGGACGGCCCATGGTCTCTGCGATACTTATTAAACGTTTCAGCAAATCTCTGTTTGTCGCTAGCCTTGTTCTATTATTATCAAACCAGATATTATCTTCCAAACCAATCCTAGCCCCACAGCCTATTACTGCAG
The DNA here is from genome assembly GCA_030649895.1 of Candidatus Omnitrophota bacterium. Lineage (GTDB taxonomy): Bacteria > Omnitrophota > Gorgyraeia > Gorgyraeales > Gorgyraeaceae > UBA10183. Next base: position 86,239 of record JAUSEX010000052.1, read on the forward strand.
CCAGCATGTTAATCATCTGTTGATTATCGCCGACAGCCCCCAGGCTGTAAATAGAGTCCTGCGGCAATTCATTAATCATAATACCTACGGATAAGATATTCGCCTGAGCGCATGCAATATTGCCAAAAATTAAATTGAAATAATAGGGCGATTTTAACAGTCCTTTTTTAATCAAATACTTGGCATAATTAATCATGCCAAGGTCAAATGCCTCCAGTTCAGGCCTAATACCTTTTTCTTTCATCTTTTCAGCTAGAGCAATTATCATACTTGGTTCATTTATGCTCGCCTGGTGGTTAAAATTCACTGAACTAAGCGTTAGACTTGCCAGGTCGGGTTTAGCCAAACCTTTGAGTTCTAAAACAGCAGACCGCTTTTCAAACTCGCTGTATGTCCTTCCGCTGCACGTCGCACAAATTATCGTTTCGGGACGCTCTTTTCTTATGCCTGTTATTATTTTCTCGTATATCTCCGGTTCCCATGTGGGGTCTCCGTCTTTATCGCGTCCGTGAATATGAACCATTGTTACGCCGAGCTCACAACAGCCTAAAACATCATCAATAATCTCCTCTGGGCTGATAGGCACTCTTTGAGTGTCTTTTTTTAACGGTATCATCCCTGTAGGGACAAGATTTACTATTAATTTCTTCACTTATACCTCCTCCCATCAACTACCTTTTAACGCTTGAAAAGAAAGCATTGAGTTCATCTGCTAGCTGAACATCTCTACCTTTGGCGTTAAACGGAGCTAATAATTCATAAAAGGCCTTGTATGGAATAATTAATCCGGTAATATAATCTTTCTCTTTTAAAACCTTTACTCCTGGCAAGCCAGCTATCTTCTTAAAAAAAGAACCTATTTGTTTAACATCATTAAGCGTGGCCTCCGGCAGCCTCCATTCAAATTCAATCTCAAATTCATCCTTTCTATATGCGCATCTTTTAATCATTTTTGCGTCTCCTGCGAAATTATGTCATAAATACTTATTGATTGGTCAGGTAATACAAGTCCATGGCGACAAATTGAACAGCCTTTACAATCCATCCTTCTTCCGGACTTGTGCAGTTCGCGCAATTCGTTTAGTTTATCGCCATGCCATAATGCGCGCAGAGAAATGTCATTTACATTTCCCAGGGTTATATCTTCAGCGTCCCAGCCGGTGCAACACTGCACCCTGCCATTATGAGCTACCATCAAGCGTTCCCAGGGATACTGACAAACAAAACCAGGAACTGGCCTGCGATTATTCAAATCCATGTATTCGTTCATCACCACGAGGTCAGAAACCTTACTTAAACATTCATAATATCCTAAAGGATCCATAGAAACAGCCGGCCAAATAGAACAAACGCGTATCTGCGGGTTAACTAACCCCAAACTGTCCCTTTTTTCCTTAAGATACTTGAGTTTATTAAGGCTTTCTTCAAATTTAGCGGGAAAGCGAATTCGATTATAAACTTCTCCCATGCCATCAAAAGAACAGCCTAAATAAGTCAGACCTTTTTCAATAAGAAAATCCGCCACTTCCTTTGTCACTAAGAACGTATTTGTCAGAAAAGAGACATTTGAAATCCTCTTGCATGCATATTCAACCATATCAAAAATCCTGGGATGAGTTAATGACTCGCCGCGCCAGCTAAGTCTCAGCGAATAGACTCCGTTTTCTTTGCATTCGTCAACTATTTTAGTGAAAACGTTCCAATTCATATCTCCCAGGTCTCTGAATTTTTTGCGAAAACACATTGGGCAGTTCATATTGCAATTGCTTGTAGTCTCTATGTCGACATGGAGCGGAAAATTAGATACAAAATAATTTTTAGAGTACTCATACCACTGCAAACGGTTAATAAAGGTCTCCAAAAAATCGCCATGACTGCCATAGAACCTCCAAAAACGGCTTGGTGAGTCATAAACGCGCTGGTCTTTATTCGTATTCATGCTTATTCTCTCCTTCACCATCTACTTGAAACAATCCCAGATAATCGGCTCTCCTTTTAAAATACGCCTTTGCGCCCTTATCCCATAAATATGCTGCAACAATCCAGGCTCTATTCCTCCTTCCGGCCTCAAAATGTCTACATTTTTTTCTGTAATCATTTCTCCTTCTTTGATATCTTTTACGGCATATATGGATTTTTTAAAAACCTGCCGTATCCCTTTCTCGGCATCTGTAACATCCTTATAAGGCAAACCCATCGCCTTTTCAGTCTCACGGATACCCTTAATTATCAATTCCATTTCATAAGGCATCGTTGAAAAGAAATTATCAGGGCCAAGGGCTTCTCTTTTCAGTGTAAAATGTTTCTCTATAACACATGCCCCCATAGCAACAGCAGCAATAGGTATTGAAGTCGTCATCGTATGGTCGCTTAAACCAACAGGCACATCAAAAGTTTTCATTAATGTCTGCATCGTCCTTAAATTCATATCTTCAGGCCTTGCAGGATATTGCGAAACGCAATGTAATAATATAGCATCGCTATTGCCTTCTTCTTTTATCGCCCTGATTGCGCTATCAATCTCTGAAAGATAGGACACCCCGGAAGAGATTATCATTGGTTTTTTAAGCCGGGCTATATATTTTAAGAGAGGAATATTAGTCAAATCATCGGAACCAAGCTTATAGGCAGGAGGTCTGGCAATCTTTTCCAACAGGTCTACATCTTTAAAATGGCTCGGGGTAGAAAAAGCGGTTATATCTTTTTTCGCAGCATATAAAAATAACTCTTTTTGAAAATCCTCGGTCTGTTTCTCCTCGCTTTCCATAAATTCCTTATATTGGTCTATCATCCCTCTGCCATCTTTCAAATGCGTTCCTCTAATCACAGTTGTTTTGGCATGGAATGTTTGAAATTTAACGCAATCTGCTCCGATAGCCGCTGCTGAATCAACCAACCTTTTTGCACCATTTATATCATCAAAGTTCACGCCTGCTTCCAAAATAATATAACAGGGACAATCCTTGCCTATTCTTCTTTTATTAATGACAATGGTTCCTCTCATAGACACCTCTTCCTTTTAAGAAATCTGGCCAGCTTTTTATTGCCATAAATAATATTATCAGCGTCATGATAATATTCCAAAATAATATAATTGGCGCTGGATTTTTTCAAAACAAAATCTAATAATTTATACTCTTTTTCATCAGGCAGCTCATGGGAATCTTTGCCTAAAAAAGAGCGCGATAAATGGATTTCAATAACCTTTGATAAAGGCATCCTTTCTAAATAATCATGGATATCGATAGACAAATTGCTGCAGGTAGCTTCAACATGCCCTATATCCAGTGTTAAATATACATTAAACTCTTTTACAAATGCATCTACAAACTCTGGAACGCATACAATTTCATAGGCGCCGGAAAGATGATAATCAAGATTTTCTACAGATATAATGCCCTTAAAATATTTTCGTATATTATTAATCTTTTTATCTGCGATTTTCAGAATTTGTCCTTCCGTCAAAATATGGCTTTTGGCGACATATCCATTGTGAAAACAACCAACCTTGCGACAAGATGGCCCTAAATCAAATGACAACAGGCCTGCACGAGATTGTATCTTTTTTAAAAATCTACAGTTATTAATTAATGCGTCGAATTCGTCGTTAATAAAGCCATTTGCATGAAATAAAACATCCTTTCCCTCAAAATCCTTATCCAGGTCTTTCTCTTTTCGGACAGACACAGCTCCTGCAATCGGAAGTAAATCGATTTTTACCTGTTCAAAATATTGCGATATAGGCAATCCTATTTTCATCATCTATAGTTTTTAACTACATCTTCGGATATCTTACGCAAATACTTTCGTTTATTTTCTAAACCAAGCTCTTTGTATACTGCATCCAGGACAATATAGGAATAGATGCGGCTTGGAACATGCTTTATCCCATACTTTTGTTTAAATCTTTTTTCATAAACAGGGTAATTTTCATAAATATTTTTTCCAAGTTTAAAAAGACTGGCGTTAGAAGGCCATATATAATCAGATTTTTTAATAGATATGCTATTACTAATGGAGTATTCTTTTGTAATCCGTTTCAGAGAATCATCATAATAAAATTCACTACCTGGTATATCCATAACTAATAAGGTGGTGCTTATCTCTACATTCTTCAGCATCTGCTTCACGCATAAATCAGCTGTCTCAATTAAATCTTCCTTTGAGATACAAGGAGGCAACAGAATAATATAAATCAGAGGGGTAATCCCTGCCTCTATAGTTACATCAATAGACCGAATTATTTGCTGCCGCGTAACCCCCTTTTTTAGATAAGCCAAGACTCTATTGGAAAATGATTCTACGCCATACATAATCATTCGGAATCCCGCTTTTTTCATTAAGCCAAGTATCTCTTTTTTGGGTCCGGAAAAATCATCTGGCCTGCCCTGGCAAATAAAACTCAGGTCCTTTTCCAGCCTGCCTTTTTCCTTTAGAGCTATTATTCTTAAACACAGTTCCTCAAAGCATTTAAAATCCAAAAAAAGATTATCGTCGTCAAAAATAATAGTTTCAACTTCGCTCCATGTATCAGTAATATTAAGAATGAAATGAATAATATCTTCCACAGGTAATATATAGAAATGCCCTTGCCCCCTGAATTTGCCGCTATAAGAATAAGAAATAAAATTGGTTGATGAGCAAAATTTACAACGAAGAGGACAGAAATTGGAAAACAGAACCCTGATAGCTCTGATTTCTGTCAGGTCAGGATCATTATACAAGGATGCATTATGTCTCCAATATCGATTATACGGGACATCAACAACACCATATGCTTCGTAAATTTCCTTAAAATCGCGTAATGTTAGTTGTTTTCCGTATCCGCTAAAAAATATCTTGTCTTTGTCTCTCCAGTATATCGACCTAATGCTGCTGAATTCCCTTTTGCCTTCAACAATCGCTTCTAAAATTTTCAACAGGGTCTTTTCTCCTTCGCCTAAAACAATTATATCGAAGAGGGCATATTCAAAGGACTTTTTCCCGAGAAACGACACCTCTGGTCCCCCTGCAATAAAAATTGCATCAGGAAACCTCAATTTAAAATAATTAAATAGCAGCAGATCGTTTTCTAGGGTTAAATGCAATAAACTAAAACCTATCACATCATACATTTCTTTTATCTCTTTATAATTATCAATATTAGGGTCTAAAATATCGATACGGATCCGCTTTAGTTTCTTTTCAATATAAAACTTCATCCTGTATAATCCAAAAGAAGGAGCCAGAAACGAATCCCCTGAATTGTCCCGGCCTTTAAAAGGCCCTATCAATAAAACCCTTAACATATTTTATCCTGCAAGGTTAAAGAAATACCTTTTTCATTAGCGGCACATCAATTCCATTGATAATAGAAAAACTCTTATCGCCATAATTAAATAAAAGGTCTATTATTGACATGCAAGGCACAAATGGTTCATAAAGCTGTTTGTAAACTGGGTGATAAAACTCCTGATAAGTTATTTTAATTCCTGCTTCTTCAAAATTTTCTAGATTCAAATAATCTTTCCCGGAAACTCCCGAGATATACGTTTCTGCTTTTAATTCCTTGCATATATTCAATATCAAATCACCTTTATGACCACTAGCTTCGAGAGAAGAGGAGAATACAAACCCTGTTTTTATATTTAAGGCTTGCATCAAATATCTAATAAACTCCAGGTTCATGTCCAAAAGAAAATTAAAATCTTTCAGATAAATCTCCTGCAAGCTATCAAAATAATGATTAAAATATTTAGCCTTAGAATAGGCGGTAGATATACTTTTAATATTCCTTTTTTTCCACCTAGGGTCATCCCTGGAAATCTTAACATCTTTAATCAGCGAACTATTCCTCGGTTCTTTGACTACCGGAACAGAGACATACTGCGTTCCTGAGCATGTCCTTATCCGATTTCTATTTTGAAAATATCTTCTCCTGTATTGAACATCATCTAAAATCACATAAACATCTGCTATTGCTATTTTATGAAAGAATCCCAGCCACGGCAAATGCTCTGGCTGATGAATGGTTATCTTCATGATTATTCTTTATGCCGCGAACTTTCTAACAATATCTTTTCTGCTGCCCAAAAATCAAACTCATCATCTATCTCTACGTTTTCCTGACGGCTAATTATTTTCCTGCCAAGCTTTTTGCCATATTGATCGCCTTGCTTAATAAGGCTTGCCTTAATTACATACACATTTCCATCGTCATAAAAAAATCCGTTAATATCCTGCCTTCTTAACTGGTTTTTTCCGTATTCAATGTATTTACACATAAAACCTGTGGCAAGAGAATCGTAATTATTATCCTTAAATTCTTTTATACATTCATCTACAAGCCCTTCGTTTCTTATGGGGGAGGTGGCTTGAAGAAGAACTACTATATCGCAAGGAATTTGTTTTATCACATGCTGAAGAACGCTCAAGGTGCTGGCTTCATCACTTGCCAGTTCAGGCGGACGATAAAGAGCTTCTGTGTCATAACCCTTTGCAACCTTTGCTATACCCTTGTCTTCAGTAGAGATGATATATCTATCTAGCATGGTTGCCTTCTTCGCTGATTCTATAGTCCACGCGATTAAAGGCCTGCCAGCAATCAATTTGATGTTCTTTTTAGGTATTCCTTTACTTCCACCCCGCGCCGGGGTAATACCAAGTATCATCTTATCCCCATTTCTGTCCTTTTATATGTAATCTCCAAATCCAGCTGCCGTCTCTGTTAACATTTCCCTTGCTTTCAATAAATCATCATTTGACATATCGCTTATATTTACATAAGGCCGAACATGCATAGCTCCTAAGTTCATCGCATATCTATGTTCATCTCGAATAAAACTGCTTTTTATTGCTTCGTCATAAAGGATGGTTCCAGGAAACAGTGTAAGAATATTTATCGCGGCGTTGTTTAACTTTAATTGCCTGATAAACCGTTCTGTTTCTTTAACCGTACCCCAGTTTTCACCAGGTCCGCCCACAATAAATGTACAATGAATGTCAATCAGATTCTTTATAGACTTAAGATTTAAAATAGCCTTTTTTATATCAAGATTTTTATCATAACGATTGAGCATATCCTGGCTTCCAGATTCAATTCCGAAAGAAATATCAAAAAGACCTACTTCTGCCATTCTCTCCACCATTTCCATGGAAATTCTATCTGCTCTTCCCTGAAACCGCCATTTGAATTCTCCAGGATACTTGTTCTTTAATAGGGAAATAAATTCTTCTATGCTTCTTGGACTATTTAAGAAATTATCATCAACAAAGTTAAACCTCTCAATACCATAGTTCTCTTTGACATAAAGCATGTGTTTTATTATTAATTCTGGCGAGTAGCAAGTAATCCTTTTCCCAAAAGTTAATTTACAAAATCTACACCTCCCATAACATCCTCTTGAAGCAGATATCTCCCAGCATCTTCCAGAGTTTTTTAAATAACTGATGTACTTTTCTATGGGGAAAGCCTCATAAAAAGGAAGTAGCGCTGCGTTTAAATTCATCATTCTGTCTCGTTCGCCGGTAAAAATAATTTTTCCTCCTTCTTTAAAATAAATTCCCCTCACGCTTCTTACTTGCTCTTTGATAAAATTTTTTTCAATAACATCTAGCAATTCAACAATAGTTAATTCTCCTTCGCCTTTGACGACAAAATCAATTAATGTATGCGAAATTAATAACTCAGGTATGGTAGTAGCCATTGGCCCGCCAATAATTATAAAAATGTTTCTGTTTATTTTTTTAATCTTTTTTGCAATTTCTATGCAGAATCGATAACTATAATTGCCTAAAAATCCTGACAATAGCACTACGTCTGGCAATAACTTTTCGACTCTTTTTAAAAAGCCGCCAGTCGTACCGTTAACATAACTGTCGTAGACATCATAATCCCATCTTTTTTCTTTTAGCACTGCGGCAATAATCCCAAGACCTATAGGAAAATGCAGCGTAGAAAACCTTTGCACAAGAGAGCGCTTTTGATAGCCCTCAAAATGAGGCTTTAAATTAGCTATCATAATTCTTAATGTTTTTAAGCTCTCCATTTCTTCCTTATAACCATAAATGCCTCTGCGTATTTAAATCCAATCTCAATCCCTCTTTTTTTAGCTAAAACCTTTAAGGCCTCTTTTGAACGCGGATGAGGGTAAGCCCTTTTTTCTGTTTCATAACATTTAAATGCCTTTATTTTCTTATCAATATATTTTGCGATATCCACATAATAGTTTGGCAAAAATATATTTTCAGGCAATGGCGGAGATTGGTCTGTAGAGGAAGGGACTTCATACATGTAGATGCTATTGATGAATGGCGTAGCTATCGACCTCAAAACAACCCTAGCCGCGTCAAACACTGCCCTGTGGTCTTGGTTATTGTCATTCAAGAAGGGGATATAGACAACGGATGGCTTTATTTTATTTACATATTTCTCAAGTAAAATTATGATATCCTGAATAGATGCGTCTAGTCGTTCATCGTTTAAATCAAAAAATACAAGTTCTCTGTAACCAAGCGCATCTTTTGCCTTAATGGCGTGCTGCCTTTCAATCTCATTCTTGGCTCTGTCAAAATGATGATTATATACCCTGTTAGCTATGAAAGAGACGAAAACATTATCTTTTTCCCCTATATGCCTAGCTATTGTCCCCCCGCATCCAAGAACCTCATCGTCCATATGCGGAGCTATTATCAATATATTCATAGGTTATCTCTCCAGAAGTTCGTCTATCTTCTTCTTATCTAAATTCCTACTGGATTCTCTTTCTTTATACCACTCTATATATTTGGATAATCCTTTTTCAAAGCTAACCTTAGGCCGCCATCCCAATTCCTTTTTTGCCAACTCGCATGAAACTTCTTTGCCGGAAAAGTCTCCCGGCCTGCCAGGGATATGCTCAATCCTGACATTGCCTAAAATCTTCTGGATGCTTTCTGCTATCTGCTTGATTGTAATCTTTTCATTCCCATCCAGATTATAAATTTTATTCCTGGCTGTTGATTTCAAGGCCATGACATTGCCTTCAGCAAGGTCTTCCACATATATGAATTTTCTGAATTGCGAGCCATCTCCCGCGATTGTAATAGGTTTTCCATTTAACGCCTTCTCTACGAATATAGGTATGACCGCTCCGTCCCTTGCCCTTGGGCCGTATGGTATGCCATATCTCAAAATAGTTACGTCCAGGCCGTATAATTTACTATAGGTCTGGCAGTAATATTCTCCAGCCAATTTAGTAGCCGTGTAAAAATGAGAAGGCGCATGAAGCGGAGTTGACTCAGTAACCCTGTCTTCACTTGCTTCGCTGTAAACCCAAGTAGTGCTTCCATAAATCATTTTATTTACTTTTGAGCATCGCACAGCCTCAAGTACATTTATAGTCCCTCTCACGTTTATTGATTCCGCGTAATAAGGGTCCTCAAAAACATCCTTGACGTCTGCCACCGCGGCAAGATGCATTACCGCGTCTACACCGCTCATCGCAAAACCCAAAGCCGCCCTATCCAAAATGCTTCCTTGATAAAATTCTATGTCTTTTCTAAAAGTGGGTATGACAACATCATAAACCCTGACCTCTATTGCCTTATCTCTCAGCTTATCGACCACATGCGAACCAATAAATCCCGAGCCTCCAGTAACCAAAACCTTCATATTAAATCCCCCTTGTAGTATAACGGTACGCACCAATGATTCTTCGCTACCCAGTCTGTATCAGGCAGTTCATACGCCTTTTTAAGAATCTTATGGCATGGCGCGTCATATACCTTGCCTGTAGAATTTTCTATCGGTTCAAAGACTATGTATTTATAATACCCTGAGACCATGCCTTCGGGTAAAACAACTCTCTTTTTAAATTTAGAATCAAGATGTTTTTTCACGTAACTGTTCTTCCATTCCGTAATCTCATCCAAACTATCTATCTGAGCGCAGCCGATAGCCGCCGTAAATTCGTTCATCCTGAAATTCAGGCCTTTGACATTGTATTCGAATTTTCCATAGTTCCTGAACTTGCGGGCAAAATCCGCAAGATCTTTGTTTTTGGTTACCAGCATCCCGCCTTCACCAGTAGTGATGGTTTTGGTCGCGTAAAACGAATAAACCCCCGCGTCTCCGAATATGCCGGGCCTCCTGCCGTTCCAGGACGCGCCATGGCTATGGGCGCAATCTTCAAGCAGAATAATGCCTTTATCTTTACAGTACGACGCGATTTCGTTTACCTGAAACGCTATATGGCCTCCTATATGGACTAACCAGACCGCGGAAGGCCTGTATTTTTTTATTTTTTCTTTCAGGTCATCAAAATTCACGCATAAATCAAATTTATTGCAATCTACAAATTCCACATTACATTCGAGATGCATGTTAACCAACGGCGTAGCCATAAACGTATTAGATGGGCAGAGGATAACTTTTTTTCTCAAGTTATAATATTCCAATGCCGCCAGGCTAGCCCCTGCCCAGCTGCTAAAAGCTACAGCATAGGCATTATTCCATTTTGCCCATTTTTCTTCAAAGAGTTCTGTAAATTTTCCTTCTGACCATCTATTTTCTTTCATTATCTCTTCGAAATAAGAAAATATCTTATCCTTATCTCTTTTATCGAATCCGATTGTAAATTTCATTTTTCCGCACCTTTATTGAATTTCTTTTTTATCAATCCGCCGCCCAATAGTTTGTTCAGCACGCCAGAATTATACAGGTTGAATAATACCTGAGCCTGGGTGTAAAAATTTTTCAGTTTATCCAAACGTTCCTTTAATACCTTTACCCCTTCTTCTTTCCCGTTTTTTAAATCAACGGAATCAAGGACGTCATATGAAGATTTTAATATATCGTCTATTTCCAGAAGCCGCCTTTCGGCCATGGATTTAAAGCTCTCCATTATCACCTTGGTAATATCCATCTCTGCCTCATAATAATCTTTTCTTGAGCCTTTAACCCAAACCTTTCTTACAACGCCGTATCTTTCAAGCGCCCTTATATTGATGCTCACGCTTGCTTTGCTGATCTTAAGCCTTTCTGACATCTCATCAAGTGATAATGGGGCTTTGCTCAGGTAAGACAGGGCATAAAGCTGCGCCATAATGTTATTAAGCCCGAATTTGTTACATATATGATTTATCTTTCCTAAAAAAACATCCTGCACATCTGTCAAATTTTTACTCATATTTTTTCCTTCGTTTTTAATGCGTTTACAACGTTTAAAATCTTCTAAACAATAATAACACCATACAACTATTCATGTCAACAAAATAACTATTTAATTAACTCTTAAACGGCGCGCGCTAAAGTGCGGATTTTTATGATTTTCTGTTAAAAATTAAGCTGTAGGGAAAATTTCTGGGAAAGAATTTTTTAATACCACATTGCCTATGCGCCTACCTTCTTTATTATTTCAAGAAAGTTAGAGCTATTTACTTTTAAAGAAAACTTATCCTCCACTGTTTTCCTGCCTTCAAGGCCGATATTTTTTCTCAAATTAGAATCTTCCATCAGTTTAGATATTTTATCTATCCATTCTTCTTCTCTTCTTACCAGATAGCCATTTACGCCATCTTTTATTATATCTCTGTTCGCGCCTACATCCGACACTACACACGGAACGCCAACGCTCATATACTGGATTGTCTTGAAAGGAGTCTTTGCCTTAGCCCATTCATCATTAAGTATAGGATACACCCCTATATCTATGCTCTGAAAATTTTCCACTTCTTTATCCAAAGACCATTCTTCATTCATTACATTAATTCCATCTATGGTAACCTTAGTGCCGCCGCCCACTATTTTTAACGTAAATTTATGGCGCACGTAAATCTTTTTAAAAACATCTTTCAGCGCAAGTAAAAAAGGCAATGTTGTATGGCTGCCTATCCATCCTATAGTTACCACATCTTTATTACCGGCCCCGGAAGCCCTGGGCATGAATTTATCAATATCAATAGATGTGGGTATTACCGTGATATTTTTGTTATACGGCTCTAAAAACACTTTCATATAATTATTGCACACTATGACATGCCTACTCATCGTGACGATCTTGAAAAATTTGGACGGATTCTTGAAAAAATTACTTATCCCTTTGCGCGGAAGATATATGGCATCTTCGAAATCAAAAATGATAGGCTTTTTCAGTTTGAAGAAAAACCACTCTATAAACGGAGGCCCAAGAGGAAACGCTTCGATATGTATGAAAACTACATCATGCCTTAATGCCCGGAATATGTCCAAAAATCTGTTGAAAGAGCTCTGAAAAAAATATATTGTTTTTAATAACCATTTCCCTTTTTTATAAAATATGCTGTAAAATTTTGAACTCATAAAAGGCCGAAGTGTAAAATCAATATTGGCAGCGGTTAAATAAGGAAGATACTGTTCTACCCTGTATCTATTGCTCGGCCCTTCTGTCGGATAAGGCACTAAAAATAAAACTCTCATCTTTGCCTGACCTCTTTCGCAACCCTTTTACCATCCAGGACCGCATCATGCATCCATTGATATTCCCATTTTCCATAACGGCCTGCGAGAAATACATCAAACCTTTTAAGATAACTGCTTATTATTTTCATATTCGCGTTGCGGTTATGGTCATAAATAGGATATCCGTATTTTACATCCCTGACATCAATAAGCTCTATCTCGCCCTTTTTCTTCAGGATTTTTGCCCTGATAAGATCTTTGACAACCTTGTTTGTCATATCCTGTTTATTTATACGCCCTGAATATGCTATCTCAGCTGTAATAGAAGATTTGTTTGAAGGCGCTAAATTATTACAGAAATTTTTTGGAAAGCTTATCCTGAAAAACGAATAATCCTTTTCGGGATAATATATCCAGTGAGATTTATGTATGCTGGATTTTCCGACTCCCAGGTTAACGCATAATATAGAATTGCATCTTAATCCTCTTACCGCGTCTATCACTTTGGAAGGCACATTATCTTTTATTATGCGGAATAATTCCGGAACAGGAATAGTGGCTATCAGCGACTTATATCCGGCAATAGGCCCATCCTCAAAAGTAATAACCTTATTCTTAAGAGACAGGCAAACCGCTTTTTTATTTAAAAAAACTCTGTTGCTTATCTTTGGTAAAAATGCTTCTGGAATTTTTGATATACCGGCATTCAAGGGATATCTGAATGTGGCATTGGGCCCATATTCTTTTTCATACAACCTGCTGGAACCTTCTATTACATCCTCCAGTTTTGGCAGAGGCACTCTGACATCAACCCAGTCCATAGTCATTTCCTTTGCTGGAACTGTCCAGAATTTCTCGCTGTAAGGAAGATAGAAATGTTCCGCTATGCCCTTTCCGAATTTACCATAAACCCATTCTTCATAATCTCTGTATTTCTTCCGTCTATCCATCTTTCCGCAAGCATCCCTGAATCCATCTATGCAGTCTTTCTTAACGCCTGCAGGCAGGCCGAATGTATTTACCTGGAACGGATATTTCGTCATAACGCCGCTGGAATATATCCAGGCGGAGCGCTTTATTATATGAATCTTACAGTTCAGCTTATTTATCAGCAAATCCAGCACATACTTATCTTTTGTATGCAAAACATGTATGCCAAGGTCAAATATAAAACCATCCGCTTTGGGAGATGCGCATGTGCCGCCAACCGCACCTTCTTTCTCATAGATAAATCCGCCGCCATGATAGGCGGCGCTCAAGCCGGTCAATCCTCCTCCTAAAATAATTATATCTTTATTCATATCGCTCTTTTATTTCTGATATATATTCCTTCAAGGCCTCTTGCCATGGCCTCATATGATTTAACCCAATCAATGTAAGCCTATGATTAGACAGCATCTCTGACCTGCCCCTTGGAGCCGGTAGAGGAAAGGCTTCACTAGTGATAGGTTTTATAGCCACATCTTTTTTACCTAGGTACTCTATTATTTTCTGAGCTATATCAAGCCTGGAACAGCTGCCTTTATTTGCCATATGGTAGAGGCCATATTTTTCTGTGGGCACAACAGATATTATCCCTTTTGAAAAATCCCTGGTAAACGTAGGGCTGCCAAATTTGTCCATCACGACCAGGATCTCTTTTTTTATTTTCGCCAGGTCTACTATTTTAGCTACAAATTTTTTATCCTTTTCATAACCTCCGATCATCCATCCTGCTCTAAAAATATAATATCTGTCCAAAAGAGACGCGACTATCCGCTCCCCTTCAAATTTACTCTTTCCATACACGCTTATAGGATCAGGTTTATCTGATTCTATGTATGGTTCTGGTTTCTCGCCATTAAAAACACTGCCTGTGCTGATATAAACAAAAAGGGCATTAATATCTTTGGCCGCCAATGCCATATTCTCTGTCCCTCTTGCATTAGTCTCATAGGCATGTTCTGGTTTCAACTCGCATTTATCCACATCTGTCTCCGCGGCTAAATGAAAAATAATATCCGGATTGATTCCCATGATAACCTTATGAACATCTGCCGCATCCGTGATATCCATAGGAAAAATCTGCTTATTGTCTATACCGTTTATATCCGTAAGATAGATATCATATCCTGCGTTTTTTAATAAAGGGTTGAACGCATCTGCCAGCATGCCATTTGCCCCGGTAACCAAAGCTCTCGTTTTCATCTTAAAGCTCCGTTTTTTGAAAAACTTTATTATAAAGGCCTAAATATAAATGAGCCCCTCGCTCTAAAGAAAATAATCTTTCGGCTGTTTCTACGCATCTTTTTTTAACATCTCCATCATTACTATATTTTAATATCAGACTTGCGCCTTCTGCATACTCTTCTTTGGTAAAATTTCCCACCACAAAACCTATTTTATTTCGCTCAACTACTTCAGCCGTATCTCCTATACCCTTATTGATCAATACGGGCAGGCCGCAAGACAGATATTCAGCAAATTTAGTCGGACATGAAGATCTCTTTGAAAAACATGGCTTGATAAAAAAAATACCGGCATCTGCCATGGATATATAAGCAGGCATATCCATAGGGGTAACGCTTGTTATTGTAACATCGCTCAGAGAAAGCCTTTTCCTGATACAAGCGGCTTCAACTATATGCCTTCCTTCGTGAACTAAAAAATAAAAATGCGCGTTTGGAATAGCCTCTTTAGCACATGTAAAGAACTCCAGCATCTCCTCTACAAGATACCATGTCCCTAAAGATCCACTATATAAAAATACAAATTTATCCTGAAGTCCGCATCTTTGTCTAAGATCCAAGTTGTATATAGGCCTAAATCTGTTCATATCCACGCAGGAAGGGATAACTGTCATTCTGTCTTTTTTGTGGACATTCCAGTTTTTAATATAAAAACTATCTTTAAGAAAAACGCGTATATTATCAGATAATACCACCACGCCGTCTGCATTCTTTAAAAATTTCTTTTCAAAATAAAGCGTCAATTTGTAAACAACACTGTTTTTATTCCACATCCCGCCGTCTACATATTCTTCCGCCATCAGGCCTCTTTCATCAAAAATAAATTTTTTCCGTAATATTTTAGAAAGCGCATAGCCAATAGCTGCCGGAACAGTACTGCGGGCATGTATGATATTTATATCTTCTTTCAGGATGATAAAAATTCCAAAAAATATCCCTTGCAATATGTCAAATAAAGTAGCTGGAAAGGTGGGGCGCTTATGATAACGCAAACGATACCATTCTATTCCACGATCAGCTAAATCTCGTTTTAGAATATCTATATTCACACTTGTATTCTTTTTCCGCGCTTTTTCAAAACTTAAAAGAGTTACCCCTACTCCTTCCGCAGACAAAACCCTTAGATATGGAATCCCCTGAGATTGCATTAACGGCTCAGCGGCTCCGTTATAAGAAATAAATAAAGTTTTCATTACATCTCCGCGCCCGGATTTATGCCCTTATGTTTATAATTAACTATACCTACTGCTATCACTATAAAACAGAAAGGCAGCATAATAGCTCTGTGGCGGAATAATGTCCCGATATTTCCCTCTATCAATGCTAGTATTAAGCTCATAACAAATATATACGGGATGATCAAACTGCCTTCTTTAAATCTATTTTTTAGTATAAAAAATATCCCGTAAAACATAGCTGGTATAAATAAATAAAAAAGAGCCATTTCCGGCATGGCGCTTACCTGACTCAAGCTCCCCAGATTCCAAGGAAAAGGAGCTAACCATGCTATCAATAAAGATAGCGGCAAAAAAATAATAAAATTCTGAATATTACTGAAATTTAGGTTTACAAGAAAGGCGGATCCGCCGGATGCCCTGTAAGACCTCATCCTGTATAACCATTCTAACAATTCCTCTTTATTTCCTATAGCAGGCAATAAAGACTTCAAATCCTGGCCATGAAAAAAAATGATAATGCCACATGTTAAAATAAGAAATAAAAACATCTCTTTCCTGAACCTGGATGTAATGATTAAACTGAATAAGAATACAGCCATTAGCACTACTATCGCGAATCCGCGGAGTTCTTTTAAAGCAAATGCCGCGGCAATAGCCAAAAATATCAGATAGAACCTGAATCTTTTTCTTATCTGTAAAAAAATCCACATCAAAAAGCATATTAACAGCACTACTATAGGTTCCTTAAGATTCTGGATTGACCATAAGAAAGTAGACGGCCAAAAACACATCAGCATGGCAGCCAGCATCGCTGCCTTCCTGTTCAAAATCTCTTTTGTCATGGCATAGACAAATACGATTGCCAGAGAACCTGCTATACAATTGATAAATATTAACGAAATCGGGCTTTTCCCTATAAAAAAATAAACTATCGCGTTCCAGTAATCATAACCTCCAAGCGTTCCGCTTAAACTAGTAGTCCTCATATAAGAATCAATATATCTTATATCATGCGTTCCGTTTAGCCACATCTGAAGTATCGTATATCCGTTCTCGCTATACGGCCAGCTATCGTGCAATAAGCCATGCCCATTCAGCACAAAAAGAAAATTATAAACCAGAGAAGCCATTATGATCCTTAAAAGAAACGCCGCTATGAATAAACTTAATAAAAAATAATAATCCTGCGCATCTTCCTGGCTGCACGAGATCAGGAATAATCCAAAAAATACACCTAAAAGCGCAATTAAAAAAGGCGCTACATAAATTATCGGCGCGAAAACCGTTATCACAGCTACTACGATCCCGATTAAGATATAATTCCAGTTCTTTTGCATATTTCAGAAAATCCTGTCAATTTTTTATAAATGAATCCACAATCTCTTTAACCCTATCGGAAGCTTTTCCGTCTAATCTATAAGCATGTTCATTTAAATATGCCTTCCTACCATTATTTAATTTATTTATAGTATCCTTATCAAATAAGGCATCCCGTATACAACCTTCTAAATCCTTCAGATCATTTACAATAATGGCAGCATGGCATCTATTAAAATCCCATACATCCTCTCCTTCAAAATTAGAACTGCCGCTCAGGGAAATAACGGCTTTATCCAATAGAATCGCCTCATAACCTACTGTAGAAAGATGCGTTATTAGAAGATGACAGCCGCGGAGAAGTTTTAACATTTCAGCATGCTGGTTTATGGTATAGTCCGATAGGCCCGCTTCCTTGATTGTATTCTTATACATATTTAAATCTTTTTCATATGGATGAATTTTGATTATCAAATGCGCTTCTTTTATGTTGTTCATTGCATTACATACTGCTTTCAATTGCTCTATTGCCTCATATGCTACCATCCCTATATCTAACTCTGTATGATTGGTAGCAAAAACAACTGTCTTTTTAGATCCGTCTGAAATATTTGATTCTTTTATATTAAATCTATCACTAACCATAACATCATATTTAGCCGGGCCGGTGACCAAAACCTTATCCGGGTCAAATGCCTGTCTTTTTAACAGATACTCTTTCCAATAAACCCCATCTACCGTGATAACATCCGTTACAACAGGGCCAAAAAAATAAAGTTCGTTGATAAAACCATTCTGCATATGCACAACAGGCATAGACATGCTTTTCGCTGTCAAGATAATATCCGCGGAATAATTAGCTACTACGATTAACCGAGGTTCATAACGCGAGATAATGCCTCTCATGACATCTATGTTGTATGCGCTGTTTGGAAATATCCTGCAAATTGCCTCTTCCATCACATCTTCCATAAAACTTCCTATGGAAACTTCTTTATATAATAAGTCTTTGTAAAAAGAGCTGTTTTTCCGGATTGCGCCTTTGATTTCTTTCAGCAACCGTTTGACATGCGGATTAAACAAAATATATGGCTTATATCCGTTAAAATCCATGTAAAATATTCTATTCTCCTTTAATCTTGCGGAACATTCCGACGAAAATGTATCCACTACCAGCCGTTCCTCATCATTATACTTAAGAATTACCGGCAAAATAGAATCAAAGCACCTTTTAACTGAAGTAAAGAATATGACCTTGCATTTTTTGCGGCCTTTTTTGAATTTTGCAAGATTGCTGGATAAAAATTTAAGATTTACCAAAAATCTTTTTAGAGTTCTTGCGAAAACTATGAATCTCCTAAAAACCCAGCTTAGATACAACTTGTCCCTGTTAACTTTTTCATAGACGAAAAAAGGGATTTGTTTTTTTTCACAGACCAGCTTAAATATACGCCCCAATTTGGAAGAACTATTTATACAGTGTACTTCTGAAGGATTTTCTATATCCAACACTGTGTATGCCATGTTAATTTTGTATAAGATAGGCAATAGTTCTGAGAATACATGCTGAACGCTAACATTCCACAGAGAAACCCCTTTATACGCTGTCAGATCCCTGAGTTTTAAACCTTCACAAACCTCTTTCTCTGCCAGAGAATAAAATAAATCATGCGCATCCCGCCTGATATCAGCATAGCTGGTATGAAAAAAATCTTTGTAATGATTGAATTTTTTTGCCGCATATCTTTTATACGCGATATCGACATTGTCCTGCGCCAATACCATAGGATTTTTTCCGGCATTAACGAGCTTATCGTACAATACAACCGCATTCTTAATGTCTGAACCATCTGTTAATAAGATTATGCTTTTATTGATGCTGTTCATTGATTTTAAATCAAGGTAGGCTACACGCCTTTAGTCCTGGTTTATTATATTTTTAACAGCTCTGTCAGTATCGCAGTCATGCACAACAACTTCGCAAACCCCATATTTATCCGCGCAGGCAACGCCTATCTTCTCAATCTTTTCAAAAGGGAATGTCTGCCAATCAAAGGTATATTTCCAGCAATTCTTCTCCAATGCGAAATCCAGATTGTCATAATAATACCTTCCATTCTTGTCTTTAATAGCAAGAAAAGGCTGAGGGCCAAAGATATCTGACTGCGTCTTTACGATCATATCGATAGTATCGTGAGATATGGCATGCTTAAAAAAATCCACTTTTAACCCGATATTTGCCTGCCGTTCAAGTTTTAAATGCCTGACAGCGGCTTCTACGGCATTGGAATACCTGAACTCTACCTTCTTCCATTTTTTACCAGCCTTTTCAATCATGCCCCGGACCTTATTTATATCTAAGGTCATATCCCTGAAATCATGGTCAGTAAAAGCCAGCACACTGGACATATTCTTATCAGCCTGGCGGAATGCTTCATCAACATCTTGCTGGGTAAGCTCCCGAAGCCTTGCTTCCATATTCAGGCATCTGAAAATCCAGCGCCTGCAGCGGCCTTCAACCTGATAATCGTCATGGCTGGGATGATAAGCTCCCCAGATTTCAGGAGATCTACGCCAGTCTCCGAACCTTCCATCTGCTGCGTCCGGCTGCAGCACATCCTGCGCAGTAGCCTGGTTTGAATAATCAAAAGGCATCCATTGCTCCAGAAACCAATTGCTGTCAGGCCGAATAGTATGGAACCCGGGCCTAAAAACAGACGGGAACCATTTCCTATCAATTATCTTTTTAGCCAATATCTCAAACAGATGATTCTGGTTAAAATAAAAAGTTGCGCAAGAATGCGCCATTTTATTATACGGCAAAGGATGATAATGAAAATATACCCTGTCTTTTTTATTTATATCGCGCTCAAGAAGACCGCTAAAATAATCGAATATCCTGTGATCTCCCATATCGCGCTTCCTGGGATTGGCATCATAACCTACATGGTCTACGCAAAACCAGTTATATACCCATCCGCCGCCAAAAGAATCCGGCAGCATATTCCTGAAAGATAAGGAGGTAATCCGATTCAGCATTTTATCTATATCTTCCCATGTTTCGTTGAATGAAACGCGCTTTTGTCCTACCAGATTCATCACCTCTTCTGTCTTATTCCCAAGGTCGAAACCGCCTTTCTGCAATTTCAACAAATTCTCTCTTGTCGCTTCTATATCTACGCCAAAAATCTGCCTTAAACGTTCAAAAGTACCAGCCAATGACTCGCTCAAAGGCCCCTCTGTGTCAACGCAATGAACTATATAAACTATTCTCTCTTTTTCCATTGTCATTTTTTTAGAATGGCTTTTTTTACAAAACCTTTCAGGTATTCCTTAGTTAAACCATGCGGTATAAATATAGGTTCCCACAGATTAAGCTTGTCCCAATCCCCAGGCTCAGCCCCTTCCCATCTGCCGTATTTGTGCCATTCCTTATAAATATCTGTATTTGGTATAGGCGTAAAAGCTGACATTGAAATATAGTCCAGATCTATCTTTTTAATAAATTCATGCGTCTCCCGCAAGGTTTCTTCCGTCTCGTTCGGGCACCCTGCCATAAATAAACCTTTCACGGTAATTCCAAACTGTTTTGCTGTTTTAACAGCGTTCTCAATCTGCTCAACAGTCACATCTTTCTTTAATATATCCAATATCTTCTGAGAACCGCTTTCTATACCAAGCGCAATCTGCCAACAGCCAGCCTCTTTCATTATCTTTACGACATCCGCACTCACAGAATCAGCCCTGCCAATCGTACTCCATAAAAGATCCGGATGCTTTTGCTTTATCCCATCGCATATTTCAATTACGCGTTTTTTATTTACCATAAAATGATCGTCCTGGAAGTTTATATCCTTTATTCCGTATTTTGACACAAGATGATCTACCCAGCTCAATATAGTCCCTACACTATGCGCCCTCCATACCCGGCCGAATACAGATCTGTCGCAAAATGTGCACCTGTTGGGGCATCCTCTCGATGTTACTATGGCGACCGCGGGCAGGGCCCTGTAGGTCATTATAGACGGCCTGTAATAATCCGGCAGGTGAGGAAGAAGATCCCATCTCGGCATAGGAAGGGTATCGAGATTTTTAATCAGCGGCCTAGGCGCAGTATATGTTATATCGCCGCGTTCATCTTTGAAAACTATGCCTTTAATATCTTTCAAATTTCCGCCTTTTTCGTAGCATTCTATCAATTCCGGCAGGGTATATTCGCCCTCGTGCAGAACGCCTGCCTCAAACATCGGATATCTTTTAAATGTCTCTTCCGGGCAGGCATTTATATGCGGTCCTCCCAGAATAATCTTTACATCCGGGATAACAGCCTTTAGCATTTCATGCAGCCTGGCAATAGTATGCATGCATATGGTAAAAGTTATTATCCCTATATAATCGGGCTTTAACTCTGCCACCTTTTTTACGGTTTCATCCAATCCTATAAACAACGCCTGCGAATCAATGATTGATACATTAAACTCCTCTTCGGAAAACATCGCGGCTAAATGGCACAATCCCTGCGGAGGATGTATATGTGAAACTATATTTTTTGAACTGCCAAATTTTTCTTCGACTGAAAGTGGCGGATGTATAAGGACTATATTTTTTTTGTTTTTCATTGTTTATTTAACCCTCTTCAATTTAAAAATGGCTTCGGCTACATAAAAATCTAACTCATTATCTATATCAATAGAAGACATAGAATCAGTAATCACCACTCCTCTTTTCTGTTTTGGGCCAGGCAGACATAATCTTGCTGTATCCATATTATTAAGAATATACTCTACCCTACCTGCAAATGCTGCACCTGTGCTTCTATATAAAGTTTCTTCGGCCTGCCTATGAGTTATTGCACGGTCATAACCATCTATAAAAGCAAATTCAGGTATGCTATCTTTGATTCTCAACGTCCATTGCGAAGGATGGTCGACTTTGCAAACTGTAAAAACAGCGTCCAGCTCTTCCTCTACTATCTTTTTTATTACTGAATAGATATCCGCTATCTTTGTCAGAGGCGAATTGGCCTGCAGAACCAATACATAATCAAATCTTTCACCCGCCTTTTCCATCCGTTTTATTGCGTCAGCAATAACCAATATCAAAGGCGCACTATTAGTCGCAAGTTTTTTATCCCTCAAAAAAGGCGTTTCAGCGCCATATTTTCTGGCAATCCCGGCTATAGCCTCATCTTCGGTAGAAACAATTACCCTGTCTATCTCTTTAATGCTAAGCGCCTTCTCTATACTATGCGCTATCATGGGTTTGCCGCCTATTACCTTGACATTTTTGCCGGGTAATCCCACAGACCCCATCCTGGCCGGAATAATAGAAAGTACCCTTTTGTTATTTATCATGGCTTTTTGCCCTCAGAAACGTTTTGCTTACACCATTAGATACGATAATGCCTGCGCATTCGGTCTTATTGGCAACGCCGATTTTCTGTAAAAATAAGGCGTACTCATAAAATTCCCCGGCACCATTACCGGCGATCATATATCTATTGCGGGAAAAATCTCCTCTTTTCTCATAATAATAGGCCTTCAACAGTTTAAAACCAAAAGCATCAAGATTAGCAAGCAGATTCGCAACATCTGTAAAATAATTTGGATGAGACTTCTCTCTTGCTCTTATTTCCGCCACCAAGGCTTTTTCATCGTCATCTTTGTAATTATCGTTTTTCCCAGTTATTAAAACCTTCCCGCCATGTTTTAATTTTTCATTGATTTCTACCAAAGCCTCTTTTTGATATAACGCGTCAAAAACCGCGAAGCAGACTATTTTAGTGAATGATTCGTTTTTAAAAGGCGGCTTTTCAGCTTCTGCGACTATCAGACCATTTGTCTCATCGCCATAATCATTCTTTGCGGCCCTTACCATGGCTTCTGAAATATCCATACCATACACATTTTTAGATTGTGTCAATAGACGCTCAAGCCCTCTTCCAAATCCACACCCTATCTCCAGCACTATGTCTTCTGCGCCTATAGACAATCCCTTGATTAAACTATAATAGGTAAATCTGTCCGCTGTCTTTGTATCGCCTTTAATTACATTACTGACCCCGGATAATTCCGCTTCTTCTGTCCTTTGTTTCCAATATTCACAGTATTCTTTATTCCAATATTTTTTTCTATCCATATCCCTATTAAATAAATACTTCTTTTAACAGTTTCTTTATCTCTTTTACGGTCATAAAACTACCACTATGCTGCGATTTGTATATTTTCGGCATACGGCTGCCTTTGGCTTTTTTATTGCATTCAAAAGACGGCAGTATAAACATATCCTTTGTTTCGCACGCAATCCCAGCTTCGTCCTCATTCATTAATTCTTCATACATCTTCTCTCCGCTCCTCCTACCTATGAATTTCATTTTAATCTCTTCCGGCGCATAACCGCAAGACAGAGCCATCTCTTCAATCATCGCCTTTGCTAAATCTTTTATGCGCAAAACCGGCATTTTAAGTATGAATATCTCTCCTCCCTCGGACATCTGCGCGGCCTTAAGGACAAGCTCTGTAGCCTTGTCGATACTCATGATAAACCTTGTCATGCCGTTGTCCGTAATCGTGACAGGCCCGCCCTTTTTTATCTGTTCCATGAATATAGGTAAGACAGAGCCCTGTGAATTCAACACATTACCGAACCTCACGCATGAAAAAGTAGTGTCTCTTTTGCCTTTATATAAATTAGCGGAGACTGTTAGTCTCTCGGCGAGGAGTTTAGACGCGCCCAGGACATTTATGGGGTTAACCGCCTTATCTGTGCTTATGGTCACGAACTTTTTAACCTCTTCCTCAAGCGCGGCTTCTATCAAATTCTTTGTCCCCAAGACATTCGTCTGCACGGCCTCGAATGGATTAGACTCGCAGAGAGGCACATGTTTCAGCGCGGCTGCATGGAATATTATATCAACATCTTCTACTGCCCTTACCAATCTCCCTTTATCTTTTATATCACCTACTAAAAATCTTGTCTTTTTCCCATGTAACGCCTGCTCTAAATTAAACAGCCCTGTTTCATTTGTATCCAAAATCCTCACTGTCCTGGGGTTGAACTCCAGGAGCTTCCTGACCAGGGCACTGCCTATGGAACCTGCCCCGCCTGTTACAAGTATTGTTTTCCCTTCATATAAATTTTTCATGACATGACTCCTTTTATTTTAATAAGGTCATTTACGTCTAATCTGGGTAAGGTAAGTGGCCTATCCGAGGTTAAATCCGCAATCCGCGGTTCTGTAGTAAGGCCTGCGACGCAACCTTTATCTTTAATAATCTTCAGCAAAAAATCATTATAACTGCCATAGGGATAACACATTACCCATTCTTTAATATCGCATCCGATTATATCATGCAAAAAACTCAAAGATAGCGCTATTTCTGTTTTCTGCTTATATTCATCCATTTCATTAAGCCAAGAATGTCCAAAACCATGGCTTCCAATATACATTCCATTCCTTTTCATACATTTAAGCTGGTCTACATTAAGATATAATTCATTGCAGAAACTTTTCTCATTTTTTGTAACATATTTATTAAAAAGCCTGCCCGTAATTTCATTCCTTAAATCTTCCGGTAATTCCTTTTGTAATATTCTTTTTATAAATACCACTTCTTTTGTGTCAAAGCGATCTTTAACCGCTAATTTCCTAAAATAATAACGATTACATTCCAGAGAATACTTTTGCTTATATTCATCTAATAATGAAAATATCTCTTCTACTAATTTTTGTTTATCATTAATAGACGCTAGTATAAAATGTATTTTATTAACATCTAAAACCTGACTGTGGGTAACAGCCTTTACCGGAGGAAAAAAACTTCCACTGACCCCTGATTCCTTCAGCAAAGGAAAGACGTTTATAAAATGATCCGCGTAACCATCGTCGAAAGTGAGTAAAGCCGCACGCTTAGGAAGGCTATCCCCGTACTTTAGGGAATATATCAGCTCTTCCATTGAGATGATATTACAGCATCTTATTAAATATTTTAATTGCTTTCTGAAATGAAGCAGAGACAGTCCTTTAATCTCAGGAAAACGAGAATTTTTAAATTCTCTGACGTAGTGATACATTATTATTGAAACTTTATTTTTCATTGCGCGCTTTTTCTTTCTGATATCTGATCAATATTGTTTAATCTATCTCTGTCTGAATCAGTCCTGGTAAAAAATATCTGTTTTTCTGTCAGTCTTGAAATTTCATTTTTATATTTCTTGCTAAACAAGCCTATATATTCATTATTTAAGCGATTTTCTACCGGACACGTGACAAATGGCAATAAACCGGCATCTTCATTACGAAGAAAAGAAAAACCATGTTTTTCTAATACATCCCCGTAAGCTGAACCAAAAGAAGAAAAATCAATATAGATATGCCCAGAGCCTTTGGCGCGTAGCACCACTTCACATAATACCTCCGGCATATAATCTTTTATGCCTAATAAATCTATTATACGCGTAATGTAAAAGTCGGTGGAATGCAAGCGTTCTACCCTGATTATCGCATAAGATAATATTTTATTAGCCAAAACATAAGCTATGCAATGATATTTAATATACGGGTTATCAAAAAATCGCCATTTCAAAAAATTAATATCACGTTGTGTAACTGCCGCCGCAGGATACTCGCAGTTCAGATAAAAATTATCTATGTTTTCTCTGCTTATTTCAGTTACATTAACATTACCATCTGAAAACTCAAAATTTACGGGCTTAAATAGACTTCTCGCTTTAACAAAATCCTGCCCTATTATTTTTACAATATCAAAAGTTTTTTCGTTTAAATTTAATGCATACCGGTTAAATCGTTTATTCTCAAATGTATTGAATCCTAACTCTCTATAAAACGAAGCGGTCTTTGAAGTAAAACCGATAACTCCAAATACATCGTGCCTGTTTATCATATTATTCACAAACGTGCTATTTATACCGCGACCTCTCCATTCCGGAAGAGTATACGCATTAACGCCCCAGGCAAATGATACAGGAGTATTATTTAATATAAGCGCATATCTCAATTCTCCATAATGCGCTACTATTTCGTTTTCTTTATCCACTGCAATTAGAGAGGTTATAAAAGACTTTTTTTCAAATTGCGAAAAACCGAAGTACCACTTTAAAAATATGGAATCCTGGAAAATAGTCTTAGACCCGTACGCTTTAATAAAAAATTTTGCCAGGTTATTTAAGTCTTCTTCGTTAAAAGAGCGTATTGTATATTTCATACAGTTTGTTTTTCAACCAGGATATAATTTGAAGATATTTAAAATCTCTCTTAATGATAATTTTTGCGTTAGAATCAACTATCTTATCTTAAGCCATATTTTAGCATGGCTTGTTTTACGGGTTATTATCTCTAACGCTTTGAAAAATATTTGCAATTTTTATCTTGACCTATTACCGCAACACTTTTTTAATTTCTTTTACCATATAATCCATCTCTTCACTTTTTAACATCGGATACATAGGTAATGTGATAACCTCTTTTGAAACCTTCTCTGTAACGGGCAATCTGCATTTATATTTAAGTTTATTTTTGTAAAAATAAGACAAATGAGCTGGCTGAAAATATACCTTGGTCATAATACCTTTTGAAGCAAGATGTTGCATCAGTTTGTTTCTATATTTCTTATTAACTTTTATAGTATATAATTGATATACGTGAAAATATTCATCCGGCGGGTTTGGAGTCATTATCCGGCCTGTTTCCTGAGACAAACTGGTGTTTAAATATTCTGAATTTTTTCTTCTCATTTCAATAATATTTTCCACTTTCTCCAGCTGCGAAATTCCTAAAGCCGCTATAACACTCGGCATTCTAAAATTATACCCAAGGCTGACATAATCAAGAGGTTTCATAGTCGTAAAATAATCTTCTGTTTCCAACCTGCCATGAGACCTTATCAGTTTGAGCTTTTCACAAATCTGTCTGGAATTTGTTACTATTGCTCCACCTTCACCTGTCGCAATGATTTTATTCTGGCAAAAGCTAATCATCGCAGAATCTCCAAAGGTCCCAACTTTTTTGCCTTTTATATTCGCTCCAAAAGATTCCGCAGCGTCTTCTATAAGAATAAGATTATGTTCCTGCGCGATCTTTTTCAACTCCCTTATCCTGCAGGGGCAGCCGCCATAATGGATGGGGATTATCGCTTTTGTCTTGCGGGTAATTTTCTTCTTAACGTCTTCCGGATCCAATCCAAAGGTTTCTTCTTCTATATCAGCAAAAACAGGTTTTGCGCCTACAAATAAAACAGCATTGGCTGTTGAAATAAAAGTAAACGACGGGACAATAACCTCATCCCCTTTTCCTATTCCGTAAGCCAGAAGAAGCGCATGCATAGCTGAAGTCCCAGAATTAAAAACTATACAATACTTAACGCCGATATAGCCGGAGATTTTATTCTCAAATTCCTTTATACTGAGTCCTTCTGCCCACTGCATGCCAGACTTAACAACTTTATTAACAGCCCTTACATCTTCATCATCCCAATAAATCTTAAACATTGGTATTTTCCAATTCATAATTTCTTATCCTTGTTTGTTAATTTTCTTATTACTTTTATAGGAACTCCGTATGCCAGAGAATTAGGAGGGATATCCCTGTTAACAAAGCTGAAAGCCCCTATAATTGAATTTTCCCCTATTGTTACTCCTGGCATCACAACGCTATGGGTGCCTATCTTGGAGTTCCTTTTTATTAAAATTTTACCCTTTTTATTATCAATAGTGGAAACAGTGTATAAAGAACAATGTGAGCCCACCTGAACATTGTCTTGCAATTCAACTTTGTGCTTTGCATTGATATAAGTAAATGCGCCTACATCAACATGTTTTCCTATTTTTAACTTCTCGTGATGCTGGCATTTCCAATGCCATTTTGTCATGCCATTTTTATCAAATCTTGGAGGTTTCCAATTTTCAAATCTGTTTTTCATATTTAATAAGTTATCCTTTTCTGTAATAATTCGTTATTGATTTTTATCCTGCGAAGTTCTTTTACAATCCGGCTGCTTACTTTTCCGTCTCCATATGGATTTCCGCATTTTTTCACTTTCTTCTTAAACGCGGCATTATGGATAGCTTTCTTTATCGCTTTTTTTATTTTTTCTCTATCATAGCTGACATCTATGACATTTTCTGCCCTTTCCCTACCGTCTTGCCTTGTTCCGATATTTACAACCGGCAAATGAAAAGAAGAAGCTTCGATAATCCCGGAACTGGAATTGCCCACAAGAACACCAGTTGCTCTCATTAAACTAAGATATTCCCTTCGGATTATACTCTTATATATATGGATAAACGGATATTTTCTGTATTTTTTAATAACCTTTATCATCCCTCTTCCACCACTATCTGCATTTGGATAAATAACAATTGCTTGATATCCAAGTTCTCTTATCGCTTCCATGGTTTCCAACATATGCCTTAACGATTGTTTATTATCAATTGATACCGGATGCTGGATTACCATTAAAAAAGGGTTAGTTGTATCCAAATTATATTTTTTTGCTATACGTTTGGGAGGAATGAGCTTCTCGCGCAAAATACTTTCTAACCCCGGAGCGCCTACTACATGAACTCTCCATGGGTCTTCACCCATTTCTATTATTCTTTTGGCGGATTTTCTTGTAGCCGCAAAGTGGACATGAGAAAGTTTGGTTATTGCATGGCGGGTAATTTCATCAACCGTAGAGGTAACATCTCCGCCATGTATATGAACAACAGGAATCATCGAATATGCGCCTACTATAGCGCCGGCTAACATCTCAGCCCTGTCTCCAAGCACTAACACAATATCCGGCTTAACCAATTTGATCTTTTCTGTAAATTTTAGAATAAACCCGCCAATAAAACTTGCCATTGACTCTCTGTTGTCATCTTTATATACAGCCTTAACAGCATGAATCTTAAATTTATCTTTTTTAATCTCATCTATGGTATTCCCAAATTCAGACATTAGATGCATACCTGTAACAACTATTTCTATTTTTAATCCAAGGCGTCTCTTGATAGAAATAAGCGTCTCTCTCATTAAACCGTAATCCGCCCTTGTTCCTGAAATATACAAAATTTTTCTCATGCCAAATCCTTGAAATTAATCAAACTGTCTTTAGCGATATTCACCCTAGCTCTTTTTCCTATAACCTGATTCATCAATGCCGGCGGAATACCTGTGCCGGGCCTTTTTATATCAATCATCTCCCTTGTCAAGACAGCGCCCTTGGGCATATAAACACTTGAAACTACGCTTTTTCTTACTACTTTTTTTATCATGTCCTCGCTCTTTGCCGGCCTCTTTATCCCATCCCCCATGGACATTCCCACATCCCTAATAGCCTTTACCATTTCTCTAAATTCTTCCGGCTCCAAGGATGCCTTATGGTCAGGCCCGGACATGCTTTTATCAAGCGTAAAATGTTTCTCTATTACGCTTGCGCCTAAAGCTACGGCCACTATCGAAGCGATAATACCTGTGGTATGGTCGGAAAACCCTACGGGCAATTTAAAAAAGCGTTTCATGGTCTGTATCGTCCTTAAATTAACATCCTTTATGGACGCGGGATAATTTGTAACGCATTGAAGCAGGGTTATATCCTTAACGCCTTCTTTTCTGATTACTCCCAATGCCGCCTTTATTTCCTTTAGATCAGACATCCCAGTAGACAAGATAACAGGCTTTCCTTTCCTAGCTATATGTTTAAGCAAAGGTATATTTGTTATTTCTCCGGACGGTATTTTAAAAATCCTGATACCTATTTTATCCAGCGCATCCGCGCTTTCTTTATCAAAAGGTGACGATAAAAAAATGATATTTTTCTTTTTTGCATAGCCTGCTATCTTTTTAAACTCGCCGGCGGTAAGTTCTAGTTTCTTTAGCATCTCCAATTGCGTTTCATCTCTATCTGTAACGTTTTTCTGATATTCAGCTTTCGGAGCGCATACGGAAACAAGCGACTCAGCCTTAAAAGTTTGAAACTTAACCGCGTCAGCGCCCGCCTGGCTTGCCGCATCTATCAATCTCTTAGCTATTTTAATAGAGCCATTATGATTTACGCCTGCCTCGGCTATAATAAACACTTTATCTGTTACCGTCCTTTTATTTCCTCTTTTTAAAAACATGGTTTTACGCCCCATTAAGCACCTGCTGTTTTACCATATGGCTGAAATAACCGCCTTTCTGGATAAGCGCTGCATAACTGCCTTCCTCTGCAACTCTGCCATTCTTAAGCACATATATATAATCCGCATTTGCAACTGTAGAAAGCCGATGAGCAATAACAAGAACTGTTGTTTCTTTCGCAATAGCTTCTATGGACTGCTGAATCAGGCGTTCTGAATATGTATCCAATGCGCTAGTAGCTTCGTCCAAAATAAGAAGATCGGGCTTACGCAATATTGCTCTGGCTAACGCAATCCTCTGGATTTGGCCGCCTGATAAACGCACGCCTCTATCACCTACCAACGTATTATAACCTTCTGGAAATTTTTCAATAAATTCTTCCGCATTTGCCTGGCGGCAAGCCTCTTCAATTTCAGCTTCATTAGCGTCGGCTTTTGACCAGCGCAAATTGTCCATAATAGTTGTATTAAAAAGAACGCTATCCTGCGGCACATAACCAATCCTCTGGCGATAAGAGTTGATATTAAAATCCTGTATAGCCGCGCCATCAAACGTAATACTTCCTTTCGCAGGTTCATTAAAACCCATTATCATATCAATCAAGGTTGATTTTCCCGCTCCGGATTCACCCACAAACGCAACCATCTTTCCTTTAGGAATACGCACATTGATATCAATCAGAACTGGCTCATTGTCAGGATACGCAAAAAAAACTTTATTCATAGTTATTTCCCGCTCAAACCCTTTGAATATCTTTGCGCCTGTCAGTTGTTTAAGCTGGCTGGCGCGGTTCCTTAAGTTCATAACCTGTTCATAACTCGGGAAAAAATTATCTAATGAATTTTTCTGCGCTATTAAATCTGTAACGCAGGGGACAATCCTTAGAAAAGAATATAATAATACCGCCGCTTCTGACAGGGAAAGGCCGAATCTCCGCGATATAAACATGCCGATAATCAATACCAGCACGCCGAACGGATAATACATCAATGGTATTGCAACGCCTAATGTCTGCGATTTAATTGTCGCCTTTGAATGGCTACTAAAAGCATCATCCAATGCCTTTACGCTCTTGCCCTGATTGCCAAATCCCAGTATTACCTTTGCCATGCTGAGATTTTCTTGTATGACTGAACCCATATGATTCGCGGTAGAAGTATTTTTCTTGCCCAATCTGTAATTCATCCTTCCAAGCAAGACAAAAGGCAAGGCAAACAATAACGCGGAACCCATGCAGATAGACGTAACCCTCCAGGAAAGGTAAAAAGGCACCACGAGACAGAATGCCCCTTCTAAGAACCTGGCAAAAAAACGCGCCATAGCTCCAAAAGAATCTCCTACTACATTGATCTCGCGTATAAAGGTATTTAAAATCGCGCCCTGCTTGGAGCTGTTAAAAAAATACCATCTGGCCTGAAAAAAGTCCTCAAACGAGCCTATCATGATATCGCGCATAACCCTGTATTTTGTCTTGAATATCAGGCGCTGGGCAAAAATCAGAAAACTAATTTTAAGCACGCTAAATAAAAGAAAAGCGATAAAAAGCCGGCTTAATGTAACTGAAAAACCAACCGCTTTCATCGCTTCAATTATCTTTTGGGTAACAGGACTGATATCTTTCAAACCAGGTTTAACCAGGAAATCGATAATTGGGATAAGGGCAAAAACCGACACCGCATCAAATAAACCCCCTACAAAAAGCAATAATACATTACTGCTTAGCAAAGCAGGATATTTTTTAAAAATATCGCGAATAAAAAGAGATGCTTTCATGAGCCGCCTTACTCCAATAATCCCTTGTTCTGCCGCAAAAATTCTGCGCCGATCCTTGAAACAATCTTACCGTTAAATCTGCTTGGCCTAAATAATAACCTGAACATCTTCTGCAATTTTTCATCCTTTTCTGTTGTTTTCCATTCTCCTTTAAGCCTTTCATCCATCTCAACCGCGACCGAAGTAATTTCTTCCGGAGTATTTTCTATAACTTCTATACCTAGCTTTTCATATTCTTCAGTATTATACATTCTTCCTTTTTCTGATCCAAGAATCTCGCGAAAAGTTAAAAAACGGCTCTCACCGCGCAGCCAGAGTTTTTTGGGAATAAATAAATAGTCAGAAGACCATGTGGGCACATATTCAAGAGGGACCATATTTACTATTGCCAATGGCCGCCTGAATATAACAGGTATGGCATGAAAACCGCAGGAATCACCTAAATAAAAATGGCATTTGGCGCCCAAAAATATATCAAGAAATTCTGTCCTATGTTTTACAGCATAATCAACGATCATAGGATTTGTAGTTTCGAGCGGCTGTTTAACCATAGTACCCATTCTTAGCGCAAAATATCCTCTGCGCGTCAGTTCCTCAATTGTAGAGACAAAATTTTTAATATTCGAATCCCTGTAGTCATGATAACTCCAGTTATCATCTGGACTCAGCTTATTTAAATAAGCTGAGTCTCTTGAAAGAAAGCAAATAAACGAAGCCCCCTTTGATATACCCAGTTTCTGAAGCTCCTTCTGCCCAAAAAGTTCTTCTTCAAGAGTAAAAGAAAGATGCGGCTGTGTGCTCTCCAATAAACCACAGATGTCTCTATCTGTAGCTATTGATGAAATTTCATGGCTTTCCCATCCGGGGATAAAACGATTTATCTTATCCAACCAATTCGCTATAGGCGAAATACGCAATACGCGCCTCCACATCTTTTCTAACTGCCGATTACAAATAAAACTGGTATGATAAAAAATATCAAGCTTACGGCTTTTGTTTTTATTAAAATCGCGGTCACAAAGATATAACTCGATATTACCCGCAAAATGACCTATCCTGCTGCTAATCAGCCCTCCAAATCTTATTAATACCAAAGGCCGCAAAAGGCGTATACACAAAACCATTAACAATAATACCGGCGTTAATAAAACAATACCTGTTTTACGTAACAACATTAATAATCCGCCATTGCGAATTTGGGTAACCTGATTATTTAAAAGGGTTTTTAGATTTTTCATCGTATATGCTTCTCGACTTCATTCACTTCGTTCATTTCGCTCGAAGAATATTAAGTCGTTAATAGTTCTCCAATAACCGTATCAATAGTCTGCCATACATCAGGCGATTCTATACCTAATACACTTTTAAGACGGTTGGTATTTAATGTGCTATACCGCCCTCCTGTTTCCTTATCTTCATCTATCTTCGAAGCTTCCGTCGGATTCACTAATTTCGGGTCACATTTCAGCAATTCCGCTATTCTACACGCGATATCAGCATATGAGATATCCTTGTCTCCCGATACTTGTAAAAGACCTGAAATCTTTTGCGAAGCAGCTAATTTTAAAACCGATACCGCGAATGACAACGAAACAGGCGATATATACTTATCTTTAAAAGGATATATTGCCCTATCCTCCTTAAAATCGTTTATCCATTTGGAAAAAAAAATATTTTCTTTTCCAAGTATTTTCGTAAAACGAACAACTGTTACAGAATCTTTCCATTGATTTATTAATCGTTCTGTTTCCGCTTTTTGCCGCCCGTATTCAGTAACCGGAGAAAAAGGTTCCTCAGGCAAACAATATGGAATCGAACCATCAAATACCTGATTTGTAGATAGATAAATTACAAATATGCCTTTATTTATAAGATTTTTTATTAACTTACAAGTTCCATCTACATTTACACGCCTTGATGTATCAGGATCACGTCTACATTCTTCTAATTTTGTCACGCCTGCACATATAAAAGCTGTATCAATGCCTGATGGAAAACTCCAGGATTCCGGATTATCCAAAAGATCCAGGTAAAGATGCTTTTGGCCTACGGTATCTCGGCATCTCGTAGTGCCAATTACTTCTTCACCAGACATCTCGAAATACTGCGTTAATGCTTTACCTACAAGGCTGTCTGACCCTACAATTAGTTTAATATTTTTTGGAGCCATCAAACAAACTCCAGATGTTCTTTGTCCGCGTTAAGATAATCAAAAATAAGCCTGTTTTTAGCATCAGCTACACAGTGGTGATTGCAATTGCGAGACGGATTAATCTTGAAAAATTTTTCTTTATCTCTGAACCAGAAATCCTTAAATCTCTTCTCTTTTATAGAGCCGACCAATCCCTCGCTAAGATTATAAGCTTTGTCCTGGCATGGATATATATTAAGATCAGCTCCTATGATCGGCAAAATTTGTAAATAAGGGCACCATGTATATATCTTATTAAACGTCTCAAGCTGGGCATGATATGAATCAAATATCTCGAAACTTTCATTCGAAAACTCATGCAATGCTTTTTCTATCTGAGCTTTCACTTTTTTTAAAATAGGTTTGTGATACATGTTGTTTTTAATACCGTCGTTATCTATAATACACGGGGAAACTTTAACGCTGTTCACGCCTATATCCCTGAGTATCTTAATAAGGCCATATATATGCGATGAATTTTTCTTATCAACTATGATATTGATACCCAGAAAACATGCGCCTTTGAGTTTCTTAAAATTTCTTATATTATTTATCACTTTAGTAAATTCACCGTCCGGAACCCGCCTATAGAAAGAATAGCTTTTATCATCCCATCCATCTATAGAAATCCTTAACCAAGCAGCATGGCAGGCAAAAATTTCCGCTAATTCTCCGTTAAGTTTCGAGCCGTTCGTTAAACACGCGAATTTGACTTTCGTCTGAGAAAGCTTTTTTACGGTATCCAATAAATATAAATAGCAAAAAGGATCTCCACCCCCACTGAATGTAACAGCCTTTACGCCGATTTCCGCGATATCGTCGATGATCTCCATCATCTTTTCTTTCGGTATATAATCTTTTCGCGCCATATCCTTGCCAAGCTGTTGATTATCCGATCTATACGCGCAATATAAGCAATTATGATTGCACGTATTCGTAGGTTTTATGCGTATATGAATAGGCGCCATTATGTTATTCGCAGACAACGGCAGTGAATCCAGCTTATCTTTAAAATGGAATATTTTCATCTTTGTATATAAAAACCCCATGACGCTATCCTTTATTTAATTGACTGAAACGCGCTGTTAAAAGTCCGCTTTCGCGTCTCTTTTAATTCGTCCTCAGTCATGCCCATCATCGCCGCGGTCTTTTTGCGTTTTTCCGGATTTGTAAAATTAATCCTATCCCATTCATAAGCTCGTAAAATAGTGAGGTCTCGACTAGAAAACTCTTTTGTCTCAATCTGGCCGACATTCCACATGCCTTCTGATTTGTCGAATTCTTCTTTAAAGGCGCTTTCTTTTTCGCAAAGTTCCCATAATTTTGTATTTCGTAACGGCATAGCTGTGAATATTTTCGCGTAATCCACATCTATATCTTCGGCGAACTTTATGGTCTGCCTGATCTCGTCCCACGTCTCCGTGGGGAAACCTATTATAAAATTGGCCGCAACATAAATGCCTTCTTTCTTAGCTGACCGGGCCATTTCTTTGGCTTGCTCAAAGTTAACCGGCTTTTTTATTATTTTTTTCAACACCCTTTCGGTCCCAGACTCGATAGCTATGTCTATATACTCGCAGCCGCTTGCCTTCATCAGCTTAATCAGCTCTTCATCTAATTTAAAAACCGCTACGGCTATACTGGCCCAGGGCATAGCAATATCCCTGTCAATCATTCCCTGAAAAATATCTTTGGCTCTCTGCCTATCGGTAAAAAGATTATCGTCGTCAAAAATAAGGGACTTAATTCCGTATTCTTTTTTTAACCACGCTATTTCATCTAATACATTTTTCGCGCTCCGCGGCCTGAACTCCCTACCGGAAATTACCTCTACCTGACAAAATGAACACCCGTAAGGGCAACCCCTCGAGGTCATGATGCGCGCGTAGGGATATTTCCTGGGAGAATCAACGCTTTTTCTGTGAGCACTATTAGCGTAGTTTTTAAAATTTATCAGGTGATATGCCGGCAATGGGATATCATCTAAATCTTTGATAAAATCAGCGTGGCCTGTATTAACAATCTTTCCGTCTAAACTATAACAAACGCCCTTTTGAGGAAGCGGATTTTTTTTCATGACATACCCTATTAAATCCCTAAGCGCATATTCGCCCTCGCCTACAACAACAAAATCAATGTTATTATCCTTTACAGCCCTCTCCGGGTTTACTGTAGCATAAACCCCTCCCATCACTACAATAATCTCTCTATTAATAGATTTTGCTATTTTTGCTGCTGTATGTCCGGAAGAAGCATATTGATCCATAAGAACCGTAATCCCCACAATGTCAGGATTAAGTTTTCTCAATTCAGATTTAAACGCATCCTCGCTCATATTTGACGTATAAGCATCTAAAATACTAACGTCGCAGATATCCTTTATTACCGCAGCTAAAAGACAGAGATTGTAAGGGGTATAATGCCATAGCGCATTTATATCAGAATTTACCCAGCGAAAATTTGGCACAACCAGGACTACTTTTAACTTTTTCATATTCTATCTCTATTCAAAAATAGATAAACTCATAATCGCCGGAATAGCCGAATTCATCGAACAGCCACACCCATTCTTCCGGCCTGAAAAACGATTCACATGTTAATGCCCAGCATTGCAGATTAAATAACTCCTCTTCATTGCGATAACCTTCCATGCTGATATATTTATTCTTGCCAACCCGCTCTATTTCCTGAAGAGCTGGTTTTAACTCATGTACGCAAAGGTTATGAAGAGTTGTTATAGACACAACCAAATCAAATTCTTTGTCCTTAAAAGGGTATTCATCCTGAACCTTATGAATAAACAAAGAGTCCCTGACTTCTTCCTTCGCGTTTTCCACTGCGTATCCTGAGATATCAAATCCTTTTACGCTTGCGCCAGGTAAAAGTTTCTTAAATTCATATAGCAAAAAACCCTTTCCGCACCCTACGTCCAGAATTCTGGCGTTGTCCGGCAGTTTATATTCCTCTATCAGCTTCCTCGCGACAGGCTCCCAGTGACCGTTATATTTATACCCTCCATAGCCGTACTTTCTGTCTCCGTCCCAAAAATCCCTGCCGAATTTCCTGGCTATCTTCGCGCACTCGGCTTTGTTATTAACCATCCTGGCAAGATAGTCCCTTTTCGTCTTCTGATGCAGAGATGTTATAATATTTAAAAGTTTCCCCATTAGTACTCCTATGTTAAAAGTCAAATAACTCTACTCTTAAGACTTTATTGTTTAAGCAGTTGCAGCTGCTAATTTAAATTTGTTAAAATCTTCAAATACCCAGTCGTTTTTCAGTGTCCGATAAACTATTGCCAGAAGCTTACGCGCGGTAGCGATTATTGCCTTACCGCTGCCCTTCTTTGTTTTAAGCTTCAAATAGAATCTTCGCAAATAATGATTGTACCGGATCGCAATAAGAGTCGATTGTACAAGCGCTGTCCGGGCGATTTTATTCCCCCTCTTGGTAATATTACCGTATTGACTTGTTTGGTTCGATACGTATACCCTCGGCACGATACCAAAGTAGGCGGCAAGCTTTTTATCATCGTCAAAGTCTTTGACATTGCCTATGGTATTTAAGAGAATCGTTGCTGACAGATCGCCTATTCCTGTAATGGATGTGAGATTCTTATGTCCGGGCAGATTCTTGCCCCTATCGGTGAGCTCTTTATTAATCTCATCTATAGATTTATTAAGGCTCTTTATCTGGTCAACAATGATCCGTATCTCAAAGAGGTCAGATTGATCGAGATTCATAGAGAGCACCTTATCAAGCGCCTTGTCGCCGCCAAACATCTCTTTCGAAGTAACGATACCACTCGCGTTTAAGATATTGTGAATCTTGTTCTTGAGCGTGGTTCTGAGCTTTACAAATTTATCCCTCGTTCCGATTAGACTTGCGAGTTTTGCTTCTTCTTTAGACCTCATTCTCACCTCTGGGATGAGCCCTTTTGAAAGATAACGGGCTATCGTTATCGCGTCATGCTCATCCGTCTTCTTCACCGATTCCGATATGATCTTGAACTGAATCGGATTTATGATACGAACCTTGCCAACAGATCCTTTTACTTCCCTGGCAAAGTAACCGGTGTTACCAGTTGACTCAACCGCTACCTCGTCTTGTTTTGTTAGCGTCTTCTTAAACACTTCAACATCTTCCGGACTCACCCTGAAGGTTTTGAGATCGTGTTCACCTTTCCTCTGCATATAACATACGGTGAAGCTATTCTTATGCAGGTCCACTCCTATAAACCTTTTCATCACTACACCCTTCCTTTCTTTGGTTGTAGCCTTCGGAGTAGAGCTATATTTTGGTGAACACCATCCTCCTATTCAGGGTCGATATATCGCCCTATGGTGACTATTCGGTTATAGGTTTGATTAATCTCCTTAACGGGATCAATTAAGCCCCAGGCAAATAATACAACCTATAACCTATCTACTCTCCAGACCATGGTTTATTTTACCGATAATCCAGAGAACTTCACCAACATTATTTGACTTTTATCGTATCATCTCCTTATTGAGAGATATCTACTTCTCGACTCGGCTTTCGCCTCGCTCGAAGAATATTAGTTGCTTATTTTAAACCCTAATATATCCCGCTCTATCCTTACGTATCCATTCATCAACGATTTCCTGAAAAGGCTTTTTTTTCGTATATGGATCATACACGTCCATATTTATCAG
Organism: Candidatus Omnitrophota bacterium; assembly: GCA_030649895.1. Taxonomy (GTDB): domain Bacteria; phylum Omnitrophota; class Gorgyraeia; order Gorgyraeales; family Gorgyraeaceae; genus UBA10183. Next base: position 125,122 of record JAUSEX010000052.1, read on the forward strand.
TTTCATTATTGAGATATCATCCTGCCCGCAGCAATGCGAAGGCCCTAGAAATTTGAAATAATCATTTACTCCTGTCGCTATAAATTTTACGTTAAGATTTTGTAAAACAACGTCATTTCTGATCTGTTCCAGCGCCCTGAAAGCTAAAAAATTAACTATTGAATACACAATAGGCTTCAAGCCGCTTAAGCTCATACCGGCAGCAATCCCCACTGTCCCCTGCTCCATAATACCGCAGTTAATTATACGATTAGGAAATTCATTGCGCAACTGATCAATGGCTCCGAACCCCATATCGCAAACTAACAGATAGTAACTCTTATCTTCGCGAAAATACGGCACAATAGAATTTATAATATCTTTTCTGAAATTATTCTTCACGGTATCCACGGCTTTTCCCCATAGATAATTCTTCCTGCGTAGGGATACGAAAATGAAACTTTGGAACATTTTCCATGCATTTTAAGCCAAACCCCTTTACTGTCTCAGCAATAATAATCTTCGGCCTGTTTTCAGTGAATGACTTGGCTATATTTACGCAATCAGCTAATTTTGCGGCATCGTGGCCAGGACACATGGCAGGCGATAAGCCAAATCCCTTTAGCCTTTTTACTATATCAATCTTTTCCCTATCAAGGACATTCTTAATAAAATCCATTGCCTGAAGCCTGTTGCAATCAATAATAACAATGAGATTTTTTACTTCATGTTTAACCGCAAACTGCAGCGATTCCCATGTTGTTCCTTCCTGCATCTCTCCATCTCCAATAACACAAAATGTATAGTATTTTTCTTTTTGTATCTGCGCGCCGAAAGCAAGGCCTACAGCCATAGGCAAACCATGGCCAAGAGAGCCGCATCCTGCTTCAAGCCCATATTCAATCCTGCGCTCCATGCACCCAAGCAATCCACTTTCTGCCTTATAAAAATTATGCCATTCTTTTTTTGGCAGGATATCCTTATCAGCCAAAATTGAATACAGGGCATAGCATCCATGGGCCTTTGAAAAAACCAGCCTATCTCTGTCCTTACATAAAGGATCATCCGCCTTATATGACATGCTCTCATAATATAAAGCTACCAGGATATCAACGCATGACAATGAAGGCGCAATATGGCCCGCTCCATTACGAACAGCAACTTTTATAACATCATCCCTGATATAATCTGCTTTTTCCCGTAAAAATGCGCCTGTATTCATAATGCCTTACTCAAATAAAATTTACATGCTTAGGAGAATTCTTAAGTTCCCAAAGGTATCTATTAATCTCATCCATCCTGCAATTTATCCTGCATTTAGATATATCGAAATCTTTTTCAAACCAATTAAGAGATTTTTCTCTTTTTTTCCCTTCCCAAATATCCTGAAATGATTGTTCATAAATATTGCCGTATAAAAATCTTTTATCCCCAAGATACACGCTGCATCCCCATACATTGCCTCCAGCATCAATATATGACCAGAAAGGAAGCGCAAAACAAGATTGATAATTTCGTTTATTGTCATCCCATTTTTTCATAGCGCGTATCCTGAATATAACATTAAAACTATCTGTATTAAATTTTCCCAGTTCATCTGCAAGGTATTCATAATCACTGTACTTTATAGAGCTAAACTTTGTTGTCCTGCTTTGAGGATGTTGAGAATACGGCTTTATAACCAAGTAATCCATTCCAATATCTTTGGCTAATTCCGCTAATTTAATAACCTCGCTAGCATTGTCAGGCAGTAATAAAAGTTGCATGCCTAAACTGCATTGGTATTTTTTCTTTTTTTTGAGCGCGGCCGCGTATGACATATTTTTTATGACTTTATCAAAATCATCTGGTTTACAACAATGTATTTTTGCATATGTTCCCCTGGTTCCGCCATTAATGCTCACCTTAATCCATTCCATGCTGCCAAGAGTTTCTTCTGCAATATCTTCAGTAAACAAAACAGCATTTGTAGTTACTGCAACATCTATCCCTGATTTTTTAGTATGTTCTATTATTTCTGCCATTTGCTGATGTAGAAACGGCTCTCCTTCACCTGCATACATAATGCTTTTTAACCCAAGCTTCCCTAATTCCGCTAATCTTTCTTTCAATATATGACTGTCTAAATACCTGGATTTATATCCCATAAAATCCAGGCCGCAATACACGCACCTGTGATTACACGCTCCTGAAGGGCTTACTTCCATGTAAACGGGGTAAGTTGTTTTTCCCTCCAACCATTCATGCAGGCGATTGACATGATAAATAAGCTTATGGCTGTCTATCCTGTATTTATCCATTTTTCTTCTCTATAATCATGTCGACCAAACAGTGGCAAATAGAATGATGGACCACCTCTACATGCCCATAACTTGCGGAAGACACATAAAAATTCACATCTCCCAATTTTCTTAATGGGTTATTTTTATCAAAGCCTGAAAGGGTAACTATCCTGCATCCCTTCTTCTTTGCTGACTTTGCCCCAAGCAGGATATTTTCAGACCTGCCTGAACTGCTGATGGCTATCAGTATATCCCCTGTTTCGGAAAACATTTCGATAGGCTTTGAAAAAACATATCTATAGCCAAAATCATTGGAAACGCAGGTTAATAAAGAGGCATCATTGAAAGCGATAGCTTTTATACCGCCATTTTTCCAGAAATCAGTTGCTATGTGGCTCGAAATAGCCGCGCTTGCGCCATTACCGATAAAGATTAATTTATTGCCTGCTGCCCCCTTCTTCACTATAAGAGCAGCTGTTTCTTCTATACCTTCATAAAAATCCAAGGCTTTTCCATTTTTATCAGTAACTTTTACTGCCTGGATTAGATTCAAAAGGTTTTGATAATAATCCTTTGCAATTTTACGCATAAGAATCCCTATTTTAGAACTGTTTGGATAAACTCTATTAATTCGTGTTTCTCAACCGGCTTTTTATTGCAAACTATCTGAACAGCCAAAGCGCCTACTGCATTGCCTATAAATGAAACCAGCTCTAAAGGCATGCCCTGGGCAAAACAGGGCGCGGTAAAAGCAAAAAAGGCATCGCCTGCGCCTACAGTATCAACCACCTTTGAAGAAAAAATAGGGGTCTTGTTTATTTCATTATTCCTATTAATCCCTATTGAACCTTTTTTGCCTAACGTGGTAATAAGATAATCTGTATCTAAAATATTTGAAAGTTTTTTAACAACCTCTTTAATATCAGCAAACCTTTCCTGCGTTGCCCACCTTGCCTCTGTCTCATCTAAACAAACATAATTAGGATTATGATATTTGGTAATCATATTGTAGCCTGTATTAGCAGCGTTTGTCTGGGTATTAACCGCTATTTTTTTCGGAAGTTTTTCAATTATCCTGATCATCTTATTGGTAATAAAGCCATGGCCAAAATCAGAAACCAGCAACAGGTCATATTTGGGTATTTCTGATTTTAGATACGCTATAACCTCTGACTCACAATCCTTATTAATATAGCCTTCATTTAAATAATTAACCTCGAATAATTTCTGGTTAAGAGACTGGTCAATATATCTTTTCTTTATAATAGTAGGACCATCGTCTCTATGAAAAAATTTTGAAATGATATTTGATTTCAGGTTTTCGGATACAAAACCTTCGTTCGGATCATTCTTGCCTAATAAAGTCACAAACTGCACATTATCGCATAACCCCGCTACATGATTCGCTATTGCAAAAGCTCCACCCGCAAAAACCTCGCGGCTTAAATGCTTATTGACAACAAGGTTTGCCTTTGCAGCTTTCCCCATAGACGCGCAATAATTATATTCATCTATTATCCCCTCGCCAACAATCAAAACCTTCAGTTTTTTCAGGCTGTCAAGTTTTTCTGAAATAGCGGAAAATGTGTATTTACTGGAAAAATTTTTTAAAAAATCTTTGGTCTGCTTTGAATAGATGTTCAAAAAATTATTAATCACATCGGATTGATTAAGTAACTTGGTAGAGGAAAATACTACTTCATGAGTAAAGCAGACTTTAATACCTATTTCTTTTGCAATATCGTACTCCTTTTGAATTTTGCCTGTTTTATCTTCCAACTTCTCGAATTCCTGGCCCTTAACATAGATGTCGGGCCTTATGAACCTCAAGAGTTCCTCAGCAGTCGGCCATTTATTAATAGCCGCGTAATCGACACACTCTAATGCGGCTATGGAATCTGCCCTCAAGTTTTCGCTGATTACCGGCCTACCAGGACCTTTATCCACAAATTTATCAGGAGTAACGGTAACGACCAGGATATCGCCCATTTTTTTCGCTTCCTGAAAATGTTTTATGTGGCCGGGGTGCATCAGGTCAAAACATCCATGGCACAAAACAATCTTTTTGCCTTTATTTTTAAGGCTATTTAAAATTTTCTGCAATGAATTCAGCTCAACTCTTTTTCCCAATTCTATCCTCCGTTTTATTGATACCAAACCATAAAGCCGGAATCGTGTCAGCATGGCAGCCTCTTATGTAAAAACTTTTGCCACCATCAGCTACTGTGCGGACAAGCATGGTCTTCCATGGCCTGAAATAGTAATCAGCTTTATTTTTTGGCGGTTCTTTTTTAAATATTTTCTGGAGCTTCACAAGGTCACAAACAAGAGTAGTAAAATGTTTTATTTCTTCGCCGCGCTGGCGGGCTGCATTTCTGGCCATACTCAGGGCTTTTAGAAAAACCTCAGGCGCCATTACAGAGCTGCCGAAATTCATAACCACGCCATTTTCAAAGTTCTGGGCTACTGAAACAAATTTAAGAAAATCATTATATGAAAGGCCGCCTGTAGCTGCGCCATTACAATTAGGATGCTCATGTACAATATCATAACCTATGCCTATATGAATAGTTACAGGAATATTTAAACGGTAGGCCCAGGCTAAAATACTGATAGATTTATGCGCTAAACTCTGTTTTTCTATATAACTGCCGACTGCTTCACCCATGCCTATACTGCTATTTTCAGCGTAAGCTTTATTAATAATATCATTTAATATGCCTGTCTCCTGCCATAGACCAAACTGACCTTCTTTTATATATCGACTCACGCTTTCTGTCGTAGCTCCTATCAAGGCAAACTCAAAATCGTGAATCATACCTGCGCCATTCATGGCAATGCATGACACATAGCCTCTTTTCATAAGGTCAATAATATAATTCTGCACACCAGATCTAATAACATGCGCCCCAATCATTAATATAATTGCCTTATGTTCCTCTTTGGCGCAAATAATATCTTCGCAAACCGGAAGCATTCTTTTGGTCAGGCCAGGCGCGCTATTAGAAGTCAAGGGTTTTATAACCGAAAGATTTAAATCGTGTTTTCTTTCTGCCAAAGGTTTAATATTAAGAATGGATCTGTCGAATAGCTGCATAAAACTGCCTTAACTTCTCGACTCGGCCCTTCGGGCCTCGCTCGAAGAATATTATAATAGCAGAGCTATGCTCCGCTACTCCCTTTTAATTTTTTAAGATAATCTGTAAAAAAAGCGTAAAGGCTTACAAGTAAAAATATTAAAAGGCCCGCGATAAATACCTTTCTTAATATCTGCCTTGATTCTCTTTTTCCGTATACAGCGGGGTCAAGAACTTTTGCCATCGGTTTAGAGGGAGTAATATTCAATTCTGCATTGATTTTATCAAGGTTCTGAATAGTGAAATTAGCCACTTTTTCAGTAAGCGCAGGGTCATTGCCCTTTATATCCATAGCAAGGCCCGCTGTCACAGTATGAATTATCATAGAGTACCTAAAATTTTGTTTTTTATTAAACTCTAAAAATTGCGCTATATCTTTAGCCATGCGATTACTATTAAGCATAGAAATGATAATATCGTTTGAAGAGCTAGCTATATTAGAAATACCTAAAAATTTTCCTATAGAAGACGCTGTGGTAGCAGATGTATCAGCAGAAATAATACTAACCGTGGAAACATATGTTACAGGAAGCAACATAGAGAATATAGTAGTGAAAAACATAGCTATCATCATTAATTTAACAATATTTTTCCACCATTTCTTATACATATTTATATAATATAGTATATTAAATTCATATTCCATATATGGCTCCTAAGGTTATAAAAAATATAAACCACCTCAACCCCGTAGGAGGCCTACGGCCACCTACGGGGTTAATAACTCAATAAGGTTTGATTATAACGTATTTTAGGGATAGGAGCAAGAGGAAATTTAGAGAAATTATTGACTGCTACGACACCGGATATTACCGCAAATCCACCTACAGGGAGGCCTGCAGCCACCCCGCGTAGGTGAATTTGCTTGGTCACCCCAGAGGAATCTCCGTCGCTTTAGTTAAGAGCGGCAATGATACCAACGCCCATTACTATGCGGGAAAGGATTTCTACTGTATCCTTAAGAAGCTGGCCCGGTGGAGTCCAGTATTTGAACTCCTGCGGGATGACTATGGTGTCTCCACGCTCTACAAACTTCGTCATCATGAATTTATTAATAGCCTCGCCATTGGCGCGGACAACGTAGACGCCGCTTTTATCAGCGTGTTTAGTCATGCCGCCTGTGCGCTGGACATAGTAGTCTATACCCTTGCCTACTTCAAAAGGAACTGAGGTAGGGTTATTTACGCTGCCTATGACAGTAACAGCTGAAGGCGACTCAGGTATAGTAATGGAATCGCCATCTTCCAGGGGAATATCATACTTACTATGCTTTAGCTGGTCAAGAGGCACAAGCGCTATGACCATGCGGCCTTCTATATCAGCCTCAGATATCATCTCCATCATATCTATTCTGGCTCTCACAGACTGGGTGATAGAATCTGCTCCGGCTGCGCTTCCAGCCCTTAATAGCATCGCCTGCTGTTCTTCCATAATAGTACGCTGTTCTTTTTCCAAGAATTTCTTACGCATTTTTTCCTGAACTTCTTTTATAGACTTACGGGTAAATACAGCTCCCGGTAAAAATGCATCCTGGGTATATCCGCCAGCTCTCGCTATAAGATCGCTAAGCCGCTCTCCCTGTATAACAGGATATGTGCCTGGGAATCTCACCTGGCCTTTTATAGTAACCATCTTTTTCTCAGTGAGCTTAGGCTCGCGCTTCACAAAAAGCGTGTCGCCTGCCTGCAAAATAATGTCCTTATCTATCGCTATATTAGCTCCGAAAATCCTCTTTACGCCAATCTCTCTCACAACAGGCTGTTCGCCAGGGACAATATGAAATAACTCTGCGCCTCTAATAAAATCCCCTGAAGTAACGCCTCCTGCTCTAAAAATAAGGTCTGAGATTTTCATATTAGGAGTAAGCTCGTATTTGCCGGGCTTATTAACCGCTCCATCTATTTCCACGAATGAAGGGGCAGAGACTTCTGCCTCCGAGTAAATTAAAAGTATATCCCACTCTTTTAAAGAGATATTCTCGTCTTTACCGCCCAGCATCATCTTATTTAAATTAATAGGTATGATCTCGCGAGAGCGGTCTTCAGAGACGCGCGCGATTTCAGCCCTGTATAAAAACGAGCCGGGCATAAAACCCTTTGCCATCTCTATTAATTTTTCCACAGACATATCCTCTTTAAGGCCATAATCACCGGGATTCTCGACATTGCCTAATATGGTAACAAACTCATGTTTAAGCCGGACAATGGGAGAAACCATAACCATGTCGCCATTATGAAGATTAATATCTTTAAAATTGCCGTTTTTTAACTTAATATCCACCACCACCCTGCGCTCATTATCCTCAATACGCTCAACCTGAATATGCTGAAGATTACCCGTAGGAGTAATACCGCCTGCAAATTCCATGAGATCGCTTAAAGAAATATCGCTTTTGGTTTCATATATAGCGGGGCGCTTAACATTCCCTGAAACACCAACCACATCGCCTATAGAAGGAACAAATATAGTATCGCCTGATTGTACTATAGAATTATCAGCCTGCTCGCCTTTTAATAAAAACTGATACAGGTCTATTTCTCTTGATTTACCGTTTGGTGAAGCGATTTTTATTTTACGCATAGAACCCATCTTCGTTGGGCCGCCTGCCTCATAAAGCGCCTGGAATACGCTCGACTGAGAGCTTACAGTATATGCGCCTGGCTTTTTAACCTCGCCCATTACAAATACTCGGATACTGCGAAGCTTACCCATGGAGACATCTACATTGAAATTAGTATAATATTGATTCAGGCGCTGGGTAATGCGGGCCTCTGCTTCCTTAAGCTTCATGCCCCATATATAAAGCGGGCCTGACTTAGGAAGCATGATTTTACCTTCCCTGTCAACCTCTACAGGGAAGCTTTCCTGCACGCTACCCCAGATATTAATAAGAAGTGTATCGCCCGGGCCTACAACATAATCAGCGTTTACAGGAACAACTACAGAATCTTCCGCGCCTGTGACTTGACTAGAGGAAAAACCTGCATCCTGGCCACCCTGGCCGCCAAGAGCGGTCTTTAGCATGCCAAGAGCTGCCAGAGACTCCATGGATTTAACAGCCTGGGAACCTTCGCCATTTCCTTCCCCGCCTTTTTTAGGCCTACCTGCGGATAAAAATAATTCGTAGCCAAACTGTTTTAAGTCTTTCTGCGCGCCAAAAGAAATGGCCTTTGAAAAACTGGATTCTATATTGGATGGTTCCTCTAATAAGGCCAGGCCAGATTTAGATTTTGCCTGATCCAGCAGGTCTCCTTCAGGAAAAAATACAAAACCATCGTAAGGGCATGTAAGCTGCTGGCGAAGTTTATATTCAACCTGGTCCATGGATTCCTGGGTAGCGAGAGCAGTTTTAACAGCATCTTCTTTTTTAATATTTTTATCTTTGGCGTCGCCCCCGAGCTTAAAAAGGCTGAAAAGTTTATCCTGTTTCTTTAATTCTTTTACCTTATCCTGATCATCTTTTAAGCTGTCTTTAATATCTATGCCATCTTTTTTATATACGTTTAATTCTTTTTTAACCTCATACTGGACCCAGCGGGAATGAGGACTATCCTTGCCAGGTATATAGAAAAACTCCATAAGGCAGCTTGGGCAGCGGATCTTCTTAAAAGAAACTATATCCATGCCTTTGGATTCGTCTACGAGGTAGCGCTCTTCCGAATCTCTGGCGCTCTGATATGAAAATGCGCCGGGTGGAAAAATAGTGGTTAGTAAAAATATTATAGCGCTAAAAAAATTGATAAAAGAAAATCTTTTGGACATTTAAAACCTCCTGTTATAACCTCACCACCTACGGGGAGGCCTATGGCCACCCCGTAGGCGTTTATTTATATTTTTTTAATACTATCCTTCCATCAGGCATGAGATGATATACTCTGCCGTAAAGGGAAAAAGACGTAGGTATACCGAGCTTTTTATTCTCTTCTACTATCTTTCTATGCACCTTTCTAGACTTTGCCATATCATCTATTAAATCTTTATATATAGCTAATGGTAAATTGTCTTGTTTAGCTTTAACCATGATTAACCGCCTCTTTAAAAATATCGAATTCAGACTCGTTTATTAAATTAAAACTTCCGTTAATGCCTACTGCTATAGTTTCAGATTCAAGCTGATTATTATTAATTATACTCCATTTAGAAGCATAAAATCTATACTTATTCCAAAAGTTATAAGCGCTTCTATAATAGCGCCTTATAACATCTTCATTAGCTACCATATGACCGCCTTTGGCAACTCTTTCTCTTATCCTTTCTATAAGTAATTCTATCGGATAGGCGAATAAATAAAAAATTATTACAGTATACTTTTCTTTCTTAAGGCTTTCAAATCTTTTGGACAAGCCTATGCCAGACATAGTAGTTTCGAATGAAAAATCCTTATTTTCTGCAATAGATTTGCTTATTAAACGAAGCGACTCTTTGCCAGCATCTATATATGAAAGTTTTTTATCTTTTTTAATATCATCTGCATTAATAAAAATAAATCCTGGCTCAATAATGCTCTTAGCAAAAGTTGTCTTACCGCTTCCATTAGCTCCGGCAAAGATTAAAACTTTTGGCATATTTAAAATTTCCTTGTGACCTCAGCGCCTACTATATGATTATTGGCTGTGGAGCCGGTGTTTTCAAAATTTGTGATATCGTCAAGTTCGTAGAATAGCGTTACTTCTACATCTTTTATATTATACATATTTAAGGCATTAGTTAAACTAAATTCTAATCTTATTTGATTTGTGGTTTCTATGAGGGCTTTGGTAAGGCCACGCCTCATATGGCTGAAAGTGACGCTGAATTTATACTCATCCGGAAAATTAAATATGCCTGTAACCGCCATATCCTCTGAATCGCCTCCCGCGTGATGGCCTATGAAGTTCCCTTTATGCATATAACCTGTGACGTATTTAAAATGCTCGTAAAAAACTTTATGAAACCTGGCAATCTCGGCTTTTACGTCAAAACCAGGGATTTTAAAGACGTCTGTAAAATAAGCGCCGGTTATAGACGAAAGATCTATGGGAATACTTTTAGATTCGTCTTCCGCGCCCCATTCAGTGTAGAGCTTCGCGCCTGTTGCAATAGGTAAAAATCTATCAATCCGCCTTAAAAAAAGCTGAGCATCCCATGACATGATGTGGTTTTCCGGATCATCCGCTCCTCCGCCCGAGCTAAAAAAAAGCGAGCTATTGCCCACAAAATCATGAATGCCATACATATTAACACCCTTACCGCCAAGCATAAGGATATGACCTACTCCAAACTTTAAAAATTCCATGGGTATAAAATCCAGTTTCCAGCCTGTAAATATAGGGTGAGAAGGATTAAACTTTTTCTCTAGCCTCGATATAAACCATGTGCCGCTCCATCTGCCCATCTTTTTAAATACCCAGGGAAGCCTGAAAGGCCAGATATTATTGATCCTCAAGGTGTCCATGGGAAATGCATTGTCAGTCATAAGAACTGAGCCATGAAAACCCGGGCCCCACCACATGGAAGATCTGCCTATGGCGTACTCTGTATTCCAACCCGGAGGATTCAGCCTAAGATGAGCGTCTTCTATATTAACGTCAGTATCTTCGCCGGAATATCTGATGCCAGGCGTTACAGATACAGCGCTTATATCAGATAACTTAGCCCACGCCGTAGCCTTGACTCTGGCGTTAAATCCGTCTTTCAGGATCCAGCCGTCTTTATTTTCAAAGAGCATGCGGTCTTTATCAAGCTTAGCGTATACTTTTTCAATCTTTATGTCATTCAGAATATTTAGCGTATTTTTCGGAAGCGGCTTGTCAAAAGTGCTCGCAACCTCAACGCCTATGCCGACAAGCTCTACCCTGAACTCGCCTATAAGTTTATTTAATAAAGCCTCTAAATAATCCTGCTCGTTCCATTCAAATTCTTTATCGTAATCCCGGGCTTTATCAATGGCTGTCTTTACAATGTAAGCCATTTTTATGCGGGAGACCGGACGAACGCCGATGTCAGCTATATCGCAAAGACCTATGATCGCGAGTTTTTCAATAGCGTCATAGCTCCAGTGCCTCAAAGGCACATCAACCGAAGGCGATGCGTTGAGGATACAGGGAGATAAAAGAGTAAAAAATAAAATTATTAAAAATAGGCCGCTTTGCTTTGCTCTTAATGACATTTGATTACTTCTCGACTCAGGCAAAATATTCTTCGAGCTTGTCGAGAAGAATATTTTGCCTTCGCTCGAAGAATATTATCCTCTTTTGAACCAATCTATTGTTTCTTTTAAGCCTTTTTCCAGGTCAACCTTTGGGGACCAGCTCAGGAACTTGCTGGCCCTCTTAATATCAGGCTGCCTCTGTTTCGGGTCATCCACAGGAAGAGGATTGTAAATAATTTTACTTTTGCTGTTAGTAAGCTTAATAATTAATTTTGCCAGGTCTATGATTTTTAGCTCATGAGGATTGCCGATATTCACAGGATCGTGGACATCGGACTGGCTAAGGCGGAAAATGCCCTCTATGAGGTCTGAGAAAAAACAAAGAGACCTGGTCTGATCGCCTTTACCATAAACAGTGATAGGCTCGTTTTTTAACGCCTGGGTGATAAAATTCGGTATAACACGGCCGTCGTTTTTTCTCATCCTGGGGCCGTAAGTATTAAAAATACGGACTATCTTTGTATCGAGCTTATGAAAATTATGATACGCCATGGTAATGGCTTCTGCAAAGCGCTTTGCCTCGTCGTAGACTCCCCTGGGGCCTACGCAATTAACGTGGCCATAATAAGACTCGGGCTGAGGATTTACCTTAGGGTCGCCATACACTTCGGAAGTGGAGGCTAAAAGATACTTTGCATTTTTAGCTTTTGCCACGCCAAGGGTGTTATGCGTGCCAAGAGAACCGACTTTTAACGTCGGTATAGGGTGCATGAGATAATCGATAGGGCTCGCTGGCGAAGCAAAGTGCAGGATAAGATCGACCCCGTCCTTTAAATCTATATATTCAGATACATTATGTTTTATAAATTTAAAATCAGGATTTTTCTCAAGGTGAGAAATATTGGCAAGGCTTCCGGTTATAAGATTATCCATACAAATAACCTTATAGCCTTCTTTTAAGAACCTGTCGCATAAGTGGGAGCCTAAAAAACCAGCTCCGCCGGTTATTAATACAGTTTTCATAAATACCTTGTCTTCTCGACTCGCTTCGCTCGCTCGAAGAATATTAGTTCGCTCGCTAGAAGAATATTAGTTCGCTCGCTCGAAGAATATTAGTTTGCTCGCTCGAAGAATATTAGTTTGCCTTTAATCTCTTTAAATCCTCATACACCATTATTTTTACAAGCTCTTCGAATTTTACTTTTGGCTTCCAGCCTAATACGCGCTTTGCTTTGGATGAATTGCCTATAAGTAGATTAACCTCAGCCGGCCTAAAGAGCTCTTTATCCTGCTTTACGTATTTTTTCCAATTAAGGCCAGCGTGGCCGAACGCAAGCTCTACGAATCTTTTTACCGTATGAGTTTCGCCCGTAGCTACCACGTAATCATCCGGCTTTTTCTCCTGCAGCATAAGATACATGGCCTCAACAAAATCGCCTGCAAAGCCCCAGTCGCGCTTAGCGTCCAGATTTCCGAGTTTTAATTCATTGGCAAGGCCCGCTTTGATGCGCGCCACGCCAAGAGTAATCTTACGGGTCACAAATTCATATCCTCTCATAGGGGATTCATGGTTGAACAAAATACCATTACAAGCAAATAAGCCGTATGCTTCGCGGTAATTACGCGTAAGCTCAAAACCAGCGACCTTGGAAATACCGTAAGGAGACCTCGGGTGAAAAGGTGTGGTCTCTTTCTGAGGCACTTCCCTTACCTTGCCGAACATCTCGGACGATCCGGCAAAATAAAATTTACATTTAGGCGCCCTGTGTTTTATGGCTGAAAGCATAAAGAGGGTGCCGTTAATATTAGTATTGATCGTGGAGAATTCGTCTTCAAATGAATAGCTTACAAAGCTCTGCGCCGCCAGGTGGTAGCATTCGTCAGGCTTTACTTTCTGGACGATATTAAAGAGGCTGGCGTAGCTTTCTAAAGATCCGGCGTGCAGTTTTATTTTATGCAGAATAGGCTTTAAGCGCCATAATCTATGGTCAGGATCTTCTAATGCCACACGCCGCACTATGCCATGGACCTGATAGCCTTTATCTAATAATAATTTGGAAAGATACGCGCCATCCTGGCCTGTGATGCCTGTGATTAAAGCTTTTTTCATAGTTTACCCTCCATAGAAAGTGTATTTAATTATAGTATATTAAGGTAATATGCGCAAGAACAAATTCCAGGTTTAAGCATAATGGGGAAACATGGAGCAGCACGTAGGACGCAAAGAGCTTCTAACGATATGCTTCTTTGCGATGTTTTACCCTATATATCGTAATAAGTTTCTGACTATCATCTATCGTGTACAATATACGATAATCTCCGATCCTAACACGCCAGCCGACTTCTCCTGTCAGTTTCTTTGAGCCATGCGGTCGAGGGTTAAGTTTTAAATTCTTGATTGTATCTATAACACGTTGGATTGCATCGTTAGGAAGGCATTCTGTTTCTTTGGCGGCTTTATGCTCAATAATAATTCTATACATTACTGTATGCGGCCTTGTTTTTTAAGCTTAGCGGTAAACTTTCCGAAATCAATAAAATCCTTGGCATCCTTTTTTGCTTTTTTCAGATCAAGAGCGTCTTCCATGTCTTCAAGATACTCCAATAATTTAATATAATTACGAATAGGCAAAACTACAGATTTTTTTTTACCCTTTTGATCAACAAGATACTCTGTTTGAATAACCATATTTCATCCTCCTGTACGCAAGTTTAACATAATACAGAAAAATTGCAAGGGGAACTTTAGAGTCAGGCGAACCTGGAACTATTTCAACTTACTAAAATATTCTATAGTTTTTTTAAGGCCCTCTTCAAAGCCGATTTCCGGCTTAAAGCCGATAAGTTTTTTGGCTTTAGAAATATCCGCGAGGGTATGCTTCGCATCTCCGGACCTTACGGGGCCAAACTTCGGCAATACGCTTTTTCCAAGAATCTTATTTACATATTTAACTATATCAAGGACAGCGTATGCCTTGCCGCACGCAATATTAAAGACCTCGCACTTAACGCCGGGCGCAGTGGCTGATTTGATATTTGCCTGGACTACGTTTGCCACATATGTAAAATCCCTGGTCTGTTTGCCGTCGCCGTGGATAGGCGGAGGTTCATTCTTAAGTATACAGGTTATAAATTTAGGGATTACTACTGCGTATTCGTTTTCCAGGGACTGGCGCGGGCCAAAGACATTGAAATACCTGAGGTTTACTGTTTCAAGGCCGTAGATCAGGCTAAAAATCCTGGAATAATACTCGCCTGCGAGCTTTGTAAGGCCGTAGGGCGAGATAAGCTGAGGTAAAAAATCCTCTTTCTCCGGAAGCTTGTCTACGTCTCCATAAATAGAGCTGGAAGAAGCTGTAACTACCCTTTTTACTTTTGCGTTGCGAGCAGCCGTAAGAATATTAAGAGTGCCGTTGATATTGACGTCATTATAAAGCTCTGGATTCGCCAAAGACTTGGGGACACTTCTAAGGGCTGCCTGATGAAGAACGTAATCTACTCCCTCCACTGCCTTCGCGACAAGCTCTTTATTTCTAATGTCGCCTTTTATAAGTTCTATCTTATTTAAAACTCCCTCGAGATTTTCCATGCGGCCGGAGCTAAAATCATCGATTACCTTTACCTTGTCGCCGTTTCCGACCAATGCGCCTACTATGTGTGAACCTATAAAGCCTGCTCCGCCGGTGACTAAGAATTTCATTATTTATCTCCTATTTACTTCTCGACTCAGCCCTGCGGGCTTCGCTCGAAGAATATTGTTCGAGCGAACGAAGTGAGTCGAGAACTATAATTTAACTATGTTTTTAGCGGCTTTAAAATCTTTAAGCGCATTACGGGTGTCGAAAATCATTTTTGCGTTATCGACAATAACTTTATAATCCACATCAGTATGATCTGTAATAATAACCACGAGATCGCTGGAAGAAATAACATCTTTTGTAAGCTTTACCGTGGTGATTTTTTTGCCGCCGTCCAGTTCAAACCCGGACACAAGAGGGTCATGACAATAGACATGAGCGTCTTTTTTAATCAGGGAATCCACTATTTCAAGGCCAGGCGATTCCCTGACATCATTTATGTCTTTTTTATATGTGATGCCTATTATCAGAATATTCGATCCCTTAAGAGGCTTTTTCTTCTCGTTTAAAATAGAAGCTATTTTATCCACTACATAATGCGGCATATAGG
Organism: Candidatus Omnitrophota bacterium; assembly: GCA_030649895.1. Taxonomy (GTDB): domain Bacteria; phylum Omnitrophota; class Gorgyraeia; order Gorgyraeales; family Gorgyraeaceae; genus UBA10183. Next base: position 140,838 of record JAUSEX010000052.1, read on the forward strand.
CGTTTATCTCCGCTGCCAGCTCAATGAACCTCGCCTCAAACCCATGCTGCCTAGCCTTCCATGACAGATACAGCGGGTCGAGCGGGATACAATGTCCACCTATTCCCGGGCCGGGATAAAATGGCATAAATCCGAAAGGCTTGGTTTTCGCGGCGTTTATTATTTCCCAGACATTAAGGCCCATCTTATGGCACATAAGCGCTAATTCGTTTACCATAGCTATATTGACGCTGCGAAAGGTGTTTTCAAGAAGCTTTACCATCTCAGCCGAGCGGGTGGAAGAAACAGGGATTACTTCTTTTATTGCGTGGGAATATAAAAGACGGGCGAGCTCCGTGCATTCAGGGGTTACGCCTCCTACGATCTTAGTAATATCTTTTGTTTTATATTTAGGATTGCCCGGGTCTACCCTCTCCGGGGAAAACGCCAGGAAAAAGTCTTTACCGATCTTCAGGCCATTCCCGTCTAGTTTTGGCAATATAACTTCTTCTGTGGTGCCGGGATAAGTGGTGCTTTCTAAAATAACTAGCTGCCCTTTTCTCTTATTCTCAGCTATCGCGTCGCTCGCCGCAAGTATATAAGAGATATCCGGCTCTTTGGTCTTACGTAGAGGCGTAGGGACGCAGATAATAATAACGTCCATTTTATTTAGAAGCTTTGTATTGGCAGTGGCTTTTAATTTACCGGAAGCTACCAGCTCTTTTACGTCTACGGAAGGCACATCCAGAATATAAGATATTCCTTTACTGATACTCGAGACCTTTTTATCGTCTGTATCAAAGCCAGTGACGCTGAAGCCGACCTTAGCGAACTCCACTGCGAGAGGAAGCCCGACATACCCCTGGCCGATAATGCCAATGTTCGCCTTCTTATTCTCGATTTTAGATTTTAGTTTATTAAACATATTTTCAGTTCTCGACTCGCGAAGTTTATCCTAAGCGAAGGGCTCGCTCGAACAATATTGTATTCTTCTTGGCTTCGCTCGCTCGAACAATATTCTTCGAGCGAAGTCGAGAAGAATATTTATTTAAGCCGCTGCCACCAGGTGGTGTTGGCCTTATACCAGCTTATCGTCTCTTTTATGGCTATATTAAAGTCCTTAGACGGCTTCCAGCCCAATTTCCTGACTTTGCCAGAGTCCAGGGAATAACGCCTGTCATGGCCAAGCCTGTCAGTAACATAGTGGATCATTTTATCTGTTTTGCCAAGATTTTTCAATATAATCTTCGTAAGCTCTATGTTCGGGATTTCAAAGCTGCCGCTGATATTATAAACCTCTCCTATTTTGCCCTTATGCAGGACTAAGTCTATTGCGCTGCAATTATCAAGGACGTACAGCCAGTCACGGACATTCATGCCGTCCCCGTAAAGCGGCACTTTCTTGTTCCCAAGTAAATTTGTAATAAAAAGCGGTATTACCTTTTCAGGATACTGGTATGGCCCGAAATTATTGCTTGAGCGGGTGATAATAACAGGCAATTTAAATGTCTTGTAATAAGCCATTGCCAGATGGTCGCCCCCAGCCTTGGCTGCCGAGTAAGGGCTGTTTGGCCTGATAGGGCTATCTTCCCTAAAAGAGCCTTTGGTTATGCTTCCGTATGTCTCATCAGTCGAGATCTGAATAAATCTTTTAATCTTATTCTTTTTGGCGGCTTCCAAAAGCGCGTAGACGCCCTGGATATTTGTGCGGATAAAAGCTGACGCATCTTCTATGGAGCGGTCCACGTGACTTTCGGCTGCGAAATTTATAACGCTGTCGCAACCCTTTATCAGCTTATCTACGATTTTTTTATCGCAGATATCGCCTTTAATAAAAGCGTAACGCTTATCGCCTTCCATGTCTCTTAAATTATCAGGATTGCCGCAATAGGTAAGCTTATCAAGGTTTACAATCTTATAGGCGGGATATTTTTTAAGCATCTGCCTTATAAAGTTTGACCCGATAAACCCGCATCCGCCAGTGACTAAAATTTTCATAATTCTTACCCTACGAGGTTTCACTATAAACCTGCTACTAAATTGTTCGCGCGCAGAAGCGACTCGTGCGTGCCGCAATCGGTCCACCAGCCGTCAAGAACCGAGAATGTCATTTCCCCGCGCTTTATATATTCGTTATTCACGTCTGTGATTTCGAACTCGCCTCTATTGGAAGGCTTCAAGGTCTTCGCGATATCAAAAACCTTTTTATCATACATATAGATACCTGTAACAGCGTAGTCTGATTTAGGGTGTTTGGGTTTCTCAACTATCTTAATGATATGATCGCCTTTTACCTCAGCTACTCCGAATCTCTCGGGGTCATCGACTTTTTTAAGCAGGATCTTTGCGCCCTTTGGCTGTTTCGCAAAATCCCGGACATAATGCTTTATTGATTTTTCAATAAGGTTATCACCCAGGATTACTACTATTTTATCGTTATCGCTGAAATGCTCTGCTAGCTTCAACGCTTCCGCGATACCACCTTCACCATGCTGGTAAGTATAGTTTATAGCCTTAAGCCCAAATTCATAACCATTTCCCAGAAGCCGCAGAAACTCTCCTGCGTGATTGCCGCCGGTAACTATAAGAATATCTTTTATACCCGCGTCTACCAAGGTCTGTATAGGATAATAGATCATGGGCTTGCCGTATACGGGCAATAAATGCTTATTGGTTATGCGGGTTAATGGTTCAAGCCTTTTGCCTAATCCGCCTGCTAAAATAACGCCTTTCATGTTTCACCTCTTTATCTTCTCGACTCTCGCCTGCGGCGGAATCACTCGAAGCCCCTCGACGCTGCTCGGGGTTAAATAATGTTCGAGCTTGCCGGGAACTACTTATTCCAATCGTATGGTATATCGTTATCAAATGCGTCTAAGCGATATTCGTCAGGGGTTTTATAGTTATAAGCCATGGTAGGGACATTAATAACTATAGCCTCTTTATCGCTTACGCATTTAAAGCCATGATATGTGAGTTTCGGGATCTTGACAAGTATCGGGTTATCCAGAGAAATCACAAAATCATTTATTTCTTTGTACGTGGGGGAATCCTCCCTGGAGTCATATATGGCCAGCCTCATGGCCCCGAACACGCAGGTAAAATGATCGTCCTGCAGTTTATGATAATGCCACGCCTTGGTTACCCCGGGAAACGCCGTAGTCATATAGACCTGGCCAAATTTCTGAAAAACAGGCTCGTCAGAACGCAATATTTCCATGAGCCTGCCGCGATCATCCGGGACAATCTTAAGCTTTTTAACTTCTACGCCTTTTATCATATAGATCCTTCATCTTCTCGACTTCGCTCGAAGAATATTGTTCGAGCGAACAAAGTGAGCCGAGAACTATCGGCCCATAGAGATATATTTAAAGCCGAGTTTACGCATCTTAGCAGGGTCAAAGATATTGCGACCGTCTATTATTAAAGGGTTCTTTAATAGTTTTTTTACCCTGCAAAGGTCCATATCTTTAAATTCCTGCCATTCCGTCAATACTAAAAGCGCGTCGCTATCTTTAGCGACCGCATAAACATCCTTACAAAACGTAACGCCTTTTAAAACGCTTTCCGCTTTTTCCAGGGCCTTTGGGTCATAGGCTTTAATATTCGCGCCGGCCTCAACCAAGTGATTTATTATATCTATGGAAGGGGCGAAACGCATATCATCCGTATTCGGCTTAAACGCGAGGCCTAAAACGCCGATATGTTTATCTTTTACAATCCAGAGCTCTTTTTCTATCTTTTTAAGAAAGACCTGCTTCTGGCCTTCGTTGACTTTTCTGACTGATTTTAAAATGCTGAAATCATAGCCCATTTTTTCCGAGATATTGATAAATGCGTCCAGGTCCTTGGGGAAACAAAATCCGCCGTAACCTATGCCACTTTTTAGAAAAGCCCTATTGATTCTCTTGTCAAGGCCCATGCCGTAGCTAACCTTCTCTATATCAGCGCCTGTTTTCTCGCAAATATTGGCGATAGAATTTATGAATGAGATCTTCGTGGCAAGGAAAGAATTTGAAGCGTGCTTTATAAGCTCCGCGCTCTTTATGTCAGTGATTACTATCTCAGATTTTATAGGACTGTATAACCTGGCAAGCAAATCTTTCGCCTTCTTGGTCTCCGCGCCTATTACAATCCTGTCGGGATGCATAAAATCTTCTATAGCGGTGCCTTCTTTCAGAAATTCAGGATTAGACGCCACGTCAAACTTAATGCCTTTTTTATTGTTTATCTTTATAGTGCGCTCAATCCAGCTGCCCGTCTCAACAGGCACGGTGCTTTTCTCGATTATAAGCCTGTAAGATGTCATATTCCTGGCTATCTGGGCTGCTACGTTTTCAACATAGGATAGATCCGCCTCTCCGTCTTCCTTGGGAGGCGTGCCAACGCAGATAAATATTACCAGGGATTTTTTTACGGCGCTTTCGATGCTGTCCGTAAAAACCAGCCTGCCAGCGGTAACATTTTTCTTAACCATTTTATCAAGGCCCTTTTCATAAAAAGGCATCTTGAGTTTTTTGAGAAGGGCTATTTTCTCGGGATCGTTATCAACGCAAATAACTTTATTGCCAAGCTCTGCGAAGCACGCTCCTGTTACTAACCCAACATAGCCTGCGCCAATGATTGCAATGTTCATATTAACTCCTGTTTACTTCTCGACTGAGCTATCATGCATAGTTTGCTTTTTCCGCTCGAAGAATATTAGTGTTCAAGCAAGCCTTTCGCTTCGCTCAGGATAAACTCCGCAAGTCGAGAACTATTTCGGGTGCGGATAATAGTCTTTGAAATCAAAAGGCACTTTGGGCGAAGCCTTAAGCTTCATGACAGCCCACACTGTTGTGCCGCTATCCCTACCTTCGCTGACGCTTACTTCAGCCAGCCAGCAATGCAAATCCTTTATAACGGTAAACTCTTTATCTTTAAATTTGTTTACATACTTATGCCCATTATTCTCCACTTCTTTTAAATCATACCTGCCAAAAGTCCTGAAGGACCAGGCATTATTTAATTTATAAAATAATTCCGAGGTGAATTCGCTGGCCTTATTTTGTTCATACCTGGACCCAAGGCCAAACCGCCAGTCTTCCGACCTGTTGATATATAGATCCGTATTCCAGGTTTGAAAATCCCTGGTATCAGGATCGTAGCGGGTGTCTGATTCAAGCCTGAGCCAGCTAAAAGGCGTAAGCTCCAGATCGCCTTTTACATTGGAGAGCTGGCTGCCCATTCCTTCAGGCTTATAAAGATAATCGCCTGTTATTAATAAATACCCGAGGTCAACTGTTTTCAGGCTCTCGCCGATCTTACGCTTAGTCTGGAGCCTGTTTTCTAAGCCGAGAGTGAAAACGCTTTTCTGGTCAATAGCGTCTATATCGTCGAGCTGTTCGAGTTTTGTGTAGTCCACCGATGGCTGGTGGATATATTTATATTCTATGGTAGGCGTAACGCTGTGACGGAGCTTATTGAAATCTACTCCTAAGAATCTGCCAGAGGCTTCGTATGTCTTTGTAAATTTTGTGCTGAGATCAAAGCCTGTATAAAAAGCGGACCTGAACTCATTTTTATCGTCATTCAGGCCTCTGCTGAAAAATGTATCCCTCATGCCCACAAACGGCGATACGCTCATAGCATCCAGGAGCTTGAGAGGAACTGACAATTTATTATATACGTCGAATCTGGTGACATTCAGATCATTGGCGTTAGCGCTGGTTTTTTGATTGATATTCGCGAATGTGGTATCTGTCTTAAAATAGACGGGCGAGTCAAAAAGCTTCTGGTCTTTAAGGTCAAACCTCAGCTCGGGAAGGCGCTCGGTAACCGTCTGAAAATGATTCGCCCTTTTGCGGCCTAAAAAACTCAGAGAATACTCAGGCTGCCTTTCCAAAACATATACGTAAGACTCGGGGGAAGGCTCTCTATTGTATTCTTCTCTATAAAAATAGTCTTTTGTCATAGTGGCGTCGCTCATGCGATGGTATTCCATAATAGCCATAGCGTGGTCATTGATATCCCAGCGATGACGCGCCTGGATCCTGTATCTCTGCTGTTCGCCTTTTTGCGATTCGTTTCTGTCTACATTGCGCTGATTTGTATAGTAAGTTCTCAAGAGGCCGTTGCCAAAACCATCCAGGGCATATTTATAATCAACGCCTTCCGCCAGCCCCCATTTGCTTCTTTCATCAACCCTGAAAGTAAGGCTGTTTTTATCATCCATCTCATACCTGTAGCTATTTAAAGCGAAGACGCCCCATTTGCTTTTCTTGCCAGGAATAACGCTTACAGTCGGCCAGCCTTCTGTCTTTAAATTAAAATGATATTTGGGCAGATACGCGATCGGCGCATCCCCTACTTTAACGGCAACATCTTTGGCGGTTACCTTGTTATTGAGGGTGTCAACTGTAACGGTCTTGGCCACTATTTTATAATGAGGCTTTAGAAGGCCGCAGCTTGTAATGTATCCATTTATAATCCTGTAAGTGCTGTTCGCCAAAAGCTCTATTTTATCTCCAAACGCGTACCATCCGCCTGAACTAGCCCTGGCTTTTAATATAACGCCGACTTTTGTGCCAAAATTATAAGCAATCTTCTCGCCTTTTAATTCAGACCCTGCGGTTTTTAAGACCACATTGCCTTCCGCCTCGCTGTCTTTGGTTTCGGAATAGACGACGATTCTGTCGCAAGTGAGCCCTATGCCCTCGTAGTCAATGGTAACGTTGCCTTTACCGACAATCTTTTTCTCTTTCGGGAAAAACTCCACCTGATCGCCGTTTACTTCAATAGGCTTGCCGGAATTCTGTCCATCTTCTGCGCAAGCCACCCCATAGCAGCCTAAAACTATCGCCAAAAACACAAAAACTATATATTTTATTTTCATAATATCCAAGGGCGGACCCGCACTCTATACCAAAAGTGAGGCGCCGATGATGCCGGCGTCTGCGCCGAGCTTTGCCAGGCAGATTTTTACGTGTCTGGCCTGGTCTTTCATGGCGCGCGATTTTATCTCTTTTGAGAGCGGGACTAAAATAAGCGGGCCCGCTTTACTGACCCCGCCGCCAATCACTATTTTATCAGGATTTAACAAATTAACAACGCCTATCAGGGTTACGCTTAATTTTTTAGCGACATCCAGCCAGATAGCGATGGCTTTTTTATTCCCTGAGCGGGCTAATGCACTTAATTTCTCAAGAGTAGCGCTATTACCGAAAACTTTCCTAGCCCTTTCAAGTATATATCTATTCCCTATGTATCTTTCGAGGCACGCAATGCCCCTGCAGTTACATTCAGGCCCGGTTTCATTAATAGGCATATGTCCTATCTCGCCTGCAACCATTGAGCCGCCCCTGTAGAGTTTTCCGTTTATAATAATACCTCCGCCCACGCCTGTCCCAAGCGTAATGCAGACTAGATTTTCACACCCCTTACCTGAACCAAATACAAATTCTCCCAGGGTAGTGACGTTTACATCATTATCAAGCTTTACGCGTAACCCGAGCCTCTTTTTCAATATTGATTCAAGGGGCACTTCTTTCCAGCCTTTAATATTTGGAAAATAATGAACGATGCCTTTTTCAGAATCTACCGGTCCTGGAACGCCAATACCGACCCCTGAAACCTTTTTCCCGGATTCTTTAATAATATCTCTTATATTGCATACAATAATATCTATAAGATGAGATTTTTTTACGCCAGAAGGAGTCTGAATCTTACGCCTGTAAGAGACCCTAGCCTTGCTATCCACAATACCCATTTTTACGAATGTCGCGCCAAGGTCAACGCCTATAGTGTACATAGGTAATTATATTACAATAATTCAGGCGGGAATGCAAACAGTTTTTGTAAAATAGGGACAGCGACCATTTTTACCATTTTTTAAACAACAGGAGCTTGAAAAATGGTCGCTGTCCCTATTTTCTATTTTACCTACTCCACGCGATTGCGGCCTTTTTCTTTGGCTTTGTATAGGCTGCGGTCAGCTGATTCAATGAGGGAATTTTCTTCAACTCCGTCTTCCGGGAAAACGCTTATGCCTATACTGATGGTGCCGGAGACTTTTTCGTCATACGCCTTAAATACAGAATGCTCGATGCTTGAACGAAGACGCTCTGCTACCTGAAATGCTCCTTCCCTGGAAATCCCAGCCAGAACTACTCCGAATTCTTCGCCTCCATACCTGCCTATAATATCTATTTCACGGAGATTAGATTTAAGGATCTGCGCAATCTCTTTTAAAACTACGTCTCCGACAAGATGGCCGAATTTATCGTTTTTCTCTTTAAAATGGTCCAGGTCGATCATGAGAAAAGACAGGCTTGTCTTTCTGCGCATAGACCTCCGGACCTCTTCTCTGAATCTCTCCAGAAAATAACGCCTTGTGGAAACCTCCGTGAGAGAATCGGTAATAGCCATATCCTGGACCTTTTTATAAAGGATGACCTTTTGAAGCTGTATGGCAAACTGCCCCGCAAGAATAAGAAAATTTTGAAAATATCCCCTGGAAATATTTTCAACGCACAGGACGCCCACTATTTTTTCTTCCGATACGAGCGGTATTGCTATAAGGGTCTCAAAATCTTTTACGACGGAAAACCTTCTTAAAAACTGCGAATTCTCCTGGCGAGTGAGCAGGATTTCCTTCCGCTCCTCTAAAATGACGCTTACGATTTCCCTGTCAAAATTATCAGGCGCGACTCTGGCGTAAGAGCGGCCCAGCTCTATCTCGTAAACAGCGTCTATACCATCGTTAGGGGTTTTTAAAAGAACCAGCCTCGAAAGCCTGAACCTGAAGGATTTTTTAAGCGCTGATGAAAAAATACTGAATATATCCTCAAAGGTCAGGCAGCTGGACATATCCTTCGAAATCTCGTATAAAGACAAGACCTGCTGCATCTTTCTTTCTGTTTCCAGGTTTGATTCAAGCTGTTTTTTATCCTCTGCCAGAAGATTGTCGTAACCGGCCCTGGTTGTTTCAAGTTCGGTCCGCATGCGGAACTTATAGGAGGCGAAGCTGGCTTTGAATCTTTCCGCGATAAAAGGCATGACGTTAAGAAATAGCGCGAAAAGAACCGCCTCGTATGGAATACGCTTTATTTCAAGCATAAAAACAACCGCGCTTATAAATCCGGACGCAGCCAATGACCAGGAAAGCTTCACCTTGTAGCTTAAAACAAGGATCGTAAGATAGAATATAAAATAAACCAGTGGATTCATAATATTATTGCTTCTCGACTCGGCCTTACGGCCTCGCTCGAAGAATATCAGGTCGCAATCCCTGCTATTTCCTTATGAAGTCTCTCTAAAAATATCAGGCTCTCGACTCACAAAGTTTATCCTGAGCAAAGTGGAGGGCTCGCTCGAAGAATATCAGGTTACGACCATGCCTCTCCCTTTCGTTACTCCGCTACAACCCTGTCTTTTCCTTCGCGCTTGGCTTTATAAAGCCTCTCGTCAGATCTCATGATCAATTCATCCTGGACCTTTGCGTCTTCGGGAAAGCTAGTCACGCCGATAGAAATCGTGACATGGGTTTTTACCTTGCGGAGTTCTATGTCCTCTTTCTTTACAGCTTTTCTGATATTATCAGCCACGCGAAGCGCGTCTTTCTTCGACGCATCAGGCAATAATATCGCAAATTCCTCTCCACCATAACGGCACGCTATGCCTGAATCCACGAAATTCAAAAGCTTTTTAGAAATAACCTTAAGCACCATGTCGCCTGCGGTATGGCCGTATTCATCGTTATAATTTTTAAAATTATCTATATCTATCATAAGAAACGAACAGTTGGAATTATTTCTCAGCGAGCGGGATAATTCTTCCTTGAGCCTTTCCACAAAATATCTCCGGAGATAAAGCCCTGTAAGCCCGTCTCTGATAGCCAGGTCCATGGTCTGCTTGTAAAGTATGGAATTTTGCAGGCTTACTGCACCGATGTCGCATATGATATCCAGAAGCCTCAGGTCTTCTGTCGTATAATTATACGGCTTGGGGCTTTCAAGTCTCAAAATGCCTATGACCTTATTGCCTTCCGTTAAAGGGCACGAGATGACGGATCGGAAATTTCTTTCGCATCTGCTAAGCTCGTCCGCGTTAAACCTGAAGTCCCTTCTTATGTCTTCCACTAAAAAGCACTGGCGCTGTTTAAAAACCCAATCGTCCAGGATATCGCCATTTTTTGTTTTTATCTTTTCAGAATTTGTCCCGTTTTTTGAAAGCGCGAGATTTAACTCCTGCTTTCTGGTATCCACCAGGAATAAAAGCCCTGATTCTGATTTGCCCACTATATTAAAAGCGCTATCCATTATCTTCTTAGTGACATCGTCCAAGGTCAGCGTGGAGCTCAGGACGCAAACAGCGTCTTTAAGCGCATTATACCTCTCTTCTTTTTTTTCAAGAGAGACGGCTTCTTTTTTATGCTTATTATGTTCATCCTCAAGGACATTAATATTCTCTTTTATCTCTTCGATGCGGGTCTCTACGACGCGGAAATGATAATTATGTTTTTTTATCTCATTGTCCGCGATTAAAAATGTAATAAAAAAGATAGGGACGTTCCAGACAAATGAAAAATTGACGGCAAGAGATACGAGGATTGTCAAAAATATGCTTGAGCCAAGAAAAAACAGGCTTCTATGGTACCCGAGTTCGTGCAGGCTGTAAATTATGATAAGGTTATATAAAAAAATATTGGGAAACTTGGGAAGGCCGGTGCGAAATGTAAGATAAGAAATTATTATAAAGCTGAAGCTGGTAATTAATATCGCTTTTATGAAATTTTTGGTTTCTGATTGCATAAGCGCCCTTAGACGCGTTCGGCGCCCTGCGCCTCACTTGCTCAGGGTCAGGCTTATATTATCATGTCTTCTGTATCTTTGTTGAAAAAGTGGGCATTTGACATGTCAAATACAAGGTCCATATCCTGATGTACTTCTAGTTTGTTGTGCCCGCCTACCCTGGCTGTAAGCGAACTCTTGCCGGCTGCTAAATACAGGAAAACCTCAGCGCCCATGGGTTCCACCATTTCGACGACAGCCTTTACTGTATTTTCCGAAGAAGCCATGGAAGTGAAGAGCTTGTCATGTATATCTTCCGGCCTTATGCCGAAAATAATTTCCTTATTTTCGTAAGACGCCAGTTTTTTATACATCTCGTCTATTATCTTTGCTATGAAACCTTCGGCGATGAAAAAAAACTTGGACTCTTTTTTAATTATCTTTCCGTTTACAAAGTTCATCGGAGGGGAACCAATGAAGCCAGCTACAAATTTATTTACCGGCTTATCGTAAAGCGCGATAGGGTCCGCTACCTGCTGGATAACTCCGTCTTTCATGACAACTATACGGTTACCCATGGTCATGGCCTCTGTCTGGTCATGGGTAACATAAATCATGGTGGATTGGAGCCTGAGATGAAGTTTGTTTAATTCCGCCCTCATCTGAACGCGCATCTTGGCGTCGAGATTGCTCAAAGGCTCGTCGAATAAAAACACCAGCGGCTTGCGGACAATAGCCCTTCCTACTGCAACCCTCTGGCGCTGTCCGCCCGAGAGTTCCCCGGGGCGCCTGTTTAAAAGTTTTGTAATGCTGAGAATCTCTGCGGCTTCTCTGACCCTGGTCTCAATTTCTGATTTCGGGTATTTGCGCAACTTGAGGGCGAAAGACATGTTTTCATAAACAGTCATGTGTGGATAAAGCGCATAGTTCTGGAAGACCATGGCAATGTCCCTGTCTTTCGGCGGGACATCATTTATCATTTTATTGCCTATCCAGATCTCGCCTTTTGTAATATCCTCAAGGCCGGCTATCATTCTCAGCGTAGTAGATTTACCGCAGCCTGAAGGCCCTACCAGAACAACAAATTCCTTGTCCTCGACTTCAAGGCTTACGCTGCGGACAGCCTCTATATTACCAGGATAAACCTTGCAAACATCTTTTAGACTTACCCGCGCCATAATTTTATATTATATCTCGTTTTCACAAAATCGTCAAACGGTTTAGGATAAATAGGTGATAAGCTGTGAGACGGTGTTTTTAAGATTTTTGCGGTGGATGACCATGTCAATCAGGCCATGCCCTAGAAGAAATTCCGAGGTTTGAAAGCCTTCGGGAAGTTTCTGGCGGATAGTCTGCTCTATTACCCTGGGCCCTGTAAAGCCTATAAGGGCTTTCGGCTCCGCTATGATAATGTCGCCCAGCGTGGCAAAGCTCGCGAGCACCCCTGCCATGGTGGGATTTGTGAGTATCGAAATATACAAAAGCCCTGCTTTATTATGCCTGGCAAGCGCGGCGCTTGTCTTGGCCATCTGCATAAGAGATATCATGCCTTCGTACATCCTGGCGCCTCCGCCCGACCCTGATATTATTATTAAAGGCAGCCTGTTTTCAGTGGCGTACTCCGTAATCCTGGTAATTTTTTCTCCCAATACAGCGCCCATAGTGCCCATTATAAAACGCGAATCAGTCACGCCTAAGGCAATAGGTTTTTTATCAAGAAGGGCCTTACCGGTCATGCAGGCATCTGTCATGCCCGTAGCTTTTTGGTCTTCTTCAAGTTTCACGGTATATGCTTTAGGGCCTTTAAAATTTAAAGGGTCGCCTGATTTCATATCCTTATCAAATTCCTCGAAACTGCCTTCGTCTGCAAACTGGCTTATGCGTTCAGGCGCGGACAGGGTAAAATGGAAATTACATTTAGAGCAAACCTTGTAATTTTCGTCCAGGGTCTTTTTATAGACGATTTCCCCGCAGTCCTCGCACTTTACCCATTGGCCGCCAGGCACGCCTTTGCGTTTCTGGGGGATATTGGTAGTAGTAGATTTTGGCTTGCCGAATATGGACATAATTATCTATCTGCCTTTAAAATACGTTGATTACAAGGCCCGTGAGCACCTTGGGGTAAAAATAAGTTGATTTCTGGGGCATACGGCTTCCCCTGAACGCAACATCCCTTATTTCTGTGATCTTCACAGGGTTGACTAAAATGGCGAAACTGAATTTGCCGGTATCTACTTCTTTAATAGCATAATCCAAATCCTTTGTAAAATCCATAAAAAAATTCTTTAGAGGGTCAATGATGAGATTTTTCGCAACAGTGACATCCAGGCCTGTTTTATCTTTGAATATAAGCCCTGTGAACTTTTTTGCGGTATAAATTACAAATCTGGCTTCGGCAGGCGCAGCCTTCGCTAGAAATGTTTCAAGGCCTGTTTTGGATTTAAGCGGCTTGACGACAAAATTTTCCTTTAAACCGCTCTCCAGCCCTGTCAGGCGAGCTTTATCTAATCCTCCCACTATTCTATGGTATGGCAATACCGCCAGGCCGTCTCCAAAAATATCCGTAAAATATGTCAAGATGTATCCATACCTGGGATCTTTTTTGAATTTACTGAAACCGAGGCCCACTTCATACCTGTGATGGCCGTCTGCGATAAAAAGTTTTTTATCCTTCATGTAGCCGCAAAGCTTATCTAGCGTTTTTTTATCCGAGACTCGCCAGAATTTATTTCTTACGCCGTGGTTATCGGTAATATTTACAATCGGCTTGGAACTCATTTCATTTTTAATCAAACCTGCGACAGAGCGGTCAGCGTCCTCGAATATCGCGAATATAGGCCCGAGATTCGCCTCTATGGAGCGAATAAGCTTAGCCCTGTCCTCTTTGGGCGCAGCGAGAGTGTTTTCGTGCGGATATACAGAGGAATCCTTTTTATCAAATTCTTCCAGCTTCAAAAGCGCGATAAAACCTATTCTTTTTTTAATTTTGTTGCCCAGTTTAAACTCCTGGAGATTTATGTAGACGCAGGGCTCAGGGTCTGTTTTCAGGACTTCCTTTTCCTGCCAGGTTTTAAGATATTTTTTGGCGCGGGCGTATTTATTCTCGCTTTCATTGTCTCCGGGTAAGTCTTTTCCTAAAAGCATGCGGACGATATTATATTCGCTCATCTTGTAAAGCTCATCCTGTTCCTCTTTTGAGATTACATCATAAGGCGGGGAGACAACTTTGGAAAGATCCTTTACCTTGCCCTGATTATAACGAGTGCCTTTAAAAGGCGCAATATTTGCCATAAAAGATAGCTCCTATAGTTCCACCGATAAAATCTGTCGCCAGATCAAAAAAATCACAGCTGCGGCACGACACCAAAATCTGGTGCAATTCATCCGATGCCCCGTAAACCACGCTAGCTAATACTGCGAAGATTGTAAAATTTTTATACAAAACCTCCCGGCCGGAGCTTTTAAAAGCCCTGGCTGCCAAAATGCCGAAAACAGCGTATTCGATTAAATGCAGAAACTTATCAAAATAAGGTATGGAAATTTTTGGTAAAGGATGCGACAGGCTGGACATGTAAAATATAAAACTTGCGTAAATATATAAAGGCGCCCAGTATATGAGGAATTTCTTAATCAATGCTTGCATCCTTCCTTGCATGAGTGGCATGGGCTGGACGGATTATCCTTTTTTGCTTTTTCCTTATAGCTGGCGCTCCTATTATCAGTAGCGTAAAAGCCAGAGCCTTTGAATATAAAACCGCCGCCTGAACCTATAAGGCGTTTTATCTTGCCTTTGCATTTTTTATCAGGGCAGGTGGTAAGCGCTTTATCCTTCATGCTCTGGGATATCTCAAAAGTCTTCTTACATTTCGCGCATTCATACTCATATGTGGGCATATTACATTTCTCCTTACCTGTAGTTCACCCCGTAGGTGAGCCAGATGACCTGGCTCACCTACGGGGTGAACCGGGTGCTATTTTTTAAATAATCTTTTCACTTTGTCCATAAAAGACGCGGACATCGGGTTAACGCTTCCATTGCACACTCTTTCAAATTCCTTTAAAGATTTTTTCTGCTCTGAAGTCAAGTGGGTAGGCGTTTCCACTACAACTTTCACAAGCTGATCGCCTGTGCCGTAACCGCGCAGATTCTTAACGCCTTTGCCGCCCAGCCTGAACACCCTGCCTGACTGAGTGCCTTCTGGCATACGCATCATTACATTGCCTGACAGCGTAGGAACCTCTATTTCTCCTCCGAGGGCTGCCAGGGGAAAACTGATAGGCACCTCACATATTATATCATAACCATGCCTCTGAAATATAGGGTGCTCTTTTACGTTTATGTAAATATAAAGGTCGCCTGCCGGCCCACCTCTTATACCTGAATCCCCTTCGCCCTGCACTCTGAGGCGCGAACCAGTGTCAACGCCCGCAGGGATAGACACCTCTATTTTTTTGGTTACCTTGGATTTGCCTGCGCCGTCGCATTTTTGGCAGGGACTTTTTATGGTAGAGCCTTCTCCCCTGCAGCCGGGGCAGGTCTGGGAAACATTTATAAAACCTGTAGAATATAGAACCTGGCCTCTGCCTTTACACGTAGGACAGTCTATTTTTTTGGTACCGGGCCTGGCGCCTGAGCCGCTGCAGTCTTCGCATGGCTCGTATTTAGGGATATTGATCGTCTTTTTTGCCCCGAACGCAGCTTCCTCGAAAGATATCTCAATCTCAAACTCCAGGTCCCTTCCTCTTCCTGACCCGCGGCTCCGCCTGGATCCTCCTCTTCCGCCAAACATCCCAAAGCTGCCTAGAATCTCCTCGAATATATCTCCGCTACCGCCCATCTCTTCGAAGATACTTGAGAAATCAGCGTTTTTGAAAATATCTTCGGAAGAATATTTAGAGTCAATGCCGGCATGTCCAAACTGATCGTACTGGCTCCGCTTCTGAGGGTCTGAAAGCACTGCGTATGACTCTGATATATCCTTAAATCTTTCTTCGGCCTCTTTTTTCTTATCCGGGGTAACGCGATCGGGATGGTATTTAAGCGCTAGATTCCTATACGCCTTTTTGATATCATCCGCGCTCGCGCCCTTAGGTACTCCTAATATTTCGTAGTAGTCTCTCTTTGTTGTCATTATTATTTTTCTTTAAATTCAGCGTCAATAACGTCGTCTCCGTTAGTTTTCCTGGGCTCTTCGGCGGAACCTGGCTCATTTGCCCCCGGGCCCGCTCCTTGTGCGCCTGCGTCTCCAGATCCTGGCTGGTCTTTGGGGCTATTCTTTGCCTGAGCAGCTTTGTAGACTTCTTCTGCTAATTTATGCGCGGCTTGAGTAAGCTCTTCCATTGACTTTTTAATCTTCTCGGTATCCGTGCCTTTTAAAGCCTCTTTAAGGTCAGAGAGCTTTCTTTCGATATTGAGCCTGTCGTCCTGGCTGACCTTATCGCCGAAATCTTTCAAGGACTTTTCAACGGAATAAGCAAGCGTATCCGCCTGATTCTTTATTTCAACTTCTTCTTTCTTCTTTTTATCCTCTTCGGCAAATTGCTCAGCCTGTTTAACCATCTTTTCTATTTCGTCTTTTGATAGCTTGGTAGAAGCGGTGATCTTAATAGTCTGTTCCTTGCCCGTACCAAGATCTTTGGCGCTGACATGCACTATACCGTCTTTATCAATATCAAAACTCACCTCTATCTGCGGTACTCCTCTAGGAGCGGAAGGAATCCCGACCAGGTCAAATCTTCCAAGCTCTGTATTGTCATTAGCCATCTTGCGCTCGCCCTGCAGGACCCTGATAGTAACAGCTGTCTGATTGTCAGCCGCAGTTGAGAATATCTGGCTTTTCCTAGTAGGTATCGTGGTGTTGCGTTCTATGAGAGCCGTGCAAACCCCTCCGAGCGTCTCTATGCCCAAAGAAAGCGGGGTTACGTCCAGAAGCAGAACCTCTTTTGTATCTCCTTTTATAATAGACGCCTGGATTGCTGCGCCAAGCGCAACGCATTCCATGGGATCCACTCCGCGCTCGATCTTCTTGCCCACGTAATCTTCCAGGAATTTCTGCACAATAGGCATCCTGGTAGGCCCGCCGACCATGATAATCTTATCAATATCCTTAGTTGAAAGACCTGAATCTTTTACTGCCTGCTCAATAGGCTTTTTGCACCTGTCAACAATAGGCTTTACCAGGTCTTCAAGCTTTGCCCTGGACAGAGGCATTGTAAGATGTTTCGGGCCGGAAGCATCTGCGGTTATAAAAGGCAGGTTCAAATCTGTCTGCACAGTGCTTGAAAGCTCTACTTTTGCTTTTTCAGCCGCTTCTCTTATGCGCTGCATCGCCATTTTATCATTTTTCAGGTCAATCCCAGTCTCTTTTTTAAACTGACTCGTGATAAAATCTATCATAACATTATCCATATCCGTACCGCCAAGCTGAGTATCGCCGCTCGTGGCCTTTACTTCAAAACCGCTGGCCTTGTGCTCTTTTTGATACCACATATCCATAATGGTGACATCCAGCGTGCCGCCACCAAGATCAAAAACCATTATCTTCAAATCGTTTTCCGCTTTATCCAGGCCATAAGCAAGGCACGCTGCAGTAGGTTCGTTTATTATCCTTAAAACATTCAGGCCCGCAATCTCGCCGGCGTCTTTGGTAGCCTGGCGCTGATTGTCATTGAAATAAGCGGGGCAGGTAATAACAACGCCGTCAACCTTATCTCCTAGATAAGCCTCTGCGTCCTGTTTTATTTTCTGCAGGATAAAAGCCGAGATCTGCTGAGGAGTATACTCATTGCCGTAGGCCTTGAATTTATAGTCGGTGCCCATTTTCCTTTTGGCAGCGTATATTGTGCCTTCCGGATTCATGGCTGCCTGACGCCTGGCAGGTTCGCCCACAAGCTTCTGACCGTCTTTAGTAAACGCGACAAAAGACGGAAAAGCCTTTCCGCTGGCCACTCCTGCGCCTTCTGCGCTCGGAATAACAGTAGGCCTGCCGCCTTCCATTACCGATGCAGCTGAATTAGATGTCCCTAAATCTATTCCTATAACTTTTGCCATATTAACCTCCCTTGTTTTGCTTCTCGACTTCGCTTGAAGAATATCCTTCTGCAAGCTCAATACATGTCGTTCAAGCGAACATCACAGTTATAATTCGCAAGAGCGATCGAGAACTTCTATTTTTTTTCTGGCTCCCCCTCGGCTTCGCTCGGGGCTTCCTTTGGTCGTTTCGCCACTTTTACCCTGGACGGCCTTATGACGCGGCCGTTCAAGGTATATCCTTTCTGAAATTCCTCTACTACGTGATCCTCGGGATGCTTGTCAGTCTCCTCCTGCATCATTGCCTCGTGCTCATTGGGATTGAAAAGTTTTCCTTTCGCCTCTATCTCCTTAAGGCCTTTCTGCTTCAGGAATTCCCTGAAGTCCTTATGGATCATCTCTATACCTTTATATAGCGTGTCAAAATCGCGCTTGATCCTGCCTGAATCTACCGCGCGCTCAAAATCATCTATTATCTTTAAGATCTCCGCTATGATCTCCTCGTTGGCAAATTTTATAAAATCTATCTTTTCCTTTTCAAGCCGTTTTTTATAATTATCAAAATCCGCTTGCAGCCGGAGCAGCCGATCGAAATAGTCATCGCTCTTAGCGGCCTTATCCTCTAAAGCATGAAACTCTTCCGCAGTCAGAAGTATTTTATTCTTTTTCGTCTCTTCCTGTTTGTTCCCGTGATGATTACGATCAGCCAAGGCCTTCTAATTCCTTTCCAAGTTCACTCGAAATATGTTTAAGTACAGATATGACTTTGCCGTACTCCATCCTGGTAGGGCCTATTGCCGCAATAGCGCCTACAGTCATATTGTTGACCTCATAGTTGCAAGTGACTATAGACATGTCCTGCACTTCGCTATCAACGTTTTCTTTTCCGATATGAATTTTTACGCCTTCCCTATCCATGTCCTGGTTCAATAAGCTCAACAGGCCTTTTTTATCTTCGCATGCCCTTAAAAATAACCTCGCTCTTTTAATATCCGCAAATTCCGGATGCGACATTATACATGCTGCGCCGTCAAAATACAAGTGATCATCTGCCCGGAATAAATCAGGGACCGCTAATATATCCATTGCCCTCTTTAAAAACGTGTAAAACGAATCCCTTTCCTCCAGGAGTTTGCGGGTCAGGTATGATTTTATTTCGCCGAGAGATATGCCTTCCAGCTCGCTGTTTAAAAATTCCGTGATGCGCATAAGTTCATGCTTAGTGACATGTTCTTCGTATTCCATTATTGAATTTTTAACAAAACCTGAAGTCGTGAGAATAACAGCCAGGATCCTGGAATCATCTATGTTAAAAAGTTCTATATGTTTAAAAATGCTTCTTTTCAGCCTAGGCGTAAGCACAAAGCCTGCGACATTTGTTATAAGGCTTATGGCCTTGGAGGCGTTTTGCATCACATATTCAATATCGCCGCCTACCTGATGTATAAGTTTATTAATTATTGATTCTTCTTCCCTTGTAAGATGTTTTGGCTCTAATAAAGAATCCACATAAAACCTATAGCCTTTATCGGTAGGGACCCTTCCGGCAGATGTATGCGGCTGCATAATAAGGTCCATCTCTTCCAGGTCCGCCATGACATTCCTGATCGTGGCAGGGCTCATAGCGTTCCTGAACCTCTGGGCAATAACCCTGGAGCCTACAGGCGTAGCAGTATCCACATAGGATTCGACTATAGCGTTCAATATGCTTTTCTGTCTCGACTCAATATCGACTTTCTTCAAAACTCACCTCTCGAATATATTAGCACTCTAACACTTAGAGTGCTATTTGTCAAGAAAAATTTTTCTGGAGAATCGGTTATTTATTCTAAGATATTCTTTAACCTTATAGGAATAGTTGCTTCCAGGTAAACTGACTCAGGCTTATCTTCCCTGTGATTTACCCTGCCATTTTCGTAAACTATATTCACTTTATCCATCCTGTTATTAGGTATCTCTATTTTGATTTCCATAACAAGTCCTGACAACAACCCTTGTATTTCATCTATAAGGACTGCCATGCCATCGCCTGTCACGGCAGATACAAAAACAGGATCGCAAAAATCTCTTTTCAGGCGTTTCAAATAATCAGGATTATCTACGCAGTCGATCTTGTTCAGGACATTTATTACAATTTTGCTTTCCGCTCCCAATTCCTTTAATACCTTATATACAGCTTCATCCTGTTCGTGAATTTTTTCGCTTGAGGCGTCCAGAACATGTAAAAGCATATCAGCTGTGCTCACTTCTTCAAGCGTGGATTTAAACGCCTCCACAAGATGGTGCGGCAGGTTATGTAAAAATCCGACTGTATCCAAAAATAAAATTTTCTGGTTATTTGGAAGCACGTAACTTCTGGCAACGGGATCCAGCGTGCTGAAAAGCTTGTCGGCAACAAACTTTTTAGAACCAGTCAGCTGGTTTAAAAGCGTGGTTTTGCCGGCATTTGTATAGCCGACAATCGCTATAGTCGTAAGAAACGCGTCGCTCCTCCTTTTTCGCAAAGCTATTCGCCTTTTTTCTATATCGTCCAATTTTCCCTTTAATTTAACGATCTGGCTCCTAATTCTGCGGCGGTCATATTCCAAAATCTTTTCTCCGGGGCCTCTTGTACCTATGCCTCCTCCAAGCCTTGAAAGATGAATGCCTTTTCCTGTAAGCCGCGGCAGTAAATATTCTAACTGCGCCAGCTCTATCTGGACCTTTCCTTCCACGCTTCTGGCATTTCTTGCAAAGATATCCAGTATAAGCTGGGTCCGGTCAATAGTTCTGGTGTCGCCAAGACCTCTTTCTATATTTCTGAGCTGGGTGGGAGTAAGATCGTTATTAAAAATTACTAGATTTGCGTTTTTCCGGCTGACAAGCTGCTGTAATTCCTCAAACTTACCCTTACCTATAAATAAATCAGGAGAAGGCTTCTCCTTATGGCAGGACATTTCAGCTATTACTGACGCCCCGCTAGAACGCGCAAGTTCCTTCAGCTCCTTAGCCCTCGCTTCCAGCGGCCACTCGAACCTCTCTTTCATGTCAACTGTCACTAAAATCGCTTTTTCCATGAATCATGTCTTCTCGACTGAGCTTACATGTATAGCTTGCGGTTTCCGCTCGAAGAATATTACTTACTGTTCGAGCGAGCGAAGCTAGTCGAGAACTCCCCGGGTAGCACCCATTGTATGCGGGTATCTGGCCGAAACCATGTCAGCTGTTTCTTGGCAAAATGACGGGTATTTTTCTTAAGAAGCTCTTTAGCCTCTTCTAAAGAATATCTGCCCTTTAAATAACCAAGCACTTCAGAGTACCCAA
Source organism: Candidatus Omnitrophota bacterium (assembly GCA_030649895.1). Taxonomy (GTDB): domain Bacteria; phylum Omnitrophota; class Gorgyraeia; order Gorgyraeales; family Gorgyraeaceae; genus UBA10183. Next base: position 161,919 of record JAUSEX010000052.1, read on the forward strand.
GCGCCTTCCGGGCAGTCATGCTGAGTTTTTTTCTGGAAAGCTTCTTTACCTCTTCCACGATGCCTTCTTTAAACATCTCTTCGACCCTTTCTTCTATGTTTCTGTAAAGTTCGCTTCTTTCAAGATCCAGGCCTAAGATCTTAAAATCATATTTCAGCGGTTCCGTGTTTTTATTTAGTTCGGACGGCCTGATTTTTTCCGTATGGTAAATCTCAAGAGCCCTTATTACGCGCCTTAAATCATTGGGATGGATCTTTTCGGCGCGGCCAGGGTCTATTCTTTTCAACTTCTTATAAAGGTATCCCTTGCCGTATTTTTTCGCCAGACGCTCCTCTTTCCTCCTGAATTTTAAATCTTTTTCAGCTGATGCGAAAAGGCCATCCACCACTGCCTTGACATACAGGCCGCTTCCGCCTACGAATAAAGGAGTTTTTCCGCGGCCCAGGATATTTTTTATCTTTTTAAGCGCCATGCGGCGGTATTCTGCAACGCTGAATTCTTTAGTGGGTGGCACTATGTCAATCAGGTGATGCCTGATTTTTCTTCTATCGCTGGTTAAAGGTTTCGAAGTGAGTACGTCCATGGCCCTGTAAACGCACATAGAATCGCAGGATATAATCTCGGCATTTAACTTTTTGGCTAATTTAATGGAAAGCTTGGTTTTTCCAGAGGCTGTGGGACCGACTAAAAATATCACTGGCATATCATTATTGTTCGGCTCTTATCTTTTATTTGATGAGATCTCTTTCTGGATATTCAGAAGCACCTTGTGACGCCTTTCTTTTTCCTGGAGGCTTACATCGTCCTTAAACTTGCTCGCTTTGGTAAGCGGCCTGGGAGAATACTTAAATATATAAGCGCTGTTAAACCTGAGCTCTTTGATTACGTTTACCGTATCGTTAAAATCAATTTCGACTTCTCCTGGAAAACCTACGATAACATCGCTAGTAACGCTGCCGTTTTTAACAATGCCCCTGAAACTCTTTACAAGTTTTTTATACTTAGCTACAGTATATCTCCTGTTCATTCTCTTGAGCATCTTATCTGAACCGGACTGAATAGGTAAGTGCAGGTCCTTTGATATGGATTTTAGATCTCTCATCGCCCGGAATAATTCCTGGCTCGCGTCTTTTGGATGACTGGTGAGAAAATTTATTTTAACGCCGCATGCCCACCTGTCAGGTGAGCCAGCCGGCTCACCTGACAGGTGGGCCAGGTTATCTATTTTTATCAGAAGCCCTACAAAATTAATTTTTTCTTTAAGGCCCTTGCCGTATGAATTAACATTCTGGCCTAAAAGCGTAATTTCCTTTACTCCGCTTTTAACCAATTTTCTGATTTCTTCAAGAATGTCTTTTGAAGGCCTGCTCCTCTCCCTGCCTCTCACGTAAGGGACAATGCAGTATGAACAAAAATTATCGCAGCCTTCCATTATCTTTACATACGCCCTTCCTCTGTCTCTCCTGTCTTTTGAAAATTCCGGGATTATTTTTGATTTATAGCCCCCAAGATACATGATATGGCCTGCCCCATCATGAACCTTATCGATAATATCCGGGACCTTGTCTAAATCAGCTGGCCCGCATAAGAAATCCACGATCGGTAATTTCCTGAATATAACGTCTCTCTGAGCCTCTGCCATGCATCCGATAATCCCTATCATTAACCCTGGCTTTTTTAACTTAAGCTTGGCGAGAGTCCCAACCTTGCCATATACCCTGTCTTCGGCATGCTTCCTGACGCTGCAGGTATTAAAAATCACCGTATCCGCAAATTCCGGACTGTCGCAAATGACATGTCCCCGTTCAACAAGCAGATCCTTCAACCTGGCGGAATCATGCTCATTCATCTGACAGCCGAAGGTACGGATGTAGACTTTTTTGGGCAAATTTTTATAAGCTTTTGATTCTTTTGACATTGTGATTTTTTTTCCGTTTCTGAAAACAAAAAACTAAAGGGGGCAAAAAGGGAAAAAGAAATTCTTTTTTGGGGCAAACGACCACCAAGGCATGAGGCGATTTTGATGTTTTTGCGTCTTGCCTTTGGCAAGCCGCTGCAGCAGCTCCCTAGCTGCTGCTAAAAAGCAGCCGTTAGAAAAACTCCCACCCACCCGAAATAGGCATGCGCATGTTTCTCTCTTCAAAATTCCAGCTTGACATATATTAGTTTTAGTGATAATATCATCACCACAAGTGATAATGGAGGTTAAAATGCAAGATAAAATAATAAAGCTATTCTATGATGACGT
>JAUSEX010000053.1 GCA_030649895.1 Candidatus Omnitrophota bacterium
TAACGCTTATGCACTATAGAATCGTATACTTTAAAAACCTTAACAAGCTTTTTTAACCTTAGAAAAGCTTCAAAACTAACCCTTTTAATCTTTCTAATACCCTGAGGGGTGGGGGTACGATCTATCTTCCCATTCCCAGCACCTGTTCAAAATCAACTTGCTAATTAAAGGTCATGTTGATATAATAAATCCCTACTTGGCACAATGGCTGTGCCTGGAAAAGAATTAGGACAAAGACGTTCTAAGTTTAAAAGGCGGAGAACGTCTTTTTTTATTTATAAGAGAATGCCTAAAGATTAGGCAAATAATCAAAAGGAGGAAGAAATGTCTAAGAGAATAGACGAATTTATGGCGAAAGTCATAGAAAGAAATCCCGGAGAGCCGGAATTTCATCAGGCAGTCCGTGAAGTTGCAGAGTCTGTAATGCCTTTTATAGAAAAAAATCCTAAATATCAGAAGGCAAAGATCCTGGAGCGCATGACCGAGCCTGAAAGGGTTATAATGTTCCGTGTGCCTTGGCTGGATGATAAAGGCGAAGTCCAGATGAACAGGGGTTACCGCATACAGATGTCGAGTGCTATAGGGCCTTATAAAGGTGGCCTAAGGCTGCACCCAAGCGTAAACTTGAGTATTTTAAAATTTTTAGCATTTGAGCAGGTATTCAAAAATAGCTTAACCACACTTCCAATGGGCGGTGGAAAAGGCGGATCTAATTTTGATCCAAAAGGCAAATCAGATAATGAAGTAATGAGATTCTGCCAGAGTTTTATGACAGAGCTTTCGAAACATATAGGAGCTGATACAGACGTACCAGCCGGAGATATAGGTACAGGCGGCAGGGAAATCGGCTATATGTTTGGCCAGTATAAGAGGCTTCGCAATGAGTTTGTTGGAGTTTTAACAGGTAAAGGCCTGGGCTGGGGTGGAAGCTTGATCAGGCCAGAGGCAACAGGATATGGCTGCGTGTATTTTGTACAGGAAATGCTTAAAACAAGAGGCGAATCTCTTAAAGGCAAGATCTGTACAGTTTCCGGATCAGGAAATGTAGCGCAGTATACTGTAGAGAAATTAATCCATTTAGGAGCTAAGGCTGTCACGCTTTCGGATTCCAACGGATTTATTTACGACCCTAAAGGCATAGATGAGCAGAAGCTGGAATTTGTAATGGAGCTTAAGAACGTAAAAAGAGGGCGCATAAAGGAATACGCCGATGAATTCAAATGTAAATATTTTGAAGGCAAGTATCCATGGGAAATAAAGTGCGATGCAGCTTTTCCGTCAGCGACCCAAAATGAAGTCCATGAGTCAGATGCTAAGAAATTAGTAAAGAACGGTTGTATTGCAATAGGCGAAGGCGCGAACATGCCTTCCACTCCTGAGGCAGTAGAGGTATTTTTAGACGCGAAGATTCTTTACGCTCCTGGCAAGGCGGCTAACGCGGGCGGAGTAGCTACAAGCGGTCTTGAAATGTCACAGAATAGCCAGCGTTTATCGTGGACAAGGGAAGAGGTGGATGAGAGACTGCTTCAGATAATGATCAATATACATGAGTCTTGCGTTAAATACGGCAAAGAAAGTGGCAGTAAATACGTCAATTATGTAAACGGCGCCAATATAGCTGGATTCGTGAAAGTCGCGGACGCCATGCTAGACCACGGCGTAGTGTAAATAGTATAAACCTGACAGGTTGCCGAAGTATAGGGACGGTTCTCGAGGTAATCGGAGAACCGTCCCTTTTTTATTTTTTGCAGATTTTTGAAAGAATTTTCCACCCAGATGTGTCATATATACAGAAGAATATTTAAGTGATAACAGCTTGACAAGGGCTTAAATATGAGGTATTATTCTGGTAGAAGTAAGAATGTAAGGAAGTAAGAATAAAAGGAGGATTCATGACTATAATACATACGGCGAAGGTTACCTCAAAAGGCCAGATCACTATTCCTAATAGAGTGAGGAAGATATTGAATCTGAGAGAAGGGACATCTGTGGCTTTTGGTTTAAGCAAGGAAGGCGTAGTTTTATTGCCTTGTAGGGTTACAGCGGAATCTCCTTATACCTCTAAAGAGTGGAAAAAGATTGAAAAAATAGCCTCTTCTAAAGGTGTTTACTATGTGGGTTCTAAAGACGCTAAGAAACATATAGAAGCATTATGAGATTTGAATTTAAGCCTTCCTTTGATAGGTCAATAAGATATTTTCATGGCAGAGAAAAAGAAGATATCAAACAGGCTGCTAGACAAACAATAGATATCCTGTCGCATAGTAAAACTACTCATAAGGGGATAGGCTTAAAACGCCTGCAAGGTAATTTTTGGGAAACAAGAGCTGGCCTTAAAGCAAGAATTCTTTTTAAATGGAAAGAGGATTTAGTGGAATTTATTCTGGCAGGAGATCATGATGATGTTAAAAGATATCTTAGAGATTGACAGTACTCAACAATGATAAGTAAAATAGTCGTATGGCCGATATCATAGATATTATTAAATCCCGTAGAAGCATAAGGCAATATCTGGATAAGCCTATCTCAAGAGAGGTCATAGATAAGCTTATTGATGCAGCTAAATGGGCGCCGAGCGGCATGAATGAACAGCCTTGGGGATTTATTGTTGTGCAGGACAAGGCGCTTATAAAAGAACTTTCCGACCGCGCTATACCTTATATTAATAAGATGATAGAAGAGAACCCAAAATTTATCAGGTATAAAAAACGCATGAAGGCGAAAGATTTCAGCATATTTTATCATGCGCCGTGTGTGATTATTGTGCTCGGAAGGATTGAAGCGTTTTTTTATCAGAATGACTGCGCAATGGCAGCCCAAAACCTGATGTTAGCTGCCACGTCAATGGGAATCGGGTCATGCTGGGTAGGTATGATGGCTACCCTGGATCAGGATAAATGGTTCAGGGAAAAGTTACAAGTACCTGATAATTATAGGGTTGTGGCGCCTCTCGCCTTAGGATATTTCGAAAATAAAGACATACCTGTTATTGAAAGAAGGCCTCCTGAAATTCTTAAGTATTTCTAGTCTTGCCTGAATGCCCACTTATTGATATAATAATACCAATGGAAAAAGCAGAGATAAAGTATATAAGCGGTATGAAATTTGAGGCAAAAAACAGGACGCACTCTGTAATAATAGACCAGCCGCAGGCAAACGGAGGCGAAGATAAAGGCTTTACTCCGCCGGAATTATTCGTAGATTCTCTTGGATCATGCATCGGTGTATATGTTTTAGGATTTTGTAAAAATACAGGCCTGAATCCTGATGGCATGAAAATAACTCTAGACTGGGAAAAGGCAGCTGATAAACCTTCCAGGATTCAGAAGATAAGCGCAAAAATAGAATTGCCAAATGCTGATCCAGGGCCAAGAAAAGCAGCGCTCTTAAAAGTCGCTGAATCATGCCTGATCCATGAAACAATAAAGCATCAGCCGGAAATAAACATAGCCTTAGCGTAGGAGCGGAAGATGGATAATTTTAAGATATTACTTGATGAAAAGAGCGTTCCAAGGGCGTGGTATAATATTCAGGCAGATCTGCCAAATCCTCTTCCCCCGCCCATAAATCCTGAAACGCATAAACCATTGACCCCTGATGAACTTGCGCCGATATTCCCCAATGAACTTATAAGACAGGAAATGTCGCTTGATAAATGGGTAGAAATACCGGATGAGGTCCTCAGGATTTTAAAACTCTGGAGGCCTACGCCTTTGCGCAGGGCGCATAATCTTGAAAAAGAACTTAAAACTCCCGCAAGGATATATTATAAGGATGAAAGCGGCAACGGACCCGGAAGCCACAAGCCGAATACAGCTATTGCCCAGGCATATTTCAATAAAAAAGAAGGCGTGAAGCGCATTGCCACGGAAACAGGAGCTGGCCAGTGGGGCAGTGCGCTTTCATTTGCCTGTAAAATTCTTGGGTTAAAATGCACTGTTTACATGGTAAGGTGCAGTTATGATCAAAAGCCTTTCAGAAAATCCCTTATGCATACATGGGGCGCAGAAGTGTTTAGCTCTCCTACTAATAAAACAAAAGCAGGCAGAGGAATTTTAAAAAAGATGCCGCATACTCCTGGAAGCCTTGGCATTGCAATATCAGAGGCAGTGGAAGATGCAGCCACTCATGGCGATACAAAATATTCTCTTGGGAGCGTACTCAATCATGTAATGCTTCATCAGACTGTAATAGGGCTTGAAACAAAAGAACAATTGAAGCTCGCAGGAGAGAAGCCGGATATTATGATAGGCTGCGTTGGCGGAGGCAGTAATTTTGCAGGGCTTACATTTCCGTTCATGAAAGATAAGATGCAAGGTCAGGACATAAGATTTATAGCTGTTGAGCCTGCAGCGTGCCCGACTCTCACAAAAGGGCCTTACAGGTATGATTTCGGAGATACAGCGCAGCTGACGCCTTTATTAAAAATGTATACTCTTGGCCATGATTTTGTGCCTGAGGGGATACACGCGGGAGGGTTGAGATACCATGGCATGGCTCCGTTAGTCTCTATATTATTTAAAGAAGAACTTATAGAAGCGCGGGCATATCACCAAACAGGAGTTTTCAAGGCAGCGCTTTTATTCGCAGGGACCGAAGGGATGTTGCCCGCTCCTGAAACTAGCCACGCTATTAAGGCAGCGATAGATGAGGCATTAATATGCAAAAAAGAAAATAAAGAAAAATGTATTGTCTTCAATTATTCGGGCCACGGGAATTTTGACCTAGCTGCTTATGATGCCTATATGGGAGGAAAGCTCAAGGATTATGAGCATCCTGCAAAGGCGATTAAGAAAGCAATCAAATGCCTGCCTAAGATTGACTGAAAATATCCTCTAAGCTTAAACCTATGACCAAAAATAAATACGAAGCCATATTCTGCGATCTGGGGAATGTCCTTATAAATTTTGACCACAGGATTGCGGTAAAAAAAATACTTACAAAGACCAAGAAAAACGAGCACGATATATACCAGCTTTTCTTTGACTCAGGGATTACAAAGGATTATGAAGAGGGAAAAATTTCCTCTTTATATTTTTTCAACAAAGTCAGAGATTCTCTGAATCTGGACATAGACAATGCAAAATTATTGCCTATCTGGAATGACATATTTTTCGAAACGCCGCTTAATAAAAAGATCCAGGCGTTTCTCGCGGAGGCAAAAGAAAAATATAAGCTGGTTATGATTTCAAATATAAATGAAACGCATTGGGAATTCCTTAAAAATAAGATTCCTATATTTAGCAAATTCGATAAGCTTATACTTTCATATGAAGTAGGATTCAGAAAGCCTGCGAAAGAGATTTATGATGCAGCGCTTGAGTCAGTGAAAATAGCGCCTTCAGAGGTATTCTATATCGATGACAGGAAAGATCTGATAGAAGCAGCTTCAAAATTCGGCATAAATGGCATGGCCTTTGATGAAGAAGAGGCTTTTAGAAAAATAAAGGCACAGCTAGAATGAAATGTCTTATCATTGATGGGTATAATGCTATAAGCAAAATAAAGGCGTTTGACGCAAAAAAAGACATAAGCCTTGAGGCCTCGCGCCTGTCTTTTATCGGGGCTCTTTCAGATTTTAGGCGGAGGAACAGTTTATTTGATAAAATAATAATTGTCTTTGACGGCAAAAGCGAAAACCTTGGGCTTGCCAGGGAAACGCACGGCAATATAGAGATTTTATTTTCGCATAAGGATAAAGACGCTGACAAGGCGATAGTAGACATTCTAAGGGTGTCATCCGGGAAGAACAGGATAACAGTCTCTTCAGACGATAATTTTATAAAAAATCACACAAGGGTATTCGGCTGCGAGATAATGAGTATAAAAGAATTAGAAGATTTAATTAGCTTGAAGAAGAGGCCCGCAAAGAGTAAAATAATAAAAGAAGATCTGGAAAACAATAAAATGGACGACATTACGAACGAACTCAGAAAATACTGGGGGGTGGGGTAGAATGGAAAAAAATGAGCTTAAGCCTGTTCATATAGAGGCGTTTGACCTGGACGACGCTTGGTTCAGGTGCCTTTCAAAAATTTTAGAGTCCGGACACGTGTATACGATAACAAGAGGGAGCTATGCAGGGCAGAAGAGGCTGGAATTTGATTTTGTGACCATAAGGATAAAAAATCCGGCCCATCAGATAATACCTATAATGCCTGAGGGCGCCGGGATTCCCGCGCCTACAAGCATGGAATATATAAACGGGTATCTCTCGTATCTTTTAACGGGCCAGAAAACTGAGACAGAAGACTATACTTACGGCGAAAGAATGGTGGACGCGAAGATAAGGCTGAAGGAGACCGTTAACAATAAAGAAATAATAAAAGAAATGCCTCTGAATGTGAATCAGGTGGAGGAAGTTATAAAGATGTATAAAACCCAAGGCTATGGCACTAACCAGGCTACGATAGAAATAGGCATGCCTTCTGACATAAAACTGAATGATCCGCCGTGTCTCAGGCTTATAGACACAAGGATCCGTTATGGAAAGCTGCATTTTTTCCCGTATTTCAGGTCCTGGGATTTATGGGGAGGGTTTCCTTCAAATCTAGGCGGGCTCGAACTTGTAAAACAATATATGGCAGAAGAGATAGGAGTGGATAACGGCGAGATTATAGCCATCAGCAAAGGCCTGCATCTTTACGATTACTCATGGGAGTTCGCAAAACAGAGGACAGGGAAAACAGATTTACAAATAGGTTAAAACGGTTAATATGTATCCTATAATAGCTAAAATAGGGCCTTTTATAATATATAGCTATGGCATGATGGTCGCCATAGCTTTTTTATTCGGCGTAGTTATTGCCAAACTTGAAGCTGTAAGAAAAAAAATAAATCCGGATCTTGTATATGATTTAAGCTTTTATCTATTAATAGGCTCTATGATAGGAGCAAGATTTTATTATATCTTTTTTTTCGATCTCGAAAATTTTTTAGAAAACCCTTTATCTGTGTTTAAAATATGGCAAGGCGGGCTCTCGATACACGGAGGCATATTCGCAGGCGTAATAACAGGGCTTGTTTTTTCAAAGGCCCGCAGGATCTCTTTCTGGGTTTTAGCTGATTTGGTAGCCCCGTCTATAATCCTGGGCCAGGCGATAGGAAGGGTCGGTTGTTTTTTAAACGGGTGTTGTTTCGGCATTTCTATAAGGCCTTTCTGCGGCCTGAGGAGCCATCCTACGCAGATTTACGAGCTTATTTTGGATTCTGTCGGATTTTTAGTATTGTGGGGTTTAAGGAAAAAGATAAAATTAGCAGGCGGTTTGTTTTTGTTATATATTATGCTGTATTCTGTCATAAGGATCATTGTTTCCCATTTCAGGGCGGATAATTCATATCTATGGAATACAAATTTAACTTTAGCGGATCTCACATGCGTAGTAATGTTTACAGCAGCCCTGGTTTTATTTATAAAGAAAAAATATGCTTAAAAAAATAATCTTTAATATAGTTATTATTATAGTCCTCATAATGATAGGTTCTGCGATCATAAAAGCCAATAAGCAAAAGCCTGGTATTACAAACGGCAATTTAAACAATTTACAGGAGTCATCGGCGCAGGAAGCTGTTAAAAAAGCAGGCCTGAATCCAAAAGAAGCGAAATATTACAGGGTGATAGAAGAATGAAAAAGGTCAGATGCTTACTGTGCCCGGTGAGCTGTGAATTAAAAGAAGGAGAGAGGGGAAAATGCCGGGCCCGTATGAATATAGGCGGCAAGCTCCAGACGCTTGTGTACGGCAAGCCATGCTCTGTTCATGTGGATCCGATTGAAAAAAAGCCTTTTTATCATTTTTTGCCTGGAACCTCGTCTTATTCATTGGCAACCGCAGGCTGTAATCTGCACTGTCTTTATTGCCAGAACTGGGAGATATCACAGTCTAACCCTGAAGATACGGTGAATCTGGATATGTCTCCGGAACAGGTTGTGCAGGCTGCGATAGAAAATAAATGCCGGACTATCGCGTGCACTTATTCAGATCCGGTTATATTTTTTGAATACGCAGCTGATATAGCCAGCGCAGCGCGTAAAAATAATATTTTGAATATATGGGTGACAGCAGGCTATATAAACCAGAAACCGTTAGAAGAGGCATGCGGATTTTTAGACGCCATTAAGGTGGATTTTAAAGGCATCACAGAGGATTTTTATGAAAACGTGACAAGGGGCCATATAGGGCCTGTTATGAACGCTATAGAGTTAATAAAGGAAAAAGGAATCTGGCTCGAGGTGGTTAATCTGGTGGTTCCTACATATAATGATACAAGAGAAGATATTTCTAGGATGAGCGACTGGTTGGTGGAGAATCTCGGGCCTGACGTGCCGGTGCATTTTTCAAAATTCTGGCCTACGTACCATCTTAAGAATCTCGCGCCTACGCCTGAAGAGTCATTAATTCTTGCGAGAAACATAGCAATGTCAAAAGGCATTAACTATGTTTATATAGGCAATATCCCGGAGCATGAGGGCAATAATACCTATTGCCCGGCTTGTAAAAAGCTGCTTATAGAGAGGTTAGGTTATACAGTTACGCAAAATCATATAACAGGCGGCAATTGCAAGTTCTGCAGTACAAAAATTCCAGGACGCTGGGATTGATCCGGAGCCACGCATTGCGCGCGTGGCGCAAAGTTAGAAGGAGGGTGAATGTTAGATAAAAAGATTACGCGCAGCGAGTTTTTAAAGATAGCCGGGTTTGGGATATTTACAGTCTTCATCCTGCCAGGCCTTAAAAAGCTGGATTTATTCAAAAAATCTCATAAAGAAGCGAAATATTATAAAAAACTAGCCGGATAGATAAATATGAAAAAAATATTCACGTTATTAATAGCTTTATTGCTTTGCTCATGCGCCAGGTCTTATTCCGAAGATATTAGAAAACCTGCTGTGGAGGGCGCATTCTATCCGGCAGATAAAGACGTGCTCGCAAAAGAGGTGGATGGTTTTCTAGCAAACGCAAAAAAGGATGATATTAAAGGAAAAATTATCGCCTTGATTGCGCCTCATGCTGGATATGAGTATTCAGGCCAGATAGCGGCGCATAGCTTTAAGCAGCTGGAAGGCACAAATTTTAAAAAAATCATAATAATTTCCCCGAGTCATTATGTTGGATTTGACGGTATGTCTGTTTATAATAAAGGCGCGTTTGAAACGCCTCTAGGATTGGTAGGGGTGGACCAGGAGCTAGCGAACAAAATAATTCAAAAAAATAAACGTTTTGTTTTCTATCCAGAAGCGCATCAGAAAGAACACGCTATTGAAGTTGAGATCCCGTTCCTGCAAAGGATATATAAGGATAAGGATTTTAAGATTGTTCCTATTGCTATGGGAAATCCTGAATCCGAGGATATAACAATATTGAGCGACGCGCTTTATGATGTAATGGACAAGGATACTCTTTTAATTATAAGCGTGGACCTGTCTCATTATTATCCTTACGATACGGCGGTTAAATTAGATACAAATTCTACCAGCGCTATTGAGCGATTAGATGCGCAAAAGATGTTAGAGGATATTAATAGCCATAATTCAGAAATAGACGCACCCATAGCTGTTCTAGGAATGATTATGCTTGCCAATAGATATAACGCAAAAGCAAAAATTATAAAATATGCAAATTCGGGCGATGTTACAGGAGATAAATCAAGGGTAGTAGGTTATTCAAGTATCGTCGTATATATTCCTGATGATTTACAGAAAAAGGGGGATATGATAATGAAGGATGAATATTTAAGTAAAGAAGAAAAAGCAAAACTATTGGAAATCGCAAAGTTCTCAATAATAGAAGCTGTGACTGGGAAAAGGCAGTTTTTTCCAAACGTAACAGAGGAAAGGCTGAAAGAAAACTGCGGGGCGTTTGTGACTATAAAAGAAAATAACCAGCTTCGCGGATGCATTGGTTATATACAGGCTGTAAAACCGCTTTATGAAACAATAAAGGATGTCGCTAAATCAGCCGCAGTGAATGATTACAGGTTTAATCCCGTGGGCCAGGATGAGCTGGGTAAGTTAGAACTAGAAATATCCGTCCTTACGCCTCTTAAGAAGATAAATGATATAAGCGAAATCGAAGTTGGAAAGCACGGCCTTGTTATGAAGAAGGGTTTTAATTCAGGACTGCTTCTGCCACAAGTTGCCACAGAATATGGCTGGGATAGAGATACCTTCCTTCAGGAAACCTGCAGAAAAGCAGGTCTTTCACAAGATGCATGGAAGGATAAATCTACGGAAATCTACACTTTTAGCGCAGAGGTCTTTGGAGAAAACGAATAATTAACTGTTAGATATACAAAAAGCCCTTAATTAAGGGCTTTTTGTATAGGCTATAAACCTAGAAGCTTACCGCTATTCCGCGCCTCCTTGTTTAGTGTACCTTCTATAACTAATATATCACATTTTTTGAATAAAGCAAGGCTTGGAATTTGAAAGCAGTATGAAAATAAAGATATTTATAACGCTTAGCAATATGCAGGTCTGAATAATTCCGAGCAATGGTATTAATATCACGCCTATAGTTATCCCGCCTATGCATGAGCCAAGCAAATCAACCCCGTATAAAAGCCCTGTGATTCTTCCAACATTTTTTGATTCTCCAAGCCATATTTTATTTGCAAGAGAGAACTGGAACCCGCCTATAAAACCGCTTATAACAGGCATTATTGCAAAAGCTATCTGGAGCATGTTTCCTATATCTGGCCTAAACTGATTTATTTTTGAAATGCCAAGCAGTATTATCGCAAGTATTAGCGGGTAGAGGCATGACCACGCCTGGCTTTTAATATAAACAGCTTTTTCATCTTCTATTTTTTCCATAATCTTTGTTGCCAAAAAGCTTCCAAGGGTCAAGCCTATCATGAACGAGGCAAGGATAAAGCCTATTTGGTGGTACATGTAGCCATAGATAAATTGGAATGCCAGTAATATGATTACCTGAAAACATATCTGGCTCATGCCCGTCGTTCCTATAGACACCAAGACGGGAAATTTTAATGACGCCCTTGTTAATTTTTGCGCCAGCAAGGCTATTAGTAAAAATGCAAAACCTATTAAAATAAAAATGCCTATATTTATATTGTCAATATAAGGGAGAAGGTTTCTCGTAGCGTCAAAAAAACTTATCCATAATATCGCATGATAAAGGTATCCTATTGGCTTAAAATCAGTATTTATCTGCGTGTTTTTGAATTTAGCAATAGTGCTTTCCACATATTTGATTCTCAATGGGTCTAATTTAAAAGGGATATAATATTCCCTTACAAATTTAGTTTTGATAGCCCTGTCTTTAAGCCTTTTTATGATGGTATTAACGTCATACGTAAGCATTCCCGGTTCGTTCGAAGCTACGAATGTCACCGTGTTTCCCGGGAGGAGCTTTATATCAAAGAATTCTTTTTTAAGGGTGTTATAGATACAGCTTAAGTAAATAGCGTGCTCGGGGCTTATATAATTTTCCGAAGAAAGGAGCCCGAATGAAAATACGCCGTTATAAGAAAGTATTTTTTTTACCTCCTGAAAAAATTCTAAAGAATAAAATCTGTTCAGGCTTGCGGTATAAGGGTCTGGAAGGTTAAGTATTACCACGTCGTATTTGTAGGGTATTTTCAGGCTGTTTGCGCTAGAGACATCTTTTACAAATAGTCTTCCGTCCATATGTATCATATTTACTCTGTCGTCTGTTATCGGAGGCATATATTTTTGAGAAAGGCTTATTATCATAGGATCTAATTCCACGTAATCAAGCCTGTCTATTTTATGTTTTAAGATCTGGGCTATAGAGCCTCCTGTGCCGCCTCCTATAAGGAGTATTTTTAGAGGGGACGGGTGTTCCAGCATTGCGTAATGCACTGATTCCTCGCTGGTAGAGATATCCCCTCCGGTAAACATCAGCGTGCCGTTTTCGTAAAAGCTGTAATCGTTTCCTAATTTTGTTACAGCGATGTTGCCATACAGGGAATCCACATTTTCTATGAGTTTCATAGGCCTGGATTGGAGCGACCTCGTAAAGCCATCCAGGTGCTTTGGCCAGTTAAATATCACCGTAGTGGAAAATATTACCAGATAAACCATTTGAATGATATTTCTGTTGAACAGTATTGATATTATTAAATTTAGGTTTCCCAGGATAAGGGCGTTTTGAAAAGACGTGTATGTTTTTATAAGGAGAAAGGTATACAAAAGCCCTCCGACGGAAGCCCCGAGGCTTTCGAATAAATAAATCTTTGCTACCTGCCTGGAAGGGAGATTGCTGTCCTTTGCGGCTATCTTGGCTATTAGAATAAAACTCAGGCCTAACAATATGCAGACTATGGATAGGGACGCAAAAGAGACGCCCAGCATTTGCGTTAACCCGATAATTTGCCCAGACTGGATTTTTAATATGGATTTTATAAACCGTATGAAAAATATATTAAGCGGAATAATGATGGATATTGCAAGTTGCACATAAGAGAGAAATCTTTCTTTGGAAGAGACGAAATCCGCCAGCCTGCCTATGATTAAGCTCCCGAACGCAACCCAGAAAAGCCAGCACGCCAGTATTATACCTAACGAGAGCTCATTGCCGTAAAATACGACAAGAAGCTCTCTTATGATTATTATCTGGCCTATCATTGAAGTAAGGCCGAGTATGAAAGCGCTGGCGTTTAATTTTAGGCTCGTTTTCATTATTTATAAGTTTAGCATATTTTTTCTATTGGCACAAGTGAGCAGGTAATATATAATAGTTCGAAAGGAGTGCCTATGTGCGGGATAGTTGGCTATATCGGGAATAAAGACGCGTTGCCTATTTTAATAGAAGGCCTCAGGAGGCTGGAATATAGAGGCTATGATTCCGTAGGGATAGCCGTTATCCCCGGAGATAAGATCATTATAAAAAAATGCAAAGGCAAGATAAAAGACCTGGAAGGTTTCTTAAAAGGTAAGGGTGTTTCAGGGAGCCATATAGGCATTTCGCATAACAGATGGGCGACTCATGGCGCCCCTACTAATATCAACGCCCACCCGCATCAGGATTGTTCGGGCGATATAGCCGTGGTCCATAACGGTATTATAGAAAATTTCAGCGAACTCAAAAAACAACTCATAAAAGAAGGCCATAGATTCAAATCCCAGACAGATACGGAAGTGATAAGCCATCTCGTGGAGAAGTATTATAAAAGCTGTCTTAAAGAGGCGGTGTCAAAGACTGTCAGAGATCTTAAAGGGTCTTTTGCGCTGGGCGTGATATCTAAAAGTGAGCCTGACAGGATTATCGCTGCTAGAAAAGAAAGCCCTTTAATAGTAGGAATAGGGGAAGGCGAAAATTTTATCGCTTCGGACGTGCCTGCGATATTGAAGTATACAAAACAAGTAGTCTATCTTGAAGACGGTGAAATAGCCATCTTAACAAAAGACAAGGTGGAGGTTTTTGATTCAGCCGGAAATCCTAAGAATAAAAAGATAGATGTCATAAAATGGAGCCTTGATTCTGCGCAAAAATCAGGATTTGCTCATTTTATGCTGAAGGAGATCCATGAGCAGCCAGAGGTTTTAAAGCAGATCGTATATTCCAGGATAGGAGATGGTTATGAGTTTAATCCGGAAGGCATAAATATCTCGGATAACGATGTAAAAGATGTATCCCATATTATTATAATCGCCTGCGGCACTGCGTATCACGCTGGCCTTGTAGGTAAATATATCCTTGAGAAATTTACAAAGATACCAGTGTCTATAGATTTCTCGTCCGAATTCAGATACAGGGACCCTATTGTAAATAAAAATACGCTTGCAATAGCTATAAGCCAGTCAGGCGAGACAGCGGATACCCTGGCTGCTGTTAAAGAAGCGAAAAGTAAGGGCGCCAGGATTCTATCGATATGCAATGTTGTTGGCTCGAGCTTAGCCAGGATATCAGACGGCGTATTTTATACTTACGCAGGCCCTGAGATAGGAGTCGCCTCCACAAAGGCGTATACAGCCCAGCTTGAGGCTTTATATCTAATGGCTTTTTATATAGCGGATAAAAAAGGTTTGTTAAAAAGCGATTTTAAAAAATCTTTCCTGAAAGGACTTAAAAATATACCGGGAATAATAGAAAGTATTCTGGCTAAAAAGAATCGCATACAAAAGATCGCCGCAAAGCATCTTAACTTCGGCTCATTTTTGTACCTGGGAAGAAACCTTAATTACCCTACAGCGCTCGAGGGTGCGCTTAAGCTAAAAGAAATATCCTATATACCTGCGGAAGGCTATGCCGCAGGAGAGATGAAGCACGGCCCGATAGCGCTTATAGACGAGTACAGGGCCGTAGTTTGCATTGCGCCCGAGTCGTTTGTGTATGAAAAAATGGTCTCAAACATAGAAGAGATCTGCGCCAGAAAAGGAAAAGTAATCGCTATTGCCACCCAAGGCGATAAAGGCATAGAAGATTTTACAAAAGAAGTAATATATATACCCAAGATAGACGAAGTTTTTTCTCCGATTGTTACAGTTGTTCCTTTACAGCTTCTGGCGTATTACATCGCAGTCAAACGCGGCTGCGACGTGGACCAGCCCAGAAATTTAGCCAAAAGTGTTACAGTGGAATAGGAAACTTGATGGGAGTCCGACCCCCCCCATCAAGTTGAATACAACCTACAAGGAGGCCTGCAGCCACCTCGTAGGTTTTTATTTTATTTGAAAGAATTTTGTCTCCAGATGTGTCATATATAGTAGAGGCTAAATATGCTCTCTTGACAATACAACTATTTAGTTGTATACTATATATGGATAGAGATATAGGCAAAATTACATGCTATTATTATGTTACAGCATCAAGCAGAGCTCCTGTAAAAGAGTTGTTAATAGCTATGAACAGAAGGAGTGAATTTTTAAATCAAGAGCATAGGGGCGAGCGATATGAGATTAGAAAAAGTTGATGATCATTTAAAGGAAAAGTTAAAAGACCCGTATTTTAAAGAATTATATGGACTTGAGGAACAAAAACTAAAGATTGTAAAAAAGATTATAGAATATCGCATAAAACATAAACTCAACCAAGAGCAGTTAGCCCAAAGAGCTAATGTTACGCAGCAACATATCTCTAAGATAGAGAATGGAGAATTTAGCAACATTATTACCCTTGAGAAGATATTGCTTTTTATAGGCTATACAGTAAAAATCCAAGCTGTGCCATCAAATTATAATATGGCACAAAAATGTGCTATAATATAATGCATATGACAGGAAAACTTTTTATAGTCGCAACGCCTATAGGAAATCTTGAGGATATAACTTTTAGGGCGATAGAAACGCTGAAATCAGTCAGCCTTATTGCGTGCGAGGATACGAGGCATACGAAAAAACTCCTTTCGCATTACGGGATAAGTACGCCTACTACGAGTTATTTTGAGTACAATAAAATCCAGAAAGGCGAATATCTTCTGAAAATTTTGAAAGAAGGAAAGGATATCGCGCTTGTTTCAGATAGCGGCACTCCGGGGATAAGCGACCCAGGGTTTAATATAGTGCGGCTCGCAATCGAAAATAATATCCCGGTTACTATCGTTCCAGGGCCAAGCGCTATTATCTCAGGCCTTGTTTTATCAGGCATGCCTACGGATAGTTTTGTATTTGAAGGATTTTTATCCCAGAAGCCCGGCAGGCGGCGCAATGAATTAAAAGTTTTATGCCAGGAAAAAAGAACCATTGTGCTCTACGAGTCTCCGCATAGGATTCTAAAGACATTAAAAGATATATTGGATATAATGGGAGACAGGGATATAGCTATCTGCCGTGAAGTTACAAAGGTTTTCGAAGAGGCTATACGGGCCAGGGTTTCAGAAACTATAGAGCATTTTACCAAGAATGAGCCCCGCGGTGAATTTATCGTAGTTATAGAGGGAGCGGAATGACGCCTGTAAAAAAAGTTTTTTTATTCTTTATTATTCTTTCAATCCTGCCTTTCTCCGCTCATGCGAGAGATAAAGCTAATATTGTAAAAGGTACCTGGGTCACGTGCTTTTCCGAAAAGAAAGTGCTCTATTCTAAAAAGGCAGCATTTGAATTAATAAGGTTCTGTAAAAAATCCAGAATTAATGAGGTGTATCTCCAGCTTTACCGGAGCGGGAAATCTTATTATGATACGGAAATGAATGATAAAGCGAGTTATGAAGGGATGCTGAAGTCAGCGGGCTGCGATACAATCGACGTGATTTTAAAAGAGGCCAAAAGATGCAATATAAAGATTTTTGCGTGGATAAATGTGCTGAGCGTTGGGAAGACCAGAAAAGTGGATATAGTGGAAAGGTTAGGAGAAGATGTCCTGACAAAAGACCAGTATCTCAGGTCTCCTATGAGGACGGAGGATATAAGCGAGCTGGATAAATATTATCTGAGGGATGAGCAGCTTTTTCTGGAGCCAGGCGACCCCAGGGTAGCAGAATACGTGGCGTCTATAGTAAATGAAATCATAACCAGGTATCCTGACTTGTCAGGCGCTCATCTCGATTACGTGCGCTACCCTTATCCAGTGCCTTTTATACCGCGGTCCAGTTTTAATAAATTCGGCCTTACATACGGATACGCCAGGGAAAATATCAATAGATTCAAGGAAAAAACAGGGCTTGATCCGATGAAAATGAATTATGACAATGAAAATTCCCTTTTGTGGGATAACTGGAAAAGGGACCAGGTTACTGGACTTGTCGGGAAGCTGGCAAAGGCCATAAAAAACAAATCCCCGGGCATGCTTATCTCCTGCGCCGTGATCCCGTCCACTGAGACTGCTTTTTCAGCCGCATTCCAGGACTGGCCAGGATGGCTGGAAAACGGGATAGTAGACTATGTCATACTTATGAATTACACAAAAAATAACCAGCTCGCGAAAGAGGTCACGAAATCCGCTCTGGCGCATCGCGGCAAAGGCAAGGTTTACATAGGTATAGGGAATTTTCTAATGGAAAATGACTCTCAGGCCCTTTTAGAGCAGGAGAAAATAATAGAATCCTTGAATCCGGACGGCGTAGGATATTTTTCTTATGATTTTCTTTAAGGGACTGGAAGACACATCATATACCCCTCTACTCTGAAAATCCATCTTTTTCCTCAAAAGCCATCGTAAATCCACAGGCGGAATCATAAGCACTTCCTTTCTGATATCAGGTATCTTCTCCTGAGCCAATTGCCATGGA
>JAUSEX010000054.1 GCA_030649895.1 Candidatus Omnitrophota bacterium
TCCATGGCAATTGGCTCAGGAGAAGATACCTGATATCAGAAAGGAAGTGCTTATGATTCCGCCTGTGGATTTACGATGGCTTTTGAGGAAAAAGATGGATTTTCAGAGTAGAGGGGTATATGATGTGTCTTCCAGTCCCTAAACCCCAGCTTCTGATATACAGAAGCTGGGGAAGATATACAGATGGCCTGAACAAAAAGAACTTGAGCGCGCAGGCCTTAATATTTCATGCGGGGTTATCCGGCTTTGAGCAATTTTTTAATGTCTCCCTTAATCTGCTTTCCCTAGCCAGATATCATAAACATCCAGCAAATAAAGCGCAAGAAAATTCAGGGCCAAGAAAGTCCCGGCAAACGTCAATACCCAGCTGAAAAAAACTTGATTAACATAAGGAATCAGCCACATTGCCCCTATATCTACAATAATCACTAGAAACGGAAGAACAGCGAAAATCCTTTTCATCTTTTCCGAATAGCCTGTAAACATAAAAAGCGCTGCGGGCAAAGCAAGAAGGTAAAGCGCATAATAAGGAAGATATTTATGCGTATGATCTGCCAGCTCCATAGACTCCATTGAGCCGTACGCCTTTGCAATCAATGCCGGCTTCATTTCAGTGTCCTGCCAGACATGAAGAAGAAGCGAGAGATAAATCAACCCCACAATGCACAATAAAGTCGTCATCAATAATTTCGCGCTTATCGGCGCTTTTGAAAGCCTTATTTTTTCCATAATTTACATGCCTCCTTTTATGGTATTGTTCGAGCGAACATTCTGGCTTATGCGTAATACCAGTCGAGAACTTCTCGACTCTACGCCTACGGCGGATCGCTCGAAGAATATTTATCTCTTATTTGTTAAGGTAAAGTTCCTCATACAAAACAATGGCTTTTTTTACGGCAAATGTGGCGCAGCGCGAAGAAATCGTAGCCCCGCTCACGCCTGTAATATCTTTTCCCACAGTAAGAGCAGACTTGCTGGTCTTGCCTTCATACTGGCTCATGTAGCTGTGACGGGCAATAGGCTGGCCTCTCTTCTCTTCATAATTTAATACCTCCACCCTGGTCACTGCGCCATTAAGGTCTAAGGCTATGATAAAATCTACCGGACCCCATTTCCCAGGTTCTTCATCAAAAATAGCCACCCCGGTTTTATTACCGTCTTTTAAAGCAAAATGAAAATCAACACTAGTCTGAGCATCAACCTCTTTTGACTTCGACCCTTTTTGAAAATAGACAAAGCTTCCGTCCAGCCTCTCTTTGATTTTTGATAACTGCGGGTCAGCAAGCTCCTTTGTTTCAGTGACAATCTCTACGCCTTCGCCAAAAACCTTTTTTAAGCCCTCTTCTCTTGTCAAAAGGCGAACAGCATAAGTAACTCCTGAAAAACTAAACCAGATGCATAAAGCTACAATTAAAAATAAAACGCACTTTCTAAACATGCTACTACCTCCCATTGTTTTCCGCCTATTTAATAAAATTAAGGCTATGTTTTAATCCGGAAGAATATAATGTTTCCCCGGATTCGGTTATTATAATTACATCCATATTAGGAATTTTTTCCAATCTTTCCAATCCTTTTTCCGGTCCCATAATAAAAGGGATCTTTGTCCAGGCTTGCGCAAGAACAGGATCATTATAAATAAGTATGACGCTTTGAACCCCTTCTGTAGGATATCCTGTCTTTGGATTAAATATATGATGATACCTTTTGCCGTCTTTAATAAAAAATCTTTCATAATCTCCAGAACCCATTACTGCCAGGTCTTCCACCTCTACATACCCAAGAGTCCCTTCTCCGCGCGGATCCTTAATGCCTACCTTCCATGATCTCGAACCCCTTTTACCAAGGCCATATACATCACCGCCTGCATCTATTAACGCAGAAGTCACTCCATTAGATTTTAAGACTTTTATTGCCTCGTTAATCGCATAACCTTTTGCTACCCCGCCCAGATCAATCCTTACAGCCATATTATCTTTGGTAAGTTTTCCCTTGTCCAGCGATAAATAATGATATCCTACATTAGCCAGGCAATCTTTTATCTCCTCTTGTCTTGGAAGATAATATTCCTTACTATAAAATCCCCAAAGTTCTGCCAGCGGAGCTATGCTGATATCAAAAGCGCCTCCGGATTCTTCGCTTATCACGAGCGCTGTCTGAACAAGGCTAATTATCTCATTATCAGAAATAGGCTCGCCTGTATGATTAAACGCATAAACAGGGCTCTTGGGATTCAGCGAGTTAAACTTTATATCTATTTCCTGCATCCTGTTTAAAGCGAGCTCCATTGCTTTCGAAGCAACTGCCTTTGGCCCCACTGCATATATGGTAACATAAGTATCCATCATGAAGCGGGTTTCTTTTTCCACATGAAACCTGCGGCCATTATACGACCTTATTACCCAAAGCCCCGCGAACACCACCATTATTATAATAACTATTGGTCTTATTTTCTTCACTTTAAACCTTGTCTTTACTATAAGTGGTTAATATTATTCGAGCGAGGCCATAAGGCAGAGTCGAGAAGTTCTCGACTCCTCCGCCATTACAATAATGGCGGACTCGCTCGAACAATAATACTTGCACTTCTGGTAACTGAACTATTACCAGTCTTTAGAACGTTGTCCTCCAGCCCATAGTAACACGATCAGCATCGAAAGTCTCTGAACCATCTGACCTAACACCTTCAATATGCTGATATTCGGTAATTATATCAGAGCTTGGCGTCAGAAAATAATTTAGCGCTAAAGCAGCGGTATCGTAGTTGTCGCTTCTCATGCCCGTACGCCCTGTTGCATAATAAAGTTCCGCATGGCTATACTTGGCCAACGCCCGCCATGTAGGATTAAACGTATACATAGCCTTTATATAATATCCTTCTTTCTTGCCATCAGCATTTTTAGTGCCTAACGTGTTTACGTGATTATATTTCTTGTAAATATATTCGCCAGAGAGACTGGTCTTCTGATACTTCCATTCAAGCCCGTTGGAAGTGTATAGCGCTTTACCATTTTCTCCCTCGCCATGTTTCCCATAAGCTAAAGAACTCAAAACCCTTAACTTGGTTTGGAAAAACTCCGGGGCGATATGAATCAGAGCCATCTTGTCATCGTTATTATCCACATACTGCGACGACCCACCGTTCAAGAGCTCAAGATACACCGGTAGAGAATATTTATCAAAATCAAAGTTCTTGTAAAGGCTTATCCCTGAATCATGCCATGATTCCAGATAGCATATTCCAGCACTCATATTATACTGCTCATCCCAAAATGTTTCTTTGGCAAACTCTTCAACAAACATCGGGTTGAACATACCCACCTTTAATTCATAACCTTCAGGAAGAGCCGCTTCCATAGTTAATTTGCGAAGCGTTGTACTTAATGTGCCGGTAGTTGCTCTGGTTAGATCTGAACCGACAGACGGGGTCGCGCTAGCGCTTACGCCAAAATCAGTTGCAGTATCAATCTTAAGCGTATCCGTGAGCTGTTTGGTAATGTAGAGAACAAACGCATGCGTACCTACACCTGAAGACAGATTGGTGTGCTGAGGGCTATCGTTACGATTTGACTGTGTCCGGTCAAACATATACAACTTCACATGGCCGCCAACGCTTAAGCCTTCGGCAAGTTGCCCAGCTGAACTCTCTTTTAAATCATCAACCTTTTGGGCCAATTCAGGCACCTTTTTTATTTCACTAGCCTGAACCTGTTGCTTTGTTTCAACAGCTTGAACCTTAGAATTCAAATCCTCTATGGTTTTCTGTTGATTGTTTATTGTTTCCTGTAAAGCCTTTACCTGTTCCTTCAGGTCTGAGATATCATCCGCCCAAACCATTCCTGTGCTAAAAAACAAAAACCCGCACAGGGCTAACAACAAAATACTGAATTTCAACATCACCACCTCCTTTGTTTTTATTGACGATCGGTTAAAAGAACTCTTTTTACGCACTTTAACTGCTGGCAAGATTTTCCGAACCCTCCTTTCCAAGCAATACAGGCTTTCCAGGATAAAACCCTTTCCATAAATCTGTAAGCTCGCTTGTCTCCAAATAAAGATTTACTATTATATCGCTCATAAATGTAATTAAATTACGAGGGTCTTTTGTCTTCTTTAGATCCAGTTCCCGGATACTAGCCCTGGCTATTTCCCAGAATATAGGTATGGCTGTCCAGGATAAAGAAAGTATAGCCGCTACCCTTTTTCCGGAAATCCCTAAAGGCTTTAAAGGCGACAATATCCTGGATAATCCCCTGCCAAGGTCTTCTGGCGACGTGGTCCTGGCCAATAAAGAACTGGCCCATATGAGACAAACTAGCCTCAGCGCAAAAATAATTCCTGTATTCAGACCCTCACTTGTAATATTAAAATATGCAAAATGAGACACGACATGCTTTCCGGAATTAAAAAATACCGGGAATAGAAATGACACGAATATCAAAGAAGAGCATCTCCTGGCGCTGGAAAAAAGATATTGAAACGATGTCGTAGATATGGCTGCTGCGGCAAAAAACACAAAAAGAACTGCATAAAACCACAGGCTATTAAAAAATAGCACCGCAAGCGAAAGCATAATAACTCCGGCTATCTTGATCTCCGGCAATATCTGATGTATGACAGAATTCCCTGCCACATAATGATTCAGCTTTAATCCCTGATATTCCCTTCTAACCTTAGGCGCTACCCTGCAGTCTTCTGTTTCTTTCAGTTTCAGGCAGATCCTGCTGGAGACTGCGCCTGTAAACCATCCTATAAAAACCGCCCCTATGGATAGCCAGGGTAAAAATATAAATATCCCGGCGTGCTTTACCAGTATCAGATATGCAAGTCCCAGCTGGACGATATTATGCACAAGCGCGCCTGCAACGCTGATCCCCACTATGCTGAACAAACGCTGTTTCGTGGTGCGCGTCAACCAGTATAAAAATCCCATGGTAAGCGTGCTCATAACCCCTGCTGCAAAACTCAGGATAAACCCGGGCGACATAAAAGTGCCCATTATAAAAGAGCTCAATACAGTGCGAAGCACTGTTATTTCAAGGCTATAGCCGAAACCCAGATTTACCAGCGCCACCAGCGTGATTATATTTGCCAGGCCAAGCCTTAACCCCGGGACAGGGTGAGGTATGAGAGATTCCGCTATCTGCAGGACGCAGGCGAGAGATACTAAAAGCGCAACTTTATATATATTATTATCTGTTATCTGATTTTCTTTCATCTTAATAAGCTACCGCGTCTATAATCGCAGGGCCCTCTGATTTGATCTCAATCAATACTTGATTAGGCACGCACACTATAGTTTCTCCGTTATACTTTATCCAGCCCATATTTTTACATATATGATGAGGGCAATCAGTACTTATAACTCTCACCCTTCCGTCTTTAAGCTCAAACTGCATCCTGCCGTCAAGGATAGCGATTATTTTATCCTTATCCAATCCACTATCTTCCAGAAGCTTGTCTTTTTGATATATATAGACCGCGCTCTGCCCGGAAGAAGGCTGAAAACGTTTATGAATAACCCAAAAAGAAACAACGGAAAAAAATAAAATCAATACTATAAAGATCAGGTCAAACCGCGTTGTCTGATAAAAATCCTTATTTTCTTCTTTTTCCCTGGCATTTTTCATCAATAATCAGCATCGGATCCTGCGCATTTAAAACTGGGTTGTCACGATAGCTGTTAACTGGTCGTTACTGGCCTCTTGCGTAGAAGAGCCTGTTTCCTTATTCCAATCATAGCCAAGTTTCAAAAGCGTATTATCGCTCCATCTATATCCCATGCCAAGCGAATAACGGTCATATCTATTCGCAGTGACGCTATTCAAGCTTGCTGTTACCTCGTCTTTCAGATCCACATAGCTATATCTACCAGCCGCATAAACCTTCCTGGTTAAATTATACATGCCCTCGATAAAAGCAAAATCCCCTGCTCTTTCAGCTGAGCCTGCGGTGCTCGTAATATCATGAAATCCTCCGTACGAAAGCCTTATAATAGCCTTGCTGTCGGAATAAACAAGCGGGTCCAGCGGAGCTTTGCCTTTTTTAAAATCATATCTTGTGTCGAATTCCCATATATTTCTCTGCCAGTCAGTCGCGCCAGCAGGCCTGGTTCTTAACCCTGCTATGGATATCTCTGAGTCGGAAGATTTCAATCTGCCTGAATCATAATAGCTGGCAGATAGATATAGCGGATCAATCGGCGTATAGTACAATTTCCCCATAAAAGCCTTGCCCTGGCCTGAATCAGAACCTGCAGTATTATTGCCATCGCTCACAGATGTAACCCAGCCTAAAGAATTTAATCCTATTTTGTCTAATTTTATTTTACCAGCTAATTCCAGTCCTTCGTCGTTGACAGTGGTATTGGCCGCAGAAGTAGAAGGCAAAGCTCCATCTACTATATTATTAGACCATGTCTCTTCTCCAAAACCAAGTTTAAACCTGCCAATCCTGCCGGAAAGACTAAACGGCGTGTCTTTTAAAGATGGTATAAAATCCCTGGACGAGAGATAAAAATAATCTAACAATGGGCTTGTTGCGGATACGCCTGTTGCGCCATTATCCAGTTTAAATCTCAAGACAACCGTATTTATTTCATCCGGCTGATAACTAAATTGAATTTTCGCGTCCGGCATTTCAAAAGACCCTGAAGAAAACGAGCCGGCGCTACCTGACTTATAATACCCAGTTGCGAACCTGCCTTTTATTTTAAGCTTTGACAGTGAATTCGAAAGATCCACTTTCAGAGCCGCTCCTAAAGAGCCAGATTCTTTTGTCTTAACAAGCTCTTCTTTAGCCCTAGCCTGTTCAGATTCCAGCTTTTCAATACGCTGCATAAGCTGCTGAACCTGCTGCTTCAACGCCTGTATCTCCTCGTCTGTAGCTGCAAAACTATTTTGCGCGTAAGAAAAAATACACGTTAAAACCAAAATAGCGATTAACAACTTTTTCATATTCACCTATTCATATTGTTCGAGCGGACATACTGACCATACATGCAAGTTCAGTAGAGAACCATTGTGAGAACTTCTCAATCCCGCTCCCATGGCTCGCTCTCACGACCGTTCGAAAAATATTTATATCACTGTTAAACATCAGTCCAAAAACCTGACGGTTACTCTTACGCCTTTTTCTATTTTTTCTTCCTCTTCAGGTACTATTATAATACTATTTGCGTCGGCCATTGATTTTAAAATCGCCGAACCCTGAGGCCCTGTGGTCCTGGTCAGATAAACCCCGTCCTTCCAATATGTATGAGCCCTTAAATAACATCTTAACCCTTTTTTCTTAACAATATCTTCCTCCAACACCGCGTCTATATCTCTTCTTTCTTCATGTATCTGGCCCATCATCCTTAGAATCGCGGGCCTGACAAAAACTTCAAAGCTTATCATGCTGGAGACTGGGTTGCCAGGAAGGCCCAGTACCGGCTTTCCTTTTATTACGCCGAAGACAAGAGGTTTGCCAGGCCTCATAGCTACCTGCCAGAATTTTATATCAGTCCCCATTTTAGCTAATATATATTTTACCAGATCATAATCGCCTACTGAAACGCCTCCTGATGTAATAATAATATCGCAGTCAAGGCCTTCTTTTATTTTTTTCTCAAGCTGCTCAGGTTTATCCTTCGCTATCCCGAGATTCTTTGGTATAGCGCCGCATTTAAGAACCTGGCTGTAAAGCGTATATGTATTTGAATTCCTGAGTTTACCCGGCGTCAGCTCTTTATCTATCTCTATTACTTCGTCTCCGGTGGCAAGTATGGCAACCCTGGGTCTTTTGTATACATTTATCCCGCTCGCGCCCAGGCTAGCCAGTATGCCGATATGCGCCGAGTTAAGCTCTTTGCCACAAGGTATTACCAGTTCCCCTTTTTTTATATCCTCTCCCTTTTTCCTTATATTATCTCCGCGCTTTACTTCTTTGAATATCTTAACATACTCTTGCTTTTCCCTTGAGCCTTGAGCCTTGAGCCTTGAGCCTCTCTCAGTATCCTCAACCATTATTACGCTATCAGCCCCTTTTGGAATAATCGCGCCTGTCATTATCCTGGCAGCCTGATTTTCTTTTAAGGATACCTTTGGGCTATCCCCTGCTTTTATATCGCAAATAACCTCCAGGGTTTTTGGTTTTACCTTTGAAGCGCCTATCGTGTCGGAAAAATAGACAGCGTAACCGTCCATGGCTGAGTTATCAAAACCGGGTATATCAGAGCCTGCGTAGATATCTTTTGACAAGACCCTGCCTAGACTTTTTATAAGCGGGGTATTTTCTGATTCAATATGTTTTACCGCTCCAAGTATAATCTTTAAAGCATCGTCAACTTTTATCATAGATTATCCGGTTTTCCATGTAATCCGCTAGAAAAGTCAGGCTCTGTTTAAAACAGGATTCATCCAGGCCTGCAAGGCATTTCTTAGACCTCTGGAGGTACGAGCTCGCGTCTTCTCTTGTCTTTAGAAAGGCCCGCGAATCAATAAACCTCTTTCTTATCTCCTGGAACGATTCCCTATTCTGCCGCCCAAGAAGGCTCATGACCTTCTTCTTATCCCTGGAGCAGGATAAAAGGTTCAGGGCCGGCAAGGTCAACTCTCCCATATTGAAATCAGCGCCTGCAAGCTTTCCAAGCTCGCTATCTTTGCCTATCAGGTCCATGCAGTCGTCTATAATCTGAAACGCTATGCCAAAATTAAGCCCGTACCTTCTTAAAGATGCTCTCATCTCCTCAGGACAGCCTGACGCGATCGCGCCTGCTTCGCAGGACGCTGCAAAAAGAGTAGCTGTCTTTTTCTTTATGATCAATAAATATCTTTTCTTTAGAAGGGATATATTATCCCTTTCGCACACCTGGACCAGTTCCCCCTCGCACATCTCTTTAGCGGCAGAGCTGATACAGTCCAGTATATTTAAATTTCCACAGCGGGAAATAAGCTGGAACGCTATGGAATAAAGGTAATCGCCTAGCGCAATAGAGATATCCTCTCCGAATTTTGTATTGATCGTGGGCTTATTATGTCTGAGATTGGCGTGGTCAATAACATCATCATGGATCAAGGACGCCATATGTATCAGCTCGATGCTCGTAGCGATTTTTACGAGCTGCTTTTCTATCCCGGGAACCTGCACAGCTGAAACCGCCTTGCTGGACAAAGCTACCAGCGCAGGCCTGAGCCGCTTGCCCGGAGAAACAAGCACGTAATTATTTATATTCAGAATAGACTTTCTCCTTGACCTCTCCAGGCTATCCCTTAAAAGATCTTCGATCTGGATCAACTCTTTCTCAACCGGCTTATAGATTTCTTTTAAAAGCATATTATTCCACCTTCTTTAATAATACTATTCGCTTAGACTTCTTGACTGGGTTTGAATGTACAGTAACTTCGTCCGCTCGAAGAATATTGTTCGAGCGAACGAAGTGAGTCGAGAACCTTTTCAAAAAAACGCTTTCAGCAGAAAAGAAACGCTCATTAGAAAACTCACCATGATATGCAATCCTATGGTGCCTGCATTTGCAGGCAACAGCTCATTTACCTTATCAAAATTCTTTCTGGAGACTTCCGTGATCCTGAAGGCAGCCGGTATAGTTAAAAAAGTTATAAGTATTGCCCAGGGCAATATCCTGAAGATAACGCATGCAGCAATAATAATATATATCAGCCATAGAAATATATTAAAAAGCGTAATAGCCTTTTCCTTCCCAAGCAGCACTACAAACGTGTTTTTACTAACAGCTTTATCAGCCTCATAGTCCGGGAATTCATTTATAAAAAGTATCAAGGCCACCAGAATGCCGACAGGTATGGACGCCCAGAACGCTGTCCAGGAAAATTTCATGGCTTGAGAGTAATAAGACCCTACTACGACGAGCGGGCCAAAACAAAAACCCACGACTATCTCGCCAAGCCCCCTGTATCCGATCTTTAAAGGAAGCGCTGTATAAAAAAATCCGAGCAACACGCCTGTGATCCCTAGAAACAATATTACATTCGTAGCCATCCTGTGATTAAGCCATAGCCCTATCAGTGACCCTGCGCTAAAAAAAACAAGGCTGAACGCTAGGATCCTTTTAGGCGATATCGCGCCTTCCTGTATCACCCTGCTGCCTCCGCTGAAAGGCGTCGGGTTTTTATTCAGCCAGTCGTTTTTTGTGACATGGTCAAAATAATCATTACACATGTTAGTTGCAAGATGCAACAAGCTTATGCCGACAAGCACCATGAAAAAAATCAGAAAGTCAAACCTGCCGGTTTCTGACCAGCTTATTGCCGCGCCAAGTAACACAGGCATTAAAGTAGCTGTCAAAAACGGCGCGCGGGTTGCCTTTACCCAGATTGCGAAACGCTTAAAATTTATCATAATATATATATATATCTTCTATGCCCTTCTTGGTAAGCACGGCTATGGAAGCGTCTATCATAGGCGGCGGGCCGCAAAGATACGCCTCTGTGTACCCGTTTCCAATTATTGTCCTCTCCACAGCCTGGGTAATCAGCCCTGTCTCGCCCTTCCAGTTATCCTGAGGTTTCGGCTCAGAAAGCGCCGGGATATATTTGAAATTAGGAAACTCTCTTGAAAGCTTGAAAAGCTCTTCCGTGAAAAAAAGGTCTTTTTTGCTGCGAGCCCCGAAGAAATAAGTAACCTTTCTCGGCATATTTTTTTCCTTCAGATGAAGCAGTATGGAGCGTATCGGCGCCATGCCACAGCCGCCGCCAATGCATACTATATCCCTGTCATTATCCTCTCTTAGATAGAAATCCCCAAAAGGCCCTGTAAGTGCGATCTTGTCATTTATATCCAGCACTTCATGTATATACGAAGAACACATGCCGTTAGGCACTAAACGCACAATCAATTCTATTATATTATTCTGCGAAGGCTTGGACGCGATAGAATATGCCCGGAACTCATCTGTTTCAGGTATCTTAAACTGCACGTACTGGCCTGACTTGAAGCTTATACTGGTAGGTTCTTCTAGTTTCAAAAAAACATGCTTTATGTCTGAGGTAAGTTCTAATATTTTGACTACTACCGCCTTATATTCCTGGGCAGACAAAAGTTCAGGAGAAATCAAGACCTCTATATCGTTCTTTACCTTAACCTGGCAGGCAAGCCTGACGCCTTTCAGTCTGTCCTTACGGGAAATAAAAACTTCTTCTGTTGGAAGTATACTTCCGCCTCCGCTCAAAATCTCTACCTTGCAATATCCGCAAGTTGCCTTGCCTCCGCAGGCTGACGGGACAAAGATCTTGTTCTGAGCAAAATAGCTCAGTAGATTATCGCCTCCGTTAACAGTCAGGATCTTTTCCTTATTAATTGTAATCTTGCATTCTCCATAGGTAACCAAGAACTTCTCTGCTATCACCAGAAGCACGGCAATCACCAACAGAATTATGTTCATTATTAATATCGGCATAATACCTATATATTACTGCGGGCTTTCGCCTGCAATATCCTTACTGTAAAGTAATCATCCCCGCAAAGCCCATGAAGGCAAAGGCCAAGAGCCCTGCGATAATCATTGTAATGCCAGCTCCTCTGAGGCCTTTTGGTATATCGGAGACAAGCATCATTTTTTCTTTTATAGCTGCCATAATTATAATAGCAAGCGCCCAGCCTGCGCTAGTCCCTACAGAATAAAATACTGTCTGAACAAAATCATATTTTCTCAATACCATGAAAAGCAGCACAGCTAAAACAATGCAATTTACAGTAATAAGCGGAAGAAATATCCCGAACGAAGACTGAAGCGGAGGGAAGAATTTTTCAATAAGCATCTCCAATAGTTGCACTGTCGCAGCAATTACGACAATAAAAATCAGGTATGAGACTATTTCAGCGTGAGCAGGTACAAGGATCAGCCAGTATATGGGCCAGTTGATAATAGCGGTTAACGTCACCACGAATATAATAGCCGCACCCATGCCCAAGGCTGTTTTAAAATTCTTTGAAATAACTATAAAAGGGCACATCCCCAATATATACACAAGCGCTATATTATGCGTAAATATCGTGGCTACCAGAAGAACTAGCGGATTAGTCGTATTCATTTTTAAGCCTCTGTCTTTTTAGCAATCGTCCTGAAGATCCACAAATAAACCCCTAAAAGAAAAAACGCTCCTGGCGCAATAGTCATTACTACCCAGTTTACCCAGGATCCAGGCATCACTCTGTAACCAAGAAGCGTACCAAAACCGATTGTTTCTCTTACCAGCGCCATTAATATAAGCATAAAAGTATAACCTATACCGCAGCCCAAGCCATCAAGCGTAGAAAGAAGCGGCCCGTTTTTAATAGCGTAAGCCTCTGCCCTTCCCATGAGAATGCAGTTTGTGATAATGAGTCCCACGTACGGCCCCAGCTCCTCGCTAATAGGCGGAAAATACGCTTTTAGAAATCTATCTACGCAAATTACAAACGTAGCGATTATAACCATGTACGCTAACATGCGCACTCTGGATGGTATTACATTTCTAAAAATAGAGATGAATAGGGAACTGAAAGCAGTGCAAAATGTTACTCCCAAGCCCATGGCAATGGCATTATTCATGCGGTTTGTTACGGCAAGCATAGAGCATATCCCAAGAACCATGCAGAATGTAGGATGATCCTGCCACAGGCCTGCTGTAAAAGCCTTGAACCATTTTGCGTGCTTGAAACTTCTTTTTACTGTCTTTTTCGGAGACATAATAGCTTTCTTCTCGACTCGCTTCGCTCGCTCGAAGAATATTGTTCGAGCGGACATTGTAACTTTGTATATAAGCTCAGTCGAGAACCTTATGACTTCACTTATTTAGTTGTTCCTTTAATAATCCTGCGTTCTTTTGTAATACCCCGTTCAATAATCTTTCCAAAGCCTTGCTTGAACCTGTTGCTCCTGTAATAGCATCCACTTCGTTATTGGCGCTGGCCTTGCCTTCAGGCATAAATATTAATCTTGGCATAAAGGCCTTGCCTCGGAATTGTTTTAAAAAACCATGCTCGCTAATCCTGGAACCCAACCCTGGAGTTTCCTCCTGATGCAGTATTTTTATTGTTTTTATGGTGCTCAGGTCTGAATTAATACTTGCCACGCCAGATATGGGGCCCCATAACCCGGGCCCGTAAAATTCAAAAGCCGCTGTGCCGTCGTTTGAAATAAAAAACTTGTCTTTATCTGCGGTTAATACCTTGACCTTGTCTTTGAAAATATTTAATGCGGTAAGTTTGTCATAAGGTATTTCTAATGTATCAAGCACTGCGGATTTCAATTTTAATTCTTCATTTTTAGAGATCATGGGCTCTGTAAAAGAATTCATGCCCACAAGCAATGCGCTTGATACAGTTCCCATTATTATTACAAATATTATTATTTTCAATGCCTTCATTTTTTCTTATACCTTATCTTCAGCACAATTGTATCAATAAGAGGAGTAAAGGCATTTACTAAAAGTATGCTGAACATAACACCTTCCACGTATCCTGAAAGGCTCCGGATCAATAACGTTAGAATCCCAAGGAGCGCGCCGGATATCCATCTGCCGGGCCTGG